>JANOFU010000101.1:0-60442 GCA_031413815.1 Hyphomicrobium sp. | reverse complement strand
GACTTTTTTGGTTACTTTTTGCGTCAAGGCAAAAAGTGACTGGCCTGTCGGGGCCAGTCCCGACGTGTGTGATTTATGCGCTAACTTTAAAATATAATTGGGTTGGACTTCGGCCTTCATAGCCGCTTGCACAGCAGGACGGGCAGCTATACGGCCCGTATACGCGATCAAATTCGGATACGCGGACAAATCGATCTTGAGCATCGGCGCCCATCCAAGGACTGCAAACGCATAGGCGTCCGGCAGCGTGAAGTCTTTTCCAAGCAGATAGTCATTCGACGCCAGATGCGCATCGAGATGCTTAAAGCGGGCTGCGAGTTTCGCGCGCGCAAGATCCTTGGCGGCATCGGGCATCGAGCCGTTCCACAGTGTGCCGAAGGGCCCGTGCATTTCGGAACTGGCAAAGCCGAGCCAACTGAGCATCTTGTAGTGATCAACGGACCCCGGGGCCGGTGACACGCTGCGGCCGCCTGACTTGTCCGCGATGTACTGCAGAATGGAGGGGGCTTCGATCAGCACCGTTCCATCATCGAGTTCAAGGGCTGGCACATAGCCAAGCGGGTTGATCTTGCTAAAGTCGCCACCGCCTTCCATGGTTTTGGTTTTGATATTGGTCTTGACGAGTTGCACCGGCGTTTTGGTCTCAAGTGCAATGATGTGCGGCGCCAATGAGCAGGTGCCAGGCGAATAGTAGAGTTTCATGTGGGGGGCTCCGGTTGGTAGGCGAGGGTGCTTTGCAGTAGCGGCTCAATCAGGGGCCACAGCGACGAAAACTTAGCCGTTTACTTTCTACTCGTATAGTACATACTTCATAGTAAGTATTGAGGTGGCTGTGGAGGCGCTCCAGTGTCCAAGGGAAATTTGTTCAACGGCAAGTGCCTATCGCGGCTGGTCCTCGACCTTTTGGCCGAGAAATGGGCGCTTCTGATCGTCCATTCGCTGTCCCAAACCCCAAAACGGACGGCGGAATTGCGCCGCCATATCGATGGCATTTCGGAAAAAATGCTCATACAAACCCTGCGCAATTTGCAGCGCCATGGCTTCGTTGAGCGGCGCGCATTTCCCGAAGTGCCACCGCGAGTCGAATACCGGCTCAGTACTCTGGGACTGCGGCTGTCAAGTCTCGTGCGCGCACTGGATAACTGGGTCGAAGACAATTACGCGGAGATTATCGAGGCGCAGCAAGCGTTTGACCGCCCCGCCCCCAAGACGATTGGGAACCCGACCTAACCCCAACCTGCCGCAGGGCGGAACGCCCCGGCCATCTGGACCGGCCAAACCTTTTGTGTAGGATGCCGCTCACTTCTTAAGAGCAAAGGGATTTCAAGCTCATGGCAGAACCGGGAGCAGCCGCGGGCGTGCCGTCAGGCAGCCTGATGGCTGGCAAGCGCGGCCTCATCATGGGCGTTGCCAACAACCGGTCCATTGCCTGGGGCATTGCCCGGGCGGTCGCTGCTCAGGGTGCTGAATTGTGTCTCACCTACCAGGGCGACGCGCTGAAGAAGCGCGTGGAACCTTTGGCCGCGGAATTGGGCTCGAAGCTCGTCCTGCCGTGCGATGTGAATGACAAGGCGTCGGTTGACACGCTTTTTGCAGACCTGGAAAAGGACTGGGGCCGGTTGGATTTCCTCGTCCACGCCATCGCCTTCTCCGACAAGAACGAGCTGGATGGCCGCTACGTCGATACCAGTGAAGCCAACTTCACCCAGACCATGCTGGTCTCGTGCTTTTCGCTGACGGCACTCGCCCAGCGCGCCGAAAAGTTGATGACCGACGGCGGGTCGATCATCACTCTCACGTACTACGGTGCCGAAAAGGTCATGCCGCATTATAACGTCATGGGTGTCGCTAAGGCCGCGTTGGAAGCCAGCGTACGCTATCTGGCAGCCGACCTCGGCAAAAACAACATCCGCGTCAATGCGATTTCGGCCGGGCCCATCAAGACGCTCGCGGCGTCGGGCATTTCCGACTTCCGCTACATCCTGAAATGGAACGAGTACAATTCGCCCTTGCGCCGGACTGTCACCATCGAGGACGTCGGCGGCGCCGGGCTTTACCTGCTGTCGGATTTATCGCGCGGCGTCACTGGCGAAATCCATCACGTCGATAGCGGCTATCACGTGCAAGGTATGAAAAACGAAGACGCACCCGATATCTCCGTCGTCAAAAGCGAGGGGACATAGGACTTCCCGCTCCCATCATACTGGAGCGGGAATCAATTGCCATGAACCCCAATGTGACGATTTACTTTCTTCGCCATGGAGAGACCGACTGGAACGCCGAACGGCGCTATCAGGGTCAGGTTGATATCCCGCTGAATGACACCGGCCGCGCGCAAGCAAAGCGCAATGGACAGGCCTTGCGTGCGTTTCTGCCAGGCCTTGCAATGGCGCAATTCATCTCAAGCCCGCTCGGCCGGGCACGTGAAACGATGGATCTGGTGCGCGCTGAATTGGGGTTCGCACCTGGTGGTTACGTTATCGATCCCCGCTTGGCCGAATTGTCGTATGGCTCTTGGGAAGGCAAGCTGCAAGACGACCTGCCGCGGCTTGATGCGATTGGATTGGCGGAACGGGCGAAAGATCCGTTTCACTGGCGGCCATCCGGTGGAGAAAGCTACGCCGATCTGCTCGCGCGCACGATCGACTGGCTGGCAACGATTGATCGCGACATGGTCGTCACCTCACACGGCGGCGTCTCGCGCTGCCTGCGCGCACATGTCCTGGGCTTCGACGAAAACACCATCCCTGATCTCGAAAGCCCGCAAGACCGGGTACTAATGTTGCGCGCGAACACTATGGACTGGATTTAGGCCCGATCGGGTAACAACGCGTCTTTGGTTGAGTGACTTAGAACGCCGTCAACCGTATCGAACTCGATGAGGAGCGATGCTTGCCCGCGACGGCCGGTGATGGTGCTCTGCGACAAAAACCACGGCCGCACGATGGTGGGCAGTGCATCGCCAACCAGCAGCGATTTGACCGTGTGGCGCATCGCACCTGGAATGGCAAAAACGGTGATCGACCACTTCGGATCGAAGACGCCGTTGTCAGCCGCTGACTGTGCCGTGAATACATTCGGCGCTTGGCGGCTGTGGACGGCGTGCAGCACATGCTCGATCGGCTTCATCGCGCGTCGCTCTATGTCGCCCACATAGAAGTGACATCCGATGAGGGCATGCTGGGGCACACCCTCAAGTATCCGCGACAACGTCTCCTCACCCACCGGAAAGCTCACCGACTTGCCCTGCCTGTCGCGATGGCGCGGCGGGAAGATGTGGGGCAAATTCGAAATTTCTGTGTCGTGCAGCAACGGTCTCAACCTAGCTTGCGACACTTACTGCTTCTTCGGCCGCTGTTCCGCGCGCGTCAGGCGCGCCTTCTTGACGGGCTTCTTTGACGTCGCGCTCTTGCCGGGCTTGCCATCGGTACCGCTGCTCTTTGCGTTGGGTTCAGCCTTGTCCGTGGCTGTGGTTTTGTCCTGAGCAATGGGCGGCGTCTTGGGTTGTGATCGCCTGACCGGCGCGACGATCGCATCTTTCACGGGCGCGCCCGGTTCGATCGTGGTGGCCTCAGACACGGGCGGCGTCGCAGCCACCACTTCGGGTTTTTCAGTTGGTGCGATCTCTGTCTGCGCAGGTGGAGAAACCGCCGGTGCGGGTGCTGCGTTTTCGACGGCGAGCAGTTGACCGGTATCGGCTGCGAAACGCCACAGGCTTGGCCCGGCCAAAACCAGCGCGACACTCAAACCGGCAACTGCAAGCGCTTGCATGGGAAACTGCCTCAACGCCGCGACAAGACGCGGTCGGATGATGGCACGGAGACCGGCTGTTGCGAAGGGGGCGTCGCGCGGGGATTAAACCCAGATCCGGCAAAATGCTCGCCGACATAGAAAGAGCCGGAGCAGCGGCGGCTCCGGCTCTTTCCCAGTGCATTGCCGGACCTCTCGAAGCAGTTGCTCAGACCGCCAGGAGTTGTCCGTTGAAACTCAAGACTTTTTGGCACTCAACGCAACAGGACGGTGGCCAATCAAGACGCACCATCGCCCTTACGCCTCATGTCTTCCTCCAGTCGTGAGGCGCAAAGACACGCGGCACTGATTTGGGTCTATCTGCGTCGCGCAACCGTGTCATCCACTTCCCTGCGCTGCAGTGACTTGCGATTGGGCGTGCCCACTCGTAAGACTGATAATCCATCGCCGTGACAACGGGGTTGCACCTGCTACCGCATTGAAACGCCTCACGCCTTTGCTGATCACCAGAGCCCCGCGCTTTTCATGTCACACAACACGTACGGTCATCTTTTCCGCGTCACCACTTGGGGCGAAAGCCACGGGCCCGCGATCGGCTGCGTCGTCGATGGCTGCCCGCCGGGACTTGCCATCACGAAGGAAGAGATTCAGGTCTTTCTCGACCAGCGCCGCCCCGGCCAATCGCGCTTCACGACACAGCGCCAGGAGCCGGACGCTGTCGAAATTCTTTCCGGGGTGTTTACGGAGGCTGATGGCCGCCAAGTT
Organism: Hyphomicrobium sp.; assembly: GCA_031413815.1. Lineage (GTDB taxonomy): Bacteria > Pseudomonadota > Alphaproteobacteria > Rhizobiales > Hyphomicrobiaceae > JAGVSR01. The sequence continues at coordinate 55,927 of JANOFU010000101.1, read as the reverse complement.
ACAACAGGCGCGCCGGTGTCGTTGTTGATCAACAATGTTGATCAGCGCTCGAAAGACTACGGCGACATTGCCGAGAAGTTCCGGCCCGGTCACGCCGACTACACATATCAAGCCAAGTACGGCGTGCGCGACTACCGCGGCGGCGGGAGATCGTCGGCGCGCGAGACGGCCGCACGCGTGGCCGCCGGCGGCATTGCCCGCAAGATCCTCGACGGCGTCACCATTCGCGGTGCGCTGGTGCAGATGGGACCGCACAAAGTCGATCGCGACCGCTGGAGCTGGGACGAGGTCAATAACAACCCGTTTTTCGCGCCCGATCCCGTCATGGCCAAAGAGTGGGAAGGCTATCTCGACGGCATTCGCAAATCGGGCTCCTCGATCGGCGCCGTGATCGAAGTTGTGGCCGAAGGCGTGCCTGCCGGTTGGGGCGCACCGCTTTACGGCAAGCTCGACCAGGATCTCGCGAGTGCCATGATGTCGATCAACGCCGTCAAAGGCGTTGAGATCGGCGCAGGTATGGCGGCAGCTGAACTGACTGGTGAAGAAAACGCCGACGAAATGCGCCCCAACGCCATTCCCCATGGCCGCCATCACGGCCCCGGCTTCATATCGAACAACGCCGGCGGCATTCTCGGCGGTATTTCCACGGGCCAAGCGATCGTCTGCCGGTTCGCCGTCAAGCCGACGTCATCGATCCTGCAGCCGCGCCGCACCGTAACAACATCAGGCGAAGCGACCACGATTGTCACCAAAGGCCGTCATGATCCCTGCGTCGGCATCCGCGCGGTGCCGGTCGGCGAAGCGATGATGGCGTGCGTGCTGGCCGATCACTTCCTGCGCCATCGCGGGCAGTGCGGAAGCTGAGGAGTTCGAGTTTGCTGTTTCGCATCCCGACTGCCATATGCGCTTTGGTGCTGGTAGCTCAAGCAACAGGTGCATGGGCTCAGGTTATCGACGACGGCCGCCTCAAAGCTGCCAATTCAGACCGCGCCAACTGGCTGATCCACGGCCGCGACTATTCCAATCAGCGGTTCTCGCCCCTTGATCAAGTCAACACGAGCAACGTCAAGCGCCTCGTGCCAAAGTGGATCTACCAAACCGGCACGGCTGCCACGTTTCAAACAACGCCGCTGGTCGCCGACGGCGTCATGTATCTGTCCGCGCCGTTTTCCCACGTAATGGCTGTTGACGCGGTGACCGGCAAAGAACTCTGGCGCTACGAGCACAAGAGCACGGCGAAGAAGCTGTGCTGCGGACCAGCCAATCGTGGCGTCGCGCTCGGTTACGGCAAAGTCTACGTTGCCACGATGGACGCTCGCCTTGTCGCGCTCGATCAGAAAACGGGCACCGTCGTCTGGGATATCGCGATGGCCGAGACGGGTGCCGGCCCGACCGAAGACAAAGCCACGCTGAATGTAAATGATCCCGCGCTCAAGGGCAATGTGACCGGCTCAACCGGCGTTGGCGCGGTGGCTGCTCCACTCGTCATCGACGGCAAGGTCATCGCTGGCATTACAGGTGTCGGCTATGGCCTACACCTCGACAGCGATCGCCCGGGTGCGCCGCTCGGCACGGTCGTCGGCGTTGCCGGCCGCTATGGACGGCCAGGATTTCTTGCCGCTTACGATGCGGAAACTGGAAAAAAGGTCTGGCAGTTCGACACCACACAAGAAGGCTGGGAAGGCGCATACAGCGCGACCACCGCAGATGGCATCGCACTCCCGCGCGACATCGCGGCTGAAAAAGCCGATGCAGCCAAGTATCCCGATGCGTGGAAGTTCGGCGGCGGCTCGATTTGGCATTCGCCCGCCGCAGACCCCGCACTCGGCCTCATTTTTCTCGGCGTCGGCAATCCGTCACCGCAGTCTGCTGGCGAAAGCCGCCCAGGTGACAATCTCTACACTGTCTCGCTCATTGCACTCGACGTAGCGACCGGAAAACTTAAGTGGCACTACCAGCAGGTCCCGCATGACTTGTGGGGATACGATGTCGCCAGCGCACCAGTGTTGTTTGATCTCAAACGCGACGGACAAGCGATCCCGGCACTTGGGCAAGCGTCAAAACTCGGCTGGTATTTCGTCCACGACCGGCGCGACGGCAAACTCCTGCTGAAGTCGGACGCCTTCGTGCCTCAAGAGAACATGTTCAAGGCCCCGACCAAAGACGGCATCGTGATTGCGCCGGGCGTTGGCGGCGGCGCAAATTGGTCGCCTGCAGCCGTCGATGAGAAACGCGGCGCGGCTTACGTCGCCGCCATGCATCTTCCAACGCGCTACCACACGGCGCAATTGCCAGCCCAAGACGGCAATCCCGCCGTGACGTACTACACGTTCGAACCGGCGAAAGGCCCAAGCTGGGGCACGCTAAGTGCGATCGATACTGCAACCGGCAAAATCCGCTGGCAACATAAAACCAATGAGCCCTTGGTCGGCGGCACGTTAGCCACGGAAGGTGGCCTCGTATTCACGGGCGAAGGCAACGGCGCGTTTAACGCTTACGATGCCAGCTCCGGGGAGCGCTTGTGGCAGTTCAACTGCGGCGCGGGCGTCAACGCCCCGCCCATCAGCTATGAAGTTGGCGGCAAACAGTATATTGCGGTGGCCGCAGGCGGCAGCCAAATTTGGGGCTTCCGCCAAGGCGGCGCGGTGGTCGTGTTTGGGTTGGCGGACTAACCCGCCTTCGTCCGCACCATAACCTTCGACAGAAACGCGGGCCACCAGGAGTGGGCCTTGAGACCCGCAGCGGCGAACACACCGTCGAGATCGTCGATCGTGTAGTGGCGATAGTACGGCTCATGGAAGCGCTCGGGGAAACTCTCCAAGAAGCTGTCCCAACCGCCTGGGCGATCGCCCTTCTGCAAACTGTCGATGAACACGAACAGCCCACCGGGCTTCAGCACGCGCGCAATCTCGCGGGACACGATGCGCCGCACATCGGGTGGCAGTTCGTGGAATAGAAATACCGTCGTCACGATGTCTTGGCTGGCATCGGGCAGCGGCATGGCTTCGGCATTGGCATTGAGCCACGTGACCGCCCGTGCGCCTGCAAGATGCCGCTGGGCCTCATTGAGATAGGGCTGCGACAGATCAAGCCCCGTGAGCTTCATAGCCGGATAGGCGCGGCGCACCTCGCGCAAGAAACGTCCTGTGCCGCAGGCAACATCGAGCATGGTGACATTGCGCTGATCGCGGCAGCGCATGAAATCCGCGATGGGACCGAGCGCTTGCCGCCGCATCGCGTGCGCAGATCCATTGAACAATGTCTCGACCTGCACGTCATAGAGACGCGCGGAGTCGTCTGATAAATACCCGCCGGTCTGAAAGTGAAAGTCTTGCACGAAGTAGTCGGGCAGCCCAACCGTTTGAGACTGCGTTTTCGAGGTGGTGGCATCGCGCTCTTCGCGCCGCTGCACCGTGTCCGGCAAATCGGCAAACAGGGCGCGCAGGCGATCAAGATGGTCGAACAGCCCGCCAGCCAGTTCGCCGCCCGCCGCGGCCGCACCCCGGCGCACCAGGGCCGCATCACTTTGAAAGAGACGGAACAGATCGGTCATCAACGCTTCGCGGGTTGGCAGCACGCGGTCAGCGCGACGAACGGGTGGTGTGCTGCCATGGCTTCTGGCCTGCCGCTCAGCGAGAAGGCCGACGCTCGTGTACCAGCCGAACCGAACGAGATTTCCAGCAAGATCCGCTGCCGCTTCCAACGCGTTTGACATGGCCGGCACCTTTCGATCACACAGTAACTAGAAGTCTAGCACGATCCAGTTGACGGGGAAAACAGCACGTCGCCATGGCGGAATTCGAGCGCATTGTCATATTGACCGGAGCAGGCATCTCGGCGGAATCGGGCATCGCAACCTTTCGCGATCCCAACGGCATTTGGGCCAAATACAAGGTCGAGGATGTGGCAACGCCCGAGGCGTTCGCCCGCAACCCGGAGCTCGTTCACGATTTCTACAACATGCGGCGGCGCGCCCACAAAGGCGTCAAGCCCAATCCGGCGCACTTTGCTCTGGCCCGGCTGGAACGCCAGCATCTAGGCCGGGTGACGCTGGTGACACAAAACGTCGATGCGCTGCACGAAGCGGCCGGATCGCAGAATCTCATCCACATGCACGGCGAAGCTTTGAAGACATGGTGCGTGGACTGCGATGCCCGGCATCCATGGTTGGAGGACCTGTCGCAGGACACACCCTGCCCCACGTGCCAGGAAACGGGCGGCATGCGGCCCGATGTCGTGTGGTTCGGTGAGATGCCCTATCATATGGAGCGCATCACGAGGGACTTGGCGGCCGCAGATTTATTCATTTCAATTGGTACCAGCGGCAATGTCTATCCGGCTGCCGGCTTTGTTGCCGCCGCACGTGACAACGGCACTCACACAGTCGAACTCAATCTTGAACCGTCGGAAGGCCATTCGTACTTTGCCGAAGTGATACATGGACCTGCGACGAAAGTGGTGCCGGATTATGTGGAGCGGTTACTGAGCGGAGGCGGGTAATGAAAGATAGGAAATGCGTAGGCCGGACAGAGCGAGGTCAGCAGGGGGCCGTGCGATGTCTGACACACCGCCACCATGGTGCCGGACATCGTTGCAGCGCTTTCCAGCGCCCTCACTGACTCCGACTTAAAGATCGATTATCCCGCCTTCACCTCTTAAACACCGCCACGGCTTCGATGTGCGGGGAATACACAAACTGGTCGATGGGCGTGACGGGGCCCATTTTATAGCCGCCGTCCATCAAAGTGCGCGCGTCGCGGGCGAGAGTCGCGGGCGCACACGAGACGGCGACAATCACCGGCACTTTGGAGCGCGCCAAACGCTCGGCTTGTTCCGCCGCCCCCGCACGCGGCGGATCGAAGACAGCGAGATCGAAGCCTTCTAATTCCTTCGGCGACAACGGTTCGCGAAACAGATCCCGCACTTTGGACTCGACGGGTTTCAAACCTTTTGTCCGATTGGAGGCAACCTGAAGCGCCTCGATCGCCCGCTTGTCGCTGTCGACGGCCAGCACTTGCAGCGTTTGCGCAAGCGGAAACGCGAAGGTGCCGAGCCCAGAGAACAGATCAACCGCGCGCTTGGATTTCTTTGGCACGGCCGCGAGCACGAACTCGATCAACAAGCGTTCGGCTTCAGGGACCGCTTGAAGGAATATCGATGGTGGCACGTCAACCGCGACGCCACCGATGGTCAGCGTTGGGTCGGAGCGTGTGACAATTGGATCGCCGGCCACCGTAAGCCGCACAATCTTTGCCGCGTCAGCGAGCCCCGCAAGAGCGGCGCGCTCATCGGGGTGGAGCAACTTGACGCCGTTGTCGAACGATACATCAAGGCCAGCATCAAGCTTGGTCACCACCAGACGCCCGCTCTTGCGGTCCGGCATGGCAATGCGTGCCATCTGCTTCAGGTTGGGGATGGCCGCCACGATCAGCGGATCGAGCACGGCGCATTCGAGCATGTCGACCAACGAATGTTGGCCCTCCTCGCGCAGACCGATCGCGATCTTGGACCCGTTCCGCTCAACACCCAGAAACGCGCGGCGGCGGGACCCGGCGCCAATTCGCACAACTGGCTGCACATCCGCTTTGATGCCGCGATGCTGAAACGCCTGAACCACGACTGCGTGCTTCCAACCACGATAGATCGCATCCGACATATGCTGCGACATGCACCCGCCGCAGACGCCGAAGTGGCGGCAGACGGGCGCGATGCGGTCTGGACTATCGAACAGCCGCTTAAACTCCGAGCCATCCAGCCGCCAGCGCTCGCCCGGCAATCCCCCCGGTACAAAGCGCGCTCCGTCAGCACAGTCAGCAACGCCGTCGCCCTGCGCACCGAGCCGGATGATTGTGACGTCTATGGCATCACCCACCGCGCTGCGCTCCAATGAGATACTCGATGTTGCCAGAGCCGCCTTCGATGGGGGACGGGATCACTCCCAGGACGCTCCATTCCAAATCTATTTCGATAAATGTCCTGATGTTCTCAATCGCACCTTGACGGAGTGCTTCGTCCCGGACGATGCCGCCTTTGCCGACGCCCGCGCGGCCGACCTCGAACTGCGGCTTGATCAGGGCAACGAGCCAGGCATCGGGTCCAGCCAATGCGCACACGGCCGGCAAAACCTTGGTCAAGGAAATAAAGCTGACGTCGGCGACGAGGGCGCCAACGGGTTCGGGCACTTGATCACGTGTCAACACCCGCGCGTCGGTACCTTCAAGAGAGACAACGGCTGCTTTGGCTCGCACGTCCGGATGCAATTGGCCGTGACCAACATCGACGGCATAGACCCTGCGGGCACCGCGCTGCAGCAAGACTTGCGTGAAGCCACCGGTTGATGCGCCGATATCCAATGCGACGCAGCCCCGCGCGTCAAAGCCGAATGCCTGCAATGCGGCGACAAGTTTCAACGCACCGCGCGACACGTAGTTGGTACCGGCCGCTGCATCAATTTCAATGGTTGCACCGTCATCGACCAGCGCGCCGGCCTTGGTCACAACCGCGCTACCCACGAGCACAAGTCCGCGATCAATGGCGTCGCGAGCCCGCGACCGGCTCGGCGCTAATCCGCGCACCACAAGAACTTCATCCAAACGCTTCCGCATGACGGCTGTGTACGCTATCTAGGGTGCCTAGCAAAAGGTGCGAATTTCACCAGTGGAGATCATGATGAAAGCAGCTCTCGCGATCGGGTTTGCAGCGCTTGTTTTGACCGCATGCGGCCCGTCCGGACCGGCACGCACGCCTTCGGCTCCTGGAGCCAAGGTCTTCTTTGTCGAGCCCAAGGACGGCGCAGAGGTTACGTCGCCGGTTTTGGTAAAGTTTGGCGTGGAAGGTATGGAACTGGCGCCGGCGGGAACAGAAAAGACCCACAGCGGGCATCATCACGTGCTGATCAATACCAAACTGGCGGACGTCAATTCGCCCATTCCGGCTGACGACAACCATAAGCACTTTGGCAAAGCGCAGACCGAAGCGCCCATTGAATTGAAGCCCGGAAAACACACCCTGCAACTGATTCTCGCGGACCATAACCACATCCCGCACGACCCCGTCGTGCAGAGTGATGTGATCTCGATTACGGTGAAGTAGCGGACAGTGTCAGGCACCATTTAGAGGTGTCTGACTCCGGATCTCAGCACGTCGTCAACCAGTTTTTATCAAGCCCGGCTGGCTTCGCTGGCCAACGCGTCACGGCCCAGCGCCGATAGTACCGTCGTCACGATGCCGGGTGCGGTCAGTCCGGCGCGCTCGTACATCTTGTTGGGTGCATCGTGGTCGATGAACTCATCGGGTAGCACCATGGGGCGGACCTTGAGCCCGCGATCCAGCAATCCCGCTTCCGCCAGATACTGCAGAACGTGACTTCCAAAGCCGCCGGCTGAGCCCTCTTCCACCGTCACCAGCACTTCATGGTTCTGCGCCAAACGGCGGATCAGATCCTTGTCGAGCGGCTTCATGAAGCGGGCGTCGGCGACTGTTGCTGACAGCCCCATCGCCGCCAGTTGGTCCGCCGCCTTCAAGGCTTCCGCGAGACGCGTGCCAAGCGACAGGATAGCGACAGCGGTGCCTTCGCGCACGATGCGGCCCTTGCCGATTTCGAGCGGTACGCCCTCTTGCGGCATCTCAACGCCGGTGCCTTCGCCACGCGGATAACGCAAGGCGGACGGCCGGTCGTCGATCTCAGCCGATGTCGCCACCATGTGCACCAGTTCGGCCTCGTCCGCCGCGGCCATGATCACAAAGCCGGGCAAACAGCCCAGATAAGCGAGATCAAAACTGCCAGCGTGCGTGGGGCCATCGGCGCCAACAAGTCCGGCGCGATCGATGGCAAAACGCACGGGCAATCTTTGGATGGCCACGTCGTGCACGACCTGATCGTAAGCGCGCTGCAGGAAGGTCGAGTAAATCGTTGCGAACGGTTTGAAGCCTTCGGTCGCCAGACCAGCCGCAAACGTCACCGCATGTTGCTCGGCGATGCCGACATCGAACATGCGATCGGGAAATTCTTTGCCGAAGATATCGAGGCCCGTGCCATCCGGCATGGCCGCCGTCACGGCGACGATGCGCTTGTCCTTGCGGGCTTCGGCACACAGGCTATCAGCAAACACGCGCGTGTAGCTCGGCGCATTGACCTTGGGTTTGACCTGCGCACCGGTGATCACGTTGAACTTTGCGACGCCGTGATACTTGTCGTCTGACGCTTCAGCGGGCGCATAGCCCTTGCCCTTCTTGGTCACGACGTGAACCAGGATCGGGCCTTGCTTGGCATCGCGGACGTTTTTCAAGACGGGCAGCAGCTGGGTCAGATCGTGACCATCAATGGGGCCGACATAATAGAACCCCAACTCTTCAAACCACATGCCGCCCTGCCAGAGGTGGCGGGTGTATTCTTCGACGCGGGCGGCGCGCCGTTCCCAGCTCTTCGGTAAGCGTTTGGCCAACTGCTTGGCGACATCGCGCCAATATAGATAAGTGCCGCTCGACGTAGTCCGGGCGAGGTAATGCGATAGCGCTCCGGTTGGCGGGGCGATCGACATATCGTTGTCGTTGAGAATGACAATCAGGCGCTCATCGCGCGCACCCGCATTGTTCATGGCCTCATACGCCATGCCCGCGCTCATGGCGCCGTCGCCAATGACGGCGACGACGTTGTTGGTGCCGCCCTGCAAATCGCGCGCAACCGCCATGCCTAGACCCGCCGAAATCGAGGTCGAGGAATGGGCGGCGCCAAATGGATCGTACTCGCTTTCAGTGCGTTTGGTGAAGCCCGACAGCCCACCCCCCTGGCGGAGGGTGCGGATGCGATCGCGGCGGCCCGTCAGAATTTTATGAGGATAGGTTTGGTGACCGACGTCCCATATCAGGCGGTCCCTTGGGGTGTCGAAGATCCAGTGGAGAGCAACGGTCAGCTCAATGACGCCGAGCCCGGCTCCGAGGTGACCGCCGGTCACAGAAACGGCGTCGATCATCTCCGTGCGCAACTCGTCGGCCAACTGGCGCAAAGCGACTTCAGGAACTTGACGCAGGTCTTCCGGTGTCTTGACCGTGTCGAGGAGAGGGGTCTTGCTCACGGGGCTTAATATCCTTGGCTCCAGGCGGGTGCTCCAAGTGGGCTGTCCGCCGCTGGGGCCTACCCAGCTCGGGCTTAGACTAGCCTCTGAACCGGCAAAGACCAAGACCTGCAAATGCGGCACATTTCGCCCGTAACCGCCATGTCGTAGTGCTGTGTGCGGGCACCGGCGGCCCACGGCGGCCTGGTTAGTCCTCGTCGAGCGGCTCTAGACCCTTCGGACTGCCATCGCCGCCAATCGTCAGCTTTTCCACTTTGGCCTCGGCCTGACGCAACAAGCGGTCACAATGGTCGCGAAGGACCTCGCCGCGTTCGTAGATGGCAATGCTCTCTTCAAGCTCAACATCGCCGCGTTCGAGCCGCGACACGATGCTTTCCAGCTCCTTCAAGGCGCGCTCGAAGGTCATGTCCTTGATGTCGGTATGCTTGGCTGGTCCTTTGGTCATGCGCACCTTGCCCTCTTGGCCCTTCTTGGCGGCCCGTCGCCTGAGTTTCGCGCTTCACTGGACCGGGATTACCCCCGTCGCGGGCCCCTCACAAGTGCCAAATCGTGGCCAACCTCACGACCCCACATCCATCAGGGTGCAAACGTGCACACCAACTGATTTGGCCAACCCTTCCAGATCGTAGCCACCCTCCAGCATGGAGACGATTCGGCCCTTGCAATGCTTGTTGGCGACGTTTGCCATTTGCTCAGTCGCCCACATGAAATCAGCCTCAACCAGTTGCAGCCCGCCCAGGGGGTCGCGCCGGTGAGCGTCAAACCCGGCCGAGATGATGATGACGTCGGGCGCGAAGTTATGCAGTGGGTCTACGATGCGCTGGCGGAACGCTTCGCGGAACACGTCGCCGGCATCGCCTTCGCGCAAGGGCGCATTCCAAATGTTGCCCACGCCCGTTTCCGCCAGCGCGCCCGTACCGGGGAACAGCGGCATCTGATGGGTTGAGCCATAGAACAGGTTCTTGTCGCTCCAGAAAATGTCCTGCGTGCCGTTGCCGTGATGGACGTCGAAATCGACGACAGCGATGCGTTCGGCTCCGTGTTTCGACCGCGCATAGAGCCCTGCGATGGCCGCGTTGGAGAACACGCAAAACCCCATCGCGCGATCCGTCTCGGCGTGATGCCCAGGCGGCCGCACTTGCGCGAAGGCGTTGGCAGCTTTGCCCGACATCACTTGATCGACACACCAGAGGCCTGCGCCAACCGCCCGCAGCGCTGCCTCCCAACTGCCCGGCGACATGACCGTGTCGCCGTCGATCCGGGTGCTACCTTTGGCCTTTGCCTGCTCGCCTGCGGTCCGGACCACATCAAAGTGCGCCTTGGGATGCGCGAGCAGAATTTGCTCCTCCGCGTCGTCCCGCAGCGGCGCTTCGGCACGGACAAGCTTTGCGTACGTCTCATGCCCCAGCACCTTGTCGATGGCGCGCATCCGGTCGGACCGCTCGGGGTGGCCGGCGCCGGTATCGTGCTCCAGGAAGCTCGGATGCGTCACAAGCAGGGTCGCCATCGGCCGGGGGTCCTTCAACGATCATTGCACAGAGGCTCAGGTATGTTAACGAAGCAGATGATAATCGCTAGCTGTGACTTGCGGCTCCAGCGAAGGTTCTCGCGTGGAACCGTGGGCGGGGGCACGTGCACCTGTCATTGAGCTTAGTCTTTTCAGAAAGCCATTTTTCGTCCGCTGACGGGTCCCGGCGGTTCGAAGCGTGGTGTGTGGCGTGACCCGGGCGGCCTTGATGGCGAAGCTCATCACTGTGGCGAACATGAAGGGCGGCGTCGGCAAGACGGCGACCGTCATCAGTTTGGCGGAAACCCTGGCCGCCCAGTCGATCGACCGTGCCGTCAAAACCGGCACCGAACCCAAATCCGTTCTGGTCGTTGATTTCGACGCTCAGGCGAGCGCTTCATTTGCGTTGGCGGGCGACGAACGCCTCGTGTTTCTGATCGAGAACCGGCAAACGATCGACGGGTTTCTGGACCGCTTTCTGATCCGGCGTGAGGAGGTTAACCTCGCCACACTGGCCGCCCGGCAAATCAGCGACGTGTCTCACCGCGGCTACCCGTTGCGCATCGGTTTGCTGGCATCGAGCCCGCTGCTGCGCATGGTGGAACGCAATTTGATCCACTCGCTGACGCGTGGCGGATACAGCCTGGAGCGCATCGAACACGACCTCTATCACCTGATCGCCGGCCAGCTTGCCGAGCTTAGCCGCAGCTATGACTACGTGATCTTCGATTGCCCGCCCGGCATTTCCCTGCTCACAGAAATCGCCCTGCGCATGGCCGACCTGACAATCGTGCCAACGGTGCCCGATTTTCTGTCTCTGCTCGGACTTGATGCATTTTCTCAAAACGTCTGGAACCGGCTGGCCAGCACCAAAAACGGCTTGCCAATGCCGCACAGCGGGCCCCATGTGTTGATTACCAAACGACGCGACGCCCCGTCCCAAGATCGCAAGGTTGCTGAACTGCGGCGGCGCGGGGCGGATTCAAAAGCGCCTTACCGTGTATTGCAAACTGAGATTCCAGAAACTGCCGGCGTCGAAGATGCGCTGGAGCGGGTCACGACATTTCCGAACTACGCTCAAAAATGGAATGCACAATTGCGGTCTGACCTTGTCGATCTCACAGCAGAGGTCGATGGCTTGCTTGGGGTAACTCCATGACCCTGACCCTTAACGGCTATGACGTTTTGGCGCGCATCGGGAAAAACCCCGACGCCTTCTCCGGCATCAAGAGTGAAGTGGCGGCGATTGGCGAGGCGCTGATCAAGAGCGAGCTTGTTTCGCCTGAGATGACGCTGGCACGCCTCAAGTCACTTGTTGCCGTTTTAGGAGAGGACGCCACATCATTGGTTCTGCAGCTGTTGAGCGAACGGCAGCTGCAGAACCTTCTCACCGCCGTCGATCCCAACATCCGTCAGACGCCGGGACCACTTGTTCTGTGGGCTGAACGCCATCTGGTTGATTTGGCGCAGGGCCGCAAAGCTCCGGCCCGTGCTGTACGCGTCAAAAAGAACGGCAACACGGACGCCAAACCACCGGCGGCCGGAAAGGCAACCAAGCCAAAGAAGAAGGTGGCCAAGCCGCTCGGTACGCGCTCCATGTCCGCGCGGCGGGCGGAGTAGCCGTCGCAGAGTTCAACTCGCGGCGGTGTAGCGGATTAGGGCGTCAATAGGCTCGCCTCTTGCGAGCCGTATTGCGCCGAATGGCAGCGAGCACCGGTGCCAAGAAAGGTGCAATACGCCCCGAGTGCAAACCGGGTCTATTGACCCCTACAAGCCCTCTCATTTATCGCGGGCTATGCGCCCCCAACAGGCATTTTGAGCACCTTCACGCCGGGTGGCGGCACGCAATCATCCAGCACGAAGAAATCCGAAATGAGTGGTTTGGTAGGATCGGCCCGGTAGGGCTCGAAATCGGTGACGCCGCCGCGCTCATAAAGCAATGTGTCGTCGATGGCGAATTGCCCCGTAAAGCTGCGCGAGGGTTGCGAGAATATCAGGTGGGCCGCGTTGGCGACAATGTCGGGTGTGCGGCTCATGGCCATCAGCTTGTCGCCGCCCAGGATGTTTTTAATGGCGGCGGTTGCGATGGTCGTTCGCGGCCACAATGCGTTGACCGCGATGCCGTCCTTGCGGAATTCTTCCGCCATTCCGAGCACGCACAGGCTCATGCCGTACTTCGCAATCGAGTAGGCCACGTGTCCGGCAAACCACTTCGGCACCATATCGAGCGGTGGCGACAACATAAGAACATGTGGGTTTTCGGCCTTCCGCAAATGTGGAATGCATGTTTTTGTAACGAGAAACGTGCCGCGCGCATTGATGCCAAACATGAGATCAAAGCGCTTCAAGTCCGTCGCTTCGGTGTTGGTGAGTGAAATAGCCGACGCATTATTGACGCAAATATCAATGCCACCGAATGCTGAAACGGTTTTGGCGACCGCATCTTGCACCTGGTCTTCCATGCGAATGTCGCACACCAGCGGCAGCGCCCGGCCCCCTGCTGCTTCAATCGCAGCCGCTGCGGAGTAGACCGTCCCTTCAAGCTTCGGATTGGGTTCCGCCGTCTTCGCCGCCACCGCGATGTTGGCGCCGTCGCGGGCCGCGCGCAGGGCAATGGCCAAGCCAATGCCGCGGCTGGCACCCGTGATGAACAGCGTCTTACCCCTGAGCCCGGTCATGAATGGCGAACCTTATGTTGAAGCACGTTTGAATTGCGGACCCACCCCAGACATCAACGTATTCCGCCTGGCGTGGGTGTGGACCGGCCGAACACCCACTTCAAGAACCGCCAGGGTGCGGTGACGATGCTCCAGATCTGCTGCAGGCACAGCCATACGAAGGCGAACGGGCCGGCCAATGGCAAGAACACCAAGCCAAAGGCAGTCCAACGCGTCACCCGCGCGGCGTTGTAGCCAATGGCGCCGCCATAGTCGTCCCGCGCTTCGGGTGGCCAAATGCGCCGCCACCATAGCAGCGCGTTGCCAAGCCCCAGAATGCCCATCACCAGTCCAACGATATAGCCAATCTGAAGCCCGGACGGGATGCCAGGAATCAATCGCAGATCAAGCTCCTGCTGCCGGTCTTCGTTGCGCACGTGGGCATCGATGCCGTCGACGGGCACGTTGCCAATCACGGATCCCGATATCGCGTTCATCCAGTCTTCGAGTTGCCCCGTCAGCGGCTTTGACACACCCCCATCCGACACCGCGCGCAGGACAACGCGGCCAAATCCATCTTCCGCCGCCGACACGGTCATCGGGCCGCTCTTGGCGCCAAGGGCTGACAGAAATTCGCCAAAGGTTGGCTGCTTCAACGCACTTTCGAGGCCCGAGACTTCCACCTTCTGCCACAGCCAATTGCGCCCGCCGGGCTGCCGCGCGCTGGCCGACCGGACAATGACCAAGTTGACGTCCGCCGCATCAGCCGCGGCCCGCAGCTCGGCGATTCTGAGGCTCACTTGCGATCCGCTGCTGGGTGCCAAACTTAGCAACTCACCCTCAAGGCGCCCGGTGACAATGACCGTCTGGCCGCTGACCGACGGCAGGGCACGGACCAGGCTCTGCGGATCGATCTCATCGACTAGAGCTGATTTCGTAGCGCTGTCGAAGCGCGGCACGCGGTTCAATGCGTCTGGTCCTCCCGGCGACAGAGACAACACGCGCACACTCGATGGCTTCAATCTCTGGCCCAGTTGAAACAGCGTTTCGGTGAACAGTTTTTGGTCCGGCAGATCCACCAACAGACCCGAGCCAAAATCTGCAAACAGGGTATCGCGCGTCCCTGCCTTCCGCGGCACGAGGCGATAGCTCTTGCCGCCCTCCACGACGAACAGATCTGCGTCGCTGGGCAAGTCTTTCAGCATCGCCCGTTGGGAAAATATCGTGTCGGAGGTCAAGTATAGCGCGAGCTTGCCGCCGCTCGTGTCGGGTGCCATCGCTTGCCTCATGCGGCCCAACTCATCGGCGTTACCGGCGGTGAACGTGTTGCCCGACCTATTGGCGAAGTGCCAGTGACCCTCAGGACCGACATGAGCCGCAACGGCCGTGGTGCCGGGAGCATCAGGCAAGGATTTGAGGTGGGTTGCGACGTTATCGAGCGCGCCGCTGCCGATCTTGCCGGTCCGGGCGGCGGTTTCGCCACCGGCTTCGCCGGCCTCTTTTACAATTTTTGTCAGCCAGTTGGCCTGCGCTGGACCAGCACTGGCGGCCTGCACCACAACCAACACCATGGCGGTCCATGCGCTGGAACGAGAGATAGGCGGCCTCATGACTTTGGTCTCAGTTTTGAGAAATCTGGAGGCCGCTTGGTCAGAAACGCTTCAAAGGCCTCCCGCGCTTCCGGCGAGACAAGACATTTCTTAAACAGCGCCGCCTCTGCATCCGTTCGCGCAAGAACATCGCCTGGATCTCCGCGCAGAAGTTTGCGGGCCAGCGCCAGTGTGGCGGGCGGTTTGGCGGCGAGCTTGCGGGCCGCGGCAAGGGTCACGATTTCGAGTTGGTCGTCCGCGACAATGGCATTCACGAGGCCGGCCTCTCTCGCGCGCTCGGCGGTGAAGGCGTTGCCGAGCACGAGCATCTCGAACGCGCGCGCGTGCCCCATGCGCATGGGAGCAAGAAGGCTCGACGCGGCTTCCGGCACCAGGCCAAGATCAAGAAACGGCGTCGAGAACGAAGACAGTTCGGTCGCGTAGACGAGATCGCAATGGAACAGCAGCGTGGTACCGACGCCGACGGCGGGGCCATCGACTCCAGCAATCAGCGGTTTCTTGACGACCGGCAACAGCCGGATAAAGCGCAACACTTCCGGGCCAAGCCCGCCGGCACCTTTCGACGTTGCCAGAAAGTCGTTGATGTCGTTCCCTGCTGTAAAGATGCCGCCGGATCCAAACAATAGGTGCGCGGCGACGTCCGGCGACGAGTCACCCTCCTCGATCGCGTCCGACAGCGCGCAATACATGTCTTGCGTGAGGGCGTTCTTCTTATGTGGCCGCGTCAGCCGCAAAACCTGGACGCCGTCAATGATGCTGGTGCCGATGTCTGCGGTCACGCTGCACCCACCGCGACGATGCTATCGCCACCCCAGATGACGCTGTCCGCCAGACCCGACGCGCCGACGAGGATATGATCGCCATAGAAGCGCGCCAGAACGATCTCATCAGATACAGTGTCCCCTCGCTCAACTGCCCCCAGCGCCGCCTCCGCCAAGTAACGCCCGCCGGCAACAAGACTGAAGAGTTTGAGATAGGGCGTCGCCCCCGCCAGGGCTGACTCGGGATTGGCAGCGCCCTTGGTCACGTACCACTTCGTGGCCATCTGTAGCGCCTCAAGGCCCTGCTTGAGGCGATCACCGAGCTTGCCGAAAGCAGGGGACTTTGCAGCGGACACCGCGGCGGTAACGGCAGCAATTTCATCCAAATGCGCGCGCAAAACGGCCCCGTTTTCCAGTCCGATCTTGCGGGTCACGAGATCAATCGCCTGGATGCCGTTGGTGCCTTCGTAGATCGGCAGAATGCGCGCATCCCGCAGATATTGCGCCGCGCCCGTTTCCTCGATGAAGCCCATGCCGCCGTGCACTTGGATACCGAGCGAGGCAACCTCAACCGCCACGTCCGTCGCGAACGCCTTGGCGAGCGGCGTCAGAAGTGCAACCTGGTTGTTGGCCGCCATCCGGGTGGCTTCGTCGTCTGAGCGGTGCGCGATATCGGTTGCCGCGGCGGTCGCCAGGCAAATCGCACGCGCCGCGCGTGTCAGCGCTTTCATCGTCAGCAGCGTGCGGCGGATGTCGGGGTGCTCAATGATCGGCGACATATCCTTAGACTTGTTCGCCAACGCGCGGCCCTGGCGGCGCTCCTGAGCGAATTGAACCGCACGTTGCGTGGCGCGCTCGGCAATGGCGACGCCCTGAATGCCAACCGCCAGCCGCGCCGCATTCATCATCACGAACATCGTCTTCAGTCCGCGATTTTCTTCGCCGACCAAATACCCGACAGCGCCGCCCTGCTCGCCAAATTTCATGACGCACGTCGGGCTGGCGACAATGCCGAGCTTATGTTCGAGGCCGGCGCAGACCACGTCGTTGCGTGCGCCCAGTGACCCATCGACGTTGACCAGCACCTTCGGCACGAGGAACAACGAGATCCCACGGGTTCCTGGCGGCGCATCGGGCAAACGGGCCAGAACGAGATGGATAATATTGCTCGACAGCTCGTGATCACCATAGCTGATGTAAATCTTGGTGCCTGTGATGCGGTAGGTGCCATCGGCTTGCGGCACGGCCTTGGTCGTCACGCCATTGAGATCGGACCCCGCTTGCGGTTCGGTCAGGTTCATGGTTCCGGTCCATTCGCCGGAAATCATCTTGGGCAAGTAGCGCGCCTTAAGGTCGTCCGAGCCGCCGATGTAAATGGAATCGATCGCACCATTGGTGAGCAGCGGACACATGCCGAACGCCATGTTGGCCGAGTTCCAAATCTCACACACGGCCATGGCGACGATGCTCGGCAGATTCTGCCCGCCGTATTCGGCCGGGCACGGCAAGGCACTCCAGCCGCCGGCCGCGAACTGCGCGTAGGCCTCACTCCAGCCCGGCGGCGTCACAACCCGGCCGTCAACAAGCTTGCTGCCTGTTTTGTCGCCGGCCCGGTTCAACGGATCGAGGACTTCGGAGCCGAGTTTGCCAGCCTCTTCCAGTATTGACCGGATGGTGTCTTCATCGAGGCCGTCCATCAACCCATCGGCCATAAGGTCTGGCAACCGGCCGGCGGTTTTCAGGGCCGCCATCATGTCATCTACGGGGGCATCGTAAGCCATGGCGGAAGGGTCCGGTTGTCTGCTGCTGTTTAGTCTTATACGCCATCCACAGGGTCTGTAGAGACGGGAACGCACCCCTCCCCTCTCCGAACCCTGTGACGAGTTACAAGGCGAAGGGGAAACGACTTATGGCGGTGATGATGCCAACACAGGCCGTTCTGGAACAGTCTGGGGCTCTGATTTGCGCCGGGCACCTGGTCGCGTTCCCGACCGAAACCGTCTATGGCCTCGGGGCTGACGCCACCAATGGTGAGGCGGTCGCGGGAATTTTCGCCGCCAAAGGACGGCCGCAGTTTAATCCGCTGATCGTGCACGTCCTTGATCTAACAGCCGCTGAGACGCTGGGCGAGTTCCAGCCAGCGGCCCGCAAACTTGCCGAGACGTTCTGGCCGGGCCCTCTGACGATTGTTGTCCGCCGCAACGCTCGCGCGAAGATTTCCGATTTGGTCACGGCCGGTTTGGAAACGATTGCGATGCGCGTGCCGCAGCATCCGATTGCGCGGGCACTTTTGACGGCTTCGGGGTGCCCGCTTGCCGCGCCCTCGGCCAACCGGTCTGGCAAGGTGAGTCCAACACTCGCGCGGCACGTCGCAGCGGACTTCGGCGATACGGTTTCGATTGTGCTCGATGGAGGTGCTGCGCACCACGGCATCGAATCGACAGTGATCGATGCTACGACGGATCAGCTCGTGCTGCTGCGATCCGGAGCCATCTCCGCAGAGACCATCGAACGCGCGACGGGCCAGCGTATCACGCGATCCCTACATGACGATTATCGGCCGAACTCACCGGGCCAGCTTGCCAGTCACTACGCACCCGCCGCAAAGGTTCGCCTGAATGTGGAGCGGCCCGCACCCGGCGAGGCCGTCCTAGCTTTTGGCCGGGCCATTGACTCAACCGGCATGGTGATCAACCTCAGCCCGTCGGGCAATCTCACTGAAGCTGCCGCCAATCTGTTTGCGAGCTTGCGCGCGTTTGACGACGCAGGCGTGAACTCAATTGCCGTGATGTCCATCCCAAATCATGGCCTCGGCGAAGCCATCAACGATCGCCTGACCCGCGCCGCCGCACCGCGCTTCTGATCAACACGTAGTGCTGCAGCGTTGGCGGCAGGTGTGGCGCTTCATAGTACATTGCGCGACATTAAGCCCCTGGCAGCTTTGCCGCTCGCAGGCGGACGCACATTTGGGCCGGCAGAGAGCGCCAGGATATGCCAGCTTCGGCGATAGAACCCGGTCGTGGGCGGCAAAGGTCGCCGCCGGAAGGCCCATCATGACGAGGGCACCAAGAGCTACAGTCCAAAATCCATTGTGTTGCATGGTCCGGTTCAATCTGCGGTGATTGTGACGCCAGTTATCTATGGGTTGTGGCGAACGTGGTCGCGCGCACCGGGCGATGCTAGAATAACAGTGAACCAGAGCGTATCACAGCGATCATGCCGCAATCCCCGCCCCTCGCTAAGCCAACCGCCGATTTACTCGACGCACTCGCCCGCGTTGTGGGCCTAGCGTACGCGCTGCGCGACGCGGCATCGCAGGCGCCGTACTTGCGTGAATGGCGCGACCGCTATAACGGCCGCACGCGCCTCGTGCTGCGCCCAGGCTCAGTGGCAGAAATCTCTGAAATATTGAAGCTGTGTAACGCGGCGCGGGTGGGCGTGGTTCCACAAGCGGGCAACACGGGGCTGGTCGGTGGACAAATTCCGTACGCGACCGGCGATGAGATCGTCGTCTCCGTCGGCCGTCTTAATCGCGTGCTTTCACTTGATGCAGCGGCGTCGAGCCTCACCGTGGAAGCAGGCGTGACATTGGCCGCAGCGCGGACAGCCGCAGCAGGCGCCAGCAGGCTGTTCCCCCTATCAATGGCCTCCGAAGGCAGCTGCTGCATCGGCGGCAACTTGGCGACCAATGCTGGCGGCATCGCCGTTCTCGCGCACGGCACCGCGCGCAACTTGGTGCTCGGGCTCGAAGTGGTTCTTGCCGACGGGCGCGTGTGGTCGTCGCTCAAGTCTTTGAAAAAGGACAATACGGGCTATGACCTGCGCGACCTGTTCATCGGTTCGGAAGGCACGCTTGGGATCATCACGGCCGCCACGCTGAAACTCGTGCCACAACCTGCCGAAACCGCGACAGCGTTCGTGGCTATGACGTCGCTTGCCGCTCTGATCCCTCTGTTTCGTTTGGCCGAAACCCACGCGGGGCCGTTTCTGACGGCATTCGAATTCATGTCTGAACGTGCCGTCGAGTTCACGGCCAAGCATGGCCGCGGATCGCGCATCCCCGTAGGTGGGCGCGCGCCGTACTACGCGCTGCTCGAAATCTCAGCGCCAGATCTGGGCCGCGCGGCACCGCTTCTCGAGAAGATCCTCAGCACAGCGTTAGAGAAGAACCTCGCAACGGATGCAAGTCTGGCGGCTTCACTCACTCAACAACGCGACTATTGGCGGCTGCGGGAACAGATGTCTGAAGTTCAAAAGTTCGAAGGCGGTTCGATCAAACACGATATTTCTCTGCCGTTGGCCGCCATTTCAGAATTCCTGGAGAAGGCTGAAGGCATCGTGCAACAGGTTTGTCCCGGTGCGCGGCCTGTTCCCTTCGGCCATCTTGGCGACGGCAACATTCACTACAATGTTTCGCAGCCGGTGGACGGCGACAAGGCGCAGTTCCTCACTCAGTGGGACGCGCTGTCCCAAGCAATTCATGGGCTTGTGGTTGAGATGGGTGGATCCATCTCGGCCGAGCATGGCATCGGCCGCATGAAACGCGAGGAGCTGCAGCTTGTCAAAAGCGATGTTGAGATGGACCTCATGCACTCCATCAAGGCGGCTCTGGATCCAAATGGCATCCTCAATCCGGGCAAGCTGCTCTAGCGGCTACCAAACGCCTCGCGTGATGCCTGTCGCCAGATAGCCCCACAGAGTCGGCGGGAAAAACTGCTGCGACGGCAAATCGATTTGGCGTGGCTGAAGCCTGTCTGCAAGAGCGTCTTCGATAGCGCGTGCAAACAACGGCAACGCATGGACCGCCTGCACGTGCTGATAGCTCGCAATCGTGTCTTCGGGCGCGAACTCGACCCGCGCCTGATAGAGCACCGATCCCGTATCCACGCCTTCGTCCACCAAATGAATGGTAACGCCCGCATTCTCTGAATCATCGTTGGCCAGCGCCCAATAGCCTGGGTGCTGGCCGCGGTACTTCGGATTGATGCCGGCGTGGTAGTTGATGAATGGCGCATCGACCGACTGCAACGTGGCGCGCCGGATGATCCGCGTGCCGTATACTGCCACCACCTTCGGCGACAAAGTACGCAGCAGCTCCTGACAGGCGGCTGAATTCACGGACGGCACTTGGTAGCGCACAACGCCGGCGGCCTCGCGCGCGTCGAGACGGTGCTGGTTCCACACCTCTTTGATGCGCGCCGTGTTCGGCCAAAGGGCGCGCTGCACGATCCCGAAACTCATCTGGCCCAGGGCCGCCACCCAGCCCAGCATGCGCACCCGGCGGCGGATAATCTCAGACTTGCGTTCCGGTGCCTCTTCGATGACCGTCACCGGACCAAGACGGGCCACCAATCCGTTAACGATGATGTTTGACAGCGACCCGCCTGCCGTGACGACGACGATGCCTTCGGCCGGTTTTGCAATTGACAGGGCAGTTGTCATGGCGGCTGAACCAAAAAGGGACGGCCCGGTATCCGGACCGCCCTCTTCGCAGCAAGCCTTACGCCAATCGAACGCCCAATTGGCGCCGTTTACTTTTTCAGTACCGAGGCCTGGGCCTTCACGGCCCGTAGCTCCTCCGTGACCCGCGCCGCCTGAGACGGCCAACTCGCCGCGACCCAGTCGTCGGTGCCAAACAGCCAATACCAGAAGCGGTTGCGGCGATGATACTTCTCGACCGTCACCTTATGCATTTTATCGACCGACACAGTCAGTGTTTCCAGCATCGCCATAGGGCGTGCGACTTCGCTCTCCATGTTGGAGAAGCGCTGGCCGAAGCCGTCGATCTGCGAGGTAAGGCCGGCGACTGTTTGCTTGCCCTCGGCGCGCCACTGATCAATCGATCCCGCCAGCGTGTGCTGATTGGAATTCAGTTTCATCAGGGCGTCGTGCACTTCGACCAGCTCGCTGGTATTGGCCGATTGCGATTCCGCGGTCTTTGTAGCGTAGTCCGCGATCAAACGTTCGGCACCCGCAATACGCTCCGACAAAAGCCTTAGGCCCTGACCGGCTTCCGCCTGGCGGGTCTCGATCGTCGTCTGGAGTTGATCAACGCGCTGCAACAGCGGCTGGAAGTTGACCGCGTCACCCTTCTGGCGTTCGAGAGCCTCCATGATGGGCTGCAATACGGAGAGGGCGATTTCACTCTTCTGCCGGGCCATCGCCTGACCGAGACCAGCCACTGCTTCGGTCGCTCGAGTCCGTTCAACACCGAGGCCATCTTCCAGGCGGCGCAACCGGGCGACGACGTCATCAGCCACGCCGCTATCCTTCGACAGCAGAGCCTCTTCAATGATGTCCAGCCGGTTGGTGATGGGAGAAAAATCCACGTTCACATCTGCTGGTGGCCGGCGCTCCAGTGTGCGAACGGCTTCGTTGAGGCGATCGAGGCCCGCCGCCACCGCCTGCTCTAGTGTGGCGATGCGATCAAGCAGAGGAACGGTATCGAGCGCCGGGCCGGACCGCGCGTTTGCGACGGCAAGTTCCAGGTTTTGGAACCGGTCGCTCAGCGCAGATTGCAGGCCGCCACCCATGCGCGAGGCGTCGTCCCTCTGGCCCGCGAGATCGCGCTGCATATCCTGGAGTGTCATGGTGAACACCTTGCGTTCATTGGACAGATCGCTGCTCAACGCGCGCATCATCTGCTCCAATGCGTCGAGCCGGGAGTTTTGGATGTTGTCGGTCGCTGTACCGCCAAACTCGTTGCGCTGCGGGCGTGGCGCAGGCGACGGCATCGGCTGGGGCGCTGGCTCCTGATAGTAGACGGGTGCCGGGCGTGGGGCTTCCTGGTAGCGCGGCGGCTCAGGCACATAGACGGGCCGTGTGTAGAGCGGCTCTTGTACAACGGCGGCTGGACGCGGCGAAATCCGCGACAGCAAAGCAAGGCCAGGTAGATCTGGTTCGACTTCAAGGATGAGGTGCAGAAGCTCTTCGATGCCGGCAGGTACGCCACGGCGGGCACCCAAACCAGCGGACGCGCGCAACACGTGCTCCAGTTCTTCTGACCGGCGCGGCATCCCTTTGCCATTCGTGAGGCCAATCGGAATTTCGCTGGCAATGACCGTCGCGCTTTCGCGGCGCAGTGCGGCCACGCGAACGCCGCGCGCTTCAAGCGCCTCGGCGGCGGCGTCGATGCGGGTCAATGCGTGCAAGAGATGTTCGAGGCGGACTTCACTCGACCGGTGTGCCAGCGCGACGTCGAACGCGTGGTTGACGCACGCAAGCACTGTTTCATCGACCCAGATCGGGCCGGTGCGGCCCGCCGCATAGGCGCCGCGTGTGCGCGGTCCATTCAGACCGTTTTCGACTTGGGACCATCCGGCGAGATCGGCCGGCGTGGCACTCCACGTTCGCGGGGTTCGCAGATCCAGATCTTCGCCTCTATACGTCATGACGTGTCACTCCTCGCCGCAGCCGCTTCTCGAGCGAACTGATCCGCGTATGCCAATTCCGTTCCACACTGCCCGAACCGGGCGGCCGCTGCGTCGTCCATCGCCGGGGCAAGTGGTTGATAGCGGCAGAATAGCGAGTTCTAGCCCCTGCTGCGAGGGGCGCGCTCCACCTCGTCGTATCTTTGGTGAATAGCAAGAGACTGCGACTTCTCAATGGCTTGGCTGAAACGGTTCAGAAGAGCATTACTATGACAGGGCTCAATTTTCCGGATCAAAACCGGACACATACTGAAATTGGCACTTCGGTGAGCGGCGAAGATCCGGAATTGGTCAACGCTCGTCAGAGGTTACGTACCCGATGACCGGCCGGGATCGTGCAGTTCCGCCCCCTCGTTCCGGACGTTGTTGAGCTTGGTGCTGACCTCAACGATCTCGAGCAGGTCTTCGGGCGCTGCCCGCAGAAATTCCTCAGTTCCGGCTGCCGTTCCCGGCTTGCAATCGAGCCAGACGTCGAAGTTTCCCGGTGCCACGATCACCGGCATGCGGTCATGGATGGCGGACATTGCCTGATTGGCCGCAACCGTCAGCACCGCCATGGTTTCGAGTTCGCTGCCATCAGCCCCCACCCAATGCTCCCAAAGTCCGGCCATGGCCATCGGCCCGCCGGCTTTCGGACGGATCAAGTGCGGACGCTTTGCACCAGGCTTGCCGGTCCACTCGTAGAAGCCATCTGTGGGGACGAGGCAGCGGCGATGCCGGATCGCGCCGCGAAACGACGGCTTTTCCGAAACCGTTTCCGAGCGGGCGTTGATCAGCGTTGCGAACTCCCGCGGATCCTTGACCCACGGAGGGATGAGACCCCAGCGCACCAGAACAAACTCTCGCTCACCACGCTGGCTGTTGCGAACAATTCCCACAGGCTGCGTCGGCGCGATGTTGTAGCGCGGCGGAAATTCGGCCGGGGTCTTGTATCCGAAGTACGACCGCACCGCTTCAGCTGGTGATGTCAGACTGTATCTTGAACACATAATTTGGACCGCATCATCTCAAACGCCTCAGCCATTTGATCGTGTCGGGCTGGCCGCAAACGCCGTGTTCATGACTAGAATCGATGCTAAACACACGCTTGTCCGAACGCCTTGCGTGCCGGAACCAAGATATTAGAACTCAGGTGCTGCGCCCGCAATGCATTCCCCGTCTTCGAAAATGCGACACCTGTCCGCCGTGCGCCGCCTGCACGTGCTGGCGCTGGCCGTTGTGTGGGGTTTTACGCCGGCCGCCTACGCCGCCACTGACACCAAACCTTACGACGATCAGTTGATGCGTCTCGCCGAAATCCTGGGCGCTGTGCACTATCTGCGCGAATTGTGCAGCGCGAACGATGGCCAGCAGTGGCGCGACCGCATGCAGGACCTGGTCGATTCTGAAGGGTCGAGCGCGCTCCGCAAAGCCAGACTGACGCGAAGTTTCAATCAGGGCTACCGCGGCTATAGCCGCACGTACACGACCTGTACGCCCTCAGCGCAATCCGCCATCGAGCGCTTTCTCGCAGAGGGCGCTGAAATCTCCGATGGCCTTGCGAAGCGCACGCACTAACAGTTCCGCCCGCATCAGGTTCCACTGCGGATTTACTGTGAATTGCAGCAACCACACCCTGGCGCAAGCGTGCGTGCTAGATCGGTTCGTGTGATGCGATTGACCGCAACCCAACTGCCGTCGGATGCATCGCGGCTACGAATAATGGGTGGGAGCTTAGGATGACGATGTCAGCACACGATCTGGCTGAAAGAGACGACACGAGCTTCAGAGCTTTGAGCCTTATTCTTGCGGCTTGGGACGAGGGCACTGAAAGCGGAGTGGCACCTGAACAGATGGCCTATGCGGCCTTGTTTGCGGCGCTCACCGATCTGGTCTCCCTTTACGGCGAAGACGCGGTCGTCAAGCTTGCCCGTGGTTTGGAAGGCCGCGTTGAGCAGGGGGAATTCACGCTCGGACGCATCATTCAGTAGCGCGGCTTAGTTCGTTCACCGCGTCAGGCCCCTGCCAAAATCGTCTTATAGACGACTTCTCCGATCAGCACCGCGCCGAACACCAGCAGCAGCAGACCAGCGATCCTGTTGATCAGCCCCAGTTTCCGCGCGTCGAACCGGTGCCGGTTGCGCGCAATGATATTGGACAGAAAAATCCACCATGCGAGGCTTCCCGCGACAATGGCCGCGACCATAGTCAGCACGTCGATCATCGATTGAACTTCGACGAATGTGCTAATGCCACCGAAAATCGCGAACAATCCCAACACCGCACCAGGGTTGGTAATCGTGAGAAAAAATGTTTGCGGAATATCCCAAATGAAATCCTTCAGCGATGTATTGGCATCGTCGATCATCACGGCTGGCGTCAGCTTTGGCGCGGTCATGTAGAGTTTGGCGCCGAACGCCAGCAGTGCCAAACCGCCGATGATCTCAATGGCGTTGCGATGATGCGCGATGGCGCCCGAAATGGCGCCGACACCGAGCCCCGCGCATAATGCTATCAAACCATCACCGATCACCGCACCGAGACCTGCTGCGATCCCGCCCCAGAACCCGCGCTCGATGGCGCGCTGGATGCAGAGCACATTGACGGGTCCTACGGGGGCTGCAACCAGCACTCCAATGATCAACCCCGCCGGAATGATAAAGGGATTGGGGATCAGATCCACGGCCCAGCCTCACCGCGGCGACTGTTCAATGGCGGCGGCGCACGATACCAAACTGGACCGGCAGCGCGTGCACGGGCGGCACAGCAGGAGGCGCGGCGTTGATGACAGGAAGATTGAGCCACCGTCGCGGACATCAATCGGGGTGCTCCATTAGCGGGATGTCCCTGCACGGGACTGCGATGCAGTACGGCGCATTGGTAGTGGTGCTCGCGGGGGTTGTCCATTGGCACACCACACCATCCGCAGCACAATCTGTGACCGCTCCAGCGCCACCTGCAACCGTCACCACCAACGAAACTTTACCGCCCAATGTTGCAGCGGTCCGCCGAGCGCTCATGGATGCCGCGCGCTCAGGCCGGATTGAGGAACTGCTGACGGCTCTGGAGCCTCAGGAACGCGGGGCCAACTTTTCAGGCGCAGACGGCGCGCGCGCCATCAAAGACTGGAAAGCCCTTTCCAGCGATGGCGAAGGGCGCAGTGTCTTAGCGGAAATGGCCAATAGTCTGATGCTTGAGCCCGCCATCGTTCATGCCGGAGCCGACAAGGAGAACAACCGCTTGTTCGTCTGGCCCTATCTGGCCGAACGCAAACTCGACGCCTTGACGCCGGGGGAACAGGTTGACCTGCTGCGGCTCGTTCCAGCCGCAGATGCCAAAGCGATGCAGTCGAAAAAGATCTGGACAGGGTGGCGGGTGGTGATCGGGGCCGACGGAATCTGGCACCTGTTCAAAAAGGGCAACTAGTTGCGCAGCCTCACAAAATCGATTGAGCCGCAGGCTGCGGTCAAATTGCTGCATTGCGTGAGGGCCAGCTTTTCATCATGAATAGAATGGTTTCCACAACCCTGTTTAGTCTGCTACTGAGCATTAAGACGAGCGTGAACACGGTACCCATCGAAGGGTCGCATCGCCGTCTGATCAAGAGTACCGACGAGGATCATGTCATGACAGTGCGTATGCTTATTGCTGCCGCGTGCCTTTGCATCGCCAGCAGCCTCCCTGCAGCTGCAGAAATTCCCGGTGCCTACGGAATGTGGGGAACTGCTGGCTCTGCCCAATCGAAACCCGTGACCGGTTTCAAATTCAACGCGCCCTCAGCACCCAGTGCGTCGAAGAAGGCGCAGAAGGCCGCCAGCAATAAAATCAAACTCGCCTCGCTTGAGCCTACGGTGCCACTTGGCAAGCCGAAGGCGCTCTTGAGCGGTGGCGGCAAGCCGTCGGTCTCTGCGTCGGCCCCCACCAAGGTCGCGTACAAGAGTGGCTACAGCGCCGGAACTGTCGTCGTCGATCAATCGCAAAAGAAGCTCTACTACGTCCTCGGCGGTGGGAAGGCCTACGCCTACCCGGTTGCAGTCGGCAAGAAGGGCTTCAAGTGGACGGGCACGCAAAAGGTTTCAAAGGTCGTTTCGTGGCCGGATTGGGTTCCGCCGGAAGAAATGCGCCAGCGCAAGCCACACCTGCCGTTGAAGATGACGGGCGGCGTGAATAATCCCCTCGGCGCCAAGGCTATTTATCTCGGCAGTTCGCTGTACCGTATTCATGGCACCAACGCTCCGGGTTCGATTGGGACAGAAGCGTCCTCGGGCTGCATCCGCATGCACAATGGCCATGTCGTACATTTGGCTGGTATGGTCTCGGGTGGCACCAAAGTGCACGTCGTGCACTAGCGCTTCCGCCTCACGACCGCGATCACACCAAAGGCTGCCAGGAAACGCTTGGCGGCCTTTTTCTATTCAACGGATGAAATGATACAGCAAGCTGTGGAGCACGGGTGCTTGCCCGGGCAATAGATTGATGCCGGCCGCACATTTGATTACATAGAGGGCTGAAAGGCTTGTGAGGCCCGCCGCTGCCCCAATCAAAAACTGTAGCAGGCGATGGGCTTCAAGCGGCAACGCCAGGTCCGTTGCGCGCCCAGGTCCGGCATGCGGCCGCAGGGTCAGTGGCAAGTTCCCATGGTGCCAGCGAGTGATCATCACGACCATGTTCGCAAATCCAATGCCAGATGGCACTTCGCGGTGGGCTAGAGTCTAATTCTCCAGGAAACCAACGGGTTCGCCGCCCGCAGGACCGTTAATTTCCCCAGCCCACATGGCGGCGCGGCCGCGAACGAACGTGCCGACCGGCCAGCCTGTGACAGGTTTCCCATTGTAGGGCGTCCACCCAACCCGGCTCTCAATCCACGTGTCTGTGATCGTTTCGCGGCGCTTAAGATCAACGATTGTGAGGTCAGCGTCGTAGCCCAGCGCGATGCGTCCCTTGTTGCGGATGCCGAACAGGCGCTGCGGTCCGTGGCTCGTGAGATCGACAAACCTCTGCAGCGACAATCGCCCCGCATTGACGTGATCGAGCATGACCGGCACCAGCGTCTGCACTCCGGTCATACCGGAATGGGATGCGGGATACGTGTGATCTTTTTCCTCGCGGGTATGCGGGGCATGGTCTGAGCCCAACACATCGACAACGCCGGACGCGAGCGCCGCCCAGATGCGATCACGATGGCGTGCATCTCGCACGGGAGGGTTCATTTGCACGTAGGTGCCAAGATCGCGATAGCAGTCGGGTGCAGCGAGCGTCAGATGATGGGGAGTGACCTCTACGCTCGCCCAGTCTTTATGTTGCTCGAGAAAATCCATCTCGGCGGCTGTCGAGATATGCAGCACGTGCACGCGCTTGCGATATTTTTCGGCGAGCCCCACCAGCCGCTTGGTTGCGATCAGCGCCGCTTCTTCATCGCGCCAAACGGGGTGCGATGACGGATCGCCTGGCACGCGTAACCCCATCCGTGCAATCAGGCGCGCCTCATCCTCGGCATGAAACGACGCGCGGCGGCTCAATTTGGCGATGATCCGGTCCAGCG
Organism: Hyphomicrobium sp.; assembly: GCA_031413815.1. Lineage (GTDB taxonomy): Bacteria > Pseudomonadota > Alphaproteobacteria > Rhizobiales > Hyphomicrobiaceae > JAGVSR01. The sequence goes on along the minus strand of JANOFU010000101.1, from coordinate 27,367 downwards.
ATGCCTCATCATCAACAAGCAGATTGCCGGTCGATGAACCCATAAAGACCTTGATGCCAGCCGACCCTTCCAAACGCTCCAGCGAGGGAATGTCATCGATGTTCTCGCGGGTCCCACCAACGAAAAACGCGAAGTCACAGTACATGCGGTGGCTGGCGCGGCGCACCTTATCGGCGAGCGTTTCGGCCGACGTGGTCAGCGGATTGGTGTTGGGCATTTCGAACACGGCTGTGACGCCACCGGCAACAGCGGACCGGCTGCCGGTTTCCAGATCTTCCTTGTGCGTCAGCCCCGGCTCACGGAAATGCACCTGAGTGTCAATCACACCGGGTAGAATGTGCAGGCCTTTCGCCTCGACAACTTCAGCGGCCTTGGCGTTCTTGAGATCGCCCAAACCTGCGATCCGCCCCCCGCGAATGCCGATGTCGCGAATGCCCTCGCCATCGTGGTTGACGACGCTGCCGCCGCGGAGAACGAGGTCGTAGCTGCCGGTCATAGGGTTCCGCCGTTGTGCCATGCCGGAGTGAGAGGGTGCGCGAGTACCCGAATGAAGTCCGGCAACCTTGGTCATGCTTGCGTTGCGCTTAATGCCCGCATACGAAAGTCTTCTCAAGAATGCAACGCGCGTGAACCCATGGCCACCGAAAGATCAGAAAAAATCGCAGTGCTGGCGGACCGGGGTGCTGTTTCGGTGCACGGCCCAGATGCAGAAAAGCTCCTAGCGGGTCTGATCACCAATTCACTTGATGGGCTCGATGACAGAAGTGCAGTGCACGCTGGCCTGCTCTCGCCTCAGGGCAAAATTCTGTTCGATTTCTTCGTTGCCAAGGCCCCTGGCGGCTATGTACTCGAGGTTGCGCGCGACCAGGTGGCAGACCTGATCAAGCGGTTGACGATGTACAAGCTGCGTGCCGATGTGGCGATTGGCGACGCCTCCGATCAGTATGTCCTGCTCGCGCTTTGGGGGCCTCACGCGTGCTCGTCCGGCGAGACCAGAGGCACGGTCGCCTATCCAGACCCACGTCATCCCGAGTTGGGGTGGCGCATTCTAGCGGAGGCCCAATTCGTGACCGACATTGCCTCGGCCACCAATGGCACCAAGAGCAATCCCGATGCCTATCACGCCCACCGTATTTCTCTTGGCGTTCCCGAAGGCGGCAAGGACTACGACTTTGGCGACGCTTATCCGCACGCAGCGAACTTTGATCTTCTCCATGGGGTTTCGTTCACCAAGGGTTGCTACGTCGGCCAGGAGATCGTCGCGCGCATGCAGCACAAGACGTCGATCCGGAAGCGCGTCGTGCCCGTGACGGGCGCCGCTGGCTTGCCAATTGACCGGCCTGAGATTCTCGCGGGAGATACTGTCATTGGAAAACTGGGATCGGTGGCTGGCGCGCGCGGGCTCGCCATGGTCCGGCTCGATCGGGCGGCGGACTTCAAGGCTCAAGGTGTGGCGCTGACGAGCGGCGGCATCCCGCTCAGCGTTGATAGCGCCGCGTGGGTCAACGTCACTCTAGCGGTCGCAGCCGGAGGTCCGGTGACGTGACTGCGGATCGCAAAGAGCTGATCAGATGTACCTGGCCCGGCATCGCTGATGCCGAATACACGCGCTACCACGACGAAGAATGGGGGGTGCCACTCCTTGACGACCGGGCCTTGTTTGAAAAGCTCGTCCTCGAAGGCTTTCAGTCTGGCCTGTCATGGCTGACGATCTTGAAGAAGCGCGAAAACTTCCGCCGAGCATTTCACAATTTCGATGCCCAGAAAATTGCGCGCTACGGCGCGATGGACGTTGCGCACCTAATGGCCGATGCCGGCATCGTCCGCAACAAACTGAAAATTGAGGCAACAATCGACAACGCAAAGGCTTACCTGGCAATCTTGAAACGCCAATCATTTGGCAGCTTTGTCTGGAGCCCCATCGAAATGCCGCCCCTGCAGAACCGTTTGCGCGCACTCAAAGACGCTCAAGCGCAAACGGAAACGTCCGTGCGGCTGTCGAAAGCCCTGAAGCGCGAGGGGTTTCGATTTGTCGGCCCTACGACCGTTTATGCGTTCATGCAGTCATCGGGCATGGTGAACGACCATCTCGTCGCCTGCCACAGGCACGACGCATGTGCGAAGCTTCAAGCCAAAGTGAAGCGGCCGCAATGACGTCACCACCCAACCCTCCCCCGCGCGCGTGGCAGCGCATGTTGTCGGGCCGCCGTCTTGACCTGCTGGATCCATCACCCAACGATATCGAGATCGAAGATATCGCGCATGGCCTGGCCCGCGTCGCGCGCTGGAACGGCCAAACGGTCGGCACGCATGCCTTGTCGGTCGCTCAGCATGTGCTGATCGTTGAAGATATCGCGCATGATGTTTGTCCGGATTGGCCGCTTTCGTTTCGCCTTGCTGCACTTCTGCACGACGCCCCTGAGTACGTGATCGGCGACCTGATCAGCCCATTCAAAACTGCGATCGGACTCGACTACAAAGCATTCGAGAACCAGTTGTTGCGCGCAATTTATTTGCGCTTCGGGATCGATGATCCGCTGCCGTCCGCCGCCGCTACCGCTATCAAACGTGCCGATCAGATTGCGGCGTACTACGAAGCCTCGCGACTTGCGGGCTTTGCGCACAAGGAAGCCGAGACGTTCTTCGGGGCACCCGATCGCTTAAGCCCGGCCCTCGAAACACACCTCAACCTTCTGGAAGCATGGCCGGTCGCAGTGGCTCAGGAAAAATTCCTACAAAGGTTCAGCAACCTGTGCGGGTCACAGGTCCGTACGCTGCAAGAAAAATAGGCACAACACATGGTCGTGATGTCCTGCGTCGCAGGACGTGTAGCAGCGTTGTGCCCTTGCGGGGAATAATCAGCAACCCCAGACCGTTGTGACCATCTAGATGCTGCTAGGAGGAAAATCACTTGTTCCCAAAATCGCCACTATCTCGCTCTAGCTGCCGTTATGGACACAGGGAGTAGACCCATGATTTCAGACGCAAATCTGAGGCGTATCCCGCGGGAGACCCTAGAGCCAACCGCTCGCCGGGGGATCGCCGTGAGACCTGACACATCGAAAGTCGAAATCGGTCTCAATGCCGCCATCGTCGCCGTACTCGACAATGAACCTGTCGTCCTCGCCGTTCGCGAGTCCACCGATGCTTCGGCCCCGGAAGGATTGCCGTTTGGCCCGTTTGAACCGCTTGAACACCGCACGCTGGAAGGCGGACTGCGGGCTTGGGTTGCCGAACAAGCTGGCCTCGATCTTGGTTACGTCGAACAGCTGTACTCGTTCGGCGATCGAGGCCGTCATGCTGAACCCGGTGACGCCGCACCTCACGTGGTTTCGATCGGCTATCTTGCGCTCACAGAAGCCAGCCACATTCAAGAACTGCAGCGCGGCCTGTGGCGCAGTTGGTATCATTATTTCCCTTGGGAAGATTGGCGCAAAGGCCGTCCGGATATTCTCGAAACTGAGTTGGCACCCCGCCTGCGCGAATGGGCTGAACGCCCACCGTTAAAGGCGTCTCCAGAGCGTCCAGTTCGCCGGCAAGATCGTATTCGCATGTGTTTCGGCCTTGATGGCGCAGCGTGGGACGAAGAAAAAGTTCTAGAGCGCTATGAGCTGCTGTACGAAGCCGGCCTCGTTGAGGAAGCTCGCCGCGATGGCCGCGAAGCGTCTCTCTCGTGGTCGCCGCCCCCCCGCTTCGGCGGCATGATGCGGTTTGATCACCGGCGCATCTTGGCGACAGCGATTGGCCGCACACGCGCGAAAATCAAATATCGCCCCGTGATCTTCGAACTGATGCCGGGTGAGTTCACACTGTTTGAATTGCAGAAGACGGTTGAAGCCATTCTCGGTCCGCATCTGCACAAACAGAACTTCCGCCGCTTGGTGGAAGGTGCCGGGCTTGTTGAGCCGACGGGTGACGTCAAAACCCGGACCGGTGGCCGGCCTGCGAAGCTCTATCGCTTCCGCAAGGAAGTGCTGTTGGAGCGCCCAGCACCGGGCGTGCGCGTCAAACCAGGTCGCGTGCAATAGTTTTGTGTCAGGGTTCAGCCGGATCCTCGTCGCTGGCTGAACCCTTCAGAATATTTTTGTGGCTGAGGCCATTCACGCTGGAATTCCTGACCGCGTTCGCCTAAGTTAAGAGCATTATGCAATGCTCTAACAGAGCATAATAAGCCAAGCTCCGGCCTATGCCGGCCAGACTTACGCCCCAGATATGCTCGATATGAGTATATTTGAGTTCAGACGCACGAAAGGAAAGCGCCATGGTCCAGGTGACGCTGCCGATCAGCACTCGGAAATCAACTCCCGCGCCCAAGGCGGCGGTGGGTTCCGGCATGAAGGGTGGCCACGGTATCGAGTTTACGCCAGCGCTCGCGCGAGAACTGGAACCTATTTACGCGCGCATGAAGCACGTCGTGACGCCAATGGAGTGGGTGCACTACGCGCCCCTCATCAAAGCGATCAACACAATCAAGAAAGAACGCAACGCCGTTATCCTGGCGCACAATTATATGACGCCAGAGATCTTCCACGGCGTCGCAGACATCAAGGGCGACAGCCTGCAACTCGCCAAGGAAGCGGCGAAAGCCCAAGCCGATGTGATTGTCCAGGCTGGCGTGCACTTCATGGCCGAGACGTCGAAGCTGTTGTCACCGGACAAGACGGTGCTCATTCCAGACTTGCGGGCTGGCTGCTCGCTCGCAGCCTCGATCACGGCTGACGATGTGCGGCTCTTACGCGAAGCCTATCCCGGCGTGCCGATCGTCACCTACGTCAACACGTCAGCGGCGGTGAAGGCCGAGTGCGACATCACCTGCACCTCTTCCAATGCCGTCAAGGTCGTCGAAAGCTTGAACGCACCGCGCGTGCTGCTGATCCCGGATGAATATCTGTCAAAGTACGTACAGACCCAGACCAAAGTCGAGATCATCGCGTGGCGTGGCCATTGCGAAGTGCACGAGCGCTTCACAGCCGCCGAGCTTCTGGAGTACCGGGACGCCAACCCGGGCGTGAAAATTATCGCGCATCCCGAGTGCCCGCCCGACGTCATCAACGTCGCTGACTTCACCGGCTCCACGTCCGGCATGATCAATTGGGTCAAGACCAACCGGCCTAAGAAGGCGCTTCTCGTCACCGAGTGCTCGATGGCGTCGAACGTCGCCGCCGAAACGCCGGGCGTCGAGTTCGTGCGGCCATGCAATCTGTGTCCGCACATGAAGCGCATCAGCCTCGAGGCGATCTACGAATCCTTGCGCGACCTGAAACACGAAGTGACGGTTGATCCGGAAGTGGCCGACCGCGCACGCCGCGCTGTTGAGCGCATGGTGAACCTGACGAACTGATGTGACGTGCGTGCCCTCGCGAGAGGGCGGCTAGGGTGAGGGCCCGACGATGACGAAGGCGAAGACGACGGAAACATTCGCAGGCTTTACTGACCCGAAGTCGAAACTCGGGCCGGGCGATATTGTCATCATCGGTGCGGGCCTTGCCGGGCTCTACACCGCTCTCAAACTTGCGCCACTGCCGGTCACCATCATCGCCGCAGCCCCCTTAGGCGAAGGCGCCTCCAGCGCGTGGGCGCAAGGTGGCGTGGCGGCTGCTGTTGGCCTTGGCGACACGCCCGAAGCGCACGCCCGCGACACCACCATCGCAGGTGCTGGCACAGTCGATCCGGCGGTTGCCAAGCTCGTCTCCGAAGAAGCAGGCGAGCGCGTCCGCGATCTTTTGCGCTACGGCGTCCCGTTTGATCGCAACAGTGCGGGCGAATTCGTTCTGTCCAAAGAAGCCGCTCACTCGGCCAACCGCATCGTGCGCGTGTCCGGCGACCGTGCTGGTGCCGCAATCATGCAGGCGCTGATCACAGCCACCTGCAATACGCCCTCCATTCGCGTGCTGACCGGTTACGAAGCCGAAGACCTGATCGTGGAAGACGGCCGGGTGCGCGGCGTGCGCCTCATTCGCGGTGAAACGCGCGGCACTGGCAGCTATGAATTGATCCCGGCGAGCGCCGTCGTCATGGCAACCGGCGGCGTCGGTGGCCTGTTTGCCGTCACCACCAACCCGGCCTATGCGCGCGGCGAAGCGATTGCGTTTGCCGCCCGTGCAGGAGCCGTCATCGCCGATCCCGAGTTTGTGCAGTTCCACCCGACGGCCATCGACATCGGTGCGGACCCCGCGCCGCTTGCCACGGAAGCTCTGCGCGGCGAAGGCGCAATCCTGGTGAATCGGGCCGGCGGCCGCTTTATGACTACGCTCCATCCAGATGCCGAACTGGCCCCTCGCGATGTTGTCGCCCGCGGCGTCTTTGCCGAAGTGGCCGCCCACCGCGGCGCGTTCCTCGATTGCCGCGAGGCCATCGGCAAGCGCTTTGCGGACGCTTACCCAACCGTCTTTGCGCACTGCCGCAACGCCGGTATTGATCCCGTGACGCAGCTTATTCCGGTGGCGCCTGCCGCGCATTATCACATGGGCGGCGTCGCAACAGACGTCCACGGCCGCACCAACGTCGAAGGCTTGTGGGCGGCGGGCGAAGTGGCCTCCACCGGCTTGCATGGCGCCAACCGGCTCGCATCCAACTCACTCCTCGAAGCGGTGGTGTTCGGTGCCCGCGTCGCCGCCGACATTGCCACGCTGGTCAGCCGCCGCTGGGCCGAACCGATTGCTGAGCTGCGCTTGGTGAAGGGTGGCAAGCCGATGGACATCCGCCACCGCGCCGAAGTGCTAGCCCATCTGCGGCGGACGATGACCGAGGATGTCGGCGTGATCCGCGACGCCCGCGGCTTGAAGCGCGCGCTGTCACTGATCAACGAAATTGCGGCCGACGTCCGCACGGATGGAATGCTGTCGAACATGACGCTCGCCGCCCGGTTTATTGCTGCCGCCGCCTTGCAGCGCAAAGAAAGCCGCGGCGGCCACTTCCGCAGTGACTTCCCCACCGCCGTCGAATCACGTGCTAGGCGGACATTCATCACGCTTGACCAGCTCAAAGCGATCGAGCGCTCGTCCCGCCGTACCCGCAATGACGCCCCGCGCATCGCTGAGCTGGCCCTGTGAAAACATCCACTACATTGGCACGGCTGCCAAAGACGTTGGTTGATCAGGCGATTGATACAGCACTCGCAGAAGATTTGGGGCTCGCTGGCGATATCACAACCAACTCCACGGTGCCCGCGGATGCTCAGGCGACTGGCGTGATCGCGGCGCGCCAGCCCGGCGTAATTGCTGGACTTGATCTCGCCGAAGCCGCCTTCGCCAAAATCGAGCCCCGCATCAAAATCAAACGGCTGAAGCAGGATGGCGATCTCGTCACCGCCGGGGACGTTGTCGTGCAGCTGAGTGGCCCCGCGCGCGGTCTTCTCACTGGTGAGCGGGTGGCGCTCAATTTTCTCGGACGCTTGAGTGGGATCGCGACCGTGACGCGTCGTTATGTCGATGCTGTTGCAGGCACCAAGGCTGGCATTGCCGACACCCGCAAAACTACACCGGGCCTGCGCGCCTTCGAGAAGTACGCCGTGCGTTGCGGCGGCGGCCACAATCACCGCACAGGGTTGTTCGACGCCATCCTGATCAAAGACAACCATATCGTGGCAGCCGGCGGCATTACACCCGCGATCGAGCGGGCGCGCGCCGCGAGCGGCCACATGGTGAAACTCGAAATCGAAGTCGATACCCTGGACCAACTCGACGAAGTCTTACGCCACCAGGTCGATGCCATTCTTCTAGACAACATGACGCCTGCAATGCTGCGTGACGCGGTCAAACGCATCGGCGGCCGCGCGCTGGCGGAAGCATCCGGTGGCGTCAACTTCGGAACCGTGCGCTCGATCGCCGAAACCGGCGTTGAGCTAATTTCTGTCGGCGCGCTCACGCACTCCGCACCCGTACTCGACCTCGGCCTCGATTTTGATGTGTCGACGCTCGCCAAAGCGAAGACGCGCTAGCTCATTTCACCCGTCATCCCGGACAGCGCATCTTCGCGCTGATCCGGGACCCAGGAGGCATGCGGGCGAAGCCCACATATGATGCTGTGCCTTCGGCAGGTTTGACGCTGGGTCCCGCATCTCGCGCGCAAGTGAGCGCACTTCGTGCGGGATGACGGAGAGGAGAGAGCGGGTCTGGCACCACCCCTCCATTAAGGCCATTCGCAGAAGTTTTCGCAGGGCCCGCTTGATTTCGCCTTAGTTTTCACCCAAGTGACGTGTGCGGGAAACGGGGGCAACCTGTCGCTGCCGCAATCGCGCGGAGACGGCAAAAATGGCCTACATCGTCATCTGGGGTCTGACAGCCATCACGGCTGCCGTTGTTGCGGGCTTTCTCGCAGCAATGAAGAACCGCGATTATTCTTCTTGGGCTGCGTGGTGTTTTTTGATGCCGCCCCTCGTCATCGCGTTGCTGCTAACGCCCAAGAGCAACACGCCGCCGCGCCGCCGCCGGTTGGGCGATGACGGCGACAAAGAAGGCGGGATGTTGTAAGCCCCCCGCGTCTCGCATGCGCTACGAAACCTTCCGTCCCGCCAAGATCGCGGCTTGCGCCGCTGCGAGCCGCGCAATTGGCACGCGGAACGGCGAGCACGAGACATAATCCAATCCGGTATCATGGAAGAACGCGACTGACGTGGCATCGCCGCCGAGTTCGCCGCAAATTCCGATCTTGAGGCCCGGCTGGCCCTCGCGGCCACCGGCGACGCCGATCCGCACCAGTTCGCCCACGCCGTCTTGATCAATGGAGGCAAACGGATCGCGATCAAAAATCCCGCGCCCTGCATAGTTCGACATAATAGGCGCCGCGTCGTCGCGCGACAAGCCAAGGCAGGTCTGTGTCAGATCGTTGGTGCCGAATGAAAAAAACGATGCGCCATGTTCACCCTCGCTTAATTCACGTGCCTTCAAGGCCGCACGCGGCAACTCAATCATCGTGCCGATTTCGTAGGTGAGCCGTTCGCCTGTTTCCGCTTCGACCTTGGCCGCAACACTGCGAATGACACTTGCCAGAATGTCGAACTCGCGCCGGAACGCAATCAGCGGGATCATGATTTCGGATTTGACTGGTTGCCCCGTGGTCTTGCCCGCAGCAATCGCGGCTTCGAACACGGCACGCGCTTGCATTTCCGTGATTTCGGGATAGCGGATCGCGAGGCGGCAGCCGCGGAACCCCAGCATGGGATTAAACTCAGATAGTTCGTTTACACGCGACCGCAACCGCTCCAGCGTGATGCCAAGCGCTGCAGCCACAGGCTCCAATTCACGCTCCTGACGCGGCAGAAATTCGTGCAGCGGTGGGTCGAGTAGCCGGATCGTGACGGGCAACCCAGCCATGATTTCGAACAGCTCGATGAAGTCCGACCGCTGCATCGGCAGAATTTTCGCCAAAGCCGCGCGGCGGCCCTTCTCGTCATTGGCGCAGATCATTTCTCGCATGGCGAGAATGCGATCAGCGTCAAAGAACATATGCTCGGTCCGGCACAGGCCGATGCCCTCGGCACCGAACGCCCGCGACTGCCGCGCATCGCGCGGCGTGTCCGCGTTGGCGCGCACGCCCATGCGCCGGAAAGTGTCGGCCCAGCCGATCAGCGTGGAAAAATCTGCAGAAAGCTCTGGCTGGCGCATCGGCACGAGACCCGCCATCACCTCGCCGGTCGAGCCGTCAATTGTGATGACATCGCCGCGATTGAGCGTGCGTGCACCTACCCGCACGGTCCCCGTTTTTGTATCGATCTTGAGCGCGCCAGCCCCCGACACACATGGCAACCCCATGCCGCGCGCCACCACGGCGGCGTGGCTCGTCAATCCACCACGCGCCGTTAGAACACCTGCTGAAGCGCTCATGCCGCTGATGTCTTCTGGGCTCGTCTCAATGCGCACCAGTATGACCGAGCGGCCTTGTGCGCGCAGCACTTCGGCATCTTCCGGCGCCAGCACGATTTCGCCGGACGCCGCACCCGGCGACGCGGGCAAACCGCGGGTGATCAGATCCTTCTTGAAAGTTGCGTCGATCCGGGGGTGCAGAAGATTGGCCAGATTGCCGGCATCTATCTGCAAAACAGCATCTTCGCGCGAGATGATTTCCTCGCCCGCCATTTCGACGGCAATCTTGAGGCCTGCTTCGATTGAGCGCTTACCGCTGCGCGTTTGCAGCATCCAGACTTTGCCGTCCTGGATCGTGAACTCGACGTCTTGCAAATCGCGGTAGTGCGCTTCGAGTTTGGCAAGGATACCGCTCAGCTCATGAAAAGCGTCTGGCATGGCTTCCTCAAGCGAGGAATCAGTCGATTTGAGGGCAATGCGCGCGGCCTTTGTCAGCGGCTGCGGCGTGCGAACCCCCGAGACAATGTCTTCGCCCTGGGCATTGGGCAGAAACTCACCATAGAGGGCACGCTCACCCGTCGATGGATTGCGCGTGAACGCGACCCCCGTCGCCGAAGTCGCGCCCATGTTTCCAAACACCATCGCCTGCACCGTGACGGCCGTTCCCCAGTCGTCCGAGATGCCGTGCAATCGCCGGTAGGTTGCAGCGCGATCGTTACGCCAGGAGCCGAACACGCCCTTGATGGCGGCCGACAGTTGCTCTGCGGTATCCTCGGGAAACGGCTTGCCTGTCTGCGTTTTGACGGCCGACATGAAGTCCGCAATCACGTCGAGCCAGTGTTGCGCGGTCAGCTCGGTGTCAGACGAGAGAGCGTTGAGGTTTTTGTAGTTATCGAGCAAGTCCACGAAGACGCCCTGATCGACGCCGAGCACCACATCGGCGTACATCTCGATAAACCGGCGATAGCTGTCGTAGACGAAGCGGGCATCGCCCGACTTTCGAACCAGCCCTTCAACAGTCGTTGCGTTGAGCCCGATGTTGAGAATAGTGTCCATCATCCCGGGCATCGACGCGCGGGAGCCAGAGCGCACGGCCAGCAGCAATGGATTGTCCTCATCGCCAAACTTGGCACCCACCGCTTCTGCGACCGCCGCAAGCGCTTGGTCGATTTCGCTAGCAAGGGCAGCGGGTAGCGCCTCGCAGTTGCCCGAGTACTGCGTGCTGACATCGGTGATGATAGTAAAACCGGGGGGAACAGGCAGGCCGAGACTCGCCATTTCGGCAAGATTGGCGCCCTTACCGCCTAGGCGGTCGGACAAACCGGCATGACCATCTGTCCGGCCGGTGCCGAACTGATACACCCACTGAGGCGCTGCGCCGCCCTGTGTGCTTGATTGCGCCATTCCGGCTGCTCCGTCAGGATGGTAGGTGTGACGCCCGCGTCACAAAACCAATGCCTGGTGCTGCCATAGCAGGTCGCTCCAGCCAGCAAAAGAGCGCCGTTGAGTTGCACGCGCGACGCCGCAGTAAATCCTGTCCATCCCAAATCATGAGCCCACCATGCGCCAACACTTAGCTGCTGTTCTCGATCGCCTCGAAGCCAACCAGGAGGCCGGCTTAGCGCGGTTGTTCGAACTGTTGCGCATCGACAGCGTTTCGACGGACCCGGCCTACAAGCCGAATTGCCGGGCGGCGGCGGAGTGGTGCGCAGCGACGTTGCGCGAGATCGGCTTTGCCGCCTCGGTGCGCGATACGGCAGGCCATCCCATGGTGGTCGGCCATGACCGCGCCATCCGCGAACCGGGCAAGCCACATGTTCTTTTCTATGGTCACTATGACGTGCAGCCTGCGGATCCGCTCGACCTTTGGACCACGTCGCCGTTCGAGCCCCGCATCGTGACCGAAGCCGGCCATGGCCAAGTCATCGTGGCGCGCGGAGCTCAGGACAACAAAGGCCAGCTGATGACGTTCTTCGAGGCGGCGCGCGCCTGGAAGGAAGCCGCCGGGGACTTGCCGCTCGCGGTCTCCATCATGCTCGAAGGCGAAGAAGAGTGTGGGTCGCCCTCGTTGCCCGCCTTCCTGCAACAGGCCGGCGCGGAATTGAAAGCCGATCTCGTGCTCGTTTGCGATACCGGCCAGTGGGACAAGGACACACCCGCCATCACGACGATGCTCCGCGGTTTGGTGGGAACGGAAGCCATCGTCACGGGGCCATCACGGGACTTGCATTCCGGCATGTACGGCGGCCCCGCCGTGAACCCAATTCGCGCGCTTGCCAAAGCGATCGCTGCATTGCACGACGATCAGGGCCGCGTGGCCATTCCTGGATTCTACGATGGTATCGTGCCGCTGCCCGCTGACCAGAAGCGGCAATGGGAAGAGCTGGGAGCGGCCGCAGCAGGGCCGTTTCTCGCATCCGTTGGCTTGAAGACGCCCGCAGGTGAGGCCGAATACTCGGTGATCGAACAGTTGTGGTCGCGGCCGACGGTCGAGTTCAACGGCATCACGGGCGGCTATCAAGGCATCGGCTCGAAAACCGTCATACCATCGAAAGCCTCTGTCAAAATCACGTGCCGACTCGTGCCCGGCCAAGACCCCGACCGCGTGTTGGAGCTGGTCCAAGATTTTATTGCCATGCAGCTGCCCGCCGATTGCTCAGTCGAGTTTCTCGGTGGCCGAGGCAGCGCGGCCGTCGGGTTTGACACAACCGCGCCCGCCGTTCGTGCGGCAGCTGCGGCGCTACAGGACGAATGGCAGCGCCCGACCATGATGATGGGCTGCGGCGGCTCCATTCCAATTGTAACCTCGTTCAAGGACGCGCTTGGCATGGACAGCCTGCTGGTCGGCTACGGACTTGACGACGATCGCATCCACAGCCCCAACGAAAAGTACAATCTCTCAAGCTTCCGCAAAGGCGCGCGCAGCTGGGCCCGTATCCTGGCAAGTCTTGCTGAGATGAAGACCTAGTGGTGGCCGCAGAAGATCATTCTGCCGGAAGGTCGAGAACAGCGATTGCCTGATCACAATCGGGCGCTATGGTGCGCCGTCATCTCAAGGCACTACGGGACGTCAATGCACCGTACCAAAACTCTGGATTGCGACACGGCTATGTTCGCCCGGCTTCTTCGACTTATCACCCTGTCGATGGTCCTCGCAGCCTGCGCATCGGGGAGCGCAATAGCCCAGCGCGATTTCTTTTCCGATGACCGCGAGACCCAGAAGCACCAAGCTGGCGTGTTCGACTACTACGCACTCGTCTTGTCGTGGAGCCCGACGCACTGCTCGACCACGCATGGTTTCGATGATGACCAGCAATGCAACCGCAGCGACGGGCGGCGCTACGCCTTTATCCTTCACGGCCTATGGCCGCAGTACGAGCGCGGCTGGCCGCAGAACTGCCGCACGCGCCGCAAGCCGTTTGTTCCACGGCCCCTGATCGACAGCATGCTGGACATCATGCCCAGCGACAAACTCATCATCCATGAGTACCGCAAGCACGGCACCTGCTCAGGGCTCGACCCGGCGGGCTATTACGCGCTGTCACGCCAGCTGTACGAGTCGATCGCCATTCCAGAGCGCTACATCAATCCCTATGAAGTGCTGCAGGTGTCGCCGGACGAATTCCGGAGCGAAATCGCAGCCGCGAACCCCGATCTCGAACCGGACATGATCGCAGTCTCTTGCGACGGCAACCGGCTGCGCGAAATCCGCATTTGCTTCAGCAAGGACGGCAAGCCGCAAAACTGCGGACCCAACGAAAATCCCCGCAAGCTGTGTTCGGCGCGTGAAATGTTTCTGCCGCCCGTGCGATCAACTTACTCAAACACCGACAAGCCAAAAAAGAGCACCACAGTCCCGGTGTCGCCGCTGCCAGGACCGCGGCAAGTACCGCGGTGATTCTTGAGCAACCGGCCCGGGCTTTCGATCACGCAAGCATCGGTGGTCCTGAAAACTGTGGACGGATGCTGATCCCAATGCGCCCGCTGCATTGCAGCCATATTGCGGCACGGGCGGCAGAGCCGCACACTCACGAAGATGATTCGAGACGCTCACTTCAATGATTCAGCCCAGTTTGACAGCGGCCTGTTACGCCGCTCGATGCGCGCTGGCGCATCGTCGCCGGCGACGTGGTGTGCGCTTGGATTTTTGACTGGCGCTGTGTTTTGGCATTTTGTCGGGTTTTGGGATTTCGTATCCCAAGCCGTTTTGGCAGGCCGTCCCGCCGCTCAGCAGACGGTCTCGAATAGCGAACAAGCTCCCAACTCAAAACCGGCCCAGCGTGACACAAGCCAACTCGTGATGCCGAAGCACGCAAGCTGTGCCGTGCTTGCCCTCAATAGAGCAACGGGCGAGACCCTGCTGTCACCTTGCGCAGGGGATGCCTGGCATCACCGCCATGCGGGCTTAGGAACGCGGCAGGACCGGCTGCCTATTGCAATGCACGACCATACTGGCACCGGTGTCGCAGGCTGGTCGACACGGGTCGATGAACTGGGCGCCGATCTCACGATCCGCTGATTTCACGGGCGAAGCGGACCTGTCGCGCGGCGGCCACACAATGCCGCATGCTTTAGACTGGCCCGAAAGCCGCCCCGAAGCGCGGCTAAATTTTCATATCGCAAGGGGCCGCGCAGCCCCGTTATGCAATATGGGAGGCGGATCAATGAGTATTTGTGCTGGCCAGCGCTGGACCTATCGGGCACCCGACGGCTTCGAAGCCTCGCGCCTTGTGATCGGCGCGATCGTCCGGTTCGACAGCGGCCGGACGGCCATCTGCTGCAGTGTGACTGAGGCGCCGCGCTGCAATCCAGATGGCAGCATCGATCGCGTCTCGATCCCATTTCTGCCATTCACTGAGGCCGCCTTCCGGGCCAGCATCGTGGCACTCGACGGCGCGGCTGAGCCGCCTGCCGCGTTTGGGGAAAAACTCCAGGATTGGCAAGACGATCCGCGCGGTTTCTCAACCTTCACGGTGCCGTTCGAGGGTTACTTAGATCGCCTCATCGCCTTGCAAATGGCAGAAATCGTTGGCCGCGCTGCGGCCTAGAGGCACGAGCAACCGCAATCATATGTTCTCGTTGAGAAAAAGTCACTTAGTCCAAAGTTGCGACAAGCCTTAACCCCCTATTAGTCATGCCCTGCCATTCTGGACCTTACGAGCAGGCGGTGGGGCCGAGCTCGGGAGTGGGTAGAAGGGTTTGGGCATGTCTGCGTCAGGAAAACGTCCGTTGAGCTGGCTGTGGCGGCGTCTTTTGACGTCGCTGGGTTGGCATGATCGAGTGGCAACCGCGAACCCGGCGCAGGGACCAGGATCCATGGCGTCAATTGATGGCCCATTGATCGCTGCAAACTCACCGCGGCCCATCGTCATTCAAACGCCCGTCGAACTCCCAGCCATTGCCTTCTGCGAGCCCGTGACCGCAACTGCAGAGGCCGCAGCCGATGGGCAGCGCGTTGAGCCGCGGCCGTATTCCCGGGTTGGCATTGCGGGCCGCCTTGCCGTGACCAGCGTGATCAACCAGCCAAAGTCGCGCGCCAAGAAGCCAAGAAAAACCTCATCGCCTGCGGGCAAGCAGATTCCCAAACGGACGGCTTCTGTCGTGAAATCACGGCCAAGCACCAGCCGATCCAAGCCCTTCACGTCGCGTCAGCAGACCGCCTCTCGTATCGTGCAGCCGACGGCAGAAATTATTGATCTGGCGACCGAGCGCCGCCACAGCCGGGCCAATCGACTGCATCGCGCCGCATAGTTGGGGTGCCTGGCATCGGGCCACTGCAGCCACGGATCAAAAAACGGACTTCAAAACCCGGTGCCTGGCACCGCCTTGGCATGCTTGCCTGATGCTAGGCACCTTGCCGCGACCGTCGCTCACGCCGCCTTGCGCAAGCGTTCCGCGCGCCATGATGCGGGCGCCAATCCAATCACGCCGAGACCCGGCTCCGCCGATTTCGCACCCAGCTTGGTGGGATCGAGGCTCCAGATATGCGCCAATCGCATCACGTGATCTTCGGTCGGATGGAGGATGATCTCGCCGCCTGCATCGCCGCGCCGTCCACGCACACCGCGCAGCTCAAACAGCTTCAGACCCAATGTTCTTTCTTCTTTCGTCGTCTTGCCTTTGCTCCAGATCAAGCCCTCGTCGCCGATTGCGAAAGCCCGCACCAACCGGCCATCCAGCATCCGCGCCCAGGCGAAAAAGTCGAGTGGTGGATAAGCTAAGAAATACTGCACCTCGATAAACCGGCCACCCATGCCGACCAGCAGCGGCGTCGCCTTATCGAGAAAGTTGCGTCCCACCGGCTGCGGCAGCGGCAGTCCAACAACAAACGTCCAGCCATTCACGGGCGGCGAGACATAAACGTGCGATTGACCGAGCCTGCGGTCATAAGCGCAGCCAATGCCGGAGTTCCAATTGCAGGGCTGGGTGTCCGTCAGTCCTAATGCCTCAACGACCGAAACTGTGTGCCGTGTGCGGACGGCCAGCCAGGCCATGCGATAGCCGAACGCTGCGGGCCGATCGGGAGCGGTACGGTACAGAACGCGGCCCCGGGCCAGCTGCGGGGCCAGAACAAAGGCCACGGTGGCGACCGTGATGACGACCATGATTGCGATGGCAGGAATCACTGCGCGCAGTCCCCCTTATGATCACGGCAGTTAATGTGCTGCGGTCATTGTGATCAAGATGGCATTGCAGGCCGCTGGGGACAACGTCGAGGAATTCAAATCAAACGAGGCCAACCCACGATCCCGTCGGCAGCGGGGGCAAATCCTCCGGAGCCACGGGCTGGCCTCTAGGCGAGGGGCGCGCCCGCGAGAGAGGGCGTGAGGGGCGCGTCACTCGAACTCTGTCAGGATGGTGCCGCGATTGGCGCAGACAATGCGCGTACGCAAGACTAGCGGCCCTTTAGGACCCGACAAGCGTTCCTAGAACCTTAGCCTCACAAGCTTATAACGATTCCGCGACATCCAGGTGACACCGGGGCCCTGCCAGACGGCCGTAAAATCGGTTTGTGGGCCAGCATTCAGGCCGTGTACGATGGGCATACGAGGTGCTTTGAAACGATAACGGCAATGGAGACGGCAGATGGCAGGCTTTGGATCGGTGCCGGGTATCGGCCGCAGCGGCGGCAAGGGGCGGACCGATGCCGTGGACTATGAAGTCAAGGGCCAGGAAATGCAGTTCGTCGAGATCGAACTTGATCCAGGTGAGAGTGCCATCGCTGAAGCAGGCTCAATGATGTTCAAAGACGCGCACATCCACATGGATACGGTTTTTGGCGATGGATCGCAGCCCGACAGCGGTTTTGGCTCGAAGATATGGAATGCCGGCAAACGCATGCTGACGGGCGAAAGCCTGTTCATGACGCTGTTCACCCACCAGGGGCAGGGCAAAGCGCGCGTGGCGTTTGCGGCCCCTTACCCGGGCTCCATCATGCCATTTCATCTCGGTGAAATGGGCGGCACGCTGATCGCTCAAAAGGACTCGTTCCTGTGTGCAGCCAAAGGTGTTTCGATTGGCATTTTCTTCCAGAAGAAGATCATGACCGGCCTGTTTGGCGGCGAAGGCTTCATCATGCAAAAGCTCGAAGGCGACGGGCTGGCGTTCGTGCACTTCGGTGGCGCCATTATCGAGCGAGACTTAAAGCCAGGGGAAGTGCTGCACGTCGACACGGGGTGCGTCGCGGCGATGACGCCGAATGTCGGCTTCAATGTCGTGCGCGCGGGCTCTGTGAAATCGATGATTTTCGGCGGTGAAGGCGTGTTCTTTGCGGAGTTGACCGGCCCCGGACATGTGTGGCTGCAGAGCCTGCCGTTCTCTCGGCTGGCGGGCCGCATCCTGGCCAATGCCCGCCCCGGCGGTCATGGCGAGGGCTCCGTCCTCGGCGGTCTCGGCGGGATCTTTGATGGCGATAATAGTATCTAAGCGATGGTGTCAGGCCCTGCCCTTCCGGCACCGGCCACACATTTCCCTACTCCAATGGGGAGACCGAAAGCGCTCGCGAGTCCATCAAGTTTGGCGAGACGTGTGATGTCCATGCTGGCCCGGTACTGTTCCCTCTCCCATCGGGAGAGGGTTAGGGTGAGGGGTCATGATCTCGAAGATAGAAAATGCCCGTCACATGCGCAGGAAGCTGACTCCTGCAGAGGCCAAGCTTTGGTATCAGCTCAGAAATCGAAACATGCGGGGTCTCAAGTTCCGCCGGCAAGTCCCGGTAGGCAGATACATTGCGGATTTCCTGTGTGAGAGCGCGAAGGTGATAATTGAAGTCGACGGCGCGCAACAAGGAGAGAGAGTTGCAGAAGATGCTACTCGGACGGCTAGTTTGGAAGCGATGGGCTATCTCGTTGTTCGCGTTTGGAACGCAGATGTCATGAACAACGCGACCGGAGTGCTGGATGGAATCTCGCACACCCTTGACCTGCGCGGTGCGAGTGATCGAGCGTCTTCAAGTGCATAACCCCTCACCCTAACCCTCTCCCGATGGGAGAGGGAAAAAAGCGCCCTGATGCGCATGAGACCTCGCAATTTCATGGGGCCTGGCCCACTTGCCCCCACCCCAAACGAAATCGGGGCCTGCGAGGGCCCCGATCCGATGTCAAATAATGGTCCGCCACTTAGGGCAGGTAGACGCCCGTCGAGAACAGGAAGCGCTCTTCCGCGTTGGTGCTGTTGAAATCCGTGTCCCAGTAGCGGAAGTCCATGTAGAACTTGTCGACAGCGATCTTCAGACCCGCGTTCCAATACACCACGTCTTCCGTATTCAAGCCAGCGCCAGCACCGGTGTCTTGGAAGAAGTAACCACCAACGTAGAAATCATTCTCTTCGCTAGCCCAAAGACCGACCGCACCACTAACGGACGGAACCCACTCAGCCCCTGACACCGTGAAGCTTGGCAGGGTGTAGGTCGCGTTACCTTCAACAGTGAACGTCTCCGTGATCGCAAAATCCTGATCCGGCGTGTAGTAGAGTTTGCCTCCAAGAGTCAGTTTATCGTTGACTGCCCAATTTCCAAGGATCTGAAATTCGACGTAGTCGAGATCGCCTTCGGACACATCTCCGTTGGATGCTGGATTTGTATCGAAATCAAATCCAGCATTGCCTCCGCGAGCGCCGTACAGGTAGTAGAGGACACCGATATCCCAGCTCACCGGCCCAGTCTTTGGGCGAATACCTGCGTAGAGGTCAACTTCCCAGGGTCCGTAAATTCCGAAGTTATCAATATTCGAGCCCCAGATACCAAAGTAACCGATCCCATAAGTGAACTCGACGTAAGGCTGAAATGCCGGCTCTTCGTTCGTGAACGAGATACCGCGGAAGATATAGTCGCTCGTGATGTTCAACCACGCCGAATACCCGAACTTCGGCTCTTCGGCTTGGGCAGATCCAGCGAAGGCCGAGAGGGCCAGAGCTGCAGCGCCTGCGGCGCCGAGAAGTTTGGTTCTGGTCGTCATGTAAAAACCCCCGTGATGGTCTACTTTTCGCCGCTCTGGAGCCCATACCCCACTGCGTCACGCGGAATCGCCGCGTCCTTGACTAAGAGGAAACAGAAAATTGGAACCATCTACAAGCGGGAACACAGTTTTGCCTGCTGCTTGTCATTGGACTGTAGCCGATCAGCAACGAACCTAGCGGATTGAGCAAAAAAGCGCCGCCTGGTGGTACAAAACACGACACTCTTAGGCGTGCCTTGAGGGCAACGGCCGGCATCGCGCTAGATAATCCGGCCCTTTACGAACGCCGCACGGTCCCTGATTTGGAGTCTGCGGAGTCCACAGTGCGTGTAAGCTCTCAAAACAAAAGCCCCATCCCTCTGATTCCCGGATTGCCCAATGCCGCCTGCCGACTTGCCCGCCCAAACCGCACTGATTACCGGCGCCGCCAAACGCATCGGCCGGGCCATCGCTCTAAAGCTGGCCACGAAAGGCTGGAACGTCGCGGTCCACTACCGCCGCTCGCGGGCGGAGGCCGAAGCCGTCGCGGCAGAAGTCCGTAGTCTTGGGGTTCGCGCCGCCGCCATTCCCACCGATTTGGCCAATACCAAAGAGGTTCAAGGACTTGTCGCCTGCTGCTGCGAGGCGCTTGGCGCGCCAAGCTGCCTCATCAACAACGCCTCGGAGTTCCAGCTGGACACGGCGAGGTCGGCCACCATGGAAACCTGGGACACCCACCTCGACATCAACCTCAAGGCACCCGTGTTCCTTGCCCAAGCTCTGGCGGCGAACCTGCCCGATGGCCAAAACGGCAATGTCATCAACATCATCGACCAGCGGGTTTGGAGGCTCACACCTGACTTCTTCTCTTACACAATCTCTAAAGCGGGCTTATGGACCGCAACCCGGACGCTTGCCCAAGCGCTCGCCCCACGCGTCCGCGTCAATGCCATTGGACCCGGGCCGGTGCTTAAAAGCGTCCACCAGACCGACCAAGACTTCGCTGCGGAGGTACAATCCACGTTGCTGAAGCGCGGACCGACGCCCGGCGAAATCGCCGCCGCCGTCTGCTTCATCCTCGAAGCGCCAGCCATGACGGGTCAGATGATCGCGCTCGACGGCGGGCAGCATCTGACTTGGGCTGAAGATGAGCATCGCGCCACCGCCAAGAGCCCAGGGCCGGGCACGGCCTAAACCCAATTGCGGATTGCCATAATTCCTCCACCGCTCCCACCAACTCGCGCCCCAAAGTTAGGCGACCACTGGTGCTTGGGGGGCGCGGGCCCAAACAGCAGCCAAATATCAACCAACCGTTAAGGTTAAGCCTTTAGGAACGGTTGGGTGTGTTGGGCGCCGGTTGTTGGCGCCGCGTAAAGGATCGGGTGTTTCCATGAGAGCTATCGCCAGGGCTTGTGCCGCTACCTTTCTATCCCTCGCAATACCGATGCTGTCTCCTGCCGCGCACGCCACAGAGCTTCCCCAAATCAAAGTGTCCGATGCCAATGCCGTTCCACAATGCGCCACACCCGGCCGCTTGATGGCCTTCCTCGAGCGACACAATGCCAAGCTCGACCCCAAATTTTCCAACATCGCCACCGAATACATGCGCCACGGCGAACAGCTGGGCCTTCGCTGGGATTACGCCTACTTCCAGATGCTCGTTGAGACCGGCTACCTCACCTATAAGGGTGACGTAAAATCCGATCAGAACAATTTCGCGGGCCTTGGCGCCACCGGCGGCGGCGCGCGCGGCGAGCGGTTCAAGGATGTGGCGACGGGCGTGCGCGCGCATCTCGAACACGTGCAGATGTATACCGGCGACAAAGTCGAAAGCCCCGTCGCTGAGCGCACGCGCAACATTCAAGACTGGGGCGTGCTCACCAATTGGCAGAAGACCATCAAAGGTCCGATGACCTACGCCCAGCTGACCAAGCAGTGGGCACCCAAGAGCCGCGGTTATCCACGTGACATTGCCAGCGTCGGCGAGCGCTTTTACTCCAACGACTGCAACGAGGCCGATCCAAAGCCCGAACTGGTTGCGGAAGCGCGCGGCACGGCCGTCGAAACGGGCGTCACCAAAGTTGCAGCGACTGAAGCGAAGGCGGTTCCCGCTGGCAAAGGCGCCGAACTCGCAAAGCAAGCGATCGAAGACGCCCGTAAGTCTGGCGACGTGTTGAACTCAGGCCTGGGTGCCGGCGAACTCGCCAAAGCTGCCGCAACCACATTGCCGGTCAATCGCGAGGCTGCCGGCCCTGCTGTCAAGATTTTGAACCCTTCGCCGGCACCTGAAGCGCCTGCTGCCGATGTGGCAAAGGCCGCCGCACCCGAATCCGAAGTCAAGCCGTTGGCAAATGATACCAAGACGGCGGTGGTTGAAACCGCAGCCCTCAACGGCGCTGCAAAACTTCCGCCCAAATCGGGCGGCAAGGCCGCTGACGCGCCCGCTAAAGCTAAGTGCAATGTGTGGACCGCAAGCTATGGCGGTACCAAAGCGATTGTTATCAAGGCGCCGAACGGCGGCACGTTCAACTACACGGTCCTTGACGTCAACGAAGGCTCCGAAAAGAAAGAAACCGAAGCCTACATCACCGCCTATGCCAAGGGCGGCGAGCCGGTTGGCGAATATTCGAATCAGACCCAAGCGCTCGACAAAGCCTTTGAGCTTTGCCCCGAAGGCTGAGTGCAACGAACGCGTGCCAGGTGACTTGCGGAGTTTTCCGACGATGACAAACCCGGCACGGTCAGTCCTTCCCGCGATTGCGTCGATTGCCGCTGCGATTGTATGCGTGCCGGGTGTGGCCTTTGCGGCTCCCAACACGCCGGAGATCCGCACCGCGGCCGCCAATCGCGTTCCGGCGTGCGTGACACCGGACCGGCTCATGTCGTTCCTGAAGACGCGCAATGCCAATCCCGATCCGCGCTTCAAAGACATTGCCCGCTGGTACAAACACTACGGCGAAGCCTGGCGCGTCCGCTGGGACTACGCGTTCTTCCAGATGGCGATCGAGACCAACTTTCTGACCTATCGCGCGCCGAACGGCCGCATGGGCGATGTCGATCCCAAGCAGAACAACTTCGCCGGCATCGGCACCATAGGAGGCGGCGTGCCCGGCGATCGCTACCCGGATGTGAAGACCGGAGTGCTGGCGCAAATCCAGCATCTGGTCGCTTATTCCGGCGAGCGGTTGGCAGCACCCGTCGCGCCGCGCACGCAACTGAAACAGGACGACATTGTTGCGCTGTCGTTGCGGCTCGCACGTCCCGTGCGATTTGGCGATCTGGCGCGCCGCTGGGCTGTCGATAAGAACTACGGCTCGTCGATTGAATGGGTCGCGGATCAATACCGCTCAAAGTTCTGCAAACCGGGCGATGCGGCCCCGGCTATCGAAGCCAAGGCCGGCGAGCCCTTGCCGTGGGCGAGCGCGGATGCGCCTGCACCCACGCCCAAACCAGCTAAGAAACCGGCAAAGAGCGTCGCGGTCGTGACGGCGCAACCAGCAGAACCTCCAGCCCTTGTTGCAAAGCCCGTCGTCGCGCAGCGGCCCGCCTCACCACTGCGCACCGTCTGGAGCCGCGATGGGCAGGCGGACACGCCCGTGAAACAGGAGGGCCGATTGGTCACAACAGCAGCGACGGGGGCGGCGACCGCTAAGCCCATAGTCACGCAAAACGAAACCGATCCCATCGCTGCCCAACTGGCTGCATCACCGGCTGACCCGGCTGAAGCCGCACCTGCCGCGGCCCTTCGGTCGTCGTTCGACACCGCACCCGGAGCGTGCGCCATTTCAACTGCGAGTTACGGCGGCAGCAAAACCGTTCTCATTCGCTTGGCGTCGGCTGAGCACACACAGTTGACGGCGCTCACCGTGCTCGACGGCTTCGAGAAGAGCATGACCGACAGTTACATCAAAGCCCGCGCACCTGGCGGCGAAGCGATCGGCGAATTCGCCGATAAAGATACTGCAATTGCCAAAGCCCGCGAGATCTGCCAGGCGTCTTAGCCCGGTTTGACTCGTCTCTTTCCATTTTGCACTGTTGTGTCCGACATATTCCGGAGGCACGCATGAAACCAATTGCAACAACGGACCGCATCGTCCGCAATATCAGAACCGCTGAGTTCAGACAGTTCGTCACCGACGGGCAGGTCGTTGTCGGCCAATCGTTCCTGCAGCTCGACGACACGTTTGCCGATGCGAGCGGGTTCCACATCTACCGCATGGAACCCGGCACCGCGAGCCAGCCGCATGAACACACCTGCCACGAGCAGTTCTTATTGCTCGATGGCGATCTCACTGACAACGATGGACATAGCTACACAGCCGGTGATTTCGTGATGCTTAAGGAAGGCACGCAGCATTCTTCGTCGACCAAGAGCGGCTGCACACTCGCGGTATTTATCCGCACAGTTGAGAAGAATATTTAGTGCGCCAAAGGTGCCAGGCTCCTCTAAATTGGTGCCTGGCACCGTCGGCTACGGAGCGGGCGCCAAAAACTTTAGTGCTGCCGACGACACAGCACCACCCACCACACATGGGATTCCGAGTTGCACCTGACCCAGCGCGCTCGCCGCCACACAGCCCAGCGCCAGCACCGTCTGCCCCGCCTGACCCCACCACGCAAACTTGCGGCTCGCTTCGGGGCCCTTGGCCTTAAGCTCATCGATGGACGCGACCGCCTCGCGCCGGATTTTCGCCGTCTCGAATGTTTCCGCCGCCAGGATCACTTCGCGCAAAGCGGGGCGAACGATCTCTGGCTGAACGTTCATTTCGTCTTTCAGCGCGTCGAGCAGTTCTTTATCTCGCGTCGCGTTGCTGGCCAGTGTCCACTTGGCCATCGAGCCAATCGTCAAGCGCTCGACGTTGTCCTTCTCCACCGACCACGCCAAAGACGACACAATGCGATGCACGGCTTCAGTCGAGCCGCTGCCGAAGTAATAGCCCCAATGCGCATCGAGCACGAACGAGCCCTCATCGAGCGGTTGCTCGAACAGGGTTTTGCCGTCCCCATAGAGGTACTTGTTGATCAGCACCTGACGGGCGGGCATGCGTTCGGTGAACGCCGACAACGTGCCCTTCCAGTTGGGCGAGTTCGAATAGGCGATGGCTTTGATCAGGATCACCTGATCTTCGGGCGGCATCGGGAACATGCGCGCAATCAATCGCTCGGCCTTGTCCGGATTTGCCCCCAACACGCCGCCTATGAAGCCGACGTAGAGGCCCGATGAATCCAATTCGCGGATCAGACCCAGTTCGCCCATCGCTTTGACGGCATCAGGCAACTTGTCTGGCTCGGGGTTGGACCGGTACTCGTTGATCCACTTCAACACCGACTCGGCCTTCGGGAACGGATCGGCAACGGGCTTGGCCTTCTTTTTGACCGCAGCGCCGGCCACGACGGGCAAGAGCGCCAAGGCACACATCGCCAAAAAGGCTGTGAGGGCACGCATACAAAATCCTCCGGTCAGACAAGTAGTTAGCCTGCTCCGCGATGGCCGATTTATGGCGCTCGCCCGAAAGTCCGCCCCCGACCCGAACGGCCTGAAAACCAGACCGGCGTTTGCGCGTATATACCTGCATGATCAAGGGGCTGATGTTGACCATGGCTGTGGCACTGCTGGGCGCGGGTACGATGCTGTATGCGGGTGGCGCGCCGTCGACCGCCCGCACGGGGGCAGCCGTGATGGCGCTGTTTGGCGAGCACGGCGCGGCCGTCACCCACGACATCGCGTACGGGCCGCTCGACCGCCACCGTCTCGATGTTTATGAACCCGAAGGTGGCGGCAGCGACGGCCCCGTCGCGGTGTTCCTTTATGGTGGCGGCTGGACTCGCGGCGACAAATCTTACTACGCGTTCGTGGGACGCGCGCTCGCCCGGCGCGGCATCACGACGATCATTCCCGACTATCGCCTGTACCCGGATGTGCAGTTTCCGAAGTTCGTCGAGGACGCGGCACTCGCCTATGCGTGGACCGCGAAGAACATCGCGGCGAAAGGCGGAGTGAGGCGGCCGATCACCATCGCCGGACACTCAGCGGGCGCCCACAGTGCGGCCCTGATCGCGCTGGACCCGCATTACTTGAGAGATCTTGATCCTAAAATTCCGCGACCCGCCGGGCTCGTCGGCCTCGCAGGTCCGTATTCGTTTGATCCGACGACATGGCCGAGCACCAAAGAGATTTTTTCAAACGTGACCAACCCGGATAAGGCGCGACCGGCCGCGTTCGCGGTTAACGGTGGTCCACCGGCGCTGCTGATGCACGGCACCAGCGATACGCTCGTCAAAATGTGGAACATGCACACGCTCGCCGCGACCTTGAAAACTGCGGGCACGCCCGTTGAGATGGTTGAGTTGGACGGCATCGGCCACATTGGCATCGTCTCGGCCATCGCCTGGCCGCTGCGCTGGCGCGCGCCAGTGCTGGAGCGGATGGCGGAGTTTATTGATCGGCGTCATGAGGAAGCAGCGGCGAGAGGCCCAGTGTCTCAGCCCGCGGACCCGCTCCTAACACCTTGACCTTCCGGGCGCCGCAGCCAATGTTCCGGCGATGTCCGACTCCCCGAAAATAGACGCCCAAAGCGCGCCCGCCGAGCCCCAAAAAACCGGCCCAGGCGTCATCGCGGGGTATCTGAAAACCCTGACCTCGCAGCCGGGCGTTTACCGGATGCTCGATGAGAGCGGCGACGTGATCTACGTCGGCAAAGCCCGCAGCCTCAAAGCGCGCGTATCGAACTATGCGCGTATGGGCGGCCACACCAACCGCATCGCGCGTATGATCGCATCGACCGCGTCGATGGAGTTCGTCACCGTCCGCACGGAAGCTGAAGCGCTGCTGCTCGAAGCCAACCTCATCAAGCGCTTCAAGCCACGCTTCAACGTGCTGATGCGGGACGACAAGTCGTTTCCTTACATTCTCATTCGCCGCGATACGGCCTCGCCGCAAATCCTCAAACATCGCGGTGCGCGTGCCGGCAACGGCGACTATTTCGGACCGTTTGCATCAGCTGGCGCCGTCAACCGCACCATCAACATGCTGCAGCGCGCGTTTCTACTGCGCTCGTGTTCCGACAGCGTGTTTGACTCGCGGACGCGGCCCTGCCTGCTGCACCAAATCAAGCGTTGCGCGGGACCGTGCACCAACGAGATCGCGCCCGAGGACTACATCAAGCTCGTCGATGAAGCTGTGCGCTTTCTGCGCGGCGAAAGCCAGAACGTGCGCGAGATGTATCAACGGCTCATGCAAGAATCGGCTGACAAACTAGAATTCGAAAACGCCGCCAAGTACCGCAATCGCCTGTGGGCGCTGGCCCACGTCACCGCCGACCAAACGATCAATCCCGAAGGCGTCGAGGAAGCCGATATCTTCGCCGCCCACCAGGAAGGCGGACAGACCTGCGTTCAGGTGTTCTTCTTCCGCACCGGCCAGAACTGGGGCAACCGCGCGTACTACCCCAAGGCCGACAAGTCGCTTCCAGTTGAGGAAATCCTGGCCAGTTTCATTGCGCAGTTTTACGACGACAAACCCGTGCCACGTCTGATCCTGCTGTCACACGACATTTCAGAACGCGAATTGATGGCAGACGCGCTGTCGATTAAAGCCGAACGCAAAATCGAAATCTGCGTGCCGAGCCGCGGCACCAAGTCGGGGCTCGTCGAGCATGCGCTGTCGAACGCCAAGGAAGCCTTGGGCCGCAAGATGGCCGAGAGTTCGTCACAAGCCAAACTGCTCGATGCCACCGGCGAACGCTTTGGACTGGCCGAGTCTCCGCGCCGCATCGAGGTCTACGACAACAGCCACATTTCCGGCACTCACGCCGTTGGTGGCATGATCGTCGCTGGGCCTGAGGGCTTCGTCAAAAAGGAATACCGCAAGTTCAACATCAAATCGGAAGGCCTCACTCCCGGCGACGACTACGCCATGATGCGCGAAGTCCTGACGCGGCGGTTCAAGAGGTTGGTGGATGATGCCCCCACTCCCCGCGCGCCTTCCGCGCGGGGAGTGGGTTGGGGTGAGGCGCAGCTTCAGGCTCCGGAACAGACGGCTGGCCCACACCCAGTCCCAAACCCCCGAGGAGACAGGGAGATGGTAACCCAAAAAACCCACCCCCCCCAACGAGTGGTGTTTGTAGGCGG
>JANOFU010000100.1:0-1660 GCA_031413815.1 Hyphomicrobium sp. | reverse complement strand
AGTGCCGGGCCGATGCGGCTTTGATCGATGACGCGGAGGCCGCCCTTGGCGGCATCGGTACCCTCGATCATCTTCTTGTTCCACTTGTAGATGCCACTGTTGGAATGGAGCGCACCGCCGCCTTCGTGTTTCCACGCGCCGGTGACCACGGGAATGCAGGAGGCTGCATGCATGTTCACGGCCCCGTTGCGCCCACGGCTGAAGCCATAGCCCAGGCGGAAGTAAGTGCGTTTTGTTTCGCCAATCAATTTGGCAAAGGCTTCAATCTCGGCAACAGGGATATCGCAAATCTTCGAAGCCCATGCCGGGGTTTTGGTTTTGAGATGGGTTTCAAATTCGTGCGGGCAATCGGTAAGTGCCTCAAGGTAAGGCCAATCGGCGTAGCCATCCCGAAACAGCACATGCATGATGGCGCAAGCCAGAGCGCCATCGGTGCCGGGGCGGATGAGCAGTTTCACATCGGCCTGCTTCATGGTGCCGGTGTCATAGATATCGACGCAGGCAATCTTGGCGCCGCGATCCCTGCGGGCCTTCATTGCGTGGGTCATCACGTTCACTTGCGTGTTCACCGGGTTGCCACCCCAGATGACGATCAGGTCCGACTTCTGCATCTCGCGGGGATCGACGCCGGAAATGTTGCCGGCTCCGGCAAAATATCCGGTCCAGGACAGTGAAATACAGAAGGTGCCATACATGCCGGAATAATTCTTGGTATGGCGCAGGCGCTCGATGCCATCGCGCATGACCAGGCCCATGGTGCCCGCATAGTAATAGGGCCAGACCGATTCCGAGCCATGGTCAGCTTCGGCTTTGAGGAAGGCGGCGGCCGTTTCTTCCATGGCCTCGTCCCAGCTTATGCGCTTGAACTGGCCAGTGCCCTTGGGGCCGATTCGCTTCAGAGGGTAAAGCAGGCGATCGGGATGGTGAATGCGCTCGGCATAGCGGCCGACCTTTTCGCAGATCACGCCAAGGGTGTAGGAATTGTCCTTGGCGCCGCGGACCCGGCCAATGGTGCGCTCGTCCAGCAGTTCCACCTCCAAGGCGCAGGCCGAGGGGCAATCATGGGGGCAAACGGAAATTCCGGTCTTGATGTTGGGGCGAATGTTCATGGACGAGAGATATAGCCGAAACTATAGTTGCCGTCATGGTCCCTGTTACGTCCCCGCAAAATCCCGTGATCAAGCTTATCCGCTCGATTTCCGAGAAGAAATTCCGGCAGGAAACCGGCCTGTTTGTGGCTGAGGGCTGGGAGATGCTGGACCGGGCGCGAAAGGCGGGCTGGGTGCCGGAGCATCTGGTCTCGACGGAAGCCATTTCGGCCTGGGGCGAAACGCTACCCATTCTGGTAACCGAAAAAGTCATGGAGGGACTCAGCGGGCAGAACAACCCGCAGAGCGCCCTTGCCTCGTTCAAGCAGCGCTATGCGCGCGAAGTTACGCCAAACGGCGTGTGGGTGGCGCTGGAAGACATGCGCGACCCTGGCAATCTGGGAACGATCATCCGCACCGCCGACGCGGTTGCCGCCTCCGGGGTCACTCTGGTCGGCCAATCCTGCGATCCCTATTCAGGGGATTGCGTGCGGGCCACCACGGGATCGATCTTTGGCGTTACGCTGGTGCACATGGAATCAGCGGCGTTCATCGCATTGTGCAAAACCTGG
>JANOFU010000099.1:0-53468 GCA_031413815.1 Hyphomicrobium sp. | reverse complement strand
CATTTCTGTCATCCCGGCCGAGCCGTTCTTCACGGCGAGAGCCGGGACCCAGGAGAAAGGCCAGAGAAGCCGTCATGATTTTTGTGCCTTCGGCAGTTTTGTGCTGGGTCCCGCATCTGCGCGACGCGTAGGGGCGTCGCTTGTCCGGGATGACGGAGTTTTGTTCACGGCCGCCGCACTCCGCGATCTTGCGATCCCACATTTCTGTCATCCCGGCCGAGCCGTTCTTCACGGCGAGAGCCGGGACCCAGGAGAAAGGCCAGCGAAGCATCATGATTTTTGTGCCTTCGGCGGTTTTGTGCTGGGTCCCGGATCTGCGCGACGCGTAGGGGCGTCGCTTGTCCGGGATGACGGAGTTTTGTTCACGGCTCCCGCACTCCGCGATCTTGCGATCCGGAGAGAGACGGCTGAGGGGTGCGGGGCGGCCGGGGCCGCTCGGGTAGTCCTGGTGTATTGGGTAGCGACGCGAGCCGCCCCGCGACAGGATTTTGGGCCTATGAGCGACCGTTACGCGGTTTCCCCGCAACCCGGACTTGCACCGGGTGGACGACCTGAGCCTTCCATAAAAGAGCTTGCGTGAAGCCCTCCTATAAAACCTGCCTCCCGGTCCACACCGTTGAGACGCCTCTTAAGCAGCGCCCCCTCACGGACCGGGATGGCGCGCAATATGGGCGAGGTTTTGAGCGCGGGGACAACTTCGGAAAAGCGAAATCTGAAAAGTTCAGATCGAATGGTGAATCGTTCCGCATCGTGATCCGGGGTCAGGCACCTTTTGGGGTGCCTGACCCCATGTAAACCTGACCCCTTGAAAACCAGGTGAGATGTGAGAGTGAACAAGCTGCCTTTTTCTTTTCCCGTTGACCCTTGACTGGATGGCCGCCTGTCGTGCCGCTGGCACGATCCCTCCGGGACGCGGCCATGACGGGAAGGATGGACGTCGGCACGCCCGGACGTGCAGAGCCTGGGCGATGGGTGGTGGACGAGGGGTGAGGCGGTTGATGGGGGCTGCCTTGGACTTATGCCGAAGCCCCGGTATGTTTGACCTTATGCCGGGTAGAGACCTCATCGTCATCGTCTGGATCGCCGCCGCGATATGTGCCGAAGCGGTGGCAGCACGCGCGCATGCCTTCGACTGCATCGAAACAAAATGCCCTCAAATGCGGTCTTGCGCCGAAGCGCACCACAAACTCACTGTCTGCGGTCATAGCAAGCGAGACGCCGACAACGATGGCATCCCCTGTGAAGACCTGTGCGGCAAGGACATGACAACCTATGTGGCGCGTCTTGAAGCGCAGCGACCGCAAGACGAACCGCAGCCTACCGCGCCGCAACCTTTACAGGGCCTTGGCTTCGTGGACACTGCGCAAGCCGCCGATGAGCCGGTTGCCGGCCAACCCGCGTTCAAATGCTCGGACAAGCGCACGTGCCGTCAGATGGTGTCTTGCGAGGAAGCGCATTTCTATCTCACGCAGTGCCGGGTGAAATCCTTGGACGGCGACAATGATGGTGTGCCGTGCAACAGCCTGTGCCGGTGAGGGCATATCGCGCCGAATGGCAACGAATTCCATCGTGCCCGATACGCGCCAACGTATGGTGCAGTACGACCCGGAGAGAACAGCCGGGCTTATTGCACCCTTGTTATAGCTTTCCCGGCTATCTTTGCTCTGTCACGATCACCGTTCCGCCGGCTTGGGCTTCCCAGGCGCCGCGATGCTTGGTCATGCCGACGAAGGTGATCTGGTCGGGCTTGATCTGGAACTTGTAGGCGTCAAGCGCCAGCAGCGTCGGGTCTGACACCGTGGTGCCGGAGATCGTCGCCAGCCCCTTGGCGCGGTCGAAGTGGCCGGTGACATACTCAATGCCGGTGTCGCCGATGCGCGGCGCAAGATGCGAGTCCGGCGGCGTGGCTTTGAGTTGCCAGCTGATCTCACCCGTCGCGTCGCCGCTCTCGGCCACGTTGAGCTGCATGGCGAAGCCGTAGTGGAAGCCGTCGCGCGATGTCCAATCGCCCTGCCATGTGCTTTCGAGGTGGGCCGGCGACGCGGTCCAGCGGTGCCAGAGATTGGTGGCACCGTCGAGGGCCGGGCCAGCGTTGGCCAGCACGACGAGAATACTGCCGATAGCGCCAACAATAGCGATAGGATTTCGAATGATCTTGCCCGCCCACGACTTCGGTGCAACCGTCATCCCGACCACCGCGCGAATAAACTCGCGCCCCCTCAACTACGTGAACAACATAAAATAAATCTCAGGAAACAAGGCCAGCATAGCACGATGCGCTGCCAAAGTCTTGCAAGACGGCCGGCCCCTCTACTCCGCCGCCTGCTTTTTTCCGCTGGCACAATCGCTTCGCGACGCGGGGATGACGGAAAAAGTTGAGAGCGGGTCGCTGATCGCCCAGGCGAGTGCCGGACTCACAAGTCCGCTGGCGTCAGTGCCGTTCTCTTTGCAGTGCGGGCGAGCATCTTGGGGGCGATTTCTTCGTTGTCATGGAGGGCGAAAACGACGTCGGCCCATCCGTCGCGCGCCGTGCTCGATGAGGTCATCAATCTGGGAAACGAGATCGTCTGCGGCACGGGGATCGAAAACGATGCTCATGCGCCAGCCGCTTTGAGCTTCGCGGCGATGCACGTTTTCACGGCGTCGTAGGCGACACCCTCACCCGCGTTGAGACGTGTGATGGCGGCATCGATGTCTGCCCCTTCAACTTCGGAGAGTTTTGCGTAGACAATGGCATCTCCCGCGGCGTGCGCGGCGGCTGCGAGGAAGTCTTCGAAGACGTCGTCGGGGAGAGCGTCGATCAGCGGTGCAATGCGGTCGATGCGGTTCATGCCGGAAATCTAGCACAGAAGCGCAATTACCGAAGCCGGACGTGGCCGGCCCTCAGCCTAAACCACTCCTTATGCAAGCGCAGTGCAACGGCAGAGGGCTTCTTCTCACTCCGCAGCCTGCTTCTTGCCCCCGCCACCGGATTTGGCGGACTTCGCTGCCGCAGCGCCCGCAGGTCTCCCTGACGAGGTACCCGTCGTCTTCGCTGCCACAACCTGCGCCACCGGCCTCCTCGCCAACAGCTCCTTCAAATACTTCCCCGTGTAACTCTCTTTCACCTTCGCCACATCCTCGGGCGTTCCTTCCGCAACAATCTTCCCGCCGCCGTCGCCGCCTTCGGGGCCGAGGTCGATGATCCAGTCCGCGGTTTTGATGACTTCCAAGTTGTGCTCGATGACGACGACCGTGTTGCCGGCATCCGCCAGCTCGTGCAGCACCTCCAAAAGCTTTGCCACGTCATGGAAATGCAAGCCCGTCGTCGGCTCGTCGAGAATGTAGAGCGTGCGGCCGGTCGCGCGGCGGCTCAATTCCTTCGACAGCTTGATGCGCTGCGCTTCGCCGCCGGACAGTGTCGTCGCCTGCTGGCCGATGTGGATGTAGCCGAGCCCGACGCGCGCCAGCGTTTCGAGCTTATCGCGGATCGACGGCACGGCCTTGAAGAACTCCGCCCCTTCTTCGACTGTCATGTCGAGTACGTCGGCGATCGACTTGTCCTTGAAGCGCACATCAAGCGTTTCGCGGTTGTAGCGCTTGCCCTTGCATTCTTCGCAGGTGACGTAGACGTCGGGCAGGAAGTGCATCTCAATTTTGATGACGCCGTCGCCCTGGCATTTCTCGCAGCGCCCGCCTTTGACGTTGAACGAAAAGCGGCCCGGCTCGTAGCCCCGCGTCTTACTTTCCGGCAGCCCCGCGAACCATTCGCGCATCGGCGTGAACGCGCCGGTGTAGGTCGCGGGATTGGAGCGCGGCGTGCGCCCGATCGGCGACTGGTCTATGTCGATGACCTTGTCGAGGTGTTCGAGGCCTTCGATCTTGTCAAACGGTGCGGGATGCTCGCGCGCGTTGTTCAGCTTGCGCGCGACCGCCTTATAGAGCGTGTCGATCAGCAGCGTGGACTTGCCGCCGCCCGAAACGCCCGTGATGCAGGTGAACAAACCGAGCGGGATTTCCGCTGAGACGTTTTGTAGGTTGTTGCCCTTGGCGCCGAGGACGCGCAGCGCCTTGCCCTTTTCGGCTTTGCGCCGCACCTTCGGCGTTGAGACCTGGCGCACGCCGGTCAGATATTCGCCCGTCAGGCTCGCGGGGTTCGACATGATGTCGTCGGGCGTGCCCTGCGCGACGACTTGGCCGCCATGGATTCCCGCACCGGGCCCAATATCGACGACGTGGTCGGCTAGCAGTATCGCGTCTTCGTCGTGCTCGACCACGATGACGGTGTTGCCGATGTCGCGCAGGTGCTTGAGCGTGCCGAGCAGGCGTTCGTTGTCACGCTGATGCAACCCGATGGAGGGTTCATCGAGCACATAGAGCACGCCGGTGAGGCCGGAGCCGATTTGCGAGGCGAGCCGGATGCGCTGGCTTTCGCCGCCGCTCAAGGTGGCCGAGGCGCGCGAGAGTGTGAGGTATTCAAGTCCGACGTCGTTCAAGAACTTTAGCCGGTCGCGGATTTCTTTCAAGATGCGCGTGGCAATTTCGGTTTGCTGTTTGGTGAAGGTTTGTGGCACCTCCTCGAACCAGACGTTGGCCGCCTTGATCGATAGGTCACCGACTTCGCCGACGTGCTTGCCACCGATTTTGACCGCCAGCGATTGCGGTTTGAGGCGATAGCCGCTGCACGCTTCGCACGGATGCGCGCCCTGATAACGCGAGAGCTCTTCCCGCACCCAATCCGAATCCGTTTCCTTCCAGCGCCGCTCGATGTTGCCGATGACACCTTCGAACGGTTTTTCCGTCGTGTAATTGCGCGTGCCATCCCAGTACGTGAACGCGACGTCTTCATCGCCCGAGCCGTAGAGGATGGCGAGCTGCACGTGCTTGGGCAACTTCTCCCATGGCGTCTTCATCGACACCTTGTAGTGGCGGGCGAGGCTGTCGAGCGTTTGCTCGTAGTAGGGCGAGGTCGCGCCGGTTTTGGCCCATGGGTACACAGCGCCGTCTTTCAGCGACAGCGACGCGTCGGGGACCACGAGGTCGGGCTCGAACTGCAGTTCGGTGCCCAGCCCATCGCAGGTCGGGCAGGCGCCGGCCGGCGCGTTGAACGAGAAAAGCCGCGGCTCGATTTCCTCAATCGTGAAACCCGAGACGGGACAGGCGAAGCGCTGCGAGAAGATGATGCGCTCGTGGGTTTCGTTCTTCGATTTGTTGGCGCCCTCGGTGTCGGCGGCAGCGAGCGGCTTATCGGGGAACTCGGCAATCGCCAAACCATCGGCGAGCTTCAACGCTGTCTCAAAACTATCCGCGAGCCGCGTTTTGATATCCGGCTTCACGACCAGACGGTCGACGACAACGTCGATGTCGTGCTTGAACTTTTTGTCGAGCTTTGGCGCGTCGGGAATTTCATAAACCGTGCCGTTGATCTTGACGCGCTGGAAGCCCTTCTTCTGCCACTCGGCCAACTCCTTGCGGTACTCGCCCTTTCGGCCGCGCACGACAGGCGCCAGCAGCAGCATCTTCGTGCCTTCCGGCAAAGCCAGCACGCGGTCAACCATCTGCGACACGGTCTGGCTTTCGATCGGCAGTCCGGTGGCCGGCGAATAGGGCACGCCGACGCGCGCAAACAGAAGCCGCAGGTAGTCATAAATCTCGGTGACCGTGCCGACTGTCGAGCGCGGATTTTTGCTCGTCGTCTTTTGTTCAATCGAGATGGCAGGCGACAGCCCGTCGATGTGATCGACGTCCGGCTTCTGCATCATCTCCAGGAATTGCCGCGCATAGGCTGACAAGCTCTCGACATAGCGGCGCTGGCCCTCGGCGTAGATCGTGTCAAACGCGAGCGAGGATTTGCCCGATCCAGACAGCCCCGTGAACACGACGAGTGCGTCGCGCGGGATTTCCAGATCGACGTTCTTCAGGTTGTGCTCGCGCGCGCCCCGGACGTGGATCGTTTTCATCAGATCCGCGCCGGCGCGGGGGGCAGATTTTTTCGGGGGTTTGGCCATGACGATAGTGTCTAGCCGAGGCCCGCAGATCGGGCAATGCGGCGGGGTAGGATCTACCGGGCGAACGCTGCAGGACGGCACGTCCGCACGCACATCAGGCCGCCGCCCGGGGCTTTCGCTTGCCCTTTAGTGGCCGTGGCTTGGCCAGCGTCATCGTCAGCTCAATGCCGAGCGCCTTGGTTACGCCAAGGAGGGTTGTCAGCCGCGGATCGCCACTGGAGCTGAGCGACTTATACAGAGCCTCGCGCGTGACGCCGGCTTCGGCTGCGACCTCCGCCATGCCTTGAGCACGCGCAATCACTCCGAGTGCGGTAGCGATGTAACCCGCATCCCCGCTTTCGACCGCGTCGGCCAGCAATTCAGACTGCGCTTTGCGGCTGCCGAGATAGCGTGCGGCGTCGAACGGGGTTGTCTTAAGAGCCATTACGCTTCGTCCTTGAGTTCTCTTGCTATCAATTTTGCGTTTCGGATGTCGCGAGCTTGGGTTGACTTGTCGCCGCCACACAGCAGGATGACGAGCGATGCACCGCGCCGCACAAAGTAAATCCGGTACCCTGGGCCATAATCGACCCGCAATTCGCTCACGCCGCCGCCAACCGGTTTGGCATCGCCAAAAAGGCCGCCCTGGAGGCGTACGATCCGCTGGGCAATTCGTTCAGCAGCCCGGACATCCGTGAGGCCGTCAAGCCAGTTTGCAAACGTCTCTGTCTGGCGGACCTCTTGCACTTTGTCATCTATAGATTACAATGCGCCTGGTGTCAATGACAGCACACGCAGGCCGATCTTGTGCTGGGACCAGCGGCCGGTACTCCTGTGACCCGCTGGCCGATGTCGCGATTGAAATCCGGATCAGCGCGGAGTTGGGTGTTGGCGCGCATGCCGGCCTCACCGGTCAACGAGGGCTTGGCGGCCACGCGGGAAGCCGATCTGCTTGCACATCCACAGTCCACGCACGGTTTCAACCTTAGCGAGCGTTCATGCGGACGCAATATGGGGTAGCTAATCGCTCATCGCCGGGGCGGTTCTCATTGGCTTAGATGGAGACGGTTATGCGCTTGCAACACAGTTCGTTGAGCGACGCTTTGGGATACGGCTGCGGCTGTGGCGGATGCGCGGCGATGACGGCGACGCTCTCGAAGGATGCGGCCAGCGGCAATCAGCTCGCTTCCTTCGTCACCCCTGGAGGCAAGTGGGGCGCGAGCGGCACCTTCGGCACCGACGGCGGCGTTTTAACGTGGAGCTTCGCGGGAGCAGGGCTCTCAGGCTCGATTTTCTCTGGCAACTCCGTCGCGTTCGCGTCGGTGATGAATTTCAATTTCGAAAGCATCATTCGCCAGGCGTTCGACTTCTGGTCGCAAGTGGCCAACATTGAATTCATTCAGATCGATGATGGTGGCAGCGCACAAGGCATTGGCCTCGACGCCGATCTACGGCTGTTTGCTGGCGCTATCGACGGCTTCAGTGGCACACTCGCGCAGGCGTTCTTGCCGAATGCCGGCGGGACAGGGTCGCAGTCGGCCGACAGCGGCGACATTGCATTCGACACGGGTGAAGGCTCGTTCTGGACGGCGCAGAGTCTGCTTCTCGTTGCCGCCCACGAAATCGGCCATACGCTGGGCCTCGATCACGAGGGCATCAACACGGCCCTGATGAACCCGTTCTACAACTCCGCTCTGACGGGGCTGCAGCAGGACGACATCAACGGCATTCAAAGCATTTATGGCGCGCAAGACAATGGGGCGAACATTTACACGATGCACCATGGTGTTGCCAACCTCACGGTTCGCGATGGTGCGTCCAATCTCACGATCAACGGCAACGTTGCCGGCAACATCATCACTGGGACCGGACTCGGCGAAACGATTTTTGGGCTGAATGGGGCCGATGAGTTAAACGGCGGCGGCGGCAATGACAGGCTGTTCGGCGATGGCCTGACATCTGGTGGTGCCAGCGGAATTTCCTTGGGCGACGGGCAAGTGAGCAAAGCAGCGGGCGCGGGTAACTCAAGCACGGCGACCGCCATCGACATTTCCGCCGAGTTCAGTCTCGCCGCCGATGCCGATATTGAGAATTCTGTTGCAGTCCCACACGTCTCGATTACGGGCGTGGGCGATGGCACCATCGACTACTACAGAGTGGCCGTGAACAACCCCGGTGCCACGATCACGCCGGATCTTGACTATGGGGCAGGTGACCCACCTCCCGCCAGCTTTGACTCGTTCATCCGGCTTATTGATGCGAGCACCGGCCTCGAAGTAGCAAGCAACGATGATAATCCGCTGATCGATGCTGGAAGTTCAAGCACCCTGGACTCGTACCTGACGTTTTCAGTTTTGAACGGCGGGATCTATTACATTGCAGTCGAAGAGCTATTTGGTCCTCTTATCTCCAGCGGCGCCACCTACGAACTGCAAGTTTCCGTGAGCGGCGAACTGGTCCCGCAAGGCTTCTCCGACACCTTGCGCGGCGGGGCGGGCGACGATCTGCTGTATGGGGCCGGTGGCAACGATGTCCTGTTTGGCGGCGCGGACAACGACAGCCTGATCTACGATAGCGGCTTTGACGTGCTGAATGGCGAGGCGGGGACCGATTTGGCCGACTTCTCGGCGTTTGGCTCCGCCGTCTGGGTGAACCTCGCACTGACGTCAACAGAGGCTTGGACCAGCAATACATCGGTCGCAACGGGGTCGAACGCGAACACGCGTATCGCCGATCTGGTGGCCGTTGAAAATGTCATTGGCACCGCATTCTCCGATACCCTTATCGGAATAGCCAGTACCACAAACCGTCTCACGGGCGGTGCGGGCAACGACCTCATCAGGATGTCGTCGACCGCTGCGGCCGGGACCGTCGATGTGTTCGATGGCGGCGGCAATACGGATACCGCCGACTTTTCCATGTTTGGATCCGCCGTCTGGGTGAGCCTCGGGCTCGCCAATGTGGAAGCGTGGACGAGCAACACCACCGTCGCCACGACTGCCAACGCGACGACGCGCATTGCCGATTTTGTGTCGATCGAGAACATCGTCGGCACCACGCGCACCGATTTCATCCTCGGCGACGCGTTGGCCAACACCTAAGGCTTCACTGGCATGGCGGCCGGTTCATTCGACACCTTCGACGGCAAGGGCGGCACGGACACCGCCGACTTCTCGCGGTTCTCTTCGGCGATCTGGTGCAATCTCGACAACACCAACGTCGAAGCCTGGACCAGCAACACCTCCGTTGCGACCGGCGCCAATGCCAACACGCGGGCGCTGGATGTTCTCGCCGTCGAGAACATCACCGGCACCGCGTTTTCGGATTACCTGCGCGGTGGCAACGGCGTGAGCAATGCACTGACCGGCGGATTGGGTGCTGACACCTTCGCGTTCGGCAACACGTGGGGATCCGACACGGTCACCGACTTCCAGGACACCATCGACCGCATCGATCTGACCGCAGTGGCCGGTCTCACGACATTTTCGCAGTTGTCGGTCTCCGGGATTGCCAATGGCACGGCGACCGTGACCTTCGGCGGCCAGACGATCACGCTCAATAATCTTGCAGTTGGCACCGTGCTATCGGATGCCGATTTTGTTTTGTAGCAGCCCGGAACGTGGGCCCAATTTTCGCAACATGCGGGGCCGACGGGCTGCTTCAGCGGGTTCTGATAAGTCGTTGAAATTAAGCGCGAGTTGCCGGCTACTCTCACAGCGCGCCCGCGCCCTGCCGAGCTTTCATGGTGCAGGTGGTCGAGCTTTCCGCTAAGGTCTGCCAATCCGGCGCCGCCCGGGTGAACGGGACATGAACCAGGCGCTCAACGCAGGTTCAAAATTGGCGTGGCATAGCTTGTGCCATACACCCGCCAACCCAGCGAGCTATGCCGATGTCCAGCGCGACCCTGACCTTCGAGGAGGCCTATTCGATGACGACCCCATCTGCGCCCGCACCAGCCTCATCCGGTGGCGGTTTTGACAGTTACATACCCTTGCTTAAGAACCTGGCGCTCGTAGTCACGATCCTCGGCGCCATTCCGACAGCCATCACGGCCTATCACGCCTACACGTTCGGTGTGCCGTTCACACAGGTGTCGCAGCGGCTCGCTCAATATGACCTGTGGGTGAAAAACCTCGACTGCAAGATTGACTACAAGGCCCTGTCCACGGCACAGGGTACCAAGGTCGACGTCGGCGCTTGCAACAAGACCGGCGACATTGCGTTGAAGGTGTCGGCACCCGACGGTAAGGCCGCCTATCAGTGGATCGCCTACAACGAATTGCAAAAGCCGGGCGAACCGCAGCAGACCAACAGCTTTATCGACATGCTCATCTCTGCCGCCCGTGCCGATACGCCAAATGCGGACAACAAGTCGTTCAAGGTGGCGCAGGGCATGCAGGTGGTTTGCCAATCGTTGGACGGCAAGAACATCGTCCGCATCGTCAATGAAGGCGGCAAGTGCTACCGCGAGTTGGTATCTCCCATCCGCGGCTCGGTCGATAAGCGCGAAGAAGTATCGTGCGATACAGCGTGCCCCTAACGCTGGGCAACCTATGAGAGTTAAATAATCGCGGGACGGAGGCCCACTCCGTCCCGCTACATTTTGTGTGACGGCTTACTGAGTGACACTCACAAGGCTCTTACCGTCGGTGGTGATTGTTTCACCGGTCTTCGCCATTTTGGAGAAACCCCACGGTCCCGTGACACCGCAGGCGTCGTCGCACTCACTCTTGAAACTGACCGACTTGCCGGCCGCAATTTTGTGCACGCTTTCCTTGTCGCCCATATCGAGGCCAATCGAAACTTCCTTATCGCTCGTATTGTTCACGTTCAGGGCCGTGGCTGGTCCAGCCGAAAGCATAAGTAGCGCCATTGTGGGAAGAAGGATCGTTTTCATGTGCAGCTGTCCTTGGTTTACGAATGGTGTTTCGTGTTCTGGTTTCGACGCTGCAGGTAACCCGCTCGCGCTCACCGGCAACGGATGTTCGCCGGTGGTGAAGGCCTTGAGGCCGCCCGCATCGTCTTGACCGGAGATTTCGGAGCAGTGTGAGAAACCGCAAGCCGCGCGGCGATAAACTTGCGGTCAAAAAAGGTTCGTCACGATGTGACCGCATGAAATGCTGTTTGATCTCGACCGGGCGCGGCGCCAGGGGGTGGAAACGCACGGCAAATGCGAAGCCGTCAATCTCATGGCAAAAGCCTGGGCCAATCTGATGTGGCAGTTGGCCGAAGTTTAGGCCGCCGCTGTCGCCAACTCCGGGAACCAACGCTGCATGCCGCGGTCGCGATAGGCGATCAGGTTGGCGTGTTGTTCCGCGTGCCTGCGGATCGGCGTCTCGAAGACTGGACACAGGACACCGGCAACCGAGGACCAGACCGAGGCGTCCGCGCCGCAGGGTTCAGAGCCCATGAGGAACGGTTTGTCGCCGAGGAAGGCCCCGAGGGCGTCAATGTCGTGGTTGGCGAGTTGGACAATCTCACCCCGGGTGTGCCGTCCGAAGCCTTGCCCCTTCATATTGCGCGCCACACTCCGGTGGATCATGGCCAGGACGATCGGGCGTATCGGCGCTGGAACCGAATTGAAAAACGTCTTTGGGCCCTTGTCAAAGTTCTCTTTGATCAACCAGCGTTCGTGGACAATCGCCCAGTAAAGATGCTCCTCGCACATTTTTTCGAAGGCCCATGCGGCGGCTTTGTCAGCCGCGGACAGACCCGTGTCGAAATCCGTGCCGTATTTCGTCTCGAGATGCTGGCGGATAAAGGTCGAGTCGCCCAGTAATTTGCCGCCGTCCTCGATGTAGGGGATCTTGCCCTTCGGGGCCTTTGAGAAGTTCGCGTCCACATGTCTGTAGGGCACGCCCGCCATCTTGAGCAGGATCTCCGCTTTGCTGACGAACGTGCTCGCGCTGGGTAAACCGAACTTCGGTGTCGATCCGTGCAGGGTGATCATGACGGGTCCTTATCGCTGGGTCGTGGTCTGGCCTACTTTCACTCGTCCATCCATGGTTCGCGCCAGCGCGCACTCTTGGGAAAGCGCGCGAGGTCGGCGTCGAGTTCGGCTTTGGTGATGGGGCCACCCTCCGAAAATTCCGGCTTCGTGTCCCAGCCGGCGGCGATTTCCGCGTGGCCATCGGCGTGGAGCCACAGCGTGGCCTGATGCCAAAGCCCGCGACCGGGAGACTTGGCGGCGCGCTCCTCGCGGGCTTTGAAGATCAGCGGGATGAGTGCGGCCTTCTCAGGGAGCGGAACAGTCTGCTGATAGTCAGGGGGAAGAAACTGCGTTCGGATCTCCATTCGCGCGCCGGCGGCGTGAATCTTGAGCATGGTGCGAGCCCACACCTCTTTGCCGCGCGGCACGTGGGAATCCAAGACCATCGCGATCTCTTTGAGCGTCGCATCGGCGGCAATTTCAGCGCGCGATTTCGTCCCAAACCGGTCCATGAAGGCTTGCAGATCGGGTGCAGGCGGTCCTGCGGGTGCATCAGGTGCGGCCGCGATCAGATCCAGCATCCGCTTTTCATAAGCGGCACGTGCCGCCGCCGTCTCAGGCGTATTGTCGTCATCGTCGTCCGTCGGCCGCGCAAGATCATAGAGCCCCTTGCCGTTCGCCCAATCGGTCATGAAGGCCTTCACGTTCGGGGCCAGCACCCGGAGTGATCCCTCGCTGCCGATCTCCACGACGGGTTCTCCACCGGCAATGGCGCCGTCGTGAAACCAAACGGCAATCTCCGTCCCGTCGGGCAGACGCATGAACATGCCGAACTGGTCAGCAAGGTCTGACCCGCCCTCGATCCAATAGTCGTTGAAGTGGGACCCTACCATCCGGAAATAGCCCACTGATCCCCACGGCCAGGGCCGCATGAGTTCTGCGATGTCGGTGATGAGCTTGGGCATCTCGCGGCCGTCGGGCCAAGTCCGCTTGATCCCGGCCGGTGCGATTACGGCCTCATACGTTTCGGTCACGGCGGTATCCTGAGACTGGATTTGGGCGGTCGCGCTGGTTGCTGCGCTGGTGCACACCATGACTCCGGCGATCACCATCAACCAGCGTGGCATGTCTTGTCTCAACACTCAGAAGCCAACGTCAGTCACCGCTAGATCCCGTTCGGTAACGCGGTAGCATCCGGCTGGGGCGTGCGCCATCAATCCTCGTGATGGGTCACTGCCACGAAGGTCTTGTCGTTCTGGCAGCGGCGCTCGTGCATCAGGAAGTCGTAGTACCCGCAGCGGCCAGACCCGGGGTACTCGCGGCAGGTCTTGGGCCGGGCATGATAAATCGTGCAGCGGCGCTTCTCGGTGTCGAAGAAGCGGCAGATGCGGCCGTAGTGTTTGTCGTTCTTGCGCCGCATGATGTACTTGCGGCCATGGGCTGTGCGCGTGAACTTCTTCTGCGCCGCTTCAAATTTCAGCCCGTGGTGCTTCGCCAGCCGTGTGACATCGCTCTTGGTCAGCGGAATGACAGGGTATGAGCAGCAGTAGCCGGGGCAATTGAGGCAGTTGTACACGGGGTCAACGTCGCTCTGGTTTGGCGAGGAGCAGGATGGCCGCTCGGCTGGTGTTCTTACCGCTTAGTGGAAGACCGCGGGCGGTCAAGGGGGCGGAGCTTCCACCAGCGGGGATAGCCGCCCCGTAGACATCATGGTTAAGGCAGCAATTTCGTGGCACATCCAACAAACCTTGACGGTTCTGGCATGTGTTGCCTCATTGAAAGCCGCTCACGATGCGCGGCAGCGCCCTCGCGTGGCCCTAGCGCCACACTATTTCCGCTAAGGTCTGGGCTAGGTTACGGCGTTTTTGAATTGCGTTGGGGACCCCGTCACATGACCGACAGTTCGCGTGTTTCGCTGGAAGCCGAAACGCCGGTCAATCCATACAGCCTGCTCGAGGCCGTCAATCATTCCTCCGATACAGCCCACACGGGCTGGATCATTTTCCTCGCAA
This sequence comes from Hyphomicrobium sp., assembly GCA_031413815.1. Taxonomy (GTDB): domain Bacteria; phylum Pseudomonadota; class Alphaproteobacteria; order Rhizobiales; family Hyphomicrobiaceae; genus JAGVSR01. The sequence goes on along the minus strand of JANOFU010000099.1, from coordinate 39,561 downwards.
TCATGACCTACTTCATGATTGCGGTTGCGGGCGTCACCCACAAAGACCTGCTGTTGCAGACGCCCGTCTCTCTGCCGATCTTGCAGGTCGATATTCAGATCGCGCAGTTCTTCCAGTTTGCGCCCGTGGTGCTCGTGCTTCTGCATTTAGGGCTCATTTCGCAACTGACGCTGCTGGCGCGCGAAACGCTGGAATTTGACACCGCCGTGCGCCTGCTGGAGGTGTCGGACCAGCGCAGCCATCCGCTGCGGCTCGAACTCAACAACTTCTTTTTTGTGCAAGCCATCGCCGGCCCCCATCGCAGCGCCGTGATGAGCTTGTTCTTGCACGGCATGTCCTGGCTGACGCTGGTGATCCTGCCGGTTATTCTGATCCTCTACATTCAGGTTGTGTTTCTGCCGTATCACGATGTGGCGATCACTTGGACGCATCGCATCGCGCTGATGATCGACGTGATCTTGCTGGTCTCCATCGGCATCTTTTTGACGCGGCCGGAAACGTCGTTCTTCGATGCGTTCGTGCGCACATCGTCAGCCCATCCCCTGACGTTTGCGTTGACGGCCGTGGTTCTCTCGCTGCTCGTGGCGTTCTCGTTCTTCTTTGCCACTGTGCCGGGCGAAGCAATGGATCGCATGACGCAATCAGCTTTTAGCGTTGCCCATGACGGCAAAGACCAGGCAGGGGACCGCAAATTCGTGACTGGATTTGCCTTGCCGTTTCTCAGCACCAGCGAAGATGGCGCGCTGTTTGGCATTTTCCACCGCAATCTCGTCGTCACCGATGCCGATCTCGTCTCGGGCAAGGACCTGGTGCCCGGGCAGGCCTCGTTATCGTTGCGCTCGCGCAATTTGCGCTATGCCAAGCTCGATCGCTCTGACCTGCGGCAAGCTGATTTGACCGGCTCCGACCTGGAAGGCGCGAGCATGATCGGTGCGGATTTACGGGCAGCACGGATGCCGTGCGCGGATGTGACAGAACTTCTGTTGAGTGAGAACCGCGTCAAAGCCAAGTGCGTCAACGCGCGGCGGGCCAACTTGACCCGCGCCCGCCTCGATGGATCCAATCTCAGCGGCATTGATCTGAGTGGCGCGAAGCTTGAAGAGGCTAAACTCGAAGGCGCAGAGATGGCGTACGCCCTGTTATCGGGTGCCAACTTGTCGAGCGCGGTGCTCGATAAGGCCGATCTGACGGGGGGCGTCCGGGCGGAAGGCGCATCATTCCTGATCGCCTCATTGCAAGGCGCGGATCTGACGGGCGCGCAGCTGCAGCGCGCAGATTTCTCGTCGGCCGCGTTGCAGGGCGCGGTGCTCAATCATGCGCATCTGCATGGCGCGATTCTGCGCGATGCCGACCTGGAAGCGGCCGCCGTCAGTCAGGCAAAACTGCATGGGGCGGACATGACCGGTGCGCACATCGCAGCGTCCGATTTTCGCGGGGCGGGCGTATGGATGACGATGCCACCTGCCGCGGACGCGTCAGGTTTGTCGGAATTTTCAGATCTGGCTGTGCGTCCGCTGGACGAGACCGAGCAGCAGGCCCTGAAGCGGGTGATTGAGCGGGCCGAAGTGGTCAGCCAATCCGCAGTCGGCGAGGCGCTGGGACAACTGGCCAACCCAGATTTGGTCAACAGCTGGGCCCAAGGTGAAGAGCTGAAGCGCTGGCAGTCCATGCGGGTGCCGGTTCCTTTTCCGGCTGGGGAAACGCCGCAGTCGCGCCTCACGGCCTATTTGGCACGCACGATGTGCAAGCCACGCTGGTCGAACGGCTCAATTGCCACCGGAATTGCGCGCCGTGCGCAAGCCCAGCAGTTCAAAGGCGACATGGTTTCACTCTACGACAGTCTCAAATCCGACAGCTGTCCCGCCTCCAAAACCGTGCTGCCGCGCGTGTTGAAGGACTTCTCCTACGCAGCGGATGTGGCAAGGAGTAATTGAGGGAATAGGGAATAGGGAATAGGGAATAGGGAATAGGGAATAGGGAATAGGGAATAGGGAATAGGGAATAGAGAGTTGCAGCGCACCAACTCCCCACTCCCTATTCCCCACTCCCTCATTTCACTTCTTCCATCAAACCATCGACGATGTACATGTGCAGATCGGCGGCACCTGTGCGGCAGTAGCTTGAGAACGTGACGGGTGCGGTGGCCGAGGGAAACGCGATCGCGCCCGGGGCGCAGCGCACGTAGGTCGCGGCGGCGTCGACTGGCCTGCAGTCGCGCTCCGCCAGCAGTTTCGCCTCCGCGGGATCAGGGCCTTCGAGCGAGGCTACGACGAACTTCAGTGTTCTATGATTGAGACATCCGACCGCGAGTTGCCCGGCCGGTGGTGGTGACTTCAACTTGAATGTGCCGCCGGTGGCTGGGGCTTCTGGCAGTGGCACTTCTGCGGCGGCGGACGGCTTCATTGCTGGGGCTGGCTCACCACCGACAGCGGGCAGGGCGAATGCAGCAGCAAGGGCAATGGCGAATAGGCAGGCGCGTGCGCGTGGCAGGTTGATCATGTGGATGGGACACCCAATCTAGGAGAGCGGCGGTCTTGGGTGTTACGACATACCTCAGCCCGGCGGACCTATCGAAATGAAAGACGCTTGCAATCGCAGTGATGCTCGACTAACCTGGAACAGAACAAGAACATTGGTCATCCCGAAAGCCGTGGACAAGCCCAAGTCTCGCTCAGGTTTGGCAGACGCCCGGGTGCCCGGCCGCGCTAGGGTCTGTGCAACTTAGTGAGTCTAAGTGCCCTTTGCCGGGGCCTCGTTGGCTTGGCAAAAGTCTGCTTGGAAAACACGTCTGCTTTGAAAGAGGAGTTCGCAACATGGCAGGTTCCGTCAACAAGGTGATCCTGGTCGGCAATGTCGGCAAGGATCCGGAAATCCGCCGCACGCAGGACGGCCGCCCGATTGCCAACTTGAGTTTGGCGACGAGTGAAAGCTGGCGCGACAAGACCACCGGCGAAAAGAAAGAAAAGACCGAGTGGCATCGTGTCGTGATCTTCAGTGAACCGCTGTGCAAGGTCGTCGAGCAGTATGTGAAGAAGGGCTCCAAGCTCTACATCGAAGGCGCTTTGCAGACGCGCAAGTGGACCGACCAATCGGGCGTTGAAAAGTATTCGACCGAGGTGGTCCTGCAGGGCTTCAACGGCTCGCTGACCATGCTCGACGGCCGTCCGGGTGCGAGCAGTGGCATGCAGGAAAGCGGTCAGGCCGATTATGGCGCTGACAGTTACGGCGGCGGGTCGTCGTCGGGTAGTGGCTCATCGAGCGGCGGCTATTCCGAACCCAAGCGCGCAGCGAAATCCGGCGGGGCGTCCAAGAGCTTCGACAAGCAGCTCGACGACGAGATCCCGTTCTAGGTTCACCGTTGTCTTAGCGGCATGAAAAGCCCCGCGGTGTCACCACCGCGGGGCTTCGTCATAGTGAACGCAGAGTGCAAGGATTAAGGCGTCGCTGGAGCCGGTGCGGGCGCTGGAGTTGGCGGAGCGTCTGCCGGCTTGGCGGCTTCCTTAGCGGCATCAACGGCCGTGCCAACGGCTTCCTTGGCCTTCTCAATGGCCGGTGCCGCGGCTTCCTTTGCCTTCTCATAGGCCTCAGTGGCCTTCTGCTTTGCCGACTCGAGGGCCGGCTTGGCTTTATCGACCGCATCCTTCGTAGTGGCCGCGGTCTTGTCGGTCAGTTCGCGTGCCTTCTCCTTGGCCCGCTCGAGCAAAGACTTTTTGGGCTGCGAGCGCTGAAAGCCTTCGACGGCCGCAATGTTGGCTTCGTTCGCTTCAGGCAGCGACACAACAAGCGCGCCACTGGAATCGTCAAACTTCAGCGCCGACAAATGCACGCCGACTTTCTTTTCGCCCATTCCAAAAAATCCGCCGGTGCCCATGACAATGCCGGTCACCTGGTTGCCGTCGGAGATGATCAGATCTTCGATGTCGCCGATGATCTTGCCATCGGGGCCGTGCACTTTGGTGCCGACCAAATGATCCTTGGCGAGGTACTCGTCGGATGTCTGAGCCTTAATGAAGACGCCAGCTGGCAGCGCCGGTTCGGCTAATGCGGGTCCGGCGAGAACCACCAATGCGGCAGCGCCGGCGATGAGTTTTTTCATGTCTCGTGTTTCCTTTTCAGATGGCGCGCGGAGGCAATCGCGTCGCGGCGGATGGGCGGTTCGGGACCTGCGTCCGACGGATAGCAGATAGGCATGGACTGTGACTAGAGCAAGTCTTGGTCACAATTGGCCGCGCAGGAAACGGAGCGTAAGTTTGTAAGGCAATGAACTGCCTGGACTAATCTGGGGAGAAGCTGCATCTGCGGCACCCCCTCCGTTGCTCCCTGGGGTAAGCTTCGCTAGACAACGGGATAACTGCGCGTGCGGGCCGTTTCCTGGCCCCGTGCCTGATCGGGATTGCTGACCTTGGCAGATAAAACAAAAGACGCGGCCCCCGGCGGGGAAGGCCCCCGCGACACACGTCCCGTGCTGATCACCGACGAGATGAAGCGCTCGTACCTTGAGTACGCGATGAGTGTCATCGTCAGCCGCGCGCTGCCCGACGTGCGCGATGGCTTAAAGCCGGTCCACCGCCGCATCCTCTACGCCATGAGCCAGCTCGGCCTGGAGCCGACCAAGAAGCACATCAAGTCGGCCAAGGTCGTCGGCGAAGTGATGGGTGACTACCACCCGCACGGCAACCTCGCGATCTACGATGCGCTGGTGCGCTTGGCGCAAGATTTTTCCATGCGCGTGCCGCTCGTCGACGGGCAAGGCAACTTCGGCTCGATCGATGGCGATCCGCCGGCCGCCGAGCGCTACACGGAAAGCCGGCTGGCAAAGCCTGCGCTTGCGCTGCTTGACGATCTCGACAAGGAAACCGTCGATTTCAAACCCAACTATGACGACCGCTTGATGGAGCCGTCGGTTCTGCCGGCGAAGTATCCCAACCTGTTGGTCAATGGTGCTGGCGGCATTGCCGTCGGCATGGCGACCAACATCCCGCCGCACAATCTCGGCGAAGTGATCGATGCGTGCCTCGCCCATCTCGACAATCCCGAAATCACCATCGACGAGTTGTGCCAGATCATTCCCGGTCCCGACTTCCCGACCGGCGCGATGATCCTCGGCCGCGGCGGCATTCTCTCGGCCTACCACAAGGGCCGTGGCTCGATCATCATGCGGTCGAAGGTTCACACCGAAGACATCCGCAAGGACCGCGAAGCGCTGATCGTCACCGCCATTCCGTATCAGGTGAACAAGAAGACGCTGATCGAAAAGATCGCCGATCTGGTGCGTGAAAAGAGGGTCGAAGGCATTGCGGACCTGTGGGACGAAACCAACCGCGAAGGCATGCGCATCGTCATTGAGCTGAAGCGTGACGCGATCGCCGATGTGGTGCTCAATCAACTCTGGCGGTTCTCGGATCTGCAGACGACGTTTGGCGCCAACATCATTGCGCTCAACGGCGGCCGGCCGGAGCAGTTGAACCTCAAGGACCTGATCGAGGCATTCAACGCCTTCCGCCAAGAGGTCGTCACCAAGCGTACAAAGTTCCTGCTCACCAAGTCCCGCGACCGCGCGCATGTGTTGGTCGGTTTGGCCATTGCGGTGGCCAACATCGACGAGGTCATCAAGCTCATTCGCTTTGCGCCATCGCCAGCCGACGCCAAAGAGCAGTTGATGGCGCGCGATTGGCCCGCCAAGGACATGGCGCCACTGATCGAATTGATTGCAGATCCGCGTCACGGCTTGTCTGCCGACGGCACCTACCGGTTGTCGGAAGAGCAGGCAAAGGCCATTCTCGAGTTGCGCCTGGCGCGCTTGACGGCACTTGGCCGCGATGAAATTGGCGACGAGTTGAAAAAGATTGCGCTCGAAATTCGCGAGTTCCTCGACATCCTGTCGTCGCGCCAGCGCATCTTTGACATCATCCGTACCGAGCTTACGGGCATCAAAGACGCGTTCTCAACGCCGCGCAAAACCGAAATCGTCGATATCGAAGGCGAAGTTGAAGACGAAGACCTGATCCAGCGCGAAGACGTGGTCGTCACCGTCTCGCACAAGGGTTACATCAAGCGGGTGCCGCTCTCGACCTATCGCGCGCAACGCCGCGGCGGCAAGGGCCGCTCGGGCATGTCGACACGCGACGAAGATTTCGTCACCCAAATCTTCATCACATCGACCCACACGCCGGTGCTGTTCTTTTCGTCACGCGGCATGTGCTACCGCATGAAAGTGTGGCGCTTGCCCGCCGGTACACCACAATCGCAGGGCAAGGCGCTGGTCAACTTGCTGCCGCTGGCCGAGGGCGAAATCATCACCTCGATCCTGACGCTGCCGGAAGATTCAGCGACGTGGAGCGAACTGGAACTGATGTTTGCCACCAAATCCGGCAACATCCGGCGCAACGCGCTGTCAGACTTCGAGAACATCAACCGCAACGGCAAGATCGCGATGAAGCTCGACGACGGCGACCGGATCATGTCGGTTGCCATCGCGCGGCCCGATGACGACGTCGTGCTGACCACCGCACACGGCCAGTGCATCCGCTTCTTGATCAAAGACGAAGTGCGTCTGTTCAAGGGCCGCGACAGCGACGGAGTGCGCGGCATCCGGTTGGAGGATGACGACGAGATCATCTCCATGGCGATCTTGGCGCACGTCGATGCCTCGCCCGCTGAGCGCAGCGCCTATCTCAAGCAGGCCGCGGCCATGCGCCGGGCGGTGGGGGAAGACGACGGCGACGCAGCCACCGTCGAAGCCGATGCGGATGAAGACACCGAAGGCGGCGCCGATCTCACTCCGGAACGCTACGCAGAGCTTGGCGCGCGCGAGCAGTTCTTGCTGACGGTGTCGGTGAAGGGCTTTGGCAAGCGCACGTCGTCCTACGAATACCGCACCAGCGGTCGCGGCGGCAAAGGCATTGTCGCGATGGTCGTCAACGAGCGCAACGGCAATTTGATAGCGTCGTTCCCGGTCGATGAAACCGATCAAATCATGTTGGTCACCGACGGTGGTCAGTTGATCCGGTGCCCGGTTCACGACATCCGCATCGCCGGCCGCAATACGCAAGGCGTGCGCATCTTCAAGACCGACAATGCCGAGAAAGTTGTCTCCGTTGAGCGCATATCGGAGACCGGCGACGAAGAGGGCGAAGAACCGGCCGAGAGTTAAGCCGATTGGGGTCAGCTTCCCGTTTTCACTTACCTCTCAGTGGTGGCTGACACCAATTCTTGACCCCCGGCCTTCGTTCCGTCACGTTGCCGGCCCGATTGGCGCAGATGCTTCCGCCGCATCCCGCAGAGCGTTCATCCCACATTCATCAAGGGGTTAGCATTCTTGGGTGAGCTATGGAGGCCAGCCAGTCATGTTTGCACGCATCGCGTTTTGGAGGGCCGCACGCCACGGCCTGATCGTGACGGCCGTCACGCTTGTAAGCACTGCCGCAGGCCCAACATCCGTTGGCTTCGCTCAGGACGGCCCGCGCTGGCAGTCATGGGATGACGAGCCCGGTTGGCGGCGCGCGCGTCCCGATTGGCGCAGTCAAGACGATGATGATGGCGACGAGACTGACGAAGAGGATCGCTATGATCCCGATTATGAATCACGCCGGTATGTGCAGCCGTGGCGCCGTCAGGATGGCCGGTCATGGCGCAACAAAAATGGCGATGACGATGATCGGCCCCGCCGTCCAAACCGCCGCTTTTACGAAGATGATGACGAGTGGAATACGCCCGACACACCGCGAGAGGACGCGGGACGCGACGCGGCAACGAGTGCTGACGGAGGTCCGCGTCCCGTCATTGCACCCGCAGCGCCGCCTATCGTCGCGTTTCGCGAGTCCTATGCGACGGGCTCAATTGTCATCGATACATCGGCCCGCAAGCTCTACCACGTGACGCGGCCGGGCCGCGCGTACGCCTATCCGATCGGCGTTGGCCGGGAAGGATTCTCATGGACGGGAACTGAAAAAGTCTCGCGCATCGCCGATTGGCCAGATTGGTATCCGCCGGCTGAAATGCGCAGGCGCAAGCCGGAATTGCCGGAGCGCATGTCGGGCGGGCTCTTCAATCCGCTCGGCGCGAAAGCCATCTATCTCGGCACCACTCTCTATCGCATCCACGGGACCAATGAACCCAAATCGATCGGCCGGGCAGAATCGTCGGGCTGCTTCCGCATGCTCAACGCGCATGTGCTGCACCTTGCTGCGCGAATTGAGGCCGGCACCCAAGTGGCTGTGGTCAAGTCGCTCGGGCCCGCCAAAGTGGCCGTCAATGGCTCACCGCGGCCGGCCGTGAAGCCGCGCCCCCGCGCTGCGGGGAATTTTGACGACCGCGACGATGGTGGGTTCTACCCATATGACCGCCCGGGTGACCGGTAATTAACTCGGTGATAGACACTTCTAAGTGGTGTCTGACACCCTCGCTTCGTAACCCTTCCCCGTCATCAACCCTTGCTGCCCATCCCCCGGGTCAGATAGATCTGGCGCATGATCCGCACAGGCTTTTACTCCGGCTCGTTCGATCCCGTCACGCTCGGCCACACCGACGTGATTGCCCGGGCGTGCCGGCTAGTTGATCGCCTGGTCATCGGCATCGGTATCAATCCTGGCAAAGCGCCGATGTTTACTGAAGCCGAGCGGGTCGCGATGCTCGAAGCCGAAACCCGCACCATAGCGAAAGCGACCGGCACCAGGATCGAGATCGTGACGTTCTCGGGGCTTGCCATCGACGCCGCGCGCTCTCACAAGGCGACCATCATTTTGCGCGGCCTGCGCGACGGCACCGATTTCGACTACGAAATGCAAATGAGCGGCATGAACGGCGAAATGGCACCTGGCATTGAGACGGTCTACGTCTCGGCTTCGCCCGCCGTCCGCCATATCGCGGCGAACCTCGTGCGGGCGGTCGCGGCAATGGGCGGCGATCCATCACCGTTCGTATCGAAGGACGTGGCCAAGCGGCTTAAGGCCAAGGCTACAAAGTCCAAGTGATCCGCCTTGGGGCAGCACGGTCAAAGCGTGCGCGTCAAGAGCAAGGCCACTTTCTCTGATTTGGGACAGTGCTTTGCGCGGATTTACCGCGCGCAACCCTACGCCCGCCGCTTGCCTGCCCTAGAACAAGCCGTCATAACGGCGCCAACACGGCGTTCGCGCACGGGATGGGCCCGTTTATAGGGGCCTGCCGCACTGATCCACACAGTCCGAATGACACTGGGAGACACTTTTATGCGCATTTTGAAACTGTTGGCGGTCGCGGTCGTTGCCGCTGGTTTGTCTGGATGCGGTCAATCGTCAACTCCGTCGGTGGCGGACGCCGATAAATCCGGCGCGGGTGCCGGCACTGTGGTTGCAGGCGAAGCGGGTTCGGCGGCCACGCCCGCCCCAGCGGCTGATGCGGGCGGTACGCTTGTTCTTGAATTAAAAACCGGCAAAGTTACGATCAAGCTGCGGCCGGATCTGGCGCCCAAGCATGTTGAGCGCGTCAAACAGCTCGCGGGCGAAGGCTTCTACAATGGCTTAAAGTTCCACCGCGTGATCGACGGCTTCATGGCCCAGACGGGAGATCCGACGGGCACGGGTTCGGGCGGTTCGAAGTATCCGGATCTGCCGGCCGAATTCTCGCCGACGCAGTTTGAGCGCGGCGTGATTGGGGCGGCCCGCACCAACGATCCCAACAGCGCCAACAGCCAGTTTTTCATCTGCTTTGCTCACTCGCCGTTCCTCAACGGTAAGTACACCGTTTGGGGTCAGGTGATTGACGGCATGCAGCATGTCGACAACGTCGCCAAAGGGGAACCGCCCGCCACGCCGGACGTGATCGTCAAGGCATATGTTGGGCAGTAGAAGGAGGCAGCGGGCAACCGGCAGCGGGCAACCGGCAGCGGGCAGCCGTAGGCCGGCCAACATCTAGTTGCTGCCCGTTGCCAGCTGCCCTGTACTTCGAACTTCTAACCCGTGAGACCCACCCCATGGCCGCCATTAAAGACCCCGAAAACACCCTGATCATCGAAACCAGTAAGGGCAGCGTGACGATTGCGCTGCGTCCTGATCTGGCACCCAAGCACGTCGAGCGGATCAAGCAGTTGGCGCGTGAGAAGTTCTACGACGGGATCGTGTTCCATCGGGTCATCGAAGGGTTTATGGCGCAGACAGGCTGTCCTGACGGCCGTGGCACGGGCCAATCGAAACACCCCAATTTACCAGCAGAGTTCAGTGCTGAGCCGCACGTCAAAGGCGTCTGCTCGATGGCGCGCTCGTCCATGCCGAACTCGGCCAACAGTCAGTTCTTCATTTGCTTCGACGATGCCCGCTTTCTTGATAAGCAGTATACCGTTTGGGGCACGGTGATCGACGGCATGGACAATGTCGCTAAGCTCGCCCGCGGCGAGCCCCCGCGCAGCCCGGACAAGATGATCTCGGTGCGCGTGGCGGCGGACGTGGCGTGAGCCGGTTCGACAAAAGCCCGCGCGCCAGTCTGAGCATTGCCGCTGCCGCCGGTCTCGCCGGTGCGGCGGGCGTGGCGCTGGCCGCTGTTGCGGCCCACAAGGTCACTGAACCCGCGCTGGGCACAGCAGCCAACTTCCTGATCATGCATGCAGCTGCGGTATTGGCCATCTCGGCTTGGGCCGCGACCTCTCAACACGCCAGCGGATGGTGGCGCGCGGCCGCTTATGTGATTCTGGTGGGCGTCGCGTTGTTCTCAGGAGACATCGCGGCATCGAAGCTCATCGGCTCGGGGCTGTTCCCGACGGCGGCACCGATTGGTGGCAGCCTGACCATCGCGGGATGGATTTTGGTTGCGGTCGCCGCGCTCGTTGATTTTGGCCGGACCACGACCTAGATGCCCCGCCCGTCAGAAGATGGGCAGGATCAGCAGACGGGCCGGGCTCGGGGTCTACTTGCCGGGCTTCTTCGTGCCGGCATCCTTTTTGGGCTTGCGCTTTTCCTTGGTCGATCTTTGTTCTTTGGCCATGGGGCTCTCCTTTGCGAGGGTCTTCACGCACGCCGATGCATCTGGCGCGCGTGATGTGCAGGAAATTGCATCTGTTCGCGGCGTCGCGCAAGCCGTGTCCGGTGACGGGGTGCATGACAAGATGACCGGCGTCACACCCCCGTCACATAGGTTGAGTGACAATTGAGGCCGCAAAAGCGTTCAGGCGATGTGGGGGATGGATGTCACAAGATCCGGCAAGCGAGAGCATTTCGGCCAAAGACCGCATTTATGCGGAACTCATCGACAGCTTCGACGAAGAACTCGAAATGGAGCTGGATGACGGGCGGCTGGCAGGGCTGATCGATGGCACCGGAGCGGGGTCTGCCGGATCGCTCGACCGTCAGGTCTATTTCAAGGAACTCTTCCGGCTGCAGCGCGAACTGGTGAAACTGCAAGATTGGGTGGTGTTCAACGGGCTCAAGGTCGTTGTGATCTTTGAGGGCCGCGACGCTGCCGGGAAGGGCGGCGTCATCAAGCGCATTACACAGCGCCTTAATCCGCGCGTTTGCCGCGTCGCGGCATTGCCCGCACCTAGTGAGCGCGAGCGCAGTCAATGGTACTTTCAGCGCTATGTGCCGCATCTGCCAGCCGCCGGTGAGATCGTGCTGTTCGACCGCAGTTGGTACAACCGGGCGGGCGTCGAGCGCGTGATGGGGTTTTGCTCTGAGGACGATGTGGAAGACTTCTTCCGCACGGTCCCAGAATTTGAAAAGATGCTGATCCGGTCGGGCATTGTCCTCATCAAGTATTGGTTTTCCATCACCGATGATGAGCAGAATCTGCGCTTCCAAATGCGGATCAATGATCCGATCAAGCAGTGGAAGCTCTCGCCGATGGATCTGGAATCCCGCCGCCGGTGGGAGGCCTACACCAAAGCCAAGGAGGAGATGCTGGAGCGCACGCACATCCCCGAAGCGCGCTGGTGGATCGTTGAGGCGGTTGATAAGAAAAAGGCCCGGCTCAACTGCATTCACCATCTTCTGGCGCAGATCCCTTACGATGAAGTCGAGCGCCCGCCGATCATTCTGCCGGGCCGCGTGCACAATCCCGACTATATCCGCGATGATGTGCCGGACGAATTATACGTGCCAGATTTTTACTGAGCCGGTTGCGCTTGCCCCGCCGGTCAAATGAGTGCTAGGCCGCGAGCTTCCCAATCTGAAGCCGCGAGCCTGGCCCCGTGCGTACCGATCTATTCGATTTCCACCTGCCTGATGATCGGATCGCGCTCCATCCCGCGTGCCCACGCGATAGCGCGCGGCTGCTGGTTGTGACCGCTCCCTCTCCCCGCGTGCGGAGAGCGGGCAGGGGTGAGGGGCAGCCATCGACACCGTCGCAAGATCCTGCCCCTCACCCTAACCCTCTCCCCATACCGGACGAGGTATGGGGAGAGGGAGTAGCTCTGCATGACAAGCTGGTGCGTGATCTGCCCAGTCTTCTCCGGACCGGCGATGCGCTCGTGTTCAACGACACGCGCGTGATTCCGGCGGCTTTGTCTGGCTTCAGGATCCGCGGTGACCTTAAAGCGGGCGTCGACGTAACACTGATCAAGCGGGTAAGCGCGTGCGCCTGGCGCGCCTTCGCCCGGCCGGCAAAGAAACTTGAACCCGGTGACCGGGTTGTGTTTGGGGACTTGGGCGCGTTGCGTGCCACGGTGGCGGCGAAGCTGGACGCCGGTGAGGTTGAGCTGACATTCGATCTGGCCGGCGCTGAGCTCGACACCGGGATTGCCGCCGTTGGGCACATGCCCTTGCCGCCGTACATCTCGCTGAAGCGTCCCGCGACGCAGGACGACGTGGCCACCTATCAGACCATGTTTGCCGCGCGGGATGGGGCGGTTGCGGCACCCACAGCGGGCTTGCACTTTACGCCGGAGCTGATCGCCGCGCTCGATGCGCGCGGGATCTCCCGGCATTGTGTTACGCTCCATGTTGGGGCTGGCACATTTTTGCCGGTGAAGGTGGACGATACCGCCGATCACAAAATGCATTCCGAGTGGGGCGAGATCAGTGCAGAGACGGCGGCGTCGCTGAACGCTGTGCGGGCGCGGGGCGGACGCATCGTGGCGGTTGGCACGACGTCCTTGCGAATTCTAGAAAGCGCCGCGCTCGACAGTGGCGAGATACAACCTTGGTCGGGGGACACCGCGATCTTCATCACGCCCGGCTACAGGTTCACAGCAGTCGATGTATTGATGACCAATTTCCATCTGCCGCGGTCGACACTGTTCATGCTCGTGTCGGCGTTTCGGGGGTTAGACGCGATGCAGGCCGCCTATGCGCACGCGGTCGCGTCCGGTTACCGGTTCTACTCGTACGGCGATGCGTCTTTGTTGTTTCCAGCTGAGCTGTCAAAACCGTAAGGCCACTGCGCCTGGCTAGCCCCGCGATCCCCGTTCAGCCAGCGCCTCCGACACCGCCCGCAACACGGCGTCAAACCGGTCATCGGTGTGCTGGCGCATGTCTGCGATGTCCTGGCGAACTTCCGCCAGCTCAGACCGCACCCTCGAAAACTGCGACTCTACAAAACGGAACTGCGTATTAATCAGACCCGGCAGGGTCTGCATGTCGGCGTCTACGGCTTCGAGTTTCGATTTCATGGCTGTCACATCGCGCTCGAGGGTCAAGACCCTGTCTTCAAGTGTAGTGGTCATGGTGTGCTCCGGTTTTCTTAGCACAAGCCGTTATCTGGCGACACCCTGGCGCATTGGCCCGGTTCGTCCCGCCATTCCACGGTTGTGCCCCTTAGACGTCCGGGCTATGCGAAATCCGTCGCGGCTTCCGACGGAAAATCCCAATTTGCCGCGCACAGAGTGAAAATGGACACAACCCACCCATCTACGGCGTTCAGCTATCGCCTCATCCGCCAAGACCGTTCGGCGCGCCTCGGCGAAATCCACACTCCGCGTGGCATGATCCGCACGCCAGCGTTTATGCCGGTTGGCACAGTGGCGACTGTGAAGGCGCTCTATCCCGAACAAGTGCGTGATGCCGGTGCCGACATCATTCTCGGCAATACGTATCACCTGATGTTGCGGCCGGGTGCAGAACGCATGGCGCGCCTCGGCGGGTTGCATGCGTTCATGCGCTGGGATGGCCCGATTCTGACCGACAGCGGCGGGTTTCAGGTGATGAGCTTGTCGAAAATCCGCAAGATCACGGAGGAGGGCGCGCAATTCCAATCGCACATCGACGGCTCGCGTCACATGCTGTCGCCCGAGCGTTCGATTGAAATCCAATGCTTGCTGGGGTCCGACATTCAGATGCAGTTCGATGAGTGCATCGAATTGCCAGCTGAGCGCAAAGAGGTCGAGCGGGCGATGGAGCTGTCGTTGCGCTGGGCAGAGCGGTCCAAGCGCGCATTCGAAGCACAACTGTCAAGCGGCGGGGCTAAGCCCGGACAAGCGCTGTTCGCGATTGTGCAGGGCGGTGTCGATTCCGTGTTGCGCCAGCGATCCGCACGTGAGCTGGTCGCTATGGATTTCCCAGGCTATGCCGTCGGGGGGCTCGCGGTCGGCGAAGGTCACGAGGCGATGATCGCGACGCTATCGGAAACCCTGCCGCATCTGCCGGATACCAAGCCGCGATATCTCATGGGTGTCGGAACGCCAATCGATTTGATCGAAAGCGTTCGCCGCGGCGTCGACATGTTCGACTGTGTGATGCCAACCCGCAATGGCCGCCATGGCATGGCCTTCACGTGGGCTGGCAAGCTCAACCTTCACAATGCCAAGCACGCTGAGGACGCCGCGCCGCTTGATCTGGACAGCACATGTGCGGCCGCGCGGGATTATTCGCGCGCCTACATCCATCACCTCGTCAAGTCGGGTGAGTATCTGGGCGCCATGATCCTGTCGTGGGTGAATACGTGCTTCTACCAGGACCTGATGGCCCAAATGCGCGCGGCGATTGCTGGGGGCCGGTTCGAGGCTTGGGCCGAGCAGACCAAAACGCGGATCGCAGGGAACGCTTAAAAATAAATTACATAAATGAGCCCGGCTTCTCCTCGAAGGTGTCGTCGGGGGTATCCGGGCACAACAACCGTTCAACACCTGCGACCAAGTCCTGAAACCATTGCAACATTGCGCTCTCCTGTCGTGAGAGGGTGCATCATGGTTTGCAGTATCGGCCTCTGCGGTCACTCAAACAAGCGGCAATGATTTACATCACGCATCAGGTTTTGTTATATGAGGCATGGTCCGCCGCCTCCCCTCCTTGAACGCATTGAAGGCCTTCGAAGCGGCGGCCCGGGTCAAGAGTTTTTCAGTCGCGGCAGCTGAACTCAACGTGACCCACGCCGCAATCAGCCGGCATATTCGTGAGCTTGAAGCGACGCTTGGCACCAAGCTGTTTCATCGGACCGGCCGGGGTGTCGAACTCACGGAGCAGGGCCGGCAGTTGAGTGTGGACGTGACACCGGCGTTTGATCTGCTCATCCGCGCGACCGAACGGTTCACGAGGCCCCATGGCAGCGGCCAGCTCGTGATCAGCGCAGATCCTTCGTTTGCAGCCCTGTGGCTTTTGCCCCGCCTGAGCCTGTTTACAGCCCAGCACGCCGGTGTCCATGTTGTTCTCGACCCTGACAGCCGGCTCGCTGACTTTTCTAAGTACGAAGCTCACGTGGGCATCCGGTACGGCAAGGGAAAGTGGCGCGATGTTGACTCCCTGAAAGTGGCCGGCTCGCATGCATCTCCCGTATGCAGCCCGTCGTTGCTGAAGGCGTGTCCGCTCAAGTCGCCCGCAGACTTGGCGCGGACATCGCTCTTGGCCGAGGACTCGCATGAGCTTTGGAAAAGCTGGTTGCAGTTAGCCGGTGCAGGCAATGCTGTCAAAGCGGCGGGGCCGACCCTCAAAGGTCATCTCGCAATTGCCGCTGCGGAGGCGGGGCAGGGTGTCGCGCTCGCCGATGCTATTCAGTCGGTCGATGGCATCCTGGCTGGCAGGCTCGTGCGTCCGTTCGTGACCGAACTGGATGTCAAGGATGCGTACTACCTGGTGCGCGGGTCGGGCACCAAGGAAAGCCGCATGCAGACCGCGTTCCGGGAGTGGCTGCAGCAAGAGCTCGCGGCATCGCTCGCTCAGCTGGCTGCGCAAGCAAAAGCCGCCGGACCCTCAAAGCGCGGCCCCAAAGCCCGCCCCGGCCGCAAAAAGGTCAGCGAAGATTGAGTCGTGCCGCACCAACGATGGGTCCAGGCTGTGTGGTCCCGCCCATCTGCAGGAGCACCACGACCGCATCGTTGCCGGTGAATTTTGCAGACGGCACGCGCAGCGTCACGGGATCGCCGGTCCACTGCCCTGCTGCGTCGATGCCACGCACAATGTTGGTGTAGGTGATTTCGCTGTTGGCGTTTTCACCGCGGCCAATCTTAACTTGGCGCGAATTGTAGACGGGCATGACCAGAACCGTTGCGGACGCCGCCGAACCGGTTTTGGCAGCGCCCACCGAAATCTCTAGATCGCTGCCATCCAGGCGCACGCTCACGGCCACCGGAAGCTTATCGCCGTCCGCACCTAACCCGCGCTCAATGCCCGCGCGGCTCGATCCATTGACATGAATTTGGCCGTTGATCACCGCTTGCGGGGTGTAGACTTCGCCGTCACCGCGCACGGAACTGTAGACGCGCTGACGCTCGGAGTGAACGGGCGAACCAAAGGTATCCTTCCAGCCAAGCCGGTCCCAGTAATCCACCGGTAGCGACAACGTGATGATGTGAGGCACTTGCGCCAGCTCGCCCAGCACGCGGTCCGCGGGTGGGCAGGAAGAACAGCCCTGGCTGGTGAACAACTCAACAACGCCTGTGACGGGCTCGGCCTGCGCCGGTTGCAGATTGACCGCCAGTGTCGTAGCCAAAGCCGCGGCCAAACCGAGCCAGTGATGCATTGCGGGGGTCTCCAGAGCCAAACGATTTTACCAATGATGAAGGTACGGCTCCGCCACCGGCCGGGTTTCGATGGCAGGTGGGTTGGCTCTAGCCGGTCTTCAATGGCCCGGACGGATCACGCGCGGTCACGCGTTCGCGATGGAACAGGTAAATCCCGGAGGCGACGACGACGGCGGCACCGGCAAGGGTCAACACATCGGGTAAGTCGCCGAACACAAAATAGCCAAAGGCAATCATGGACAGCAGTTGGAAGTAGAGGAAGGGCGCAATGGCAGAGGCGGGTGCTAAGCGATACGCGTGCAGGAACAACCAGTGTCCGAGACCGCCAAGCACGCCAAGGCAGCCAAGCAGCACCCACGACGTAGCATCGGGCGGTGTGTTCCAATTGGCAAGCGCCAGCGGCGCGCCAAGAAACGTCCCGACGAACATCGAATAGAACAGCGTCACCATCGGAGGATCGAACGCGGCCATGTAGCGCGTCAGCAGCATGAACAGTGCGTAGACGAACATGGAGGCAAACGAATACAGCACGGCGGGATGCACGCCCTCCATCCCTGGACGCACGGCGATGAGGATGCCGGCAAAGCCGGCCGCGATGGCCACCATGCGCCGCCACCCGACCCACTCACCCAGCAGAGGCCCCGCCAGCAGCGCCACCACAAGGGGTGCCAGGAAGACAATTGTGATGGCTTGGTCGAGCCGCAGGTACTGAAGCGCCAGAAAGTTGAACAGCGTCGTGCCCACCATCAGTACGGAGCGCACCATTTGGAGCTTCAAGTGACGGGTGCGGAACAGCTGCGGCACGGTCAACACGCCGAACGCGGGAACAAGAACGAGGATCGCCATGAACTGCATGACGAAGCGCGACCATACAACCTGGGAAACGGTCAACTGGTCATGAACGACCAGGTACTTCGCGGTGGTATCGAGAGCCGAGAACAGCGTGATCGAGACAACCATCAGAGTGATCGCACGCAGGCGATCCTGACTCTGGCGCTCCGGCTGCTGCCGGTCCGCTGCGATTGGCGCTTCTTTCTGCATGTTTGAGAGGCAGTTGGGCTGCCGATCCCTCAGGTCCGCGTTCAGGCCACTAGGGTGATACATTAATTATTCTCAGCCTGGTGAGTGGCATTTTCGCGGAACAGGCCCGCAAGCGTGGCATATCTGTGGGCAAAAAGGCCGCTTGGCGATCACCTTGACCCCCGCGACTCTCACCCTTACAAGCTCGCTTCGTGAGGGCCGGTAGCTCAGTGGTAGAGCACGTGACTTTTAATCATGGGGTCGACGGTTCAATCCCGTCCCGGCTCACCACACATCTTGGGTGTTTCATCAAGCGTCCTTAGCGAAAGGCGTTTTGAAATGTCATCGCCGGCGAGCAACTATCTGTATCGGGGCGCACCGTTGCACCGGTCATTTATTCCAAGGGGAGAAGATCACGTGTCTTCCAGTGCCAGCAATTGGATCGTCGAAACAGACTGGCTGGCAAGTCACCTCGGCGCGCCGGGTCTGATCATTCTCGACGGCTCCTGGCACCTGCCCACGGCGGGCCGCGACGCGAAGGCGGAGTATCTGGCCGAGCACATCCCGGGCGCGCTGTTTTTTGACATCGACGACCTCGTCGATGAAAAATCGAAACTTCCCCACATGCTGCCGCCCACGCCAAAGTTTGCCTCTCGTATGAAAAAGATGGGCATCGGCGATGGCATGAAGATCGTCGTCTATGACTCCTATGGCTTGTTCTCGGCTGCCCGCGTGTGGTGGACGTTCCGGGCCATGGGACACAAGGACGTCGCGGTGCTGAACGGCGGATTGAAGAAGTGGAAAGCCGAGGGACGCCCGCTCGATGACGGCGCTCCGGTTCCGCGGACCGCGCGACATTTCACGCCGCTGCAGAACAACGAGCTTCTGCGCGACCTCGAAGATATGAAAGGGTACGCGGCTAAGAAGAATATGCAGATCGTGGATGCGCGTCCCGCCGGCCGGTTTGAAGGCAAGGACCCCGAACCGCGCCCTGGATTGCGTCAAGGTCATATTCCTGGATCGAAGAACGTCCCGTCGTCGATGATCGTCAATGCCGACGGCACTCTGAAGTCGCGCGAGGACCTCGCCAAGATTTTCAAAGAGGCAGGTATCAATCCCGCCAATCCGGTCGTCACGACCTGCGGATCAGGCGTCACCGCGTCGATGCTATCGCTCGCGTTGGCCGTTCTGGGGCAGACCAACGCCGCCGTATATGACGGGGCGTGGGCTGAATGGGGCCAGGACAACGGGCTGCCTGTTGAGACTGGGCCAGCCGCGTAACGCGTACTCAGGACTCCGGGAAGTGCTGATAGAGCCACGTCTCCGTCAGTGCGGTGCCGTTGCGGCGTAGGAACGCGCGCACGTCGACAGGCTCTTTGCCCGAGACTTCGAGATCAAAAATCGCCCGCCAGCGTTCGCGCTGATCGACAACCGGATGGGTGTAGGCGTTTAGAACCGTGCCGCGGGACGGCGTGACCTCAATCTCGACACCATCGTCGCGGCCGAGACCGGCGAACGCCGCGCCTTGAAAATCGATGACGAACTTGCGCACGCCCGCTGGCCTTTTGTGGCCTGGACGCCCTCCCAGCCCGGTCCACGTGGCGGTGGCTTGGGCATGTGTCGCCGAAGCGGGAATGTCGTCGAGCCATGAGAGGCGATACCGGTAGCGCCTCTGCTCGCCCTGTTTGAAGACGCCATCGGGGCACCAGTAGGCAGCGATGTTGTCATGGATTTCATCGTCGGTCGGAATTTCAAGCAGGTGGACGGCGCCGGGCCCCCACGGGTCAAGCGGCTCCACCCAAACGGAGGGGCGCCGCTCGTAGAACACGCCGTCATCGAGGTAATGCACGAAATCGCGGTCGCGCTGCAAAAGACCGAAGCCTTTGACGTCTTGGTCCGCGAAGGCGTTGGTTTTGACGTCCGGCGGATTGTTGAGCGGCCGCCAAATGCGTTCGCCGGTGCCGGTGTGAATGGCAAGCCCATCGCTGTCGTGAATTTCGGGCCGCCAATCTGCCGCCTGTTTGCGGCTGGCTTCGCCATACCAGAACATGGATGAGAACGGCGCGATGCCAAGCCGTTCGATGTCGGCTCGGGCAAACAGCTGGGCTTCGATCTCCATCGTGATGTGATGCACGTCGCGGCTGTCGGTCAAGCGTTCGGTTGTGATGCGGTAGGCGCCTGTCGCGCGGGAGCTTTCAAGTAGTGCGTAGACCGTCAGCGGACCCTTGGCGCCGCCATTGCCGGACAACCAGAACTCCGTGAAGCGGGGGAACTCTTCGGGTGTCGCTAAGCCTGTATCGATCGCCAGTGCCCGGGCGGACAGACCATACTGATTGTAGGGGCCAGACGTGCGGAAGTACGACGCGCCGAGGAATGCAAGCCAATCGGTATCGAGCCTTTCCGATAGGACACGGAACCCAGCAAAGCCAAGCGCATCGGGCAATTGGCGCGCCGGATGACCAGCAGGCGTATCGAACAGCGACGCGGAGTATAGCACCTCACGCGCATAGCCCTGATCGATAAGGGAGACCTTGACCGGTGCGCGGAACGACTGGCTCATATGAAACAGCTGCACTGAATGGCGGCCGTCACGATCCAGTTTGAGCGTGCGGTCTTTCGCGTAACGGATCTTTTGGTACTGGTCGTAGTCAATCCGATCGAGGATATCACCAACGCGGGAGGCGCTCGACTGGAAGGGTGTGCGTGCGCTCTCTTGTGCGCGAGTGATGAGGGTCTCAAACGAGAATGGCATCGCCGGTCCGACCGACACGCCGTTCGGGAACTGCTGGCCAGCGAGCGACGCACCGCGCCACGGCTGCAGCCCGGCGGCGGCGCCCGCAAGCGCGAGGCTGAGAAGGGTCCTGCGGGAGACGTCTCTGGGCATGTTTGGGGTGCTATGGCCTCGGGTCTTAACGCTGTTACACAACAAGGTACGGCTGCTGCTAACAGGCATTGATCGTCACTGCCAGCAGCAAGGTAAGGGTCTTATCCGTTGATCTGCTCAAAACAGAGGCATCATATCCGAGAGATTGTCTCGGCGCATCAATACGATGCGGTGTGTGCCCCGTTGACTTAAAGCCGGAAAAAATTCATGTGTCGTCGAGTGGTCGCTCTCAAAGGACTGTTCCGATGCGTTGGATCGCGCGCTGCAGTGTGGCCGGCCTCGCGGTGATCGCAGGTGGACTTGCAACGGCGTTGGCACAAGGCGCGCCGCCGCCGCCGGTTACGGTGGCCACACCTTTGGCCAAGCGCATCACGACATGGGACGAGTATTCGGGCCGCTTCGAAGCCATCGAAAGCGTCGAAGTGCGCCCGCGTGTGTCGGGGTTCGTCGAAAAGATTCATTTCAAGGATGGCCAGCTCGTCAAAGCGGGCGAGCCGTTGTTCACGATCGATCCTCGTCCGTTCACCATCGCCGTCGACAGCGCCAAAGCTGACGTTGCGCGTGCGCAAGCGCAGGTTGACCTGGCAGACAACGAGGTTGAGCGCGCCCGGCCATTGGTGAAGTCTGCTGCCGTCACCGAGCGGGATTTCGATCAGCGCAAAGCGAACCTGGCCGTTACCAAAGCCGCATTGCAGGCATCTCAGGCCAATCTGAAATCCGCGGAACTCAATCTCGAATGGTCAAAAGTTGTGGCCCCGATTTCGGGCCGCATCTCAGACCGCAAGATTGATGTCGGCAATCTGGTGACGGGAGGTGCGGCCAGTCCGGCGCTTCTCGCCACAATCGTTACGGTTGACCCCATCCACTTCATATTCGACGTGTCAGAAAGCGATTTCCTGCGGTATTCGCGGCTCAATCTGTCGGGCGAGCGGGCGTCATCACGCGAGGTGAGCAACCCCGTCAAAATCCGGCTGGCGGATGAGAAGGACTTTACCCACGCTGGCAAGATGGACTTCGTGGACAACGCCTTGAACCCGCGATCGGGCACGTTGCGGGGCCGCGCGATTGTCCAGAACACAAACCAACTTCTACAACCGGGGCTGTTCGGGCGCGTCGCTTTGTTCGGAGGCGATGCCGACGCGCTGCTCATCCCTGACAGCGCCATCGTGTCCGATCAGATGCGCAAGATCGTGTTCACGGTTGGCGACGATGGTGTGATCAAGGGCACGCCGGTCGTCATCGGTCCCATCGACGGCGGATTGCGCGTTGTCACCAGCGGGCTGTCCGCGTCGGATCGCATCGTCATAGATGGACTTGCCAATCCCATGGTCCGGCCAGGTGCCAAGGTGACACCGGAACCCGGCGAGATCAAAACCGCCACGACGACGGCGAATTAAAAACGTTCACGCTTCAGGAACGGGCCGCATGCGCTTTTCGCATTTTTTCATCGACCGGCCGATTTTCGCAACCGTATTGTCGGTGATCATCACGATCATCGGGCTCATTGCGGGGCGCATTCTGCCGATTGCTGAATATCCGGAAATCGCACCGCCCACCGTCAATATTTCAGCGACGTATCCCGGGGCCAATGCCGCCGTCATTGCCGAAACCGTTGCCGCTCCCATCGAGCAAGAGGTCAACGGCGTCGACAACATGCTCTACATCATCTCCCAATCGACGGGAGATGGCCGGGTCTCGATCAACATCGTGTTCAAGCCCGGCACCAACATCGACCAAGCGCAGGTTTTGGTTCAAAACCGCGTCGCCGTGGCTGAGCCGCGGCTACCGGAAGATGTGCGTCGATTGGGGCTAGCGGTCCGCAAAGCGTCTCCCGACCTGATGATGGTCGTTCATATGATTTCGCCGGATGGTACACGCGACCAGCAGTACATCTCGAACTATGCCACCCTTTTTGTCAAAGACCGGCTTGCGCGCATTGATGGCGTCGGCGATGTCCGCATCTTTGGCGCGCGCGACTATTCGATGCGCGTATGGCTGGACCCAGCTAAAGTCGCCAGCCGCGATCTCACGTCCGGGGAAGTGGTGCAAGCCCTGCGCGCTGCAAATCTTCAAGTCGCCGCCGGATCGATCAATCAATCTCCCGCCGTTTCTCCAGGTGCTTTTACGCTTGCCGTCCAGACGCTCGGGCGCCTGACATCGGTTGAGCAGTTTGAGAACATTGTCGTGAAAACGGAGCGGGAAGGCCAAGTTGTCCGGCTGAAAGATATCGCCCGCGTCGAACTGGGCTCCCAGGACTACACGGTCAATGCCTATCTCGATGGGCAAGTGGCAACCGCGCTTGTGATGTTCCAGAGGCCGGGTTCCAATGCACTTGCCACGGCCGCGAATGTCATCGCGAACATGGACCAGATGAAGAAGGATTTTCCGCCGGGCGTTTCCTACACTGTCGCATATAATCCGACAGAGTTCATTCAGTTCTCGATCGACGCGGTTATTACCACCTTCATTGAAGCCTTACTCCTCGTTGTTCTTGTGGTGCTGCTGTTCCTGCAGACGTGGCGCGCCGCCGTCATCCCGATTGTCGCCATCCCCGTGTCGATCATCGGCACCTGGGCCGTCATGGCGGCGCTGGGCATCTCGTTCAATACACTGTCGCTGTTTGGTCTCATTTTGGCGATTGGCATCGTTGTTGATGATGCGATTGTCGTCGTTGAGAACGTCGAGCGCTACATCAGCCAGGGCATGGCGCCGAAGGAAGCCGCTCACAAGACCATGGACGAGGTCGGCGGGGCGTTGATCGCCATTTCACTGGTGCTGATCGGCGTGTTTCTGCCGACGGCATTTATCACCGGCCTGCAAGGGAGTTTTTACAAGCAGTTCGCGATTACCATTGCCGCCTCGACGGCTATTTCGTGCTTCGTGTCGTTGACGTTGTCGCCGGCTCTCGCTGCCCTGCTGCTGAAGCCGCATACCAAGCACGATCCGGAAAAGACCGGTTTCCTGCACACGCTGGGTGCGCCCGTCCGCTGGTTCTTTAAAGGGTTCAATCGGGGCTTTGACGCGCTGTCTCGTGGCTACGGGGCGTTGACGGGGCGGCTGATCCGCATGGTCGCGATCATGCTGATCGCCTATGCAGGCCTGTTGTTCCTGACCTGGGAACGTCTTGCGAGCACGCCCACGGGGCTTATCCCTCAACTTGACCGGACATACTTCATCACGGCGTTCCAGTTGCCGCCTGGGTCGACACTTGAGAGGACCGATGCCGTTGTGCGCAAAGCGTCCAAAATCTTGCGCTCGCGCCCGGGTGTCAAAAATGCCGTGACGTTTGTAGGGTTCGACGGGGCGACCTTCACCAACGCGCCCAATACGGGGGTGATCTTCGTTCGCCTGAAGTCGTTCGAAGACCGGCTTCTGGAAGGGTTGACGAAAGACCAAATCCTGAGTGACCTGCGCGGGCAGATGTTTGCCCTGCGCGATGCGTTCGCATTTGTGATTGAACCCCCGTCCGTGCCGGGTATCGGCACAGGCGGCGGCTTGAAGGGCTACGTGCAAGATCGTTCGGGACGCGGGCTGCCAGCCCTCGAAGGCGCGGCGTGGTCTGTCGCAGGTCCCGCCAGCCAGGTGCCCGGCATCGTGCAGCCGTTCAGTCTGTTCAATACACGCACGCCGCAGATCTGGGCGGAGATTGACCGCACCAAAGCCGAACAGCTCGGTGTTCCGATCGCGCGGGTGTTTGAAACCCTGTCGACCTACATGGGTTCGTCGTTCGTCAACGACTTCAACATTCTCGGCCGCACCTATCGTGTGACCGCGCAGGCCGACAATCCGTTCCGGCTGTCGCTGCGCGATGTCGCAAACCTCGAGACGCGCAACGTCACCGGAGAGATGGTGCCGTTGGGTGCGGTCGCAACATTCTCCGATACGACGGGCGCCTATCGCGTGCCCCGCTACAACTTGTATCCGGCCGCCGAAGTGCAGATGGGCTTGGCGCGCGGAACATCATCAGGGCAGGGGATCGCGGCGATTGAAAAGATTGCGGCGGAGAAATTGCCGTCCGGCTTTGGCTTTGAGTGGACGGAAATCGCGCTGCAGGAAAAGCTCGCCGGCAATACCGCGCTCATCGCATTTGGGTTGGCGGTCGTGTTCGTGTTCCTGCTGCTCGCTGCTCTCTATGAAAGCTGGTTACTGCCGCTGTCGGTCATCCTGATTGTGCCGATGTGCATTTTGGCAGCCATGATTGGCGTCAACCTCCGTGGGCTGGATCGCAACATTCTGGTTGAGATCGGTCTCGTTGTGCTCGTGGGTCTTGCTGCGAAGAACGCCATTTTGATTGTCGAGTTTGCCAAGCAGGCGGAAGATCAAGGCAAGACGCGCTATGAAGCCGCCGTCGAAGCCGCGCGCACCCGGCTGCGGCCCATCCTGATGACGTCGCTGGCGTTCATTCTCGGCGTGGTGCCGTTGGTCACGGCGACGGGGGCGGGGGCGGAAATGCGCCAGTCTCTGGGCACGGCGGTGTTTTCCGGAATGCTCGGCGTGACCCTCTTCGGGCTCATCTTCACGCCGGTGTTTTATGTGTTGTGCCGGGCGATTGGCAGCAGAAGGGCTGTCGAGCCAATCCCATCTGCGGTGACAGGTGCTGGGGAGTAACCGGTGCCAGGCACCCGGTCTCGCGCTTACGCGGGTTTGAACTCGATGTGTGGGCCGGGTACCTGGCACCGGTGCCCGCTGTTTCAAATCCGTACGCCCCTTAACCTCGCTTTAACCGGCCCTCCTGCATTCTGACCCTGCAAAACTTAGGCGAGCGGGCTTGTGCCGTACGCCAGCTTCAGAGGGTCTACGCTCATGAAATACGCGACTAAGGCTGGTCTCGCCACCGCCCTTCTGGCACTCGCCATCCCGGCCGGTGCTCCCGTCATGGCTGCCGATCTCGGCGGGTCGATCAAGGACGACTACGCGCCCGCCATCGCCATGCAGGGCGGTTCGGTCGGCAACTGCTACATGCGCGGCGATGTCGGGTACTCCGTCTCGGGCGATCCGGATGTGAAGTGGCCGGTGAATAACGGCGTTTGGGATGACACGATCGCTGGCGGCGGCAACGGCGATGGCTTTGTCGACGCAAACGAAATCAGCTACGTGAACGCGGGTAGCAACGTCTCCAACGTTAGCCTTGAAAACACGTGGCTTGCCGAAGTGGGCGCCGGTTGTGGTTCGGGTTCGCGCGGCTTCCGCGGTGAATTGATGTTTGGTTACCGTGGTGACCGTAAGCTCGACGGTGAACCTGGTATTTACACGCCACCGCCTCCGGTTGGGCCCGCGCCGCCCGTCGTGCCGCCGATTGATGATCCCCTGCACACCAGCATCCAGACCTATACCCTGATGCTCAACCTCTATAAGGACCTCGGCACCTACAACCGCCTGACACCTTACGTCGGCGCTGGCGTCGGCGTCGCCTACCACGATGTTGACCAGGTTTTCTTTACGGGCAACCCAGCACTAGTCAACCGCATCGAAGGCGATAAAGACATCGCGTTCGCCTGGTCGTTGATGGCCGGCGTCGGTTATCAGATCTCGGAACGCGCCATTCTCGATTTCGGCTACCGCTACATCAACATGGGCGACGCCAAGTCGGGCCGTGTGGACACCGCTGGCTTCGTCAACCCGGCTGTTGAAATCGACGACATTGATGCCCACGAGTTCAAGGTCGGCATGCGCTACCACTTCGGCGCCTCGGATTGCTGCGCCTCCGCACCCATGAAGTAAGCCGCTCTCCGGCTCACTTTTCTCTCTCTCAATCAAACTTGGCCGGGTTCCAAAAAAGGAACCCGGTTTTTTGTTGTCCGATGGTTGGTGCCAGGCACCCGGTCTCCCAGTTTGCGGGATTGAATTGGATTTGCGGGCCGGGTGCCTGGCACCGCCTTAAGTGTGCCGCTGACATTGCGATTGATCTTGGCACCGGTTGCTGGATATATGGGCCCCGGCTAGCGGCCGCGGCGGAATCTGCGGGCGGTCTTCCTCGGTATTATCTGCATTTGCAAGGCTTTAAGCCTGGTTTGCGGCCGCGGCAGTGGCTTACGGCGTCATGCGGGCGTGGCGGAACTGGTAGACGCACTGGATTTAGGTTCCAGCGGCGCAAGTCGTGGGGGTTCAAATCCCTCCGCCCGCACCAGCCGTACCGGTTCACACGACGTGGCAAGGCGGTCTACAGTCAAGGTCACGGCGTTTCATCTTTTTCGGCGAAAAGGCAACAGACGATGCAGATCACGGAGGCCAATCAGGACGGCCTGAAGCGCACCCTGAAGGTTGTTGTTGGGGCCGCTGAACTCGGTGAGCGGTTTTTGTCACGGCTGGATCAGGTCAAAGACAACGTCCAGCTCAAGGGCTTCCGCAAGGGCAAGGTGCCGGTCGCGCACATCAAGAAGGTCTACGGCCGGTCGTTGATGACCGAAGTGCTGCAGGACGCGATCCGCGATACCAGCCAGGAAGCCATCAAGGAGCGCAAAGAGCGCCCGGCGCAAATGCCGGCGATTGCGCTGTCGGAAGATCAGGACGAGATCAACCGGGTCATCGACGGCAAAGCCGATCTTGCCTACTCGATGACGTTTGAAGTGCTCCCTGAAATCAAGATCGCGGATTTCTCGACGTTCAAGCTGGAACGCCTCGTTGCCGACGTCGATGATGCCACGCTTGAAAAGTCTCTCGGTGATCTTGTCCAGCGCGCCGCGAACTTCGACGTCGTTGAAGGCCACGCCGCCGAAAAGGGCGATCGCGTGACAATCACCTACGCCGGCACCATCAACGGCGAACCCTTTGAAGGCGGCACAGGCGAAGGACTGAGCCTTGTTCTCGGCAATGCCAACTTCATTCCCGGCTTCGAAGACGGCTTGATCGGTATCAAGACGGGCGAAGACCGCAGCGTGTCTGGTACGTTCCCGGCCGAATATCCGGTCGAAACGCTGGCTGGCAAAGATGCGGTGTTTGCTGTGACCGCGACGCTGGTCGAAAAGGCCGCACCTGCGACCCTGGATGACGACTTTGCCAAAGCGCTCGGCGCGGAAGGCGTCGGCAATCTGAAAGAGCTGGTCAGCAAGCAGATCAAGGCAGAGTTTGATGCGGCCGCCCGCACGAAGCTGAAGCGCGAGTTGCTCGATACCCTCGAAAAGGCGCATGATTTTGAGTTGCCGCCCTCGCTCATTGATCGGGAGTTCGACGGCATCTGGAAGCAGCTTGAAATGAGCCTGCAACAGCAGGGCAAGACATTTGCTGACGAAGGCAAGAGCGAAGACGAGTTGCGGGTCGAGTATCGCGCGATTGCCGCGCGCCGCGTGCGTTTGGGGCTCGTCGTCGGTGAAATCGGCTCGCAGAACAAGATCGAGGTCACTCAGGACGAGTTGCGCCGTGCGCTGATGGAGCAAGCGCGCCGCTACCCGGGTCAGGAAAAGTTCGTCTACGAATATTTCGAAAAGACACCGGGCGCTTTGCAGGAATTGCGTGCTCCGATCTTCGAAGACAAGGTCGTTGATTTCGTCCTCGAGAAGGCCAATCCTGCGGAAAAGAAGGTCACCCGTGAGGAACTGTACGAGCAGGTCAAAGCGGTCACGGAATCCTAAAAGTCTGGCGGTCAGGACAACGCGGGAGTGCCGGCGCGACAGGGGTTTGCGAGCACGCCACACTGTGCTGAATTCCGCCTGAAACCCATGCGATTTGACACTTCGTCACGTTCTTGCGGCGTGGCTGATGCAACAGGAGAAACGATCCGATGATGCGCGATCCCATCGCCACGACTACCAACACCTTCTGGCCGATGGTCGTGGAGCAAACGGCTCGCGGCGAGCGCGGCTACGATCTGCCCTCGCGCCTCCTCAAGGAACGCATCATCTTCGTGACGGGGCCGGTGGAAGACCACATGGCGGCGTCGATCTGTATGCAGCTTTTATTCTTGGAATCGGAAAATCCCAAGAAGGAAATCTCCATGTACATCAACTCGCCCGGTGGCGTGGTGACGAGCGGCATGGCGATCTATGACACCATGCAATTCATCAAGCCCCCGGTGGCGACGCTGTGCATTGGCCAAGCTGCATCCATGGGATCGCTCTTGCTGTGTGCGGGTGCGAAGGGCCTGCGATTTGCTCTGCCGAACGCCCGCATCATGGTGCACCAGCCGTCGGGCGGGTTCTCAGGCCAGGCGTCCGATATCGAGCGGCATGCGGAAGACATCGTCAAGATGAAGCGTAGGCTGAACGAAGTCTATGTCCATCATACCGGTCAACCTTACGAGATGATCGAAAAGACGCTCGACCGCGATTACTTTATGACTTCGGAGCAAGCCCAAGGGTTTGGCCTGATAGACAAGGTTTTGAATAGCCGCGACGAGGTCGAGGGCAAGCTGGGCGACGCCAAGTCAAGTTGACACTTGAAGTTGCCTAGTTGCCTGTGCTCGATTGTGGCAAAAGGTGCAGGCCGCCGGCCCGGTTTGGCCCGCCGATGCACGTTTTGCGGCCTCACTGCGGTCAAGTGCACCGGCAATGATCATTGGAGTTTGGTGGCCTAACCGGCAGCGTGAGAAGCGTCCTGGTAACTGTGTGGTAATCTGGACGCTGAAACACGGGAGTGCGGGTGCGGACCATTAATCCATTGTTGATCTGCTGAGCCGTAGCGTGCTCAGATCGGCAAATTAAAGATTCCTGGACTCGCGAAGCTGCTGTCGCGATGCCATATACGGCGTGCCGGATCTGGTGTCCGGACTTCGGGACGACGCTCCCGAGAGCAAGGGTGAGAGACGCGAATGGCTCAAGAGAAGAACACCCTGTACTGCTCCTTCTGCGGCAAGAGCCAGCATGAGGTCCGCAAGCTGATTGCGGGGCCGACCGTGTTCATCTGCGACGAGTGCGTCGAGCTGTGCATGGACATCATCCGCGAGGAGAACAAGAACACCCTCGTGAAGTCGCGCGATGGCGTGCCGACACCTCAGGAAATTTGCACGGTTCTCGATTCCTACGTCATTGGCCAGTTCCACGCCAAGCGCGTGCTGTCGGTGGCGGTTCACAATCACTACAAGCGTCTCAATCACGCAGCCAAGAACAACGACGTCGAACTCGCCAAGTCGAACATCTTGCTGGTCGGCCCGACGGGTTGCGGCAAGACGCTGCTCGCGCAGACCTTAGCGCGCATTCTCGATGTGCCGTTCACGATGGCTGATGCCACGACGCTGACCGAAGCCGGTTACGTCGGCGAAGACGTCGAGAACATCATCCTCAAACTTCTGCAGAACGCCGACTACAACGTCGAGCGGGCGCAGCGCGGCATTGTCTACATCGACGAAATCGACAAGATCAGCCGCAAGTCGGACAATCCGTCGATCACGCGCGATGTGTCAGGCGAGGGTGTGCAGCAGGCGCTCCTGAAAATTATGGAAGGCACGGTTGCGTCCGTGCCGCCTCAGGGAGGCCGCAAGCATCCCCAGCAGGAGTTCCTGCAGGTCGATACGTCCAACATCCTGTTCATCTGCGGTGGCGCATTTGCGGGTCTTGAGAAGATCATCTCGGGCCGCGGCCGGGGAACCTCTATGGGTTTTGGTGCCAAAGTAACGGGGCCCGACGAGCGCCGCACGGGTGAAGTGTTGCGTCAGGTTGAACCGGAAGATTTGCTGAAGTTTGGCCTCATCCCGGAATTCATTGGCCGCTTGCCAGTGATCGCAACGCTGGAGGATCTCGACGAAACGGCCTTGGTGCAAATTTTGAACGAGCCCAAGAACGCGCTCGTCAAGCAGTACCAGCGCTTGTTTGAGATGGAAGACGTGAAGCTGTCGCTGACGCAGGAGGCTCTGAAGTCGATTGCCCGCAAGGCCATTGACCGCAAGACCGGTGCGCGCGGACTGCGGTCGATTATGGAAGCGATTCTTCTCGATACGATGTTCGATCTGCCTGCCTTGAAGGGCGTTGAAGAAGTCGTCATCGGTCCGGAAGTCGTCGATGGCGGCGCGCGTCCATTGCGGATCTATTCCGAGCGCGCCGAGGAAAAGGGGTCGACGGCCTCATAACGCGGGCACCGGTCTTAGCTAGCGCGCGGTCATGAGATTTCCGTCCTGGGGCAGATCGGGTTCTTGTTCCCGGCGTGATGATCCCCACATGTTGAAGCTGGGCGACACACACCCGGCCGATGATGCGCAGACCGTTCTGATCGTCGTTGGCAGTGGTGGATAGCTCGGGAGTCTGTCTTGATCACTTGGCCGGCGGCCTTATTGGAGGCGGCCAGATGGATTATAAACGAGACAGATTTGCTTGAGATGTCTACCCGCGATGGCCGCACCGGTCATCGGTAGGGACAACAAAGGTAAAGCCATGAGCGAAGACAAGCAGACACGTGCGAAGGCAGGCGGTAAGGAGCTTTATCCAGTCCTTCCCCTGCGCGACATCGTGGTGTTCCCCTACATGATCGTGCCGCTGTTCGTTGGCCGCGAGAAATCCATCAACGCGCTCGAAGAAGTGATGAACGCCGACAAGCACATCTTGCTTGCCGCGCAAAAGAACGCGGGCGACGACGACCCGGCAACTGACGCAATCTATCAGGTCGGCACGCTGGCCACCGTTTTGCAGCTGTTGAAGTTACCCGACGGCACCGTGAAGGTGCTGGTCGAGGGTACGTCGCGCGCGAAGATCGTGCGCTACACCGACAACCCGGACTACTTCGAAGCCGAAGTCGAGCGCGTTCCTGAGAAGGAGGGCTCGAAGGAAGAAATCGAAGCGCTGGCACGCTCTGCCGTGTCGCAGTTCGAGAGCTACGTGAAGCTCAACAAGAAGATCTCACCGGAGGTGCTCGGCACCGTCGCGCAGATCGAGGACTATTCCAAGCTTGCCGACACGGTTGCCTCGCACTTGGCGATCAAGATCGCGGACAAGCAGGACATCCTTGAGACCACGACGATCTCGGAACGTCTTGAGAAGGTCTATACGCTGATGGAGAGCGAAATCTCCGTTCTCCAGGTCGAGAAGAAGATCCGGTCGCGCGTGAAGCGCCAGATGGAGAAGACGCAGCGCGAGTACTATTTGAATGAGCAGATGAAGGCCATTCAGAAGGAACTTGGCGACAACGACGAGCGCGACGACATCGCAGAGTTCGAAGAGAAGATCGAAAACACCAAGTTGTCGAAGGAAGCCAAGGACAAGGCGCTGGCTGAGCTGAAGAAGCTCAAGCAGATGAGCCCGATGTCGGCGGAAGCGACGGTGGTGCGCAACTATCTCGATTGGCTCCTGTCGATCCCGTGGGGCATCAAGGGCAAGGTCAAGAAGGATTTGGACGAGGCCCAACTGGTACTCGACGCGGAGCACTATGGCCTGGAGAAGGTCAAAGAACGCATCATTGAGTATCTCGCTGTGCAGGCGCGGACCAACAAGCTGAAGGGTCCCATTCTGTGTCTCGTCGGTCCGCCCGGCGTCGGCAAGACCTCGCTCGGCAAGTCGATCGCGAACGCGACGGGCCGCGAATTCGTGCGCATGTCGCTTGGCGGTGTACGGGATGAAGCGGAAATCCGCGGCCACCGCCGCACCTATATTGGCTCGATGCCCGGTAAGGTCATTCAGTCGATGAAGAAGGCGAAGCGCACGAACCCGCTGTTCCTGTTGGACGAGATCGACAAGATGGGTCAGGACTTCCGCGGCGATCCTGCGGCGGCTCTGCTTGAAGTGTTGGATCCCGAACAAAACTCAACGTTCAACGACCACTACCTGGAAGTCGATTACGACCTGTCGAACGTCATGTTCGTGACAACCGCCAATACGCTGAACATTCCGCCGGCCCTCATGGACCGTATGGAGATCATCCGGCTTGCCGGTTACACGGAAGACGAGAAGGTCGAGATCGCCAAGCGCCACTTGATGGCCGAGCAGGCGTCTGCACACGGGTTAGAGCCCGGTGAGTGGACCGTCGAAGATGCGGCGTTGCTCGAACTTATCCGGCGCTACACGCGCGAAGCGGGCGTGCGGTCGCTGGAACGCGAAATCGCCAAGCTGGCGCGTAAGGCGGTGAAGGAAATCCTGACGTCGCCGAACAAGAAGATCCTTGTCACGCTGGACAACCTGCAAAAGTATCTCGGCGTGCCGAAGTACCGCTACGGGGAAGCCGAACTCGAAGACCAGATTGGGATCGTCACGGGTCTCGCCTGGACGGAAGTCGGCGGCGAGTTGCTGACGATCGAAGGCGTCATGATGCCGGGCAAGGGCAAGATGACGGTGACGGGCAACCTGCGCGACGTGATGAAGGAATCGATCCAAGCAGCGAACGCCTATGTGCGCTCGCGGTCGGTTGAGTTCGGCATCCATCCCTCGCTGTTTGAGAAAAAGGACATCCACGTGCACGTGCCGGAAGGCGCGACGCCAAAGGATGGCCCGTCTGCAGGGGTGGCAATGGCAACAGGGATCATCTCGGTGCTCACGGGCGTGCCGGTGCGCAAGGATGTCGCCATGACAGGCGAGATCACGCTGCGCGGCCGCGTGCTGCCGATCGGTGGACTGAAGGAAAAGCTGCTAGCCGCCCTGCGCGGCGGCATTAAGACCGTCATCATCCCCGAGGAGAACGTCAAGGATTTGGCCGATATCCCTGAGGAAGTGAAAACGAAACTTGAACTGATCCCGGCCGCGATGATGGACGATGTGCTGAAAGTCGCGCTGGTGCGTCCGCTCGTGGCGATCTCCTGGGACGACGTGGCAGAAGATGCCGCAGTGGCGGCCGATGATGGTAAAAATGGTCCCCGCGTCACGGCGCATTAGTTAAGCCGGTGAGGTGCGGCAGCTGGTGAGGGTCGCAGCCGCTTCACATTGCACAACAAATTCAGCCCCGCGCTCCAAAAGAGCGCGGGGTTTTCGTTGTGCTCCAAGTGGGTCGAATAAGGCCGTTTCCCCAGCATTTTCGGCCTGAATCCAGGGTTTTTCCGCTTGACGGCCCTATATTTTGCGCGCTTTGTGCCGCCTCCGTTGCGGAAGTAGCGCTTTTGCTGGCGCTCAACCTCCCGAATGCAACCGGCCAATATCCCTGAAACGAGGACGGATAAAGATGAGCAAAAAAGATTTGATCGACGCCGTCGCCAAGACTTGTGAACTCACCAAGGAAAAGGCGACATCGGTCGTCGACGCGGTGCTCGACCATATTCGCGGTGCCATGAAGGAAGGCCAAGAAGTCCGTATTCCAGACTTCGGCACGTTCAAAGTCGCCGCCCGCAAGGCGCGCGAGGGCCGCAACCCGGCCACTGGCGCAACTATCAATATCCCAGCGTCCCGCGTGGCCAAGTTTACCCCGGCCAAGGGCTTGAAGGACGCACTCAACTGAGGGCTGCTCTGGCGGCTCGCACGGTTTCCACGGCACCCGCAGGGGTGCCGTTTGCCGTTGTGCTGACAGGGGTGGTGACTGAGGACCGTAGTGCGCTTGACGGGACCACGTATGGAACTTGATATCAACCCTGCCGGTTCGTCCCTGTCGTTTGGGGCCGCTCCGTTCCCATTCGTTTTGGTGCCCGGCGCCGGGGCCCTTGCGGCTTTGCGCCAGCTGAGCGCGGCCTTCCAGGACAAATCTCCTGTCATTTGGGGCAACGAGGAGGACGCCGCACGGCTGTTTGAGCTGTATGAGGATGACCATCAGCCATCGGCCAAAGACAGTCTCGCAGCGATCACTGGAACGACAGGTGCGGTCCTTCTGGGGACCTACAAGGCTGAAGTGGCGGCCCGGCTTGCATCGTACTACGAGGCGCGCGGCCAGCCCGTGATGGAGCTCCAACATGAGCTGCCGCGCGGGGATTGGCCTGAGACCGCCACATCCCACCATGTTCCGCTGTCGTTGTTTGACCTCACCACGGAAAGGCCTAAGGAGACCGTGTTCATTGGTCTCATCCCAACGTCACGGGCCTATGAGGTGCCGGCGTTTCATAAGTTTGGGCTGTGGAATGATTGTCCACCGCCATCTATTCATTGCGCACTGGCGCGGGACTGGGCGGACACATACGGCGCGCGGCTGATCATCAACGGTCCGGACGTGATCGAGTATGAAGTAGACCGTCCGATCCTTGATCGCGACGAAGCGCTTCAGATGGCGCTGTTGCACGGGGCCTACTGCGAAGACATCATCACCCAAGGCGTTGGCACGGTGGAGGCGCTGGCCGCGACGCTCTTGGGGGCCCGTTTCTGGTATTTTTGGTGGGATTGAGCTGAAATGTGCCGCGTTGTGCCGGGCAATCATTCCGGCTATGAGGCTCAACGACTTGGGAGGTTAGCTCAGCGGTAGAGCGCTTCGTTTACACCGAAGATGTCGGGGGTTCGATCCCCTCACCTCCCACCATTTTGCTGGGCTCGAGCGGTTCCCCTGCAGGGAGCCGGCCGCTGGAGCCGCCCAGAATTCGCGGTTGCCGGCTTCCGGTTGCCGTCTGCCGCAACCGGAGTGTCCATGCCCATCACGATGTACGAGATCGCAGTTCCGTCGTTCACCAAGCATCTTGAAGCGCTCGACTCGATGCTCGACAAGGCGCAGGCCTATGCGGATGCCAAAAAGATCGATCCGGAGGCGCTTCTGACTGCGCGGCTCTATCCTGACATGTACACACTGGCCAAGCAGGTGCAGTCCGCGTGCGACTTCGCAAAGCTCAGCGTGGCACGCCTTGCCGGGCTGACGCCGCCCGTGCACGACGACAGTGAGAAAACATTCGCAGACCTCAAGACACGCATTGCCGAAACGCTAGCCGTGTTGGCCGCTGCCAGGCCTGAGCCGATGGAGGCCGCGGCCGATCGCGAGATCACCATCAAGGCTGGCCCGCGCGAGATGACGTTCACGGGCCGTGAGTATCTGCTGCATTTCGCCCTGCCGAACTTCTATTTCCATGCCGCCACTGCGTACGGCATTCTGCGCCACAACGGCCTCGACATCGGCAAGCGGGATTTTATGCGCCGGGTTTGAAGTAGGCAGTAGGCAGTAGGCAGCAAGGGCCTCCGAAAGCTGCCAGCCTGAGAGTTGCGGCACTCGCCCCGAGTGCCTTCGCTTTTTGTTTTAGCCTCCAGACCGAATTCAAGCAGCGCCACTGCCCACTGCCTCCTTGACTTGGGGGCATCGAACACGTATCCACGCCCCGTGACACGCGGGGGCTTCAAGCCAACGCGTACCGATGGATTGCGGGAGTAGCTCAGTTGGTTAGAGCGCCGCCCTGTCACGGCGGAGGCCGCGGGTTCAAGTCCCGTCTCTCGCGCCATCCATCACTCCGGCTTTGCACACGTCAGCGATCCAAGCCCAGGCGAGGCGTTCAGCCCCGGCCGTCCCGCTGTTCGGCTGGTTGCGCGCCGCAAGTCCGTGGGTTAACACGGTTCGTAGTGCATGAGTGCGCGGCGCCGGTTTCAGTGCCGGTTGCCAGATGCGCAGCGGGAAGGCCGTCACATGAGCCAACTGTTGAAC
Organism: Hyphomicrobium sp.; assembly: GCA_031413815.1. Taxonomy (GTDB): domain Bacteria; phylum Pseudomonadota; class Alphaproteobacteria; order Rhizobiales; family Hyphomicrobiaceae; genus JAGVSR01. The sequence continues at coordinate 3,421 of JANOFU010000099.1, read as the reverse complement.
GATTACCTGCCGCTCGCCGTGTTCATTGGCGTCGCGCTGGCGTTCATGGGCATTCTGATGATCGCACCGTTTCTGGTTGCCGTCCGCAACCCTGACCCGGAAAAAGTGTCGGCGTACGAATGCGGCTTCAACGCGTTCGACGATGCGCGCATGAAGTTTGATGTGCGGTTCTACTTGGTGTCCATTCTGTTCATCATCTTCGACCTCGAGATTGCATTCTTGTTCCCGTGGGCGGTTGCGTTTAAAGAACTGGGCGCATTTGGATACTGGTCGATGATGATCTTTCTCGGCGTGCTCACCATCGGCTTCATCTACGAATGGAAGAAGGGCGCGCTCGAATGGGATTGATCGTTCCGCCAGAGTTCGCCCGCGATACTGCCAAAGAGGGGTCAGCGGGTGCAGGTTCGGGCCTGATCAAGCCGGGCGATCCGAGCTTCACGCTCATCAACAATGAGCTCGCTGACAAAGGGTTCCTCGTCACCACGACCGACGATCTCATCAACTGGGCGCGTACCGGCTCGCTGATGTGGATGACGTTTGGGCTCGCCTGTTGTGCGGTTGAAATGATGCAGGCGTCCATGCCGCGCTACGATCTCGAACGCTTCGGTTTTGCGCCGCGTGCCTCGCCACGCCAGTCTGACGTGATGATCGTTGCTGGCACGCTGACCAACAAAATGGCGCCCGCCCTGCGTAAGGTCTACGACCAGATGCCGGAGCCGCGCTACGTGATCTCGATGGGCAGCTGCGCCAACGGCGGCGGCTACTACCATTATTCGTACGCAGTTGTGCGCGGCTGTGACCGCATTGTCCCGGTTGACATCTATGTTCCGGGCTGCCCGCCGACCGCAGAAGCCCTCGTCTACGGCGTGCTGCTTCTGCAACGCAAAATCCGCCGGACTGGGACGATCGAAAGGTAGGGAATAGGGAGTTGGGAGTGGGAGGTGAATGAACCTGCAATCCGGTCCTATAGAGATCTTGTCGTGTGGCAGGAATCCATGGGGCTTGCTGGAGACTGCTACCGGCTAACCAAGAACTATCCTGCTTCTGAGACGTACGGAATGACGTCACAAATCCGGCGCTCTGCAGCGTCCATTCCAGCCAACATCGCCGAAGGAAATGGTCGCGAAAATACAGGATACTACATCCAGTTCCTTCGAATTGCGCAAGGGTCACTGAAAGAACTTGAGACGCATTTGTTGTTGTCGGTTGATGTTGATCTCGCCACAAGCGGCTTGGTCGAGCCACTCTTGACGAGATGTGAACGTGTTGGGAAGCTGCTGAGGGGGCTGATCTGAGCCCTCCAACAAAAGGAGCGGGCGGACTAGGGTTTGGCTGAGTTGAAACTAGGGATACTTCTCCCACTCCCCACTCCCCACTCCCGAGCACTTAAATGGACGAAACGCTCAAAGAATTGGCCGACTACGTAGCGCTTAAGCTCGGCGCGGTGCTCGTGTCGACGCGGCTGGCCAACGGCGAAGTAACGCTGACGGTTCAGCGCGGTTCGATTACGCAAGTCCTCAAATTCCTGCGCGATGATGGCCGCTGCCGTTTCGAAGTTCTGATCGACATTTGCGGCGTTGATTATCCCGCCCGCCCGCAGCGCTTTGACGTCGTCTATCACTTGCTGTCGCCGCGCATCAATCAGCGCATCCGCGTCAAGATCGAGACCGACGAGACGACGCCGGTGGCAAGTTCAGTCGATGTGTTCGCGGCCGCGAACTGGTACGAGCGCGAAGCCTACGATATGTATGGTATTCTGTTCTCGGGCCACCCGGATTTGCGCCGCCTGCTGACGGACTACGGCTTCCAGGGCTTTCCCCTGCGCAAGGACTTCCCGCTCACCGGCTATGTCGAAGTCCGCTACGACGATCAGCAGAAGCGCGTCGTCTATGAGCCGGTCAAGCTCACGCAAGAATTCCGCAACTTCGATTTTGAAAGCCCGTGGGAAGGCAGGCAGTATCAGCTGCCGGGGGATGAGAAGGCTTCAAGATCTTGATGTTGCAACGCCAATGAAACCCTCCCTTCAACCCGGCGCGACGGCGCGCTTAGAGTTCAAAGTTCCCGCTGAAAAGACCGTGCCGCATCTCTATCCTGAGGCGCACGAGTTTCAAATGATGCCAACCGTGTTTGCCACGGGCTTCATGGTCGGATTGCTCGAATGGGCGTGCATGAAGGTTCTAGAGCCGCACCTGGACGAGGGCGAAGGCTCGCTCGGCATTCACATTAACGTCAGCCACATCGCCGCAACTGTGCCAGGCCAGATTGTGACAGTTGATGCGGAATGCACGAGCGTCTCCAGCCGGCGCGTGGCTTTCAAGGTGACGGCCCACGACGGGATTGAGAAGATCGGCGAGGGCGATCACGAACGCATGATAGTGCCATGGGACCGGTTTGTGGTGCGGGTCAACGAGAAGGCCAAACGCGCGCGGGTCGGTGAAATCATCAGACCGTTGCGTTGACAAGAGGTGACGATGACCGGACCCCACTCATCAAGTGTCAGCGGCAAGTGCCTGTGCGGTGCCGTGTCGTTCACAGGGCAGGTAAAGTCGCATGATGTCTCAGTGTGTCATTGCAGCATGTGCAATCGCTGGTCTGGCGGCCTGTTGATGTTTGTTGACGCTGTTGGCGCGCCAACATTCGAAGGCCGCGACAACATTGGCCTCTACCGCTCGTCTGAATGGGGTGAACGCGGGTTCTGCAAGGTGTGTGGGTCAAGTCTGTTCTGGAAATTGGTAGGCGAAGACCGCTATACGCTATCGGCAGGATGCTTGGACGATCAGTCGCCTTTGCATTTCGCCCTCGAGATCTTCATCGACGACAAGCCGGGGCACTACACCTTCGCCAATGATACGGTGAAGCAGACCGGCGAAGAGGCGGCGGCGGCGTTTACTGCGGCAGAGAAGACGACGTGAATTGGTGAACTCGTGAGATCGTGAAGTCGTGAGTGGTGTGGGATCGGAGATCGACTTCGTGACGGAACGGGCAAAATTCGATCGTTCAAGGATCTTGAAGTCTGGCAGGTTGCGATGGACCTCACCGAGGCTTGTTACCGGCAGTCCAAGACCTTTCCCCGCGAAGAAGTATACGGACTGACCTCCCAGATCCGCCGCTCAGCCGTTTCCATCGCCGCCAACATCGCCGAAGGTTACGGGCGAGACCAAACAGGACAATTTATTCAGTTCCTGCGTATTGCGCAGGGTTCGGTCAAGGAGCTGGAAACGCACTTGATGATTGTGCAGCGCATTGAGATGGCTTCAGTGCAGAGCCTTGAACCATTGTTCGCCCAGTGCGAAAGGGTAGGGAAGATGCTACGCAACTTGATCAGGGCCCTCGAAACCAAGCGCGATGCCCCTGCTTGACCGGAATGCCGGTTACGGTTTCAATTGAACGACCTCACGACCTCACGACCTCACGACCTCAC
>JANOFU010000098.1:0-76542 GCA_031413815.1 Hyphomicrobium sp. | reverse complement strand
CACGCTGGATTCGAGCGTCGACTGTTTTCACGCCAACACTAGAGTCGGCGCGCGTGAGTTGAACTTATCTGATCAACGAGAGGTAGACTAGATTGCACGCTCATGACCCGGTACAATGCGTCGGCTGTTTGGCGGGGGGGCGTCATAGCGCGGAGGGCGGTATTTTAGTTCAGCCGGTAATTCAAGCCGATGCGGGCCACGTGGCCTGAAGTGTCGAAATCGGGGGTCACGAATGCGCCTGTGCTGATGGGGCCGGCGATGAACGGCAATTCGGCGATAACTTCCGTTCGCAGGTTCTCGGTGCCAAGGTCGTAATAAAGATACTCCGAGCGCAGCGAAAACGCACCGAACGCGATCTCGAAACCGCCGCCAGCTGTCCAGCCAACTTTGGTGCGACTTGTCTGCTGCGAGCCCCCAGCGTCGAGCCCCACGTTGTCGAACGCGATGCCGTAGGACACATCGCCAAGGGCCAATCCGCCCGTGCCATAGACTATGACATTGCCGAATGCCAGACCGACGCGGCCGCGTACCGTGCCGAACCATTCCATCTTCTGTTCCAGCCGGTAGTTGAAAAAAATCTCCGAGCCGCCAATTGGCACATCGACACTGTCGTCGATCGTGGTCCGCGAGACATCGGCTTCGAGTCCAACGACGATGGCACCAATCTGCAGGTTCGCACCGGCTTGCACGCCACCTGTGGCACCCGTTGAGTCAAGTTCGTAGCCCGCCGGATCGCCGGACGGTGGTGTGACGCCATCGCTGCTGCAAATGTTGATCGGCGATGGAGAGAACGAACCAAAGTAGTTTGCCTCATCTGCGCACTGCGTCTCGGACTTGTAATCTCCCGTCGTCCGTCCGCCATGTACGCCCACATAAACACCTGTCCAATTGGTGGGTGGTGGCGTGTCGCCGGTTGGCGGCTCAGGAACGCCAGCCGGAGGCGGCGGTGGCGACGATTGCTGTGGGATCTGTGTCACCTTTTGCAGCGGCGGTGATGACGGCACGTCCGGCTCATAGAGGTCCGCGCGGTTCTGCTGGCGCGGCGTCCGCTTGGGGCACGTGTTCGCTTCGACCTCAGCGCGCGTATGGTGGACTTCGGGGTCGACTTCCGGTGGGTTCAAGACGAATGGAAAGGCTTCACTGAAGGTGACATCGAGTTCGCTCTGCCTGTCGGTCCAACCGATCGGCTGGGCGACGCTGCCCTGGGGCGACACGCGCACGACGTTGCACGGGTTCTCGACAACTTGGCAGCGGGTCTTGTCGAGGCCATCGCCTTGGCACACTTCGATCGAGCCTTCGTGCAGCAGCACATATTCCGCGCCGTTCTGCGCGATGTAGACGTCGAACACGGTGCCGCGCACCGAGATCGACGCGCCAGGCGTCTTGATCTGGTAGTCGCGCTTGCGGGCCACACCCGTAATGAACCGGAACGCGCCTTTGGTCAGCGAGACTGCCAAGTCGCCCGTGCTCTTGTTGGGATCATAGACGAACTTGTCGAGCTTCAGCCGCCCGCCAGCGCCGATCGCGACTTTGGTGTCGTCGTCGAACTTCAGTTCGCCCAGGCCGCCGGGCCCGACTTCAACCGTCTCGTTCTGATTGACGCCGTCGCCCTTGATGATCACGCGCTGGTCGGCCGTCACCGTGTTGACGACGCGAAACGCCGCGCCGATGCGGCTCTGGGCGTCTGCATCGGTCGCGCAGCAAACCAATGTTGTGAAACTCGCGGCGGACGCGATGCGAAGGGAGACAATCATGGGTGTGTCATGGCCGGGGTCAGGGCACGCATGCACAAAAAAAGAACTGTTAACCGAGCGTTAACTGATTCGCGGCCTCGCCGGCCTGGCAGCACGGACGAAATGGCCAATTCGCGGGTGATTTGTCTTCAGGTGTGGCCTGCTCGGACCCGTCTGCAATGCGTCGCGGACTGCTGGCAACGTTCTGATCAGCAACGAGATATTCGTGCCATTCCTGAAGGACGCCGCCCTTTAATCGTCACTTTTTTCGCGGAAGCAACGCGGACGATTACGGCCGCCATCGATGGCCCGTCTTTTGAGCACGGATCGCGGCCTCAATGTCCGCCCTCCGACACCAATTGCCCGAATTGGGCTGATACCTGTTCAATAAAAAGGGACTAACCGTGAGCATTCGCCTCAACAGCGACACGTGGGACGCGTTTTTCAGGATGCTATCGGTTGTGCTGGTGCCCATGACAGTGGCCGGCATGGGCTGGTACTGGACGGGCTGGCAGCAGAACGTCAACGACTTGAAAAGCATGATTGATCTGGTTACCGACAAGTCGCCGGAAAAGCAGAAGTACGGCATCGCTATGTTCGAGTTTCTGGCCAAGAAGGGCAGCGTCCCGGTTGAGTTTGTCGCCGCCCAAATCGACTATGCAACATCGGCGGAAAACCACGAGCTGCTTCCCATGCTTGAGGTCGCCATCATGAGCGCAGCCAAAGAAAACCCAGATGTCGCCAATGCTTATGCCGTAGCCCTTCAGAGGCGGCCGTCGCGCGTATTCGTCCATGTGCCGAGCGACGACATCTACAACTGCCTTGTGATGATGCGCGATAGCTTCAAGGACGGCGACAAAACGGCAATCCGTTTTCCCGCTGTTCGCAAGTTTGCAGGCTACGCGCAGTCCAATCAGGAAATCCGCTACTTCCACGCCGCCGACAAGCCGCGCGCTGAGCAGATTGCGGGTCTGTTCGCCACTCTCGGGCTGGAGCTGGCTGTTCAAGATCTGTCGGCTGGCACATGGGCGCGAACAAATGCCCCCAACAGTTATGAGCTTTGGTTCAGCGGCCAAAAATTACCGGCACTTTGCCAGCAGAAGGTCACAGCAGAAAAGTAGCTGGCCGGGCCTGTGGTCTGAAACTAATTCGGACGGCAGCCCGCGAGCCTCTGGACAACGGGGTGCAGCGCACTATTTGATGCCATCCGGTTGATCAGCTCTCAACCGGACGCTCCAAGTGCGCTTTGCGGGTCGAGGCCCGGATCAAAATGCTTCTTTCCGAACTTCTCCAATCCGGTATCGATGTCGAAATGCCCACATGGGCGTCGCGCGTCGATATTGCCAACATTTCGGCTGACAGCCGCCACGTCGGCTCCAAGGGCTTGTTTGTTGCTGTTCCTGGCACCAAAGCTGACGGCGGGCAATACCTGATGGATGCGCAAGCGCGCGGAGCCATTGTGGCGATTGCAGCCAAGGGCGCAAACGTGCCGCGAACCGTTGCCATCCCAGTGCTGCGCGTCGCCGATCCGCGGCGCGTGTTGTCAACTCTCGCGGCCCGCTTTCACGCCAAGCAACCTGAAACGATCGTCGCTGTCACGGGCACCAGTGGAAAGACGTCAGTTGCGGACTTCACGCGGCAGATCCTGTGCACCCTCGGGCATCGAGCGGCATCGCTTGGCACGATCGGCATGGTGACACCCGATCGCGCGGAGTACGGGGCCCTGACAACGCCTGATCCTATGGCGCTGCATGCCTCGCTGTCCAAGCTGCACAGCGAAGGCATTACGCATCTCGCCATGGAAGCGTCGTCGCACGGACTGGATCAACACCGGTTGGACGGCGTGCGGCTATCAGCGGGTGCTTTTACAAATCTCGGCCGCGATCACCTCGACTATCATCCGACTGTCGAAGCCTATCTCGCGGCAAAGATGCGGCTGTTCCGAGAATTGCTGCCGGCCGGGGCGCCGGTCGTGATCAATATTGACGGTGATCGTGCCGGTGATGTGATGGCCGCAGCTGAGGAGCACGGCGCGCGGGTGCTCACGGTTGGCCGTGGCGGCGAGACGCTTCGGCTCATGAATACCGGGCTCGACGGTTTTGCTCAGATACTCACTCTGCAGCATGGCGGAAAAACCTACGACGTGAGGCTGCCGCTCGTCGGCGCCTATCAAGTCGAAAATGCGCTGACGGCCGCGGGGCTTGCGATTGCAACGGGGGGTGATCCTGCACGCGTCATCGCAGCGCTGTCATCGCTGAAAGGCGTCAAAGGCCGGCTTGAAATTGTTGGCGAGGCGCGCGGTGGACTGGGCGTGGTTGACTATGCGCATAAGCCCGAGGCCCTTGTCGCGGCCCTCGACGCGTGCCGTCCGTTTGCAACTGGCCGCCTCATAACCGTCTTTGGCTGCGGTGGCGATCGCGACAAAGGCAAGCGCCCGATCATGGGTGAAATCGCGGTGGCGCGGTCGGACATTGTGATTGTCACCGACGACAACCCGCGAACGGAAGAACCTGCGGCTATCCGGGCGGAGATCTTAGCGGGCGCAAAGGGCGCTCGCGAAATCGGCGACCGCGCAGAGGCCATCCGCACGGCAGTTGCCATGATGCAGCCAGGCGACGTGGTGCTCGTTGCAGGCAAGGGTCATGAAACAGGGCAGATTGTCGGCACGACTGTTCTGCCGTTCTCTGATCAGGATGTTCTGGCGAATGCACTGGCGGAGACCGCTCGCGTATGACGCAGCCACTATGGTCATTCGATGCCCTGGTGCAGGCGGCGGACGGAGCTGCAGACGGCGCGCCGTCACACGCCATCACCGGGTTCTCAATCGACACACGGTCGCTCCAACCCGGCGACGTGTTTGTGGCCTTGAAGGATGCGCGCGATGGTCATGAGTTCGTGACCAACGCGTTTATGGCGGGCGCAACGGCTGCGATTGTCTCGGACGCTTACAGGCGTCACGCGGGTGATGGCGCGCTGCTGCGTGTATCCGATCCACTCGCCGCGCTAGAAGGAATCGGCAGAAGCGCGCGCGCCCGGCTGCCAAATAATGCCAAGGTCATCGCTGTCACTGGGAGTGCCGGCAAAACCGGCACCAAGGAAATGCTGCGGGTGTGTTTGGCGCGGCTGGGCAACGTGCATGCCTCAGAAAAATCTTACAATAATCATTGGGGCGTGCCGCTGACCCTTGCGCGCATGCCGGCGGACACCCAGTATGCCGTCTTCGAAATCGGCATGAACCACGCTGGCGAAATCACGCCGTTGTCAAAATTGGTGCGGCCCCACGCGGCCATCATCACAACCGTCGAAGCCGTGCATTTGGAACACTTCGGTTCGGTCGAAGAGATTGCCGATGCCAAAGCGGAGATTTTTCTGGGGCTCCCCGAGGGCGCCACGGCTATCATCAAACGCGACAGTCCGCACTTTGACCGGCTGAAGGTGCACGCCGCTGCCCGGCACGGGACGAACACCGTCAGCTTTGGTCTCAGCCCTTCTGCGGACGTGTGTGCCGCCGCCGTCGAGTTTGGCGAAACAGGATCCAGCATCACAGCCCACGTGAGTGGCCAGAGCATTGCCTATCGGATTGCCATGCCTGGGCAGCACATCGCCGAAAACTCACTCGCGGTCGTTGCAGCCCTTGATGCGATTGGCGCAGATCTGGGCATCGCATTGGCAGCACTGGCCGATTTGGCACCGCCGCCAGGGCGTGGCGCGCGGATGGTGCTCAACGTCGGCGGCGGACACGCCCTGCTGATCGATGAAAGCTACAATGCCAACCCGGCGTCGATGCGGGCGGCCCTGACGGCCTTGTCGGCGGTGTCCCGCACCACGCATCCCCGGCGGGTGATTGTGCTGGGCGATATGTTGGAACTCGGGCCGCAAGCGCCTGAAATGCATGCCGGACTTTTTGAGGCGGTTGACACGGCAGGGGTAGATTTGGTGTTTGCCGCTGGACCCAACATGCAGCGCTTGTTCGCGCGTGTTCCGGCCGGACGGCAGGGGGCATGGGCTAGCAATTCCAAAGGAATCGAAGCCCAATTGCTCGACGCCATCCGGCCCGGCGATGCGGTGATGATCAAAGGGTCGAACGGGTCGCGCATGGCGCCGCTTGTCGAAGCGTTGAAAGTGAAATACAGCGGCGGGTCATAAAGAAGCCTCGGCTGGCCGTGACATGCTAGATTCGCGCCGCAATCCCGGGGGGTCGGGACCGGACGCACGGGAGGGACGGGATGCTCTACGAACTCGTGCAATTCAGCGACCAGATCGGGCCGCTGAATGTTTTTAAGTACATCACGTTTCGTACCGGCGGCGCAATTTTCACGGCCCTTCTCTTCGTGATGCTGTTTGGCCCTGGGATCATCGATCTGCTGCGGGTGAAGCAAGGCAAAGGGCAACCGATCCGCGAAGATGGCCCGCAAACGCATTTGGCCAAGCGTGGCACGCCAACGATGGGCGGGTTGATGATCCTCGCCAGCGTCTCGGTTGCGACACTTCTGTGGTCCGACTTACGCAACCCCTACATCTGGGTCGTGCTGGCCGTCACGCTGAGCTACGGCGCTATCGGTTTCTACGACGACTTTCTCAAGGTCACGAAGCAGCACGCCAGTGGGTTCGGCGGCAGGGCGCGGCTCGGGTTGGAAATGATCGTTGCGGCGGCAGCGACTGCCGTCATCATGTGGCTGTCTGCCCCTGAACTCTCTGGCAAGCTTGCGCTGCCGTTTTTCAAAGATGTCCTGCTCAACTTCGGCGTCTTGTACGTTATCCTTGGCGTTCTCGTTATCGCCGGTGCCGGCAATGCCGTGAACCTGACCGACGGCCTTGACGGATTGGCGATCGTGCCCGTGATGATCGCGGCCGCAACGTTCGGATTCATTTCGTATTTGATCGGTAGCGAGAAGTTCGCAACCTACCTCCAGATCCACCACGTGGCTGGGACCGCGGAACTCTCGGTGATTTGTGGGGCGTTGATTGGCGCGGGCCTCGGCTTCCTCTGGTTCAACGCGCCGCCCGCGATGATCTTTATGGGCGATACGGGCTCGCTGGCGCTGGGCGGAGCGCTGGGATCGATCGCGGTTGCGACGAAACACGAAATCGTTTTGGCGATTGTCGGCGGGTTGTTCGTGCTCGAAACGATGTCGGTGATCATTCAAGTCGCGTCGTTCAAGCTGACCGGCAAGCGCGTATTCCGCATGGCCCCCCTGCATCACCACTACGAACAAAAGGGGTGGAAGGAATCGACCATTGTTGTCCGCTTCTGGATTATTTCGGTCATTCTGGCCCTGATCGGCCTGGCGACGCTTAAGTTGCGCTAGAACTCCATTATGATTCGCATCACGACATTCGCAGGGCGGGACGTCGCCGTGTTCGGGCTGGGCACCTCGGGCAATGCGACGGTACAGGCGCTCGTCGAAGGCGGCGCGAGCGTTGCGGCTTGGGACGACAGCGCGGCAGGCCGCGAGGCTGCGGCAGCGGCTGGTGTGCCGCCGGTTGATCTCACGACGGCGGATTGGACGAAATTTGCAGCACTGGTGCTGACCCCCGGCGTTCCGCTCACCCATCCCGAACCGCACTGGACGGTGCTTAAAGCCCGTCAAGCGGGTCTCGAAGTGATCGGCGACGTTGAACTGTTCTGCCGCGAACGCGCGAAGGTTTGCCCCCACGCGCCGTTTATTGCGATCACCGGAACCAACGGCAAGTCGACGACAACGGCGCTGATCGCGCACATTCTTCGCGAAGCCGGAAAGGACGTTCAACTCGGCGGCAACATCGGCCGTGCGGTGCTGACGCTCGATCCGCTGTCGCTTGGTCGCTACTATGTTGTGGAATGCTCTTCATTCCAGATCGATCTCGCGCCGTCGATCAATCCGAGCGTTGGCGTGCTGCTCAACATTACGCCCGATCACTTGGACCGGCATGGGACGATAGACAACTATGCCGCAGTGAAGGAGCGATTGATCGCGGGATCAGCGGCCAGCGTGGTTGTGGTCGATGATGCGTGGTGCACGGCCATCGCGGATCGGGTGCAGACGCCGAAGGCGCGTTTGGCGCGGGTTTCAACACTGACGCGGCACGACGTCTATTTCCAAATGCCCTTTGTCTATCGCGCCGGTACCGACATGGCGGTTGCAGACCTCTCAGGCATCGGATCCCTGCGCGGGCGCCATAATGGTGAGAACGCTGCGGCAACGCTCGCAGCGCTATCGTCTGCCGGTTTGTCCGATGCAGTGATCGCGCAGCACATGAAAACCTACCCCGGCCTCGCCCATCGCATGGAGCAGATCGGGCACGTCGGACGCGTTCTGTTTGTCAACGACAGCAAAGCCACCAACGCGGAAAGCACGGAAAAGGCTCTCTCGTCCTGGGATCGCGGGATCTTCGTGATCCTCGGTGGCAAGGCCAAAGACGGCGGCATCGAGATGCTGCGCCCTTACTTTTCGCGAATTGCAAAAGCTTTCCTGATTGGTGCTGCGGCCGAGGACTTTGCAGCGTCTCTGGGCAGCAGCGTTCCGTTTGAAAAATGCGGAACGATGGACGCTGCGGTCGCTGCTGCTGCGCGCGATGCTGCGGCCAGTGCTGTCGACGAGCCCGTCGTCCTGCTCTCGCCGGCGTGTGCGTCGTTCGACCAGTACAAGAACTTTGAGCAGCGCGGGGATCACTTCCGAAGTCTGGTTCTTGAGGCGATCGCACTGCGGGACGGCACATGAGACTTTCGCGGGCCGACCGCAGCCGCTTTACCGACTGGTGGTTCACCGTCGATCACGTCTTGCTGGTTTCGATTTTCATCCTGATGGGCGTAGGCTTAGTGTTGTCGCTGGCGGCAAGCCCGGCTGTAGCCCTGAAGAAAGGCCTGCCGGCATTTTACTTCGTCGAGCGGCACATCGTGTTCTCACTGCTCGGTGCAGGACTCATGCTCGCCGTCTCGTTTCTATCGCCGCACTCGGTGCGCCGTGTGGCGCTGATGGTATTGCTCGCTTCGTTCGCCGCGCTGTTGGTGGTTCACGTCTCGGGCAGCGAACTCAACGGCGCGCGGCGCTGGTTGTCGATCGGCGGACATTCGCTGCAGCCTTCGGAATTTGCCAAGCCTGCGTTCGTGGTCGTATCGGCGTGGCTGCTGGCGCAAGCGCGCCTGCGGCCCGAGATGCCGGCGCTGCCGCTCGCTGTTTTGGTGTTCGTCGCGCTGGCGTGTCTCCTGATCATGCAACCCGACGTCGGTCAGACGCTGCTCGTCAGCATGGTATGGGGCGCAATGTTTTTCGTGTCGGGCCAACCCCTTCTCTACGCGGCTGCCGGTATCGGGCTGGGCGCGGCCGGTCTGGGAGCGGCCTATGTCTCGTTTCCGCACGTGCAATTCCGGATTGATCGCTTCTTCAGCCCACTGCCAGGCGACAACAGCCAGGTCGATCGCGCGCTGCAATCGTTTACGCAAGGTGGGTTTCTGGGGCGCGGACCGGGCGAGGGAACCATCAAAACAGTTCTGCCGGACGCCCACACCGACTTCATATTTGCCGTTGTCGCAGAAGAGTACGGCGCGGTGGCCTGTCTGGCGCTGGTCGCGCTGTTCGGGTTCATTGTGATGCGGGCGTTGTATCGATCCGGCCACGAACCCGACCACGCCACGCGGCTGGGCATGATCGGCTTGGCGCTCGTTATTGGCCTGCAGTCACTGATTAACATGGGTGTGAACGTCGGGCTGTTGCCGGCTAAGGGTATGACGTTGCCGTTTTTATCGGCGGGCGGATCGTCGATGCTTGCGGTTTGCCTCACACTCGGCATGCTCCTCGCATTGACGCGGCGCCGGGCGGATTTGGCGGGCCCAAAAGGGCCGTGATCGGGTGTCACGGACGAAGCTGTTAAAACCTTGGGGGATATGGACAGCCGGTGAGTGATCGCAGGTCTTCAATCATGCTCGCGGCAGGCGGGACGGGTGGGCATTTGTTCCCAGCGTTTGCGTTGGCCGAAGAACTGGGCCGCCGGGGCTGGGCCGTTGATCTCGTGACGGATATGCGGGGCGACCGCTATGGCACCGGATTTCCGGCGCGCAAGATTTATCAGGTGCCGTCGGCGACACTTGGCAGCAAGTCACCCATAGCGATTGCGAAGACCGGGTTCACATTAATGCGCGGATTTCTCGCAGCGCGCGAACTTTTGAAATCGGTGAAGCCCGCCGCTGTAATCGGCTTTGGTGGCTATCCGACATTCCCGCCTTTGTTTGCCGCGCGACAGCTTGGCATCCCGTCAGCCCTTCATGAGCAGAACGCGGTGCTGGGCCGCGCCAACAAAATGCTCGCCGCGCGCGTGAGCATTATCGCGACTTCGTTCGAGACCACCAAATTTCTCGATGGGGCGCTGCGCGACAAGGCGCGCTTTACCGGCAATCCCGTTCGCGACGTGGTCATTGCAGCGGCCGCAGCCAGCTATCCACAACTCGCCACCGATGGTCCTGTCCAGATTCTCGTATTCGGTGGCAGTCAGGGCGCGCGCTATTTCTCCGATGCCATTCCGCCCGCGCTCGCCAGTCTGCCGGAGGCGTTCCGCCGCCGGTTGAGTGTCATTCAGCAAGCGCGCGAAGAAGATCTCAGCCGGGTCAAGTCCGCTTACGCCGCCGCCGGAATCACAGCGGATGTCGCGATGTTCTTCACCGATCTCCCCTCGCGTATGGCCGCAAGCCATCTGGTCATCGCCCGCTCCGGTGCCTCGTCGGTCGCTGAGTTGGCAGTCATTGGACGGCCGTCGATCCTGGTGCCGCTGCCCCACTCGCTGGACAACGATCAGCTTCAAAATGCCACGAGACTTGCCGAATCGGGTGGGGCTTGGTGTATCCAGCAGAAAGATTTATCCACGGAGCGGCTCGCGGCGGACATCCAGCGCTTGATGTCTACGCCCGAGGTCCTCAAAACTGCGGCGTTGAACGCGAAAAAGCAGGGCAAGCCCGATGCCGTCAGCCAGCTTGCGGCGCTGGTGGAAAACTTGGCGGCAACGCATCCCCTCTCCTCGTCAAAGGCGTGAAGGGCAGAGGCCAAAAAAGCGAACGGAACCGAAGAATGCAGATCCCGCGCGACGCAGGCACCTTCCACATCATCGGCATCGGCGGCATTGGCATGAGTGCGATTGCCGAGATTCTTCAGGCTAAGGGGTTCTCTGTCCAGGGCAGCGACCAGAAGGAATCCGCCAACGTTCGCCGTCTGCGCGCCAAAGGCATTCGCGTGTTTGTCGGCCACGATGCGGTGAACCTTGTCGGTGCGCGCAACGTCGTCATCTCGACCGCTGTGAAGCCCGGCAATGCTGAACTCGATGCCGCTCGCCAAAGGGGACTACCGATCATCCGCCGCGCCGAAATGTTGGCCGAACTGATGCGGCTCTATTCGACGGTGTCGGTCACGGGCACGCACGGCAAGACAACGACCACGTCGCTCGTCTCGACCATTTTTGAAATGGCTGGGGCTGACCCGACTGTGATCACGGGCGGGATTATCAATGCCTGGGGCTCAAACGCGCGCCTTGGCCAAGGCAAGTGGATGATTGTCGAAGCCGACGAAAGCGACGGCACCTTCGTGCGGTTGCCCACTGAGATCGGCATCGTCACCAACATCGACCCCGAGCATCTCGACTACTTCAAAACCGTCGAAAACATGCATCGCGAGTTCGCCGCGTTCTATAAGAACATCCCGTTCTACGGTTTGGCGGTGACGTGCATCGATCACCCGGTCGTGCGGGACATGGTTGAACGGCTGGAACTCCGCCGCGATGGCCGCCGTTTGCTGACGTATGGAACGAGCCAAGGTTCTGATCTGCGTCTCACAGCGACGCGTCAGGACGGTTTTACGACGATCTTTACGGCCGAACTCAGCGCCAGCGTGCAGGGTGGTCAGCGGACGATCACGGACTGGTCCATTCCGATACCGGGTCAGCACAACGCGCTGAACGCTCTGGCGGCGATTGCCGTTGCGGCCGAAGCAGGCATCCCCGACGACGTGATGAAGTCCGCATTGCAATCATTCTCCGGTGTGAAGCGCCGCTTCCAGCCAACCGGCCAGTGGAACGGCATCCAGATTTTCGACGACTACGGACACCATCCAGCGGAGATCGCAGCCGTTCTGCAGGCGGCTCGTGCGGGTACCCAGGGCCGCGTCATTGCAGTCGTCGAGCCGCATCGCTATACGCGCGTCCGCGATCTGTTTCGCGATTTCAGCGCATGCTTCCGCGACGCTGATAGCGTGATTGTTGCCCCGCTGTACTCGGCAGGTGAAGCACCCATTGACGGCATCGATCAGCACACGCTGGCCGAAGGTATCCGCGCGACGGGACACGGCGCCGTAACTTCAATTGACCGCCCGGCCGACATCGTTCCGCTGCTGCGCCGCTATGGCCGTCCTGGCGATATGGTCGTCTGCCTGGGTGCCGGAATGTCGACTGAGTGGGCGGCGGCCTTGCCGGACTGGCTCGGCGCGCAAGCCGCCGAATGATCGAACAGACAGGACGGATATGAGCTTTCCGGACATCACCGCCGAGCTAAAGGCATCCCTGCCTGAATTGCGCGGTCGCCTCGCGGCGAACGCGGCGCTGGCGGACATCACGTGGTTCCGCGTCGGTGGTCCGGCGCAAGTGCTGTTCACGCCCGCGGACGAAGCCGACCTCGCGTATTTCCTGAAGACCATCCCGTCAGACATGCCCGTGTTCGTGATTGGCTTGGGCTCAAATTTGCTGGTGCGCGATGGCGGCGTACCGGGTGTTGTGATCCGGCTCGGACGTGGATTTGGTGAGATAAAGATCGAGCCCGGCCATCGGCTGCGAACCGGTACGGTGGTGCCGGATGTCAAGGTCGCGCGTGCCGCCGCAGAAGCGGGCATCACAGGATTGGCCTTTTATCGCGGCATTCCCGGTTCCATCGGCGGCGCCTTGCGGATGAATGCGGGTGCCCATGGCCGAGAGACCAAGGACTGCCTGATCGAGGCGCGCGCCGTTGACCGTCACGGCAACATTCACGTGCTGTCGCTGGCCGATATGAAGTTTACCTACCGGCACTGTGGCATTCCCGGCGACTGGATATTCACGGAAGCGCTCTACGAAGGCACGGCGGGTGATCCGGCGGACATCCTGAAAGAAATGGATGACGTTGCGGAGTACCGCGAGAAGAACCAACCCATCAAGGAACGCACCGGCGGCTCAACGTTTAAGAATCCGTCGGGCAACAGCGCCTGGAAGCTCGTCGATCAAGCGGGTTGCCGTGGCTTCCGGGTGGGCGGTGCCAAGGTCTCGGACATGCACTGCAACTTCCTGATCAACGACGCGCAAGCGAGCGGCGAAGATGTCGAAACACTCGGCGAAACGGTGCGCGCCCGCGTGAAAGCCGCGTCCGGCGTGACGCTAGAGTGGGAAATCATCCGGCTCGGTTTGCCCAAAGACGGGCGGCCGAGTGGTGAGGGGTTGGTTTAAGGAGTTCCGGCGCTCCGCATGGCGTCATCCGCTTCGCCGGCGACGCGAGCGAGACACGTCCACGCGTTCTTTAGCGACTCACCAGCTCCAGAAAACGCGTCGGCGGAATGATGTTCAGTCCCTGAAAAGGGTGGAGGACCAGAAGGTCTTGATCTCCCGTTACCTGGCAGTCTGCCCGTCCGAGGATTGCGGTCTCAAGAAGCATATCGTCGTCTGGATCGCGGCACACTTTGAGCAGTCCCGGCGACTCCACCATGACTACGGCCAGCGAGAGGTCGGCGACAAACGACCGGCGCTGGACTTCGTGATGTATTTCGCGAACTTTGCGCGGGCGAGTCGCGTTTCAACCTCTTCGATCAGACCGCGGGACGCGATGAGTGTCGCATGATCCAATGCCCACTTCAGGCATGCAAACGGCTTCCCCGCTGGTGAGATCGCAGAACTTATCAGGACATTGCTGTCGAGAACGACGCGCTCAACCTTCATCGGCTCCATCGTCCGATACAAGTCGCTCAACCTCTGCTGCCGTCAGGCCTTGCTTGAGCGCTTGATCGTGAATAGCCGCAATGGTCTGGCGCAGCCGGACTTTGGCTTCACGACGGATGCGGTCCTGTTCATCAAAGCGATCAAACTCTGCCGGAGACAGCACGATGGCCGCAGGCTCCCCGTTTTCGAGCAGTGTAACCGGCTCGGCACGGGCGGCCTCGATCAATTGCCTAACTTTGGTGTCCTTCATGTCTGCCGGCAGGGTGCGCATGTCTCGTCTCCTTTCCACCCACATTATATGTGCGAACTCGATCTATTGGAACTGTACGATCCAGAGATCAACGCCATTCGCGCTGCTGCAAACGATCTCGTTCAGGTACCGTGTTGCGCGCATAGCCCGCACACTTTTTGCCTACCTCAAGCCAGCACCGGCTTGAACGTGATCTGCCCGCGCGCGCTGGTCTTGCGCCGGGGTTTGACGACAATCTCCACGTCGCGATCAAAATCAGTCAGGAACTCCATCAGCCGCTCGACGGAGTATTCGCGGAAATGCCCCTTGAATAACCGCGAGACCTCCGGCTGGCTGATCCCCATCAGCGTCCCTGCCAACGTTTGCGTCAGCTTGCGCTCGGTTTTCAGCCGGTACAGCTCGGCGACGATCTGCGCCTTCAGAAAATGCGCGCCAGCGCCAGGAAGCCCGAGATCGGCAAAGATGTTGCCCTTGGTTTCATGAACCTCACCGCGAGCTTTCCTCATCACTGTTTGTCCTTTTTCAGTCTCTCATCGTTATCTGCCGCGGCATCCCTCAGCCGGCTACGGATCAACGCAATGTCACTCTTTGGGGTCTTGATGCCGCCCTTCGATTTCTTCTTAAAGCTGTGCAGCACGTAGACCGCCATCTCGAAACGCACCGCATAGATCGCGCGATACGTATCGCCATCAAAGTCCTCGATCAGTTCGATCACACCGGACCCGAAGCCTTTGAGCGGCTTTGCCGAGGGCGGATGCTGTCCGGTCTGCGCCAGAAACAGCTCGAACCCGAACTGGCTCTGCACTTCGACGGGAAAATCGCCGAAGTCACGGCGCGCCGAACCGATCCAGCGAAGTGCTCGGGTGGGACGTGGCAACTTCACAATCGATCTCCGTTATGAGTATATGCTCATAAATTGTCAAGTCCGGAGCGGGCGACGTGTCTAGCTCGACAGTTCAATCTTTGTAAGCGCTAACCGGACCGTTAGAATCGAACAATGACAGGGTTTCAGCTGGCGAAGTGCTATGGCATACCGTCGATTGAAGGTGAAACCCGCGGCTAAGACGCGGTAAAAATCGGACCGTAAATGGACAAGAATCGCCCTCCCTCCCCCCCACCTCGCACGCACAACCATGTCGCCGTCCTGATGGGCGGCTGGTCGGCGGAGCGCGAGATCAGCTTGAGTTCTGGCACAGCGATCGCGGCGGCGCTGGAAGGCGAAGGTTATAAAGTCAGCCGTGTCGATGCCGCCCGCGATATTGCGCAGCGGCTGGCGGACCTGAAGCCCGACGCCTGCTTTAACGCGCTTCACGGCAAGTGGGGCGAAGACGGTTGCGTTCAGGGCGTGCTGGAATGCCTTGCCATTCCCTACACGCACTCCGGTGTGCTCGCGTCCTCGGTCGCCATGCACAAAGAGCGCGCGAAAGAAATCATGCGCCCGGCCGGCATCCCTGTCGCCGAAGCGCGCCTCGTCACCCGTACTGAGGCCGCCAAGGGCCACGCCCTGCCACCGCCCTACGTCATCAAACCCGTTGATGAAGGCTCAAGCGTTGGTGTGATCATCGTTGGGCCGAAAGCCACTTCACCACCCGCTGCCATTCTTGAACGGGGCAAGCCGCACGACATCGTCATGGTCGAGCGCTACATCGCCGGCCGCGAACTGACCTGCGCCGTCATTGGCGGCTTTGTCACTGATGTGATTGAGATCGTGCCGAAGGCGGGACTCGTGTTCTACGACTTCGAGGCCAAGTACGCGCAAGGCGGGTCCGTCCACCAGCTTCCGGCCAGTATTTTACCAAATGTTTACCAGTTGGTCCGTCAATACACTCTTAAGGCTCACCAGGCGTTGGGCTGCCGCGGCGTATCGCGGGCCGACTTCCGCTTTGACGACACTCCGGGCGGAACGGGCGAGTTGATCTGCCTGGAAGTCAATACACAGCCCGGGATGACGGGTACGTCGCTGGTGCCTGAGCTTGCGCAGTATGCAGGCTGGAGTTTTGGGCAACTGGTGCGCTGGATCATAGAGGACGCGAGTTGCGTGAGGTAGGCGCAGGTACGTTACCGGTCCGGCGGGCGCAGCATGCGCCAGCGCCGTATCCCAGCCTGAGCTTTAATCCCGCACCCGCACCCGATCCCGCCGCATATCCCACATTGGCATCGCAGCGTGGGCGGCGCTTGCGGCGTGCTCAGTTTGCCACGATCGGCTTTGTAGCAACCTTAACGCTCGTTTTGATCATGGCGACTCTGCCGGGCCGCACGGCTGCAGGCCCGCTGATCGATCGCGACAGGATTGCATCCGTGTTTGGGTTTGGCATCGATCAGGTCTCGCTGACGGGTCATAAGTTGACCGCCGATAGCGACCTGTTTGATGCGCTCGATCTCGCCAATGTGCGCACGATTGCAAGCTTTGATCCTGCTGCCATCCGGTCGCGGTTCGAGCGGCTGCCCTGGGTGCAGTCCGCAGAAATTACCCGTATCTGGCCCGGTCAGCTGGCGATCCGTGTGACGGAACGGCAGGCCTATGCCATCTGGCAGCGGTCGGGCGGCGACCATCTGATTGACCGCTCGGGACGAGTTTTGTCCGCGATTACGGCCGGCTCCAATCTTGAGCTGCCCCGCATCGCTGGCGAAGGTGCGAACACGGAAGCTGCCGCACTTTTGGCCCTGGTCGAACGCCACAGCGACATCGCCAGCCGTCTGGTTTCGGCCGAACGCGTCGCAGAACGGCGCTGGTCACTGAAACTCGCAGGCGGCGTTACCGTGCACTTACCGCCAGATAGCGAAGCGACCGCTTTGGCGGCGTTGGTCCGCGATCCTGTACTGTTAGACGCGACACGCTTGCCCGGCTGGATTGTTGATTTGAGAGCGCCAGGACGCACGGCGGTTCGTGCCGCTGGTCAACACCCAGCGGCCACCACGTCGCTCGCGGGTGCGGAGTAACAGCGTCATGCAGGGAGCCGAAAAAGGGACCGGATCAAGTCGCCGCATCGTCGGCGTGCTCGACATTGGGTCGTTCAAGATCGCCTGTCTGATTGCGGTGATCAGTCCTGGGGCGGCCAATCCCATCCGTATTGCCGGCGTTGGCCATGTCCCGTCACGCGGCGTGAAATCGGGCGTGATCGTTGATCTTGGCGAAGCTGAGCATTCGATCCGTGCGGCGATTGCGCAAGCCGAGCGGATGGCGGGCGTGCGGCTTTCGGAGGTCGCGATCTCCATTTCATGCGGCCGTCTAATGTCGCAGACTTTTGCCGCCAGTGCGCAGATTACCCATGGCATCGTCTATCCGGAGGACCTGGCCAAACTGCAATCGGGCGGCCGCGCCTACGCTGAGCGCGGTGGGCGGAGGTTGATCCATCTCAATCCCGTCGGCTACCGGCTCGATGGGGCGCCGGGCATGCGCGAACCGCTGGGGATGGCCGCTCAGAAGCTTTCGGCGGACTTGCACGCCGTGACCGTCGATGAAGCGCCGTTGCGCAATCTGCTATTCGTGATCGAGCGCTGCTATCTGACGCCAAATCCGCTGTTGCCCGCGCCTTATGCTAGCGCACTGGCGGCAACGTCCGAAGATGAGCGCCGGGTTGGTGTCATCTGCTTGGACATCGGCGGCGGCACAACCAGCATCGCCGCTTTTCAGGATGGCCAATACATCTTTAGCGAGTCCATTCCAGTGGGTGGAATGCACATCACCCTTGACATCGCGCGTGCGTTGCAGACACCCCTCGAAGAAGCCGAGCGAATCAAAGCGCTTTATGGCACAGTCGGCGGTGCTCAGTCGGACGAGCACGAGGTTTTCTCCTATCCGCTCGCGGGTGACGAGGACGCCCCGCCGCTGCAGTCGACAAAAGCTCAGCTCGCAGGCCTTGTACGTCCGCGCCTGGAAAGTCTGTTGAGGTTGGCTGCCGATCGCATTGGCCAGAGCGCTGTCCTGACGGGCGCTCCGGCGCGCGTTGTGCTCACGGGCGGGACAAGTCAGTTGCCGGGCGTTGCCGATTTGACGGCAAGTGTGGTGAAGCGGCCGGTTCGTGCCGGGCGTCCGCGTCAAGTTTCAGGGTTGCCACCGTTGATGTCGGGCCCTGCGTTTGCCGGTGTTGTAGGCGTACTACTTTCCAGTTTCGAGGATCAGTCGCAGCTGATGCCAGCCCAGCACGGCGTGCGCAGACCTCACGGATATCTCGGCCGGGTTGGGCAATGGCTCAAGGACGGCTTTTGAGTGACAGCCGCAACAGCGGACGCGCTAGCGCGTTTGCCGTTACGGCTTAATGGGGGCTCGATGAGCATCAAGTTGCAGTTGCCAAAGCTGGCTGATCTGAAACCGCGGCTGACCGTCATCGGAGTCGGCGGTGCAGGCTGCAACGCCATCAACAACATGATTGAAGCCGGTTTGACGGGCGTCGAGTTCGTTGTCGCAAACACCGACGCGCAGGCGTTGGCCGCCTCGCACGCCGATCAAAGAATTCAACTTGGTGCGACCTTAACCGAAGGCCTTGGCGCCGGCTCTAAACCGGAAATCGGCCAGGCTGCCGCGGAGGAAGCCATCGAAGAGCTTCGCCAGCGCGTCGCTGGATCGCACATGGTTTTCATTGCCGCTGGCATGGGTGGCGGCACCGGCACTGGAGCCGCGGCCGTTATTGCGCGCGTGGCCAAAGAACTCGGCATTCTGACGGTCGGCGTTGTCACCAAACCGTTTCAGTTCGAGGGCGCGCGGCGGTCGCGCATCGCCGATGTGGGCATCAATGAACTGCGCAAGTACGTTGATACGCTGATCGTTATTCCCAATCAGAACTTGTTCCGCATCGCCAGCGACAAGACAACCTTCGCTGAAGCCTTCATACTGGCGGATCAGGTGCTCTATTCAGGCGTCGCGTGCATCGTCGACCTGATCGTCAAAGAGGGCCTGATCAATCTCGATTTTGCTGATGTTCGCACCGTTATGACCGGCATGGGCACAGCTATGATGGGCACGGGCGAGGCCTCCGGTGAGCGTCGCGCAATTATCGCAGCCGAGGAAGCCATTGCCAATCCGTTGCTTGATGATGTCACACTCAAGGGTGCCAAGGGCTTGTTGCTGTCGATCACCGGCGGCTCCAATCTTACGCTGTACGAAGTGGACGAAGCGGCAAGCCGTGTGCGCCAGGAAATCGATCCTGAAGCCAACATCATTGTCGGCGCAACGTTTGACGAAAGCCTTGGCGATCGCGTGCGGGTGTCGATCGTTGCCTCTGGCATGACGCGGACTGGAGAACGCGCCCAAACGATGGCTTCGAGCGAGGCGCCCTTCATGAGCCCGCCGCCGTTGCCCGTGCCGCCCATGGGATACGATCCGCGCCGTGCACCCGATCCGTTGCCGATGGCGCCAGCCTACGCGCCGCGAACGGCGGAAAACTTCCAGCAGCGACTGTCAACGGCAATGCAATATGGCGATCCAGCCTCCGCGCCACATCCTGCTTACGTGGGACCTGCTCACTACGAGCCTACTCCGATGCCGCCGCAGGCCAGCTGGCATAGCCCTGACGGCGTAGAAATCGAAGACGGTCTTCCGCCCGCCTATTCGCAGGCACCGCCCAGCGTTTATGGCCATGCTTCCCACGACGTAACCTATGATGGCTTTGCGCCGGCACCCCCTGCCGAAGTCCGCCGGGCTCCGCGGCGCATGCCGGAAGTCGAAGATTTTCCAGCCGTCGGCCAGCGGGATTACTACGCCAAGACAGCTGGTCAAGCGCCGGCCGATCCGCTGGGGTACACGCTCGATGGTCCAGGCCAGCCCGCATCACCTCCGCGCAAGCGTGGATTGTTCGCGCGGCTAACGGGGCGCGGGCGCGATGAAAGTGATTCGCGCGGCGATCGAACCCAAAACACACCTGAGTTTGGTAGTAAAGCGTCGCCGGCAGCGACTGGTGATGACCGTGGCCGGTCACATTCTGACTCAAAGTCCCGCCATTCTCCCGATCCGGCGCATCGCTCAGAAAAGCCCGAATTACCGGTGTTTTTCAGCAAGCCACGACGCTAGGATGTGCCGAATCTTCCTGGGTGACCGCACAAAAAAGTTCACCTGAGGCTGCTGCGTAACACAGTGTAAGAAACCGTGATTTGTCCGTGGGGTAGGTGGCGATTATCGTCTCGTTAACAGTGACGAGTTCGCTTAGATCCAACGGTTCGAAACCAGCGTCGTAAAAGCTTGGTAGAGCCGAGAACAGACCAAAGGATCGACGAATGCAGTCCGGGGGAAGCAAGAAAGTGCCGGCCTACATGGCACCAGTTGCTGGGGATACGATCGAGGGACGGCGCAGAATGTCGAATCGATTTATCGGCGCACGGCAGACAACGATTGCTCGCGAAATCGAGCTCACGGGGACCGGAGTTCACAGCGGGGCACCTGTCTCGGTTGTTCTTCACCCGGCCGAAGCCAACACGGGGTTGGTTTTCATTGTCACCAAGCGCGGACGCATTGTTGCTGAAATCCCGGCTCATGTGTCGAATGTCCAAAACCTCACGCTCTGCACAGTCATCGGCGACCACGCGGGCATCACAGTCAGCACTGTTGAACACCTTCTAGCGGCTCTTCGTGGCCTATCGGTCGACAACTGCGCTGTTGAGATTGATAGCAAAGAAGTGCCGATCATGGACGGCAGTTCCGCTCCGTTCGTTGACGCGATTGATGATGTCGGCCTGAAAGATCTCTCTGCTCCGCGCCGGTTCATCAAAGTTCTGAAACCGATCCGCGTCGAAGAAGGCAACTGCTGGGGCGAGATGACCCCGCACTCCGGTTTCCATCTGGACGTGGAAATCGACTTCGAAACCCCGATTATCGGCCGCCAGCGGCTCGCCTTCGAAATGAGCCCGGGCATCTTCCGCAACGAATTAGCCCGCGCACGCACCTTCGGTTTCATGAGCGACGTGGAACGCCTCTGGAAAGCCGGCTTGGCTCTCGGCGCCAACCTCACCAACACCGTCGCCATCGGCGAAGACCGCGTCATGAACCGCGAAGGTCTGCGCGATCCGCTAGAGTTCGTCCGCCATAAGATGTTGGACGCTGTGGGTGATTTGTCTCTCGCTGGCTTGCCGATCCTGGGTGCGTTCCGGTCGGTCCGCGGTGGACACCGCCTCAATTCGCGTGTCGTTCAGGCGCTCCTCGCCGATGCAACAGCTTGGACAATGGTTCAGGCTCCCCGCGTTCGGGAAATCATGCCGCGCAGCTTCGGTATGGGGCCTGTGGCTCTCGCCGCAGGCGAGTAAGTTAACCTCAAGGCTTTGGTCCCGTGCCGGTCGTGGTGTTTGAATGCCACGGCTCGTTGGGATTTGGCGTTGCGGTCGCTAATGGGCTAAGTCCGCCAAACAACAAACATATTCCCGCCGTACCCGCTTAGGGTACCTATCGTCGATGTCAAACTGCGGTCCGCTATTCCTGTCGCCGCGACTCGTGTGCTAGATTTGAATGCAATTGCGGTCCTCGGACCGCTCAAATGAGTAGGCTTCGCAACGTGATGCTTGACCACGGGTCCCAGTCCAGACTGTTCGTAGGGCTGCGGTCTGTTGCGTTGGCTCTTGTGATGGGCCTGGCAACGGTTGTCTCCGGCTGCTCATCGTCCTCCATCGACGCCACCAGCGCGATCAACACCGATCCGCCGGAAAAAATGTATGCCGATGCCGACACGTTGATGAGCAAGGGCAAGTTCGACGACGCGGCCCGCAAGTTCGAAGACCTTGACCGTTCGCACCCGTACTCATCGGAAGCGCGGCGCGCGATGGTGTTGTCGGCTTACGCCTACTACAAAGCTGGCAAGACGCCTGAGGCGATTGCATCCGCAGAGCGCTACACGGTCATGCATCCGGGCACCAAAGATGCGCCGTTTGCTCATCATATCATTGCGTCCGCCTACTTCGACGACATGAAGGGCGCCAATCGCGATCAGCAGAATACGCGCAAAGCTCTCGATCAGTTGAAGATCCTCAAGACGCGCTACCCTGACAGCAAGTACGCCGAGAATGCCGACAATCGCATTCGCGTTGCGGAAGACACGCTGGCCGCCGCTGAAATGGAAGTCGCGCGATATTATCTAAAGCGCAAGAATTACATCGGTGCGATCAACCGGTTCAAGACCGTGGCATCGGATTACCAGACGACCAATCACGTAGAAGAGGCGCTGATGCGATTGACCGAGTGCTACATGGCGCTCGGTATCAAGCAGGAAGCGCAGACCGCTACTGCTGTGCTGGGCCACAACTTCCCCAACTCCAAATGGTACAAAGACGCTTACGTGCTGTTGCAGTCTGACGGCTTGGCGCCACGCGAAGACGCAGACTCTTGGATCTCGAAGGCCTGGAAGAGCATCCCCGTGCCGAAGTTTTCGCTCGGCGGGCCGCTCTAACTCGCGCAAGTTGGCAGCACGCCGCGCCAAAGGGATCTGCTGTGCGCCCCGCAGGACGATATGACGAAAGCCCCCAAACAAAAAGCGGTCAGCGCGCGGACGCCGTCTGCAGCGGCAGAGGAGTTGCAACATCTGGCGGCCGAGATCGCCCGGCACGATGCTCTCTACTACCAGTCTGATGCCCCTGAAATTTCCGATGCGGACTATGACGCCCTGCGGCGCCGTCTGGCGGCGATCGAGGCGCAGTTCCCTGATCTCGTAACGCGCGATAGCCCATCTCAGCGCGTGGGCTCGGCACCCGCAACGGGCTTCGGCAAGGTCCAGCACCGTGTGCCAATGTTGTCGCTCGGCAATGCGTTCGAAGACGAGGACGTGACCGATTTTGTGGCGCGCGTCCGGCGGTTCCTCGGCCTCGGCGATACCGAGCCCCTCGCGTTCACTGCCGAACCGAAGATCGATGGGTTGTCGATTTCCATTCGCTACGAGAACGGGGAGTTTGTCGAAGCGGCGACTCGTGGCGACGGCGCAGAGGGCGAGCGCGTCACGGAGAATGTCCGGACCATCGCAGAGATTCCAAAAAGCCTGAAGGGCAAGTCCATCCCGGATGTCGCCGAAGTGCGCGGCGAGATTTACCTGGGGCACGCCGACTTCAAGGCTCTCAACGAGGCACAGGCCGCAGTTGGCGAAAAGGTGTTCGCCAATCCGCGCAATGCCGCGGCCGGCTCGCTGCGCCAGCTCGATCACAAGATCACGGCATCGCGGCCACTGCGGTTCTTCGCCTACACGTGGGGCGAGATGCCCGAATTGCCCGCCAGCACCCAACAAGGGGTGGTCGCGGCGTTCCAGGCTTGGGGCTTGCCGGTGAATCCGCTGATGCGCGTCTGCGAAACCCCGGAAGAACTCGTTCGTTTCTATCGCGAGATTGGCGAGACGCGCGCCAACCTCGGCTACGACATCGACGGCGTCGTCTACAAGGTGAACCGGCTCGATTTGCAAACGCGTCTGGGCTTCGTCTCGCGCTCGCCGCGCTGGGCCATTGCCCACAAGTTCCCGGCGGAGCAGGCGACCACGATTGTCAATGCCATCGAAATTCAAGTCGGCCGGACGGGATCGCTGACGCCGGTGGCAAAACTTGAACCGGTGACGGTCGGCGGTGTCGTCGTGTCAAATGCAACGCTGCACAACGAAGACGAGATTGCGCGCAAGGACATTCGTATCGGCGACACGGTCGTTGTCCAACGAGCCGGTGACGTCATCCCACAGGTCGTGTCCGTCGTGCTCGACAAGCGCCCTGCCACTGCCAAACCGTTCGCCATGCCGCACGAGTGTCCCGTGTGCGGCAGCGCGGCCGTGCGCGAGGCGGAAGACGGAGAAACCGAGACCGGCGTCGTGCGCCGCTGCACTGGCGGGCTCGTGTGTCCTGCGCAAGCCAAAGAGCGATTGAAGCACTTCGTCTCGCGTTTGGCGTTCGATATCGAAGGCCTCGGCGACGAAAAGATCGAACTGTTCTTCGATGACGGTCTCATTCGCACGCCTGCTGAGATTTTCACCTTGCAGGAGCGGGACACGGCAAGCCTCAAGCGCCTCAAGGACCGCAAGGGCATGGGGGCGAAATCCGTCGCCAAGCTGTTCGCGGCCATCGATGCCCGCCGGTCGATTACACTGGAGCGGTTTATCTTCGCTCTCGGCATCCGCCATGTGGGCGAAGGGACCGCCAAAGATCTCGCCAAGGCCCTTGTGACGATCGAGGCCTTCCAATCGGCCGTTACGCGTGCGGCTGAAGGCGGTCGCGGCAGCGAGGCCTATCTCGACATCGACAATATCGAAGGCATTGGCGAGACGGTTGTCGATGCGTTGGTGGATTTCTTTTCCGAGCATCACAACACCGAGGCTGTCAGTGCCCTGTTGTCGCAAATTACAGTGACGCCGTTTGAGCGTGTGGTGTCCGTCGCGTCAAACGTCACGGGCAAAACAGTCGTGTTTACGGGAACGCTGGAAAGGATCTCACGCAATGAAGCCAAAGCGCAGGCCGAGCGGTTGGGTGCGAAGGTTGCCGGGTCTGTATCATCCAAGACGGACTATGTCATTGCGGGTGCCGATGCGGGCTCGAAGCTGACCAAGGCGCGCGATCTCGGCGTGAAAGTACTCACGGAAGACGAGTGGTTGGCGCTCATAAGTTGAAAGCGGGGCGCTTGCGCGCCCCGCCTTTCGCTTTTTCTCGAACAGCCCAGGACCTAGCCAGGGTTGTGGCCTGATCCCGGATGACGGGGCACATGGCGCATGGGGCCTCTCAATCCAATAGAAGGTGGCGGGCCGTCGTTCTGCGAGCTGTCATCCTGCGTCTTGGGCTTCTTCACTTTTGTCGTGTAGCGCGAGGCAATCTCCAGACCGTAGTCTTTCCATTTTTTGCCCTCAGTCGAGCGTACCGGGCGATCGTCATCATCATCGTCGTCCGTGACCGGGGGCTTTATCTTGACGGGCTTTGTGACCTTAACCGGCGGGGCGTCGACGACTGCGATGACGGGACGCTTCGGCCTTTTCGGCGTCTCAACCACCTTGATGGGCTTTACTGTTTCGACGTTCACGACCTTGACGGGTTTGACCGGCTTGACCTTCACAACTTTAATGGGTGTGACGCTAGGCTTGGACTCCTTCGTCTTCGCAACCTTTGTCGCGGGCTTTTGTGTTTTCTCCGGCTTCGCCTCAGCCTTGCGAATGGGCTTTGACTTCACCGGTTCAGTGAGAATGGCGTCGCGCGTCAGAACGGGTGCCGACTCGAAGGACGGCGGCTTGACGACGAACGGGAAGGCGTCATCGAAGTTGAACGGCGCGGCACCTTTCAGACTTGCCCAACGGAATGGCACGCCAATATCGCCGTCCTGATTGATCACCAGCAGTTGGCCGGGCTCGTCGAGCACGCGGCACTTTCCACGTGTGTTACAGGCTTGGATGGCGCCCTCGTGCAATAGGATCCAGGTCGACCCGCTTTGCTGAACGTAGGTGTCGAAGATCGTGCCACGTACCGTGATAGATGCGGACGGAATGCTGATGGTGTAGGCCTTCTTTTCGGCTTGGCCTGTAACCCAGCGGAACGCGCCCGTGGTCATACGCACGGCAATGCTGCCAGCCTTGCTGTTCGCGTCATAAATGAACTTGTCGAGCACCAGCTTGGCGCCCGGACCGAGCGCCAGCTTGCTGTCGTCATTGAGTTTGAATTCACTGCGTGCGTCCTTCGCGGCTTCAACAAGTTCGTTCTGCCGCACGCCATCGCCAATGGCGAGATCGCGCCGTTCCGTTGACAGTTCCGCCGTGACAAGATTGACGACGGAGATGGTTTTTCCAATCGGATCTGCTGCCGATGCACCTTGCGCGCCAGCAATCATCGCTGTGGCGAACACCGCCGATGTAAGAAGTCGCATAGTCCTGCTCCCTTGCCTAAAACAACTGCATCACGGGAGCCGCCCGGCTCCACTGGTCAGATCGGGTCACGGGTGCTGTGCAAAGCGTTGCACGTCGCACCGTTAACCAGCCTGAACCACCAGTCGCTAAAGTCGCATGGGATGGGAAGATTGGCTGTTCCGAAGGGAACAGGCGCTGCGCCAGACGTCCCCTGATGCACAGGGAGACGTCCGGTACAGTGTCATGTGGGATGATTTAACCCGTGGAGGCTGGGTTTGAGGTCTGCGGAGGCTCAACGCCGTCGCGTTTGCGAAACTTCAGTTCCAGCCGGCCATCCTGCAATTCCGAACACTCGACGCTCGCCACAAAGGGATCTGAGGCCTCAAGGTCGGCCGCTGCCTTGCAATGCTGCACGGTTGCCATCGGCTTTACTTCCACGCCGGCATCGCCATTCGGCAGGGCGAACGTGACAATCATGACTATAACAGACGGCTCCATGGCGTGATCCTCCGCAAAGGAAAAGTCTTCCATGGGCAGCCCCGCAATTCTGCCCGGATCGACGCAGTACACTACGCGCGGCACTCGATTGCTCAGCTGATCCGCGCTCCCCGAATCGATGCGCGAGCCTGATCAATTGGCATCGGGAAAGTGGCAGGAAAGAGAAAGGGTTAAGCTCTTTCATTGCGCAACGGTGGAATGAAGCAGTGAGCCCGCCCGTTGTTGTTGGGGCGGCGTGCGGCCGGTCCGTTGGCCGGCGAGTTGGTGGAGGGGTGCGTGAAGTTCATCGGGCTTGATCATTTGTCCGAAACACAAAGTGGCGGGCTGACGCTGGGTGCCTGTGCGCTGGCTGCACTGATCGCAAGTGCCGGTGCTTATGCTGCT
This sequence comes from Hyphomicrobium sp., assembly GCA_031413815.1. Lineage (GTDB taxonomy): Bacteria > Pseudomonadota > Alphaproteobacteria > Rhizobiales > Hyphomicrobiaceae > JAGVSR01. Next base: position 49,996 of record JANOFU010000098.1, on the reverse strand, counting down.
TACGAATTTTATCGCGATGACGCCGCCGTTTCCTCAGAGATCACCGAAGTCGCTGTCGTCGCCGCACCGGCCCTACAGCCTGCACCACCACAATCTGCCTCCGCCACGACTGCGACGGGACCTATTTCAGCCTCGCCTGCGCCGGTCCCAACACGCCGCGCCGATCTTGCGCAAGCCATTCAGACCGAGCTCATACGCACGGGGTGCTATGAGGGGCCAAACAACGGAGCATGGACGGCGTCAACGCGGCAGGCGATGAAATCGTTTGCTGTCGCTGTCAATGCGCAGTTGCCCGTTCACGAACCCGATCAGATTTTGCTCGCTCTCGTTCAAGGCCACCGGCAGCAGGTGTGTCTGCCGGGCTGTGCAGGTAGCGCTTGTTTGCAGCAAAGTGCAGCAATTGTGCCGCCGACCGCAGGTCATGACCGGAAATCCGGGCAGGTCCAGCCGTCTCATGTTACGTCGGGTCTCGCGGCGGTACCGCAAGTCGGCGTACAAGATGACCAGCATGCGCAACAACTGGGAAATGCCATATCGCCCGTGGAGCCAGTCCCACCGGTTCGAACGCCGGTGACCGCCGCAGCGAGCCCCAACGTGGATGCCACTGCGTCGGCAGCGGCTGCTGCCAGCGGCCTTGCAACCGCCATGGCCATGAAGCCCGAACCGGGTTTCGAAACCCGCGAGCCCATTGTGCCAACCACAGAGGCGCGCGAAAAACGAACATCGCGCGAGGCCGCGCCGGGCAACAAGGCTGCTCCGAAAAAGGCCAAACGCACTGCAAAAAAATCGCAAGACTTCAAATCGGTTTCGAAGTCGATCAACAAGAGCTTCAAGTCGATTCAACGCTCTCTGGCGACGATTTTCCAGTAGTTGAACGTTGCCGCGCGTCACCCGTATTGACCTCGCAGAGCACTTAAACCCATAGAAGTCTTCTAAATCATACTCGTTGACTAGGAATTTTAATCACGTAGCTTGCGCGCTGTCCGCAGGCGCGGACTCACTCCTCAACGTTGGAGTGCCTGATGCCGGGACCTTGAATCCCGAAGATTAGGAGTGTCTGATGATTTCGCTGCTACGCTTCCGTTCGCGCCAACTCGCAACTTTCTTTATTGCCTCATTGGCAATTGCCGGTGCCGCACCTCGAGCGTCCGCAGACGCCGGTGCCGCGTCCGTTGCGGCAAACTACGCAGACATTGCAGAAGCGGCGTTTGGAGACTCACACACCGCCGCGCTGAAACTCCAGTCGGCGATCAATGCATTCTTGGCCGCGCCATCGGAACAGTCACTCTATGCCGCCAAGCAGTCGTGGCGCACCTCGCGCATCCCATACATGCAGACAGAAGTCTTTCGCTTCGGCAACAAATTGGTCGATGACTGGGAAGGCAAGGTCAACGCATGGCCGCTGGATGAAGGCCTTATTGACTACGTCGCCAAACCCTACCTTGAGGGCGGCGGCTCCGAAAATGAGGCTTATTCAGCCAACGTCATCGCCAACAAAACTTTGAAGATTGGCGGCGAGACAGTTGACGCTTCAAAGATCACGCCCGAACTCTTGGTCCGTAGCCTGCACGAAGCGGGCGGCGTGGAAGCCAATGTCGCCACTGGCTATCACGCCATTGAATTTCTGTTGTGGGGGCAAGACCTGAACGGCACCGGCAAAGGTGCTGGTGCGCGCCCTGCTACCGACTTCGATCTCAAAGCCTGTACGGGCGGCAATTGCGACCGCCGCCGCGAGTATTTGAAAGTCGCGACCAGCTTGCTGGTCGATCAGTTGAAACTGATGTCAGGACATTGGAGCAAATCGGGCGCAGCGCGCAAAGCGGTAATGGCCGATGACGGCAAGGCCGCACTCTCGGCGATCTTCACTGGACTAGGCAGTCTGACCTACGGCGAACTCGCCGGCGAGCGCATCAAGCTCGGCCTGATGCTGCATGACCCGGAAGAGGAGCACGACTGCTTTTCCGACAACACGCATAACTCCCACCACTACAACGCAGTTGGCATTCAGAATGTGTATCTCGGCCGCTACAAGCGCACCGACGGGTCTGAAGTCATTGGCCCCAGCGTCTCCGATTTGGTCAAAGCGAAGTTGCCGGACGCCGATAAAAAAGTTCGCGCTGCACTCGATACAACAGCTGCAAAAATGACCGATCTCGTTGCGCGAGCCGACAAGGTCGAGGCGTACGACCAGATGATTGGCGAGGGCAACGCAGATGGCAATGCGACTGTACAAGCCGTCGTCGATGCGCTTGCGGCACAAGCCAAATCCTTCGAGGGGGCTATGTCCGCGTTAGGCATTGAGGGCATTGCGTTCGAAGGATCAGATAGCCTCGACGATCCTGGGAAAGTTGAGACGGACGCAAAGAAGGGTTGATTTGCAGCATGCAAATGGCCGGACGCCTGCACATCCGGCCAAAGCATCGCGATCGTTGCACAGCATGACAGTCGATTTGAAAAAGCGCCGCCGATTAATGTCGCAAAAATGGCGCGAGACACGGCCCAATACCTGGCTCCTGATGCTCGCGGGGTTCTGTTCGCTTGCTGTTGGCGCAGTGCTCCAGGTTGAGCCCGCGCGCAGCACCGGCGACGCGGAGTTGTCACCTGAATTTGCACAGCTCGCCGCGTTAGCAACCCTTGAACCCGGCGAGGAACGCCCCGGCGGTGATGCGACGACCAAGCGGAGTTCAGTCAACCGCGATGCCTTCTCGCAGCCGTCGCAGGGCATCAGCTTCGAGAACGAAAGCAAGTTCCGTCTCGGCAATTCGATCTTTCGCAAGTTGTGGGTGTCGTCGCCAGCGTCGACGGATTCATCCGACGGGCTCGGGCCGCTTTACAACGCGCGCGGTTGCCAGAATTGCCACTTGAAAGATGGCCGTGGCCATCCGCCCAATCCCGATGATCCAGCCGACCAGGCCGCGTCGATGTTCCTGCGGCTGTCAATCCCGCCGGAAACAGATGAGCACAAAGCGCTGCTGTCGCAGCGCCGCGTCAATGTGATTGGTGATCCCATCTACGGCAATCAGTTGCAGAACTTTGCTGTTCAAGGTCTCGACCGCGAAGGCGAGATGAAAATCAGCTATACAGAGGTGCGAGTTCCTCTGAAGGACGGCACGGTCGTGGCGCTGCGCAAGCCGGCCTATTCCATCAGTGACCCGAAATTTGGTCCCCTGCATCCCAACGTCATGCTGTCACCGCGAGTGGCTCCGCAAATGATCGGCTTGGGCTTGCTCGAAGCCATCCCCGAGGAGACCATTCGCGACAAGGCCGATCCAGACGATAGCGACAAAGATGGAATTTCCGGCCGGCCCAATGAGGTCTGGTCGCTGGTATTAGGGAAGGTGTCGCTCGGCCGGTTTGGTTGGAAGGCGGGCAACCCCGACATCCGCCAGCAGAGTGCGGAAGCGTTCTTCGGCGACATGGGGCTGTCGAACCCGCTTTTCGATGGTCACTCCGGTGCCTGTACCTCCGCCCAAAAAATCTGTCTGGAAGCACCGAACGGCGCCAGTCCACGCCATGCCAACGTGGAAGTGGGGCCGGAGTTTTTTGATCTCGTCGTGTTCTATGCACAGAATCTCGCCGTGCCGCCGCGCCGCGCTCCGTCGCGTCCCGATGTACTCGCGGGCAAGACTGTCTTTGGAACGCTCGGGTGCGCAGGGTGCCATACGCCATCACACACAACGGGGGTGGTTGCGGGCCAGCCGCATCTGTCAAACCAGAAAATCTGGCCGTTCACAGATCTCTTGCTGCACGACATGGGCGAGGGGCTCGCCGACAACCGTCCGGAAGGTCTGGCGGACGGCCAGGAATGGCGCACCGCTCCTTTGTGGGGCATCGGCCTGACACAAGCTGTCAGCCGCCATACGCTGTTTCTGCACGATGGCCGGGCGCGGTCCTTAGAGGAAGCGATCCTCTGGCACGGCGGCGAAGCCCAGGCGTCACGCGATGGCTACGCGCGACTGTCGAAGGATGAGCGTGAGGCGCTGTTGGCGTATGTGCGGTCGTTGTGAACGCGGCCACTGGGGTCTGAGCGCACTCGCCGAATGTGAGTGTCGTGAGTGCAACATCACCGGAAAAAGCACAGAGCTGGGGGTTTGACCTCGCTCCTGATTTGCGCAATTCCAAACCTAGAAAATAGCCCAAAGCGCCACTCTGGGTCGCACTTCAAATGTTGAGTATTTCGAAGCGATTGAGCCGCTTTAGTTGCGGGCCTGTTGGGAAATCGGCCAAGCGCATAAACGTTTTATCACCGCTTAACTCACTGCGAAAGATGGAAGAATTCTAAATCATACTGGTTGACTCAGGATTGAAGTTTTCTACGGTCATAGGTGTCTGCCGATGCAGACACGCTCCGCAAGATAACTGCGGTGCCTAATCTCGAGACCTTGACTCTCGACCATTGGGGGAACCGATGACGAATACGCTTCTAAGCGCGGGCTGTGCCCGTGTTCGCCATGCAGTGTCAGTGCGATATGCCCGTCTCACCAATCCCAAGACCGCACCAAAACAACGCCCGTTCGGCGGGGCCTTGTCCGCTTTGGCATTGTCGCTTGTTCTGGGTTCGTTTGCTCCGGCGGCGCTGGCGCAGGATGCCGGGGTGCCGGAACCGCAGCCGCCGGCCGAAGCTCCAGCCGCAGCTGATGCCGCTCCCAGCGATCCCGCACTGCCTGAAGTCGAAGTCATCACGACCGACGAACCAGAGGCGGTTAAGCCAAAGAAGAAAGCCGCCAAGGCAAAGTCAAATCCCGAACCCGTTTCCGCGCCTAAGCAAAAGGTTGCCAAGAAGAACCCAGCTCCAGCACCAGAGCCAGTCAACGAGCCTGAGCCACTATCGGAAGCCGCAGCTAGTGAAGGCTCGGCTGCGGCGAACGCCACTGCGGCGTCGGGACCAGCATCGGGCTCAGGTCCGGCCAGCGGCACGCCGGGCACCGGCACAACTGGCATCAGTGGCTACACCGCGACGGGAACGTCGACCGCAACCAAGACCAACACGCCGATCAAGAACATCCCGCAATCGATCTCCGTCGTCACCAAGCAGCAAGCCGAAGATCGCGGCAGCGAAACCGTGGGCGAGGCGCTCGCCTATGTTCCCGGCGTGGCCGTGGCACAAGGCGAAGGCCACCGCGATCAGATCTCGATCCGTGGCCAGGTGACGACCGCCGACTTCTACATCGACGGCGTTCGTGATGACGCCGAATACTATCGCGATTTGTACAATGTGCAGGCGATCGAGGTTCTCAAGGGACCGGCTGCGATGGTGTTTGGCCGTGGCGGTGGCGGCGGCGTCGTCAATCGCGTGACGAAGAAGGCCGATGGCGAGCGCGTGCGCGAGGTCACGGTCAACGCGGGCATGTACGAGCGCAAGCGGACAACCGTCGATGTCGGCGACAGCTTAGGCAGCGCGGCCGCGTTCCGGCTGAACGCGATGTACGAAGACTCAGAGAACTTCCGCGACTTCTTCGAGCTTGAGCGCTACGGCATCAACCCAACTGCAGCCTTCAAATTGAGCGATCAGACGAAGATCTCGCTCAGCTACGAGTACTACAAAGACGGCCGCACGGTTGATCGCGGTGTGCCGTCGTTCAATGGCGGCCCCTCGCGCGGGCCGATTGAAACCTTCTTTGGCAATCCGTTTGTCAGCGCCGCTGATTTCCAAGGTCAATCAGTCACGGCCACCGTTGAGCACCGGACGGATTTCGGTTTGAACATCCGCAACCATACGGTCTACGCCGACTACGATAAAGTTTATGACAACACGTTCGCGACAAGCGCAGTATCAGGGACAGGCAATGTCCGGATCGAAGGCTATTCCGACGAGACGCTGCGCGAGAACATCATCAATCAGACCGACTTGACCTACCGGTGGGACATGGGCAACCAGATCCGCCATACGTTCGCGGCTGGCACCGAGTTCGTGCGTCAGGAAACAGACAACAATCGCGATGTCGCTCGATTTGGCACGGCTGCAGGTCCAGGCTTCATCAATGTTCCGTTTGCCAATCCCACTACGTTCACGCCGGTCTTCTTCAACAACATCAACCGGAGACGTCACACAGAACTTGAAATGGCCAGCGTTTACTTCCAGGATCAGCTTGAGATCACAAAATATCTCGAAGTGATCGGCGGCTTGCGGTTTGACCGGTTTGACGTTGCCTTCGAGAACGGCATCAACGGCCAGCAAATCGATCGCGTCGACGAAGTGTGGTCGCCACGCATTGGCGTGGTCTTCAAGCCGCTCGACACGTTGTCGCTCTACATCAGCTCGTCTGAATCGTTTCTGCCTGGCGCGGGAGACCAATTCAACAACCTGGCACTGGTCAGTGGAGCAACATTGGAGCCGGAAGGCTTTGAAAATCGCGAAATCGGCTTCAAGTGGGAAGTCGCGCCCCGGTTGTTCGTCACCGGCGCGATCTTTAAGCTCGATCGCACCAATCAGATCATCACGTCGGGCCCGTTCAATGGTGAACAAGTTGGCTTAACACGGACCGAAGGCGGCGAACTGTCCCTGACCGGGTACGTCACGGATGACTGGCAAGTCTCGGCGGGCTGGGGCCATCAGATTGCCGAAGTCCAACAGGGCAATCCTGCGAATATCGGCAAAGAAGTGCCGTTCGTTCCCCATAACATCTATTCGCTGTGGAACCGGTACCAGTTCTCGCCCATGTGGGGTGTGGGACTGGGCGTCATCCATCAAACGGAATCGTTTGCTGAGCTGAACAATCTAGTGGAGCTACCCGAGTTCACGCGCGTTGATGCGGCGCTGTATTTCAATCCCAACGAGATCTGGTCGGCGCAGGTCAACGTCGAGAATCTCTTTGATGAAGAGTATTTCGCCTCGGCGCATAACAACAACAACATCTCGCCCGGTGCGCCGCGGTCGGCCTATGTCACGGTCAAGGCCAAGTTCTAATTGTCTCGATGCCCGGACTTTGAGTGCACACAAAGAAAAACCCCGGCATCTCTGCCGGGGTTTTTTGATTTTGGTGGAGCTAAGCGGGATCGAACCGCTGACCTCTTGCATGCCATGCAAGCGCTCTCCCAGCTGAGCTATAGCCCCGTACACTTTGGAACGAGAAACGTGGGAACGGAAAACTAGGGAGCGGGAGCAGCCAAACACGATCGAGTGTCAAGCTGCGCACTCAGTATTTTCTGTTAGGCCGGACAGCATCAAACTGCAAGCGGCAACTGACCCCTGCTTAAGGTTCTTCACCTTCAGCAACCGGACCGCCAATGATGTTGGAGACGCTGCCTTCTTCTTCCTCTTCCTCAAGGAACGTTTCGTCGGCTTCGGCCGGAACGTCTTCGGCTTCTTCGATATCGACCAGGACTTCATCGCCCTCGGCGACGGCTTCAGCTTCGGGGGCGGGTGGCTTCTCGAGGGTGTATTCGGGCTTCTTGCCCCTTCGACCAGCTTTCTCGTCAGCCATGGCGGCGGCAGCCCCTAACGGCGAAGATGCAATTTCGTACACCGAACCGCAGATCGGGCACGCGATCGGGTCGCGGGCGAGGTCGTAGAAGCGGGCGCCGCATTCGTTGCTCTGACAGGTGCGCTTCGTCCCACGCGCTTGTTTGGTGGACATGGCTCAAACCTCGGATGAATTGAAGACCCGGGGTCTGCCACACGCCAGAGCCGGTGTCAAAATCAAATCGCTGCGAGCCTGGATCTGCGGGGTTTAGTACACAGTGTTGCCCGGCGTTGACACGGCCAGCCCCGCCCGGCTCTATGCGCCCCGTATAAGGATTTCGCAGTTATCCGGCGGCAGCGCCGGGTCACCCTCAACGGAAAACGGCCTCTATGACGCACGCACGTTCATCCGGTCCGCGCCCTCTTACCGCGCCGAAATCGGGCCCGCTGAAAGGCCATGTCCGGGTGCCAGGCGACAAATCAATGTCGCACCGGGCGTTGATGTTTGGGGCGCTCGCCACGGGCCGCACGCGGATCACCGGGCTGCTTGAAGCCGAGGATGTACTCAACACGGCTAAAGCCGTCACCGCGCTCGGCGCACCCGCCCAAAAGAGGGGGGCGACCTGGGAGGTGCTGGGTCGCGGGGTTGGCGGTCTGACGCAACCGGCTGCTCCGATCGACTTCGGCAATTCGGGCACTGGCACGCGGCTGATGATGGGTGTGATCGCGGGTCACGATATGACGGTGTCGATCGTGGGTGATGCGTCGCTGTCGAGGCGGCCCATGAGCCGCGCGCTGAAGCCACTGCGCCAGATGGGGCTTGAGACGATTGAAGACAGGGACACTCTGCCGCTCACCGTGCGCGGGACGTCGAGCTTGGTGCCGATCGAGTATGTGCTGCCGGTGGCCTCGGCGCAGGTGAAGAGCGCCATTCTAATCGCTGGGTTGATGGCGGCGGGTGAGACCACCGTGATCGAGAAAGAAGCGACACGCGACCACACCGAGCGCATGTTGCGGCACTTCGGTGCCAATGTGCGCAGCGAGACGAAAGATGGTCTCACGCGCATCACGGTGACGGGCGATGCCGAATTGACGGGTCGCGATGTCGTGGTGCCGGGCGATCCCAGTTCGGCGGCATTCCTCGCGTGTGCCGCTCTTATCGTGCCGGGCTCGGACGTCACCGTCGCTGGTGTGTTGGTCAATGACACGCGCACGGGCCTCTACACGACACTCATAGAAATGGGCGCGGACATCACGTTCCTGAACGAACGCACCGAGGGCGGCGAACCGATTGCGGACATCCGCGTGCGCACATCCAATCTGAAAGGCGTGCATGTTCAGGCCCATCGCGCGCCATCGATGATTGACGAGTACCCGGTGCTGGCAGCAATCGCGGCGTTCGCTCGTGGCGAGTCGCGGATGGATGGCTTGGCAGAACTCAAGGTCAAAGAGAGCGACCGCCTGGCGGCGACCGCCGCTGGACTCGCAGCAAATGGCGTCAGCGCTGCGATTGAAGGTGACTCACTGATTGTGCACGGCACGGGCAATGTTCCAGGCGGCGGCATGGTCGCGACGCATCTCGATCACCGCATTGCGATGGCGTTTTTGACGATGGGGCTAGCCAGCGACAAGCCGGTGACCGTCGATGATGTCACGATGATCGCCACGAGCTTCCCCGAGTTCCGCGGGCTGATGGAGCAGCTGGGGGCGGGCTACTGCGAGGGGTAGGGGGCGCTCGCGGACCACTCCGCATTTCCCGTCATGGCCGCGACGCGAAGCGGTCGTGCCATCCGGGTCCAGACCCGCGTCAGCCGCGCTGAGCACTGGCCAGTGCCCTGGTAAATATTCTACAGGGCGGTTACGTAGGGGTTCAAGGAGCATGGCATGATCACCCATCGCACACGTGCCGAATTGGAAGCTGAGTTGCCCGGCATCGTTGCCTCGCCGGCGGACAACGGCATGCTGCGCGCGATTGTGATCCGGCCAAAGCCCGGTCAGCGCACACAGCTTGCGGCGTGCGAGATCAGTCTGGCGGGCGGCGTCCACGGTGACAATTGGGCGGACGGCTGCTGGAAGGAAACCGAAGATGGCCGCCCGCATCCCGACGTGCAGATCTGCATCATGAATGCGCGCTGCATTGCCGCTATTGCTGGGGAGCGCGAGAACTGGCCGCCCGCCGGCGACAACCTGTTCGTCGACTTGGATTTGACGCGTGAGAATTTGCCCACAGGTCAGCGGCTCGCGATTGGTAGCGCGATTGTCGAGGTGACGGCCGAGCCGCACAACGGGTGTCAGAACTTTGTCAATCGCTATGGCCGCGACGCGACCGTGTTCGTCAACACCGGCGAAGGCCGCCGCCTGCGCCTGCGCGGAATTTATGCCCGCGTCGTGCAGGATGGGCGCGCGTCAGTGGGCGATGTGGTGCGGAAGGTCACTCGATGATCATCGCCATCGACGGACCGGCCGCCTCCGGCAAAGGCACGCTCGCTAAGCGGGTCGCGCTGCACTTCGGGTACCATTGTCTCGACACGGGTCTTTTGTACCGGGCGGTGGCCCGCGACGTGGCCGCGTCCAGCTATCGCCTCGATGATCCGTGGATGGCACTGGCCGCCGCGCGCGCACTCGACACGGCCACGCTCGATGACCCGGCCTTGCGCGGCGAGGCTGCAGGCGACGCGGCTTCCGTGGTGGCCAAGATCCCGCAGGTGCGCGCGGCCCTTCTGGACTATCAGCGGGCGTTTGCCACCCGCACGCCCGGCACCGTGCTCGACGGCCGCGACATCGGCACGGTCGTCTGCCCTCACGCCGACGTGAAGATCTTTGTCACCGCCAGCCCCGAAGTCCGCGCCCGCCGCCGGTTCCTGGAGTTCCAAGAGGGAGGTGTTCCGGTCCGCTTCGAAAAGGTGCTTGCCGACATCAAGCACCGCGATGAACGGGACCAAGGCCGCTTGGCCGCACCACTAAAGCCCGCTGCTGATGCGCTGCTGCTCGACACGACTGAGCTTGACGCAGACGCCACATTCGCCGCCGCCGTGAAGGTGATTGGTGTCGCGAAAAGGACGTGAGCAATTCGCGTTACGCTGCCGTGGCCTGAAGCGGCATTGACTAATGGTAACGCTAAAGGTACTATCCGTACGATGGAAATTCTTGAGTTCCAAACGCTTGAGGGACGCAGCGTTTTTGGAGCGTGGTTTGATGGTCTGGACCCGATAGCTGCCGCCAAAGTTACAATCGCGTTGGCTCGGTCTCGGTCTCGGTAATGTATCAAACATAAGGGGTGCCGGTGCTGGTGTGTTCGAACTGAAGATCGATTTCGGACCAGGATACCGGGTCTATTTTGGAAAAGATGGCACCGAGATCGTCATATTGCTCGGCGGCGGCACCAAGAAGAAGCAGCAGCGCGATATCGAGGCAGCGCGGCTTCTGTGGCAAGAGTACAAGAGCCGGAAGAAAGGCAAGTTATAAGCTATGGCACTGACCCGCGCATTCAAGGATACCGTCAAAGCACGCGCGTCCCGCGACGGCGCTTTTCGCAAAGCGTTGCTGACCGAGGGCGTTGAGGCCCTACTGGCCGGTGATGTTGACACCGGCAAGGCAATCCTGCGCGACTACATCAACGCGACAATTGGATTTGAACGCCTAGCCGCTGAAACGGATTTGCCGCCGAAGAGCCTCATGCGCATGTTCGGGCCGAGCGGCAATCCGAAGGCTAGCAATCTATTCGCCGTGATCCAGCACCTCCAGAACGCATCCGGCATTCACCTTCGCGTGCGGGCGTAGACCGAGAATTGGACCTGCAGCGGCGAATTGACGGCACCCCCTAAGTTCTGGCTCGCCGACATCAAGCCTCCCGCGATGAACGGGATTCAAATCGCGCTGTTGCGCCGCTAGCTCCAGCCGCCCATGCTGTCTTGCTCGACACCGACAACTTGGCTATAGAAGCCGCATTCGACGCCGCCGTCGGATTGATCAAGAGGAAGATCGGCCAATAGGGCTGTCCCAACGTGGACGTCCCAATTTGCGTTGGCAGGGCCTGCGGGCTCATCACGGCGGCATCACCATCAAACGCCATCGGGTTGGCAAGCTGCCGTCAGACGCATTCGCGCGTGGGCGATCGTCGCCAACTCACTCCGTAACCCTCCGCCAAGCCCGGGCCCCGCCTGTGGCTGGCCTTAACTGTTGACTTGAACAAGGACCACGAATGAACACCGCAGTTTCAAGGGACTACAACCCGAGTAAAGAAGACTTCGCCGCACTGTTGGCTGAAAGCCTCGCCAAGGACGACGTCTTCGAAGGTCAAGTCGTCAAGGGCAAGGTCGTCGGCATCGAGAAGGATCTCGCGGTCATCGACGTCGGCCTGAAGATGGAAGGCCGCGTCGCCCTCAAAGAATTCGGCATGGGCGGCAAGAATGGCGACCTCAAGGTCGGCGACACGGTTGAGGTCTATCTGGAGCGCGTCGAGAATGCGCTCGGTGAAGCGGTGCTGTCGCGCGACAAAGCCAAGCGCGAGGAAAGCTGGACCCGTCTCGAAAAGCTCTCTGAAAAGGGCGAGAAGGTCATGGGCGTGATCTTCAACAAGGTGAAGGGCGGTTTTACGGTGGATCTCGACGGCGCCGTCGCGTTCTTGCCGGGTAGCCAAGTTGATATTCGCCCGGTGCGCGATATCGGACCGCTGATGCACCAGCAGCTGCCGTTCCAGATTCTCAAGATGGACCGCCGCCGCGGCAACATCGTTGTCTCGCGCCGCTCGGTTCTCGAAGAAACCCGCGCCGAACAGCGGGCTGACATCGTCGCCCGTCTTGGTGAAAACCAGGTCATCGACGGCCTCGTCAAGAACATCACGGACTACGGTGCGTTTATCGATCTCGGCGGCATCGACGGCCTGCTGCACGTCACCGACATGGCATGGCGCCGGGTTAATCATCCGTCCGAAATTCTCAACGTCGGCGATACGGTGAAGGTGCAGATCATTCGCATCAACCCGGAAACGCAGCGTATTTCGCTCGGTATGAAGCAGCTGCAGTCCGATCCCTGGAGCGCCATCGAAGCCAAGTATCCGGTCGGCGCACGCCTCAAGGGCAACGTCACGAACATCGCTGACTACGGTGCGTTCGTTGAACTGGAGCCTGGCGTTGAAGGCTTGATCCACGTCTCGGAAATGAGCTGGACCAAGAAAAACGTCCATCCCGGCAAGATCGTTTCGACGAGCCAGCAGGTTGACGTGCAGGTGCTCGAAGTCGACCCGTCCAAGCGGCGCATCTCGCTCGGCTTGAAGCAGACCCAGGACAATCCGTGGGACAGCTTCCTGACCGTGCATCCCAAGGGCACCATCGTCGAAGGCCCGATCCGCAACATTACCGAGTTCGGTTTGTTCATTGGCCTCGACAACGGCGTCGATGGCATGGTGCACCTGTCGGATCTCGACTGGTCCAAGCCCGGCGACGAGCTGATCAAGGATTACAAGAAGGGCGATACCGTGAAGGCGATCGTTCTCGACGTTGACAGTTCGAAGGAGCGCATCTCGCTCGGCATCAAGCAGTTGGCCGGCGATCCGGCCGACACGCTGTCGCGCTTCAAGAAGGGTGATCAGGTGACATGCGAAGTCGTTGCTGTTCAGGAAAACGGCATCGAAGTGAAGATCGCCGATAGCGACATCACAGCGTTCGTCAAGCGGTCGGACTTGTCGCGCGAACGGTCGGAGCAGCGCACGGAACGCTTTACTGTCGGCCAGAAGGTCGATGCCGCCGTGCTCACCGCTGACAAGGCCGCCCGCCGCATCACGGTCTCGATTAAGGCTCTTGAGATCGCCGAAGAGAAGCAAGCCGTCGCCCAATACGGGTCGTCCGATTCAGGCGCTTCGCTCGGCGACATCTTCAAGGCTGCGATCAAGAAGCGCGAAGCTGACGACGACGAGGAGACCGAGTAACCCTCTGTCACGTGTCATTTCGAACCAATCTCGCGCGCGGTGCTCTTACGAGTGCCGCGCGTTTTTCTTATTTGCCGTGTAGATGAGCCAAAGATTGAATCCGGCCCGAACCTTGCCTACGTTGGGACACGGTTGAGGAAGTGTTAACGGGCCGAAATCTGGCAGCGCTGGCGCGTCAGATCCGCCTACGGAGAACAGACCCAATGTCAATGGAAACCGAGACCGTTCTGGATCGCCGCCAGTTGCGCCGGCGGCTGAGTTATTGGCGCGGTTTGGGGATTGCGGGGCTGGCACTGGCGGTTGGCGCTTTGGCCTTTAGCGGCGACACGCTCTCAGATCTGGTGGGCAGCAAGCACATCGCGCGGGTCGCCATTGAAGGCACTATTATGGACGATCGACCGCAACTTGAGATGCTTAAGAAAATTGGCGAGACTGAAAATGTTGCAGGACTGCTGGTGTTCGTGAATAGCCCCGGCGGCACGACAACGGGCGGCGAAGCGCTCTACGAGCAGCTGCGCTTGATCGCCAAGACGAAGCCGGTCGTGGCCCAGTTCGGCACGGTTGCCGCTTCGGCCGGCTATATCGTCGGGCTTGGTACGGATCATATCGTGGCCCGCGGCAACACCATCACAGGCTCGGTCGGCGTGATCGCCCAGTGGCCGGAGGTGTCCCAGCTCCTCGACAAAATCGGCGTCAAAATGAACGAGGTTAAGAGCGGCGAGCTGAAAGCCTCGCCAAATCCGTTCTCACCTGCTGATCCCGCCTCCCTCCAGGTCATGCAGGACATGATCAACGACGGCTTCGGCTGGTTCAAATCGCTGGTCGAGACACGCCGGGGCATCAAGGTGGCGGACGTGCCGGGCCTTGAAAAAGGCCGCGTTTTCTCAGGCCGGGAAGCTGTGACCCACAAGCTCGTCGATGAAATCGGCGGCGAAGCTGAGGCCCGCCGCTGGCTGGAAGATAAGCGCGGCGTTGCCAAGGACCTGAAAATCGTGGATTGGAAACCGGCTGTTGAGAGCCCATGGGGCCTGTCGTCGTCGATCGGCGGCTTTGGCCGGGGACTCCTCGGCGAGGGTGCTGGTAAGCTGGCGGATATCGTGGCCCGCAACCCACAACTCAGTACGCTTGGTCTTGACGGCATGGTCTCGGTTTGGCAACCTTCTGAAAACTGAGGGAAATCAGAAAGTTTTCGAGGGTGGCCGTGATCAAATCAGAGCTGATACAGAAGATCTCCAGCACCAATCCGCACCTCTATCACCGCGACGTGGAGCGGATCGTAAACGTGGTGTTTGACGAAATCGTCGATGCGTTGGCGCGCGGCGACCGTGTTGAGCTGCGCGGCTTTGGCGCGTTCACCGTCAAGCATCGCGCCGCCCGCCAAGGCCGCAACCCACGCACAGGATCGCCGGTGCCGGTTGAGGAAAAATTTGTCCCGTTCTTCAAGACCGGCAAAGAGCTGCGGGACCGCCTGAATGGCGAGGGCGACGCCAAGCTGGCGAAGTAACACGCCCTGCGCTCGTCACTTGTTTGCATAACGCGCGAGGCTCTCCGTGCTGAAGCGAATCTTCTGGATCTTGCTGGCCTTTCCCGCAGCGGTCGCATTGACAACGCTCGCCATCGCCAATCGCCATAACGTCCAAATGGTGCTTGATCCGTTCCATCCCGAAACCCCACGGCTGGCATTGTCCATGCCGTTCTTCGTCTATCTGCTTGGGGCGCTGATCGCCGGCGTTGTTCTGGGTGGCATCGCGACGTGGATCACGCAAGGCCGCTACCGGCGCCATGCGCGGGTGCAAAGCTCGCAAGCCAAGCGCTGGCAGTCAGAGGCCGATCGCCTGGCACGCGAGCGCGACAAAGACATCACCCAGCGGGCCCAGCAATTGACCGCTCCGCGCCGGGACGCGGCATGACGCTGAGTTCTCGATTACATTCTGGCGGGTGATTGTCGAACATGACCTCGCAATTCCTTCCTGTCGAGGCATGGACTTCGCTGGCGGTGGCTGTTGAGTGGATCGCTGTTGCCGTGTTTGCGGTCACGGGCGCGCTGGTTGCGAGCCGTAAGGAAATGGACATCTTCGGGTTTGCCCTGCTGGCGACCGTCACTGGGATCGGCGGCGGTACGGTACGCGATGTGGTGCTCGGCAAGTTGCCGGTTTTCTGGGTCAAAGAACCGGCTTATGTCGGTGTTTGCCTCGTCGCCTCGACCATTGTTTATTTCACGGCCTACATCCCTCAGTCCCGTTACCGGGTCATCCTGTGGCTCGACGCTGTGGGATTGGCGCTGGTGTCCGTGATTGGCGCGCAGCAGGGCTTGGCGGCTGGGACCACGGCTTTTATCGCCGTCGTGATGGGTGTGATCACGGCAGTGTTTGGGGGCATCATCCGTGATGTTCTGGGCGGTGAGAGCCCGGTCATTCTGAGGCGCGAAATCTACGTCATCCCCGCGATCATCGCAGCGTCCGTCTATGTGGTGCTAACAGGTGCCGGCGTCAGCGGTGTTGTGCCAGCCCTCGCGGGGTTCCTGGCGGGATTTGCTGTCCGGGCGCTCGCGCTCTATTACACTTGGTCGCTGCCCGCGTTCCGGTCCCGTCCGGGCCGCGACTATTCGAAAGTGGAGCCGTTCGAACGCGATGGGTGAGTGAGCGACGTGAGCTGCAGACTATGCGAAGAAGGACCGATGACGGCGCTAGTCAAAATCTGCGGGATCAAGACCGAACAGGCGCTCGACGCGGCGCTGTCAGCGGGCGCGGATTTTGTGGGGCTGGTGTTCTTCCCGCGGAGCCCGCGGCATCTGGACGTTGATCGTGCGCGCGAACTGGCGCGATATTCCCGCGCTCGCGGCAAAGCTCGTGTTGTCGCGCTGTTGGTGGACCCGTCAGATCGCTTTGTTGAAGAGGTTGTGGATCAGGTTTCCCCCGATGTCCTTCAACTCCATGGCTCTGAGACGATCGATCGTGTGCGCGCGATCCGGCGCGTGTCAGACCGTGCGATTTGGAAAGCAGTGTCTGTTGCCAAGGCCGGGGATGTGACCGCAGCGCGGCCGTTCTACGAGCCCGGCGAGGTGGCCGATGTGCTGTTGTTTGATGCCAAAGCGCCGCCCGAATCCGTTCTGCCTGGCGGCAACGGCTTGGCGTTCGACTGGCAGATTTTGAAACCGCTCCAGGGCCAGATGCCGTTCGCGCTCGCTGGTGGATTGACCCCCGGCAACGTTGCAGCCGCGATTTCGCTAACCCGCGCGGCCATCGTCGATGTGTCGTCGGGTGTTGAACGGTCCCCCGGCGTCAAGGACCCTGAGCTCATCCGCCACTTTCTTCTGGAGGCGAAGAGGGCTAAGCAGACGGCATAACAGCAGACACGGCCCGCAAAAAAGCGCAGGAACTCACCGATGGCGACCAAAGGTAGAACAGTCGCGGAGGCAAATCTCAACAGCTACCGCACAGGCCCCGATGACAAGGGCTTCTTTGGCATATTCGGCGGCCGCTTTGTCGCTGAAACGCTGATGCCGCTGATCCTCGATCTGGAAAAGGCTTACAACACCGCCAAGGCCGATCCCACGTTCCAAGCCGAGATCGACCACCTCAACACGCACTATTCCGGCCGTCCGTCGCCGCTCTATTTCGCCGAGCGCATGACCAAGCATTTGGGTGGCGCGAAAATCTACTTCAAGCGCGATGAGCTCAACCATACCGGCTCACACAAGATCAACAATTGCCTTGGCCAGATCTTGCTGGCGCGGCGCATGGGCAAAACCCGCATCATCGCTGAGACGGGTGCGGGACAGCACGGCGTGGCCGTCGCCACCGTGTGCGCCAAGTTTGAGTTGCCGTGCGAGATCTACATGGGTGCCACCGACATTGAACGTCAGGCCCCCAACGTGGCGCGCATGAAGCTGCTCGGCGCCAAGCTCAATCCTGTCACGTCCGGTGCTGGGACCCTCAAAGACGCCATGAACGAAGCGCTGCGCGATTGGGTCACGAACGTCAAAGATACCTACTACCTCATCGGCACGGCGGCAGGACCGCATCCGTATCCTTCCATGGTGCGCGATTTCCAGTCGATCATCGGCCAGGAAACCCGCGAGCAGATGGTGGCGCTGGAAGGCCGTCTGCCCGGCACGCTGGTGGCGTGCATCGGCGGGGGATCAAATGCCATCGGACTGTTTCATCCGTTCTTGGATGACAAGGACGTCGCGATTTACGGCGTGGAAGCGGGCGGACATGGTCTTGATGTCGAAAACGGCCATGCCGCGTCGATGAATGGCGGCGCGCCGGGCGTGCTGCATGGCAACCGCACGTATTTGCTGCAGGATAGTGACGGCCAGATACTGGAAGGCCATTCGATTTCGGCGGGGTTGGATTACCCCGGTGTCGGACCCGAGCATTCGTGGCTGAAGGATACGGGCCGCGTAACGTACGTGTCGATCACCGATACGGAAGCGCTCGAAGCGCTGCAACTGTGCACGCGCCTCGAAGGCATTATTCCGGCGCTCGAGCCAAGCCATGCCATCGCCCATGTGATGAAGCTTGCGCCGACGCTGCCGAAGGACAATCTGCTGGTGATGAACCTTTGCGGCCGCGGAGACAAAGATCTGTTCACGGTAGCCAAGGCGCTGGGAATGAAGATCTAAGCCCCGTCTAAAGCCATTCTACATTCACAATGTTGCGGGTGCACGATGGATCCGTTGGCCCGAGCGTTGCGGCATTGAGCGATGAGGGACAATTCCCTGGTCCGTCACTCCTGGCCGTCATGACATCCTGTTAACTTTGGTTCCGGCGCCCAAAATGGCATAGTCCATCATCAGACCGCTCGTCGCAGTTTGTGTTTTCACTGGAGACCGTTCGTGTGGATCGTCCGGTACGCACTGGCCCATCGCCACAGTGTTGGCGTGCTCGCCATTCTTCTGCTGCTGGTTGGTGGATTGTCGTCGGCCCGTATGTCGACGGACATCCTTCCCGCAGTCCGGATTCCAGCAATCAATCTGATCTGGACGTACGGTGGTCTCAACGCGCCAGAGATGGCGTCCAAGATCTCAACGTTTGGCGAAATCGCAATTCTCAACAACGTCGATAACATCCGGGACGTGCGGTCTGAAACGTTGACCGGCGTTGCCATCGTCCGCGTGACCTTTCAGCCAGGGACAGATGTGACAACGGCCTTCAGCCAGATCACGGCCGTCAGTCAAACTATTTTACGGCGCATGCCGCCAGGTACATCGCCGCCCTTGATCGTCCCCTTCGTGCCGTCTAGCGTGCCTGTCCTGCAACTTGTTCTGGCCTCGGACACGCTCAATTCGGGCGCCCTGTTTGACTATGGCCGCTTGCAATTGCGCTCGCAAATTCAATCAATTCCTGGTCTGCGCCTGACTTTGCCGTACGGCGGTGCTGCGCGTCAGATCATGATTGAACTCCGGCCTGATGCACTTCAAGCCTACGGATTTTCGCCAAGCGAAGTGGCTCGTGCTGTCAATACGCAGAACTTGACGTTGCCAACTGGAACCCTGCGGGTCGATGGCCGGGAAATCGTGGTGACAACAAATGCGAGCCCGGACACGGTGGCCGCGTTTGCCGATTTACCACTGAGATCGGTGGATGGCCGTGTCGTCCGGGTTGGCGATGTTGCAAATATTCGCGATGGCTCCGCTATCCAGACGAATATCGCGCGACTTGATGGTCAGAACGCGGTCATCGTTTCAATCTTGAAACTCGGCGACGCCTCTACGGTCGATGTTGTCCGCCAAGTCATGCAGCGACTGCCGGAATTGCGCGCGTCAGCTCCGCCCGGCATCACGATTGAGCCTGTATTCGACCAGTCGGTTTTTGTCGCGAACGCCGTCGATAATGTGATCAAAGAAGCCGCCATTGTCGCGTGTCTGGTCGCATTTGTGGTCTTGCTGTTCTTAGGCAGCTGGCGTTCCTCACTGATCGTCCTCACGTCAATTCCACTTGCTTTGCTGGCGTCTGTTACGGGCTTGGCTCTCACAGGACAAACGTTCAACTTGATGACGCTAGGTGGCTTGATGCTAGCGATAGGTATCTTGGTCGACAACGCACTGGTCGAGATCGAGAACATCAACCGCAACCTCGAGAATGAAATGCCTTTGAATGCCGCTGTTCTAAAGAGCGCGAAGGAAGTGGCATTCCCAGAGTTCGTTTCGACATTGGCGATTTGCATCGTGTTTACACCGCTTTTCCTGCTGACTGGAACTGCGGCATTTATCTTCGTTCCTCTAGGTCTTGCTGTCATATTCGCGATGGCTGCGTCTTACATTTTGTCACGAACCCTGGTGCCTGTGCTGGCAGTGATGCTTCTAAGTGAGAACAATACCAACGACGTTGGAAAAGGGGTGCTTGGTTGGGTGACCGGAGTTGTTAGCTCTGTGCTCGGGGTGGTTGAGCGGACTCTCGTTTCGCTTTTACAGTTGTTCGTGCGGCGGAAAGCGCTACCGGTTATTGGATTGTTCTTCGCCCTGATGATTGGTGCATACTCTGCAACCAGCGTCGGTCGCGAGTTCTTCCCTCAAGCTGATGCAGGAATGATCAGAGTTTATCTTCGCGGTGAACCCGGCACACGTCTGGAGGATACCGCGGGATTGTTTGCTGAAGTGCAGCGGGAAGTCCGCAACGTCATTCCTGCGAACGAGCTCGCATTTGTCACAGAGAACATTGGCGCACCTGAACCGATCAACCTTGCTTGGGTTGAAAGCGGGGTGATCGGGTCCTTTGATGGTGAGATGCTAATCCAGCTCACGGAGGGGCATAGTTGGACCGGGAGCCATGTTGACAACATTCGGGCGATGCTGCGCGACAGGTTTCCGAAGTTGACGGTTTACTTTCGGCCAGCTGACGCAACGTCTCAAACACTGGCTGGCAATTCTCAAGCCGACTTCGAGATTCGGGTGATTGGACGGGATGGGCCAGGCAATGCCGATATTGCACGTGACCTGACGGAAGCAGTGCGAAAAATTTCCGGTGCGACTGATGTTGCCATCCGGCAAGTCCGCAACTTGCCAACCTACAACTTGGAAATTGATCGCGTCCGGGCATTGCAACTTGGCGTGACACCGGAGGGTGCGGCGTCGGCTCTGCTCTCAGCTCTTGGTGTTTCGGGAACAGTGTCGCCGAGTTTCTGGGCCGATCCTGCAATTGCAGCTTCATACACAGTCCAAGTCGTTGCCCCACCGGCCAAGTTGACGACCGTCGAGCAGCTTCTCAATACGCCCGTGCAACCGGCCGCTGGCGGTGCCGCAATTCCGCTACGATCGATTGCGGCTCTTCAGATCCGGCAGATCCCGGCGAACATCGATCGGTACATGCTGCAGCCAGTGACGACCATTCTTGCGAATGCGGCAGGGCGGGATATCGGCAGTGTTTACCAAGACGTGCGCCGTGCCATCGATGTTGTCAGTCAACGTTTGAAGCCGGCCAACCGCATCGAAGTCGCAGGTCAGGCGCAATCTATGCATCAGGCTTATGCAGAGATGCTCGGTGGAATTCTCCTAGCGGCTGTACTCGTTTATCTTCTAATGGTCATTAACTTTCAAAGCTGGCTGATGCCGTTCATCGCGATGGGGAGCCAACCGGTCGCTATTTCAGGCGCCTTGTTTGCCCTCTATATCACGGGAACGCCGCTCTCCGTTCCGGCGCTAACAGGGTTGATCATGGTCATTGGTGTGTCGACGGCCAATAGCGTACTTGTCACCAGCTTCGCGCGTGACCGTCTGTCGGCCGGCGAGTCCCCGTTAGAGGCCGCCATTGAGGCAGCTGAAACTCGTTTGAGGCCGGTCATCATGACCGCGACTGCGATGATTGTCGGGATTATTCCATTGGCTCTTGGTTGGGGTGAAGGCGGTGAGCAAAATGCTCCGCTCGGCCGGGCAGTCATCGGTGGGCTTGTGTTCGGTACGGCGGCAACTTTGACCTTCGTGCCGGTCCTGTTTGCATTGCTTGTCCGGCCAAGGAACCCTGCCGCCTCCACACCGCTTCGTCTTCCATCTCAACAACGCGAGCCAGCCGAAGCTTAACCGCTTGCAGAAAGACACGAGGCAGATTGAGTGTCGGTTTTGAGATTTTCCGGACTGGTTCTATTGGCGGCTACAGCCATCGCCGTGGATCGTCAGTTCGATGTGGTGGGTCAGCTAGGAACTATTCCTGCCGTTCTGATCAATGGAACAATGGCCACAGCACGTCCAAGCCCCACTGAGTTGGCAGCGCCGCCGTTGCGCAAAGTGCGTGTCGTTGTGCCGAAGGCGGCCAGCGCGCGTTTTGCAGTGACGCTTCCAGGCCGCACCGTTCCCGTTGAACAGGCGCGCATTTCTGGTCGAGCAGCCGGAGTCGTGGTCGAACGTCGCGGCGAAATCGGCGACCGGGTCAAGGCCGGTGACATCCTTGTCGTGATCGATGCTCCCGAGATCCGGCAGCAACTTGATCGCGCCAATGCCGCCGTCGAGCAAGTCAAAGCAAGGCTGACGCTCGCCAAGGTCACGCACGACCGAGCCAAAGAGCTTGCACCCAAGCGGGTGCTGACGGAGCAAACACTCGATGAACGCTTGGCAAATGTTCAAACAGCTCAAGCCGATCTCGATGCGGCGAATGCGGAAGTCCGCAGACTTCAGGAAGTCCAAGGGTTCCTGACCGTGCGAGCACCTTTTGAAGGAACGATCATCAGCCGGCAAGTCGAGCGCGGCGATCGCGTTGTTGGTGACTCAGGCCAAGCCGACACTTACTTTTATAACATTGCACGGCTGGACCCGCTTCGGGTCGAGATCGATGTACCCCAGTCTTTTGCATTGAAGGTGAAGACCGGGACGCCTGCTAAGTTGACCTTCGCAGAAATGCCCGGCAAGGCCTTTGAGGCTAAAGTCGTACGAACCACTCAGCAGATCGACACGGCATCAAGCACGATGCGCGCGGAGCTGATAATGGACAATCGCGACCTCTTGCTGCCTGCGGGACTGAATGGTCAGGTGGTGCTCGATATCGAGCGAGATAGCGCGTGCGTCCTGGTGCCCGGGAACGTCCTGGTCATCCGGCAAGGCGGGCAATTTGTTGCGGTCGCCGGCACGGAAAACAAAATTTCATTCCGGCCCGTCAAGATTGGCCGCGATCTTGGCAATGAAGTTGAGATTTGTTCTGGCCTCTCTTCAAGTGATCGCGTGATTTTAAGCCCGAATGCGCTGTTGAAGTCTGGCGAAGCTGTTGAGGTCGTACAGCCGGTCGGTTAAGGATCGAACTCTGTGGTCCTCTGCGGCCAAGAGCCTTGACCGGTTCGCCTCACCGGGTGCTTGTCTGCGGCCGCTCGAATGGGCTAGAGCCCTCAAGAGCGCCAGCTGCGTCCCAGCCGGCTCTGAACAACAAGCGAAAAGAGTGCCTATGCCCGCTGAAACACGCATCGACCGCCGCTTCGCCGCTCTCAAGTCTGAGGGCCGGGGCGCGCTTGTTACATTCATTTCGGCTGGCGATCCGGATCTCGCGACCAGCGAGAAGATTTTTGCAGGCCTTGCGGGTGCGGGTGCCGATATCATTGAATTGGGCATGCCGTTTTCCGATCCCATGGCTGATGGCCCCGCCATTCAGGCGTCCTCACTGCGCGCGCTCAAGAGCGGCCAGACGATGATCAAGACGCTAGAGATGGTCCGGCGATACCGCAAAGCAGATCATAACACTCCGGTTGTATTAATGGGCTACTACAACCCGATCTACGTCTACGGCCGAGAAAAATTTTTGGCGGACGCGAAAGAAGCGGGGGTCGATGGCCTGATCGTCGTCGACGTGCCGCCCGAAGCCGACGACGAGCTATGCCTGCCCGCTGTCGAAAAAGGACTGAATTTCATAAGGTTAGCAACTCCGACGACGGACGCCAAACGGTTGCCCGCCGTGCTCGCAAACACCTCCGGCTTCGTTTATTACGTGTCGATCGCCGGAATTACGGGCGCCGCCGCCCCGGTTGTCACGGACGTGCAAAAACAGGTGGCCCGCATCAAATCGGCGTCCGATTTGCCCGTCGTTGTTGGGTTTGGTGTACGCACAGCCCAGCAAGTCCGGGATCTGGCCAAGGGGGCGGATGGCGTCGTCGTCGGGTCTGCCCTGGTTAACGCCATTCAAGAAAGCCTGGACGGCGACGGAAAACCCTCTGGTCAGACGGTGCCAGCGGTCCTAGAGCTTGTGACAGTGCTGAGTGCTGCCTTGAAGGCAGGTTAAAAAGAGCCATCTCAAGTCGCAGGCAGGTGACCGATAACGCAGGTTTTTTCCCTGTGCCAGAAGCGCATCCGGACGCCGGGTCTGTCCGAGTGGACGGCCATAGAGTGATGCAGCAGGTCAATTCTGGACAGTGGGCATAGGCCGTTGAGGAGCCGAGCAACGTGAACTGGATCAACAATGTCGTCAGGCCGAAGATCAGAAGCTTCCTGACGACCAAACGCGAAGTACCCGACAACCTCTGGGTCAAGTGCCCGGAGACCGGACAGATGGTCTTTTACAAAGACCTCGAAGCCAACCAATTCGTGATCCCGGGTTCGGGCTATCACATGCCGATGAGCGCGCAGGCGCGGCTCGGAAATCTGTTCGACGATGGCGCCTACGAACAGGTGCCAGTTCCTGCCGTCCCTCAGGATCCCCTGAAATTCCGTGACGACCGCCGCTACACCGACCGTCTCAAAGCTGCCAAGGCCAAGACTGACATGGAAGATGCCGTGCTGATCGGCGATGGCACGTTGAATGGCCAGCATGTGGTGGCCGCGGCGCAAGACTTCCGCTTCATGGGCGGCTCGCTCGGTATGGCCGCTGGCGAAGCCATTATCTCGGCGATGACGCGGGCTTACGAAAAGCGCACGCCGTTTATTCTGTTCGCGGCCTCAGGTGGCGCGCGCATGCAGGAAGGCATTCTGTCGTTGATGCAGATGCCGCGCACAACAATTGCCGTGCAGCAGCTGCGCGAAGCGAACCTGCCCTACATCGTCGTGTTGACGGACCCGACGACGGGCGGGGTGACGGCGTCCTACGCTATGCTGGGCGACATCCACATTGCCGAACCCGGCGCGCTCATTTGCTTTGCCGGACCGCGCGTCATTCAGCAAACCATTCGCGAGCAGTTGCCCGAAGGCTTCCAGCGGTCGGAATACTTGCTCAAGCATGGCATGATCGACATGGTCGTGCATCGCCACCAGTTGCGGGAAACGCTGTCGCGCATTTGCCGCGTGTTAATGGCTGGCGTGGACGCCCGCGCAGGTGTTGGCAAATCGAAACGCATGAACGGTAAGGCGTATGTCAACGGCAGCAGCGTCGATGGCAAAGTGATCGAAACAGCGGCGCGGGCGAGCGGTGGAACCGTTGTGGATGTCGAACCCGTTGAGGGGGCCGAACGGTTTGCCAAGGACGGCAAGCGTGAGGCTGACATCCCGGTGACACGTGCAACAGGCAAAGACGCGCCGGCCCGCTAAACCCGGCCATAGATCCCGGAACCACCGGGGCACAACGACATCGGCAGAGGGGCCGGACATGCCGAAGAGCGACACGCTCCTCGCCGATCTTAAGCTTCTCCATCCGAAGCTGATTGATTTGTCACTCGGGCGCATCGAGCGGCTGCTGGAGAAGCTCGGCAATCCGCACGAAAAGCTGCCGCCGGTGATTCATATCGCGGGCACCAACGGCAAGGGCTCAACAACCGCCTTTCTGAAGGCCATGCTGGCTGCGGCCGGGCAACGCGTGCACGTCTACACCTCGCCGCATCTGGTTCGTTTTCATGAGCGCATTGAGCTGGCAGGGCGCAACGGCGACGCGCAGCCGATTGGCGAAGACGCACTGGTTGAGGTTTTGACGCGCACGCAAGCCGTCAACGATGGTGATGACATCACGCAGTTTGAAATCACCACCGCAGCGGCGTTCCTAGCGTTCGCCGAGCACCCTTCTGATATTTTACTTTTGGAAGTCGGTCTTGGCGGCCGTCTTGATGCGACCAATGTCGTCAAGCGGCCTGCGCTGTGCGTGATCACGCCGGTGTCGCTCGATCATGCCGAGAAGCTCGGCGCGACGACGGCAAAGATTGCCGCTGAAAAGGCCGGCATCTTGAAGCCCGGGGTTACGGCGGTCATTTCGCAGCAACCCGAAGACGTGATGGATGTTATTCGCGAGGAAGCCAGCCGTGTGGGCGCGCGGTTGGTGGTGTGGGGCGAAGACCACGACGCGTATGAACAGCGCGGCCGCCTTGTCGTGCAGACCGAGAACCGCGTGCTCGATTTGCCGCTGCCAGCCCTCGTCGGCAGTCATCAGATCATCAATGCCGGCACAGCGGTGGCAGCGGCTCTCAATCTCTCCGGGCAGAATATAACCGAGCGGGCCATTGAGCGAGGCTTGACCACGGTGCGCTGGCCAGCGCGCATGCAGCGGCTCGATAGCGGCCCGCTGCCGGATCTTCTCAAACCGGGAACCGAACTATGGCTCGATGGTGGGCATAATCCCTCAGCAGGCCAGTTCTTGGCGCAGACGCTGGCCGATCTGGAAGAGCGCAGTCCCAAGCCGCTTTATCTTGTCGTTGGCATGATGGGCTTGAAGGATGCAACCGGCTTCCTGACGCCGTTCCGCGGGCTCGCCCGTCATATTGTCACCGTGCCGATTCCGGGCGCGCATGAAGCGCCGTTTACACCCGGCGCGTTAGCAGACGTGGCCCGCCGCGTGGACGTCTCGGCTGAGCCCGCGGCCGGCGTCGAGGCTGCCTTGAAGCGCATTGACGCCATCGATCCAGGCGTGAAGCGGGTGCTGATTTGCGGCTCGCTCTATCTTGCGGGTCATGTTCTGGCGCGCCAGCAGGGCGTCGAAGTTCAGGGGAACTAAGATCAAATGAAAAAGCCCCGCGGTGTTCCGCGAGGCTCTCTTTTTGTCCAACCTGGGATCGGCGCTGCGGTTTATGCCACCAGCGCGCCGTTGACCCAATCTTCGAGCTTCTTCTTCTGCACCAGCGCGCCGACGTGCTGGGCGGCGACCTTGCCGTCCTTGAAGATCATCAGCGTCGGCATGGCGCGGATGGCATACTTCGCGGTGATGCCGGGGTTCTGATCGACGTCGACCTTCACGACCTTCACCTTGCCCTGCATTTCAGCGGCAATCTGGTCGAGCGCTGGGGCCATGGCTTTGCACGGCCCACACCACTCGGCAAAGAAGTCAACAACGACAGGTTCGGCTGACTTCAACACCATTTCATCAAAGGTGCTGTCCGAGACGCTTGGGGTATTGGCCATTTAGCTCTCCTTGGGGCCGCCCCGATGACCGGGCACGGCACGTTGAAACCGGCACTTGAAGGTAGGAACGTCACCCCGGGGCGTCAAGGCGGGACGGGTCAAGCTGCCACAGACGGGCGGCGTATGTGTCCAGAAGCGCTGCCGGGATTTCCATCAGCCGCGGCTCGTTGGTCCAAAGCAGGGCGGCGCGGATGCGTTTGCCTGGATAAATCTCAGCCAACGCCAGCCGGTACGCCGCCAGCTGGTACAAATACACCTCTGCAACCTCGGCGGTGCTCGCTGGACTGACGCGATTCGTTTTGTAGTCGATGATGAAGACACTTTCGGCGGTGACCGCCAGCCGGTCGATCTGGCCGGTGAGCCGCAACGCCAGGCCACGCCCGTTCGGGTTCGGGATCTCGGCGACGATGGGCACTTCCGCCCGGCTGTCAGGGCCAAAAAGATCGGCCAAGGCAGGATCGCGAAGGAGCGCCAGCGTCTCCTTGACGATGCTCAATTGAACCCGTGTGGCGAGATCCCGTCCCCGGACCTTGAGGAAGGCTTTGGCAGCTTTCTCCCACAGCTTCGGCTCGATGACTGGCAAGTGCTCGAGCAGCGCATGGGTGAGCGTGCCGCGCAGGAACCGGGTATCGCCGCCTGCGCCTGATGGAGCCGGAGGGGCCGGTTCGGCGAGTCTGTCGGCCGCCATTGGCGTGGGTGAAGGGTCGCCGCTGTCATCGGTGTCGTAGGGCGCCAAGCGCGACGGAGCCAGCGGCACGCTCAATTGCTTTTCGCGGGGAGCGGGGCGCTGCGCCCACTCTGGCAGCGGCTGCGGCGCGGCAGCAGAAGTCGTGTCCTCGTGTTTGGCATCGGGTGGAGCGGTCTGAGCGCCAACGAGGCGCAACACAGGTTGCCAGACATCGGTGGGGGCTGGCCGGTCAATGCCGGGCATCCCGGATATCGTATCCGTGATGAGATCATACCAGCAGCCTGTGGCGCGGCCGTTTTTACCTTCGAAGCCGGCGATGATCAGCTGGTCGCGCGCGCGCGTCATCGCGACGTACAGCAAGCGATGGTGTTCTTCGGTTTCCTTCGCTGCGATGTCCTCGCGCGCATCGCGGATCGCACTCAGCATCGAGGTGCCTTTGACCGGCCAGACGAACGCCGCCGGCATCTGTTGGGGTGTCTCAAGCTGTGTCAGCTTCAACAGGCGGCGCAGCTGGGGACTGCCTGACGATGCGCTACACGTGTCCGGCAAGAACACGATCGGGGCTTCCAGGCCCTTGGCCCCGTGTACGGTCATTACGCGTACTTCGTTGCGGCCATGGTCCATGTCGCGTTTGATCTCGCGGTTTTCCTCGCGGACCGCGTGCAGGAAGCCCGGCAGCGAAGGTGGCGCCCCATCATCGTAGGTGAGGGCCAGATTGAGAAACTCGTCAATCGGGTCGGCCGCGTCGGGGCCGAGGCGCGCAATCAACTTGGAGCGTATGCCCTCGCTATCGAGCAGCGTCGCCCAGAATTCGAACGGCGGCGAAAAGTCCGCCACTTTGCGCCAGCGCTTTAGCATGCCGGCCGCCGCCGCATAGCGCGGGTCAGCTTTGGCCTTGTCGAGCAGCGCTTTCCATAGGGTGCCCTTGCGGCCATGGGCAATGTGCAGCAGGTCGTCATCGTCGAGATCGCAAATCGGGCTTTTCAGAACCTCCGCAAGCGACAGGTCATCTTCGGGCAGGGTCAGGAAGTCGCCGAGGGACATCAAGTCTTGCACGGCAAGCTGTTGCGTCAACCGGATGCGGTCAGCACCTGCAACAGGCACACCGCGAGCCTTTAGGGCCGCAACCATGGGTGCTGCAAATGGGTTGCGCTTGCGCACGAGGATCAGAATGTCGCCAGGCCGGACGGGCCGCCCGGATGAGGCAAGCGTTTCACCGTCTGCGAGCCAATTTTGGATCGTATCTGCGATGCGATTGGCCAGCCGGGCAACCGGCGTCGTCGTTGCCGTTTCTTTCAAGGGCGACCAAGCATCAGCGGGATCAGGCTCTTCGTGCCTCTCGGTGGGCCAGACTTCGACATGCCCACCTTGACCAGCGCGCTTAGCGATGTGTTGGATGCCGCTGCCCGCGGTTGTTACGCCTGGTGTGCGGTTGCTATCGGAAAACACGCTGTCGACGGCTGCAAGAACGGGCGCGACCGTGCGGAACGAGACATTGAGATCGACGCGGCGCCAGGCGGCGCTAGATTCCTTGGCCAGTGTTGCGAATTGCTCGCCCATGATCGCAAACTTGTCGGGCTCGGCGCCCTGAAACGAGTAGATCGACTGCTTTTCGTCGCCGACGGCGAAGATCGTGCGGGCTTCCTCGCGTGCTCCGAGGCCGGAGAAGAACTCGCGCGCCAATGACGCCACCACTTCCCATTGGTCAGGGCTCGTATCCTGGCTCTCATCGACCAGCAGGTGGTCAAGTCCGTTGTCGAGTTTGTACAAGACCCATTCGGCGGAGCCGGTGCTGAGGAGCAGATTGCGCGTGTGGAAGATGAGGTCTTCAAAGTCGAGAGCGGCCCGCCGCGCTTTGGCTTCGTTGTAGCGCTGAAGAACCGCGTCGGCGAGATGATGCAGCGCCATGGTGGCCGCGACGGCCTCGGCACCTTTCAGTTCTGACCAGAGCGCGACGAACGCCCCTTGGGCGCGCTGAAGTTGTGGTTCCGCATCAGGGTACTCATCCTTGACGGCCCTCGTTGCGAATGCTTTGCGCGGCTCATTGCGGCTGTCGAGGAAGACATCGGCCAGCTCCGCGCATCGCAGCAGGTCCGTTGGGGCGAGGTGGGCCGCCGACAGGCGCTGGGCGTGATCTTGATCGCGCTTGG
The DNA here is from genome assembly GCA_031413815.1 of Hyphomicrobium sp. Classification (GTDB taxonomy): domain Bacteria; phylum Pseudomonadota; class Alphaproteobacteria; order Rhizobiales; family Hyphomicrobiaceae; genus JAGVSR01. The sequence goes on along the minus strand of JANOFU010000098.1, from coordinate 20,602 downwards.
AGCCGCCGGCGAACACGGCGGCAAGGCGTTTGAGCTGATCCTCCGGCAGGACAGCGGCAGCGGCTTTGGCACTCGAAGCCGGTGTTGATGTGAGCCCAACGCCGAAGTGATGTTTGAACAGCTCTTCCGTCGCGTCGAGGCCTTGTGACGATCGCGACTTTCCCAAAGGTAACCGGACTGCCGCGTCCAGCCATGCGCGATACCCAATGGCATCCGTGAGGATGTCATCGAAGCGGTCATCGGCGGCGTACGCGATGGCGGTTTGCAGGGCGTCGTTCAGTTTTCCCGGGACCTGCCGCGAGGCAACGGACAGCACATCATCGATCGCCTCGCGGCGCAGCGTGCGCGCCATCTGTTCGTCGAGAATGGAGAAGCCCGGCGTAACGCCAGCTTCGAGTGGAAAGCGCTGCAATAGCCGTTCGGCAAACGCGTGGATGGTTTGCACCTTGAAGCCGCCTGGCGTTTCGATCGAGGCCGTAAACAGTGTGCGCGCGCGTGCGAACTCGCCTGCGTTTGGCGCGCGCTGAATGAGATCTTCGAGCTTCTCCTTTAAGTCTTTGTCAGACAGTGTCACCCACTTGGCCAAATCGCCGAATACGCGCTTCGACATTTCGGATGCGGCCGCCTTTGTGTACGTGAGACACAAGATCCGTTCCGGCGGCGTGCCAGATAGAAGCAACCGCAAAACGCGCATGGTGAGAACGTGTGTCTTGCCGGTGCCCGCGTTGGCGCTGACCCAAGCGGATGCTGCTGGATCGGCGGCCTGGGCTTGCGCGTGAGAGGTGCGCTTCAATTCGGCTGAGATGTCGGTCGATGTGCTGTGCTTGCTCATGGCTCAGCCCTCCTCGCCGTCGCTGGAACCCGCCGACCATTCGGCAACGCGAGCCAGGTGCGTGTAGGGATCGTAGTCGTAAGAGAAGCGCGGCCGCCGCAGCGGCCGGTACGGGGTTTCTGGGTCGTCGAAGTTTGCGATGTGGCGTTTGAGGCCGTCTAGAGTTTGGGCCGCGAGGGCAGCGATGTCTGCGGCTTTCACATCACGCTGCTCGCCCGGCGGTTCTCCTCCGGATGCCTTGATGTAGCGAAGTATGGCGACCGGGAGGTTGGGCACGTGCGCGAAGCCGTGCGACAATGCGATGGCGGCTTCCAACGGCAGTTGCGGGGAAATGCCGGCCGTGACTCTCTTGTCCGTCGGCGGGGTGCCGGTTTTGTAGTCGGTGATGACGAGATGATCACTCGTCACGTCAATGCGATCGGCCCGTGCCGACAACGTGAACGGTCCCGCCGGGGCGTCAATCACCAGTTTTCCGCTGGTTTCAGAGACGATCTGCTGCAGGTTCTTGCGGCGCGCGGGCTCGGTCTCGGCAAACCAGTCGGCGAAACGCTCGAACCGTGGTACCCAGAAGGCAGCGATGCGCGGATGCGCGCGGTAGTCCTGCAGCACCTCAGCGGCGAAGGCAATCAGCGCTGCCTTGGTGTCATTCGGCAGTGTGCTGGGATGGGCTTTGGAAAACCGCGACAGCGCCTCGTGAATGATGCTGCCGCGCAAAGCCGCGCCCGGCTCCTGGCCGATTGGATCGAGATACTCGAGCTCCAGAATTTCTTTGGCGAAGATGGCGTAGGGGTTGGCGATCCACGTCTCGACCCGCGACACCGACATCTGGCGTGGCCGGATCGCAACCGCAGGCCGCGGTTCGGGTGCGGACACAGTCGGCCGCTTTGACGCGATATTACGTTGGCGCGCCCAGTTGAGCCACGGCTCGGACGGTGCCAACAGGTCAGACGCGCCCGCGCCATCGAGCAGCGCTTTCATGCGCAATAGCCACCGCGAGGGTACCGTTGGTACGCCGTCGACTTTTTCGGAACGCGTCAGGATCACTACGGGCGAGCCAAGAAGCGAGACAAAATCATGCGCCGCTTGGCCAATTTTTTCTTCAGGCGAGGGAAGCCCGAGCTCGGCGCGCATCGGCCGGTTGAGCCATGGCCCTGGGTCGGCGGCCTCGGGCCATGTGCCGTCGTTGAGCGAGCCGAGGATCACGACATCGGTTTGCTGGAGCCGCGCCTCGAACGGCCCCCAGATTGACAGCCGGGGGTGCACAGGCACGCGCGGACGCACGTTTTCCCCCGTGATGAGGCTGCGATAGAAATCAGCATAGTCGGCGGGTTCAATCTTGATGTCCGGCAGCGATCCTTCGACCAGTTGCGCAAAGAACCGTTGCGCGGTCTCACCGGCCTCGCCCTGCCAGAGAGGTGATGTTTCGGCCTCCGCGGACTTCGCGGCGCCTGCGGGTGGTGGCAGCCGGGCCATGCTGCGGGCGACAGCAACGTGTGCTTCGGCAAGCGCTGAAAAGCTGTGTTGTGAACCTCGGCCATAGAGCATCGACAGTGGGGCAAACGTGGTCTTCAGCGACAAAACGAGATCGCGCGCAGCATTCCAGTCCTCCGCCCACAACCGGCGCACGGCGACATGACGGCGGCCGTGCGTCGCGGCGTCATGGGCGGCGCGCTCCAACGCGGCTTCAACGCCGTCCAATCCCTCGCCAAGGTAGGGCGCGCGGAACACGGCAATCTCCAGCGCGCGCGCCGCACGCCGCACCGTGAAGGCATCGAGGCCCAGCCGTGTCAGGGGATGCTTTAACAAGGCCATCAAGGGCGCGGGCGCAAATGTCCGGGTTTGAGCTTCAATAACGAGTTCAAAAAATGCGCCGGGCACGGTCTTGGCAAACGGACGGCCAGCGGAGTCGTCGACGCGGATGCCCCAGGCTTCAAGACGGTTGGCAACACGCCGCGCCAGCAACCGGTCGGGCGAGACGAGAGCGGCCCGCTGACCTGGTGTTTCGGCGGCATGGCGCAAGATCAGTGCGATGGCTTCGGCTTCGTCCTGTGCCGTGGGGGCTTCGATGAGGTTGATGCCGGTCAGTGCGGATTGCAAAGTGCTACCGCGGCGCATCTCTTCGCCGTAGGCGTGCCAGCGGCCCGTTGTTCCAGATGGCCGGAGGGCTTCGCCAATGAACACTGCGCGTTCGGCGTATGTGCTGTTTTCGTTGGCACCCGGGAGCGCGGCAACGTCTGAGCGTTGGATGGCGAGCGCGACGAGCAGCTTCTTCAATCCAAACTGCGGGTGCTCAGGGTGCTCCGGCACAATCCGCTGCCAACTATCTTCATCGAGATGTTGATCGAGGGCCGGTAGCACAATCGCCCCATTCGGCAAGCCAGCGACCACGCGCATCAAGTCGACAGTGGCGGGGATCGAACCAGTCACACCCGCGACGATCACGGGGCCGGGCGGCGGCAATGCCTCGAGGCGCCGGGCTTCCGCAAGGATCAACGCATTGCGCCGCGCGACGGGCGACAACAGGCCCTTCTCGGCCAGAACGGCGGGCCAGGCAGCAGTCACGATTTCGAGAAAGTGCAGCGTCTTTTGCCAGTGCTCGGAAAACAGCTCGGGGACCAGCTTCGACAGCCCGTCGAGGCTGACATTTTCGGTCTCGACCATGTCCATTAGCCGGGCCAGTTCCCCGGCCAGTGTCACAGCTTGTGCCGGCGTGCCGCTGCCGGCGGCGGCAAAGGTGGCAAGGTCTGCATCCGGTCCGGCTTTGGCTTGGCGCATGGCCTCAGACCAGCGCATGACGAGTTTTGTCAGCGTCAGCCGCCGGTCCATCTCGGCGATCGCCGGTCCAACGCCGATGGTGCCGGGAGCGCCATGACCTGCGGCCCCCGCCAGCACCGTCAATTCCTCGTCTCCCTCTGAGATCGGCAGGATCTTGGGCAACAGCATGGCGCGGCCGCCGCCTGCGCGCAGGAACGCCTCTTGCAGAGCGCGCGTGGCGCGCCGCGTCGGCAAGTAAAGCGTAATGCCGGTGAGATCGACAGGGCTTGGCGCAGCACCTCCCTTCCGTGGGAGGTCGCCGTTCAGAAGCGCGGCAGCCAAGCAATCCAGGAACGGCTGGCTCGCCGGCACGCTGTAAATCGCTGCGAGTTGCGCACGATCCGGCGATGTCGTTTCGGGACCATCTTTACTTGGCATCTGCAAAGGCGAGCCGCCTCTCCGCGTCGTCGAGCGCTTCGGGCGTGCCGACGTGCATCCACGTGCCTTCGAGGCGCACGCCGAAGACGCGTCCGCGTTCGATCGCCCGGTCCCATAACACGTTCAGCGAGAACTTACCCGTTGGCGCATTGTCGAACAGGCGCGGATGGGCGATCGACACCCCACTGAACACGAAGGGAGATTGGCGCTGCGGTTCCCGCCGTGTGACGCGGCCTCCCGCGTCCATGTTGAAATCGCCATGGCCGTCGTAACCAAGGCTCGTTGCACCCAGGGCGAGGAGCATGAGGCAGTCCATGCGGGCACTGTCCCAAGTGGCGATCAGGCGGTCAAGGTTTGAGCCGATGCCTTCGATCCATACTGAGTCAGAGTTGTGGATGATGAACGGTTTTTTGCCCAGCAACGGCAAGGCGCGAACCACCCCGCCGCCGGTATCGAGCAACGCATCGCGCTCATTCGAGATTGTGATTTTTGGATGCTTGCGAAGCTTGAGATGTGACTCGAGTTTGTCAGCCAGGTAATGCGCGTTGGCCACCGCATGGCTGATGCCCGCATCTGCGAGCCGGTCGAGCGCATGATCGATCAGCGCGCGTCCGCCGAGACGGACCAGGGGCTTGGGCACAACATCGGTCAGCGGCCGCATACGGTTGCCCATGCCGGCGCTCAAGATCATGGCGGTGTCGATCGGCGGGGCCATTAGGGTAGGCTCTTCGTGTTGCGGACGGTTCGGCAATGCTAAGCCGTCAACGTGATGGCACGCAGGGCGGGCGGGATATGGGTGTCATACCAGGATTTGAGTGCGGCAAGTCCAGGGTGGGTGAGATCGCGTTCAAGATACTGCCAGAGCCGTGGAATGTGGCGAAGGTATTGCGGTTTTCCATCACGCTTCCACAGGCGGGCGAAAATGCCGAGGATTTTGGTGTTGCGTTGCGCGCCGAGCACGGCATAGGCGAGTGCGAAAGCATCCGCGTCAAAGTGTAGGTCTTGGCTTCGGGCCATATCGCAATAGCGTTGGAGCAGCCGGGCTTCGAGGCAGGCGGGCACATCCAGCCGGGCATCCTGAAGCAGCGATACAAGATCATAGGCGGGATGCCCGCGAACGGCGTCTTGGAAATCAATAAGTCCGACTTTGTGTTTCGCATCAGGACCGCGATCCGGCAGCCACAGAAGGTTGGGTGAATGGTAGTCGCGCAACACCAGATGCGGTTCGTGGGCAAGCACCTCATCAAACAGCGGGGACCAGGCATCGGCAAACGCCGCGTGGACGTCTGCGGGTGCCGAGGCGCCGTTGAGCATCGGCCAATACCAACCGGTCAGCAGTTCCGTCTCGATGGTCATTGCGGTGCGATCATAGAGGGGAACGAGGTGCGCGGGCTGACCCGGAACTTTGATGTGCTCGATGGCTTCGCCGCGGATTGATCGCAGATGGACGAGAACGTCCGTTGCTGCCTGCCACATGTCATCCAGAGGCGCGCCATTGGTCACGCGCTGGCCGAAGACGTGATCGCCGAAATCTTCCGTCAGCATCAGCCCGATTTGTAACTCTTGGCCGTAGATCGCAGGGGCGCAACAGCCATTGGCGCGCAGGATGCCATCGATCGCGGCGAACGCTGTGACGTCTTCGGCCAAGCGCGCGATGCGGCTGTAGGGCAAGCCGTTGCGGATCGGCGGCCCATCGGGCTGGCGTGGCCAGTCCATCAGCAGCGCGGGCTGCGCTCCACCTGTCAGACGGGCGTAGGCGCGCACCGAGGCATCGCCCTGGAGATAGCTGACACTGGCGTCGTCCCACTCAGGCTGCGCGCCAAGAAAATCGAACATGTCCTGGACGCGGTGCAGGCGCCACGTCCAGGACTCTGAGCCTTCGAGTTTGATGTGGCGCAGGTCTTCGCTGCCACCCTCTAATAAATGAATGACTAGGTGGTCCGGGCCCAGCAACGACGGCGCGCGCTCGGGCCACTCGATCAGCACAGCGCCATTGCTCAATAGCTCGTCGACGCCGAGTTCAAGCGCTTCATCCTCCGACGTCAGCCGGTAAAGATCGAGATGGGCGAGTTTCAGGCGTGGCGCATCATAGGTTTGGACCAGCGAGAACGTCGGGCTCGTAACTTCGGCTTGCGGGTCGCCGAGAGTGGCGCGGATGAGTGCCCGCGCGAACGTGGTTTTGCCCGCGCCTAAGCTGCCACGCAGCGCAACGCTATCGCCAAGCTTTAGTTTGAGCGTGATCAGTTCGGCAATGCGCCGGACGTCGCGCTCGCTAGCCTGAGAGACGATCCACTGATGGGTCATGAGATATCGATTGCGGGGCTTCGAGTTCAGCGCGGCCGTGGCCCCGCTCGGGCAACCGTACTGTGACACGCGTGCCTTTTCCAGGCTCTGACTCAAGGCTCACCCGGCCATTGTGCAGCGACACAAGGCTCTTGACGATAGAAAGCCCAAGGCCTGCGCCGCGGTGTGTCGAGCCCTGACTGCGGCTTTCGAAGCGCTCGAACACCCGGCGCTGCTGTTCCACTGGGATGCCGACGCCCTGGTCTTCGACCGAGAACACGATCTCGCCCGGCTCGCGCCAGCAACCCAGCATCACCACGCCATCCTGCTTGGAGAAGCCCACGGCATTCGATATGAGATTGTAAAAGATCTGCCGGACGCGGTCTTCGTCCGCCATAAACGTGCTGACATCATTTGCAATTGCGATGTCAAGGGTCAGGCCAGCGCGCACGATGCGTTCGCGCAGTGCTTCGACCGTGGTGTCGATCAGGTCGCGCACATCGATAGAGACAAGCTTCAGTTCGAGCGCGCCCGCGTCGATGGTCGCCAGATCAAGAATGTCATCGATGATGGCGAGCAGCGTCTTCGACGAGACGGCGATGTCGTCGAGGTACTCACGCTGCTTGGGTAGCAGTTCGCCAATGAACGGGCTCGCCAGCAGTTCGCTGAAGCCAATGATGTTCGTCAGTGGCGTGCGCAACTCATAGGACACGTGGCCGATGAACTGGTTTTTGAGGCGGTCGGCGGCGATAAGCGCTTCGTTGCGTTCGACGAGGGCGCGTTCATAGCGCTTGGCATCGGTGACGTCGGCAAACGTCAGGAGCGTCGCGCCATCCGGCAATGGCGTGGCAGCGTACTCGATGACACTCGCATCGGGCCGCACCATCTGGCCTTCAAGCTGTTCGCGCTCTTCCGACAGCGACGTGACCGAAGTCAAGACATCGTCCCACGTCTGGCCGTCATCGAACAGCACGCGGGCATCGCGAATGAATTCGCTGATGTGAGGGCCGTCGGCCAACTGGCGGACGGACAGTTTCCAGATCGAGGCAAAAGCGAGGTTGAACAGCTGCAACTTGCCGTTGGTGGCAAACACGGCCACGCCTTCGTTTAAACTGTTGAGCGTTTCGCCCTGTACGCGCGTCAAGCCGACGTAGCGGCTTTCGAGGGCGAGGCGCTCAGTTTCGTCTGCGAACAAGTAGGTGACGCCGCCATCCGGCATCCTTTCGGCCGTGGCGTTGATGATCCGGCCATCGGGCAGATGCCAGGAATCTTCGTACTCTGCTGTGCCCGAATAGCAGGCCTGCAGCTTGTTCTTCCAATCGCGGTAGTTGACCACTTCCGGCAAGCGGCCGAGATCGCGCAACCGGTCGATGATCGCGCCGTCTTCCGGTTTGCTCTCAAGCCAGGCCCGGTCAAACTGCCAGAGCTTCTGGTAGGCGTCGTTGAAGAATGTCAGGCGGCGGTCAGCGTTGAAGATCGCAACCGCCGTGGCGACGCGGTTCAGCGTCCGGTCGTAAGCGGCCACGAGCCGGTCAAGTTCGCCTTGTGCCGTCTCAAGTGCCGCCACGTCGATTGCGACGTTGGCGGTGGCGTCCGCCAACGGCATGGCGATCACCTGGTGGGACTTACGATCGCCGCCGACGATGAGAGGTACGCGTTCGCGGTAGACCTTGCCCGCCTTGTGGGCCTTGTCGATCGACTTGCGCTGACGCGATTCCATCAACTCGATTTGGGATCCAACGACTTCGGCTTCGGACTTGGCTTCTACGGCCTGAACGTAGGCGGTGTTGACCCACGTCAAACGTCCGGCAGTGTCGCGCAGCCAGACGGGGTTCGGCAGAGCGTTGAGGAGGGCGCGGCTCGACCGGATGTCTCGCGCGATGGCTTTGTGGTGATCCAGGATGGTGCCGAGATCGCGCTTGTAGCCGGCGACATCGCGCAGCCGCAAGACAGCACGGCTGCCTGCCGCCCGCCCGTCGGCTTCCACATGTGCGCCCGCCGCCGTGCGCAGGATCATGTTGAATGCGCGGCCATCGGCGAACAATGCATCGAGTGCAGTCTTCAAATCGGCAGCCGACTTTTGTTCAAGCCAGAACCCAAAGCGCAGAAGTTCTTGTTGGTTCGTTGGCAGGCCCGCGATGCCAGTTAGGGTCTGGGCCATGACGTGCAGGCCTTTGCCCTGTTCCCAATAAATGAGAACTTGGGGCTCAGCTTTGATCAGCGCTTCCGCCGACGACAACCGCCGCCGCAAATCTTGAACCTCGGCGGTCTTGCGGGCGTTGGCTTTGCGCGTGGCGTTCATGGCCGTCAAAGCAATTCCGAGCGCGGCGAGCACGCTGGCGGCAGCAAGTCCGACAAACAGAATGGAGCCGACATCCAGAATGGCGGGCTGCGCGCCGCCGTCGTGAGACATGCTCGCCGTCAGCACCAGCACGCATGCCAGGCTCGCCAGGAGGAGCATGACGAGCTCGGCCTTGGGGTTATTCAGCCGGTTGCTGAAAGCGAACGTCCGCATGGGCGTGTGGTGCCGGTTCTATTGTGGAAACGGCCTGGGGCTCAGACGCGGGACAACCGGAGACAAAGGCACGGCTGAGCATGCGAAGCGCAGGCCCGAATCAGATGCCGAGTATGGGGACGTTCGCGGAGCCTGGCCAGAGCAGGCACCCCACACCACAAAAAGAAGCAGCGCGGCAGAGTGCTCTGCCGCGCTGCTAAGCGTCGATTGGATGGGCAACTAAGACCCTAACGCTCAATAGCGATAGTGGTCGGCCTTGTAGGGCCCCTCGGTCTTGACGCCGATGTATTCGGCCTGATCGGGGCGCAGCTTCGTGAGCTTGACGCCGATCTTGTCCAAGTGCAGCCGGGCAACCTTCTCGTCGAGGTGCTTGGGCAGCGTGTAGACCTTGTTTTCGTACTTGCCGGGGTTGGTCCACAGCTCGATCTGGGCGAGCGTCTGGTTGGTGAACGACGCCGACATGACGAACGACGGGTGGCCCATGGCGTTGCCTAGGTTGACCAGACGGCCTTCCGACAAGAGGATAATGCGCTTCCCGTCCGGGAACTCGATCTCATCGACCTGCGGCTTCACATTATGCCACTTGTGGTTCTTGAGGCCAGCCACCTGGATTTCGTTGTCGAAGTGACCGATGTTACAGACGATTGCCCGGTCCTTCATGCCGCGCATGTGGTCGGCCGTGATGACGTCCTTGTTGCCCGTTGCGGTGACGAAAATGTCCGCGCGCTTGATGGCGTCTTCCATGGTGGTGACTTCGTAGCCTTCCATGGCGGCCTGCAGGGCGCAAATGGGATCGATTTCCGAAACCATGACGCGGCACCCGGCTTGGCGCAGCGATGCTGCCGAGCCTTTGCCGACATCGCCAAAGCCAGCAACCATCGCAACTTTACCAGCCATCATAACGTCGGTGCCGCGGCGGATGCCATCGACCAGCGATTCGCGGCAGCCATACAGGTTGTCGAACTTGGACTTGGTTACCGCGTCGTTGACGTTGATCGCCGGGAACAGCAGTTTGCCAGCTTTTTGCATCTCATAAAGGCGGTGGACGCCCGTGGTCGTTTCTTCCGACACGCCCTTGATCGATTTGGCGAGCTCCGCGAACCAGCCCTTGGGCTTGTCCTTGAGCGTCTTCTTCAGCAGCGCAAAGAAGACCTCTTCTTCTTCCGAGCCCGGTTTGTCGAGGAACGAGGTGTCGCCGTTCTCGGCGCGAAGACCAAGATGCACGAACATCGTGGCATCGCCGCCGTCATCAAGGATCATGTTGGGCATTCCGCCGTCGCCCCATTCGAACAGCTTGCGGGTGTAGTCCCAATACTCGGTGAGGCTCTCGCCTTTCCAGGCGAACACCGGGATGCCAGCGGCGGCAACGGCCGCGGCCGCATGGTCCTGGGTCGAGTAAATGTTGCACGAGACCCAGCGGATGTCGGCGCCGAGCGCCTTCAGGGTCTCGATCAGCACGGCGGTCTGGATCGTCATATGCAACGAACCGGCGATGCGCGCGCCCTTAAGGGGCTGGCTTGGACCGAATTCGGTGCGGGTCGCCATCAGGCCCGGCATTTCGGTCTCGGCAATGGCGAGCTCTTTGCGGCCAAATTCGGCGAGAGTGATGTCTTTAACGATGTAATCGGTGGCAGCGGCCATGTCCGGCTCCTGGAACGTCATCTGGTGTTGCGATGGACCGGTTCTCGCCCGTTCGATGACGGGGCGGCCGGGCCAGAGGAGGACCAGGCCACGCGAGCCTGTCCCAAAGAGCGCCTTCTATAGCTGCGGCGCCCGCAAACGGCAACAAGATATAAGCAAGTCTTTATGTCCAATGGGTTTGAAGTACAGTTGTCGCATATTTTCTTTTGAACCAAGATAATCTGTTAGGTTTCTGTTAGGAAAAAGGGGGTAATACTATGCGTGTCGAGGTTAAATCTCTAATTGTTCGTTTCTAAAATAGAATAGATTTTAATAAAATTAGAAATGAACGAGTAGTTTGCGGAGAGAATAAAATCTCTGCACTATTTTTGATTTTTACAATTCTTAAAGTCATTAGGCGTAGTCTGTCCCTGTTAAGTTGTGTGCAGGAGGACGACTATGTCAATGCTACCCCCAAATACGCTTGGGCGAGACCAGGAGCCTAACAGCGGCGTTGCTGTGGGCCGGCCTGTGCTCGTGACGTCCAAGCTGTCGCAGTTCGCGTCGGATCGCTCCGGCGCTGTTGCCGTCATCTTCGGATTGATGGCCATCGTTATGACCGTTCTTGTCGGATCGGCTGTGGATATGGGCCGCTGGCTCACAGTTCGCAGCATGGCCATCAAGGGTGCGGACGCGGCCGTACTGGCTGGCGCACGCATCATCCAGGTCAATGGCACCGTTGCCAATGCCAAAGAGATGGCTCGCAAAGTCTATGAAGAAAACACCCAGCAGTTGGCTAGCCTTGCTCTGATCCCCAAAGAGAATGAGACCGAGGCAGAAGCCGCGAACCGGTATGGCGGGACCTCAGCCAATACCATTGCGTTCGTTGAAGTGACCGAAGGCGGAGCCGTCACCGGCTTTACGACCGAGGGCAACATCAAAGTCGCAACCCCGTTTCTTCGGATTTGGGGGATCGAGGCTCTGAATGTGTTCTCGGAAGTTGAAGGCGACCACAAGGGTGATCGCTCTGTTGCTGAAGTCGCGACGGGTGGCAACTCGGAAAACAGCCTCGAAATCTCGATGATGCTGGACGTGTCGGGCTCGATGGGCGGCGATAAGATCGTCGATCTAAAAAGCGCGGCCAAGGACCTGATCGACATTGTCGTGTGGGATAATCAATCCGAGTACACGTCGAAGATCGCAATTGCACCGTTCTCGGCCGATATTCGCTTGAGCAATACCCTGCTGGCAGCGGTTACGAATCCATCGGCACCCTCGACCCGCTCGGGTCCGAACAGCACGACGTTCCGTCGCAATCCGTGCGTTGTAGAGCGCGTCGGCGCCGAACGGTACACAGCGGCCGGTCCAGGCGTCGGCAAGTATATCGAGTATATGTACGTGAAAAGCTCGACGACCAGTTGTTCAACGCCGTCCAGCTCCAGCGTCGAGCCCCTGTCGAACAACAAGACGTTCCTGAAAGACAAGATTACCAATCTAGCTTTGGGGGGGGGCACGGCGGGTCATCTGGGCACGGCTTGGGCCTGGTACATGCTGTCGCCGGATTGGGCATCCGTCTTACCGGCCGCAAGCCAGCCAACACCCTACAACACGCTCAACACTCAGAAAATCGCAATTCTGATGACGGACGGTGAGTTCAACAGGCGTTACACAAACTTCGGTATCGTAACGGGGACGACAAACCAGCCTGCGGGCTCGACGAACAACCCGGCTTCGCCGACACAGGCGACGGCGCTGTGTGCAGGAATGAAAGCCGCAGGGATCACGGTCTACACCGTAGGCTTCGATCTCGGCGGCAATCAGACGGCGATCAACACGCTGAACACCTGTGCGACGTCTGCGAGCCATGCCTACAATGCCGACAGTGGCGAGCAGTTGAAGCAAGCGTTCCGCGACATCGCCTTGAAGCTGACATCGCTCTACTTGTCGAAGTAATCTTCGGCACACGAAAATGGTCTGCACACCGGACGAGGAGCGCCCCCAAAGGCGCTCCTTTTTCCGTTTTATGGATGGGATGGGGTCAGGCACCACTCACTTGGTGCCTGACCCCGCATCTGAACTCAACTCATCCCTGATCGGCCAACTCTTCGCCAAATCCCGTCTCGACCAGGGTGACGAGCGCTTCGAGCGCCTCGGGGCCTTCGGGTCCTTCCGCCGTGATGAACAGCTGCGAGCCTGGGCCAGCGGCGAGCATCATCAAGCCCATGATCGACGTACCGCCGACGGTTTGGCCGTCGCGTGTCACGGTGATGTGGGCTTTGAATGTTTCGGCCATCTTGACGAACTTGGCCGAGGCCCGCGCGTGCAGCCCCTTGCGGTTGATCACAGTGACGACGGCTTCGGGGCGGGCGCTATCTCGAATCTCAGGCATGGGCTTTAACGCATCTCAACTCTCGCCGGACAGCTCTTGGCTGGCGACCTTAATGTACTTGCGCCCAGCGTCTCTAGCTTTCGTGACGGCCTCCATGAGCGGCAGTTCCCGCCGCAGGCTGGCGAGTTTGACGAGGATCGGCAGATTGATGCCCGCGATCACCTCGACCTTTGCTTCGTCCATGACTGAGATCGCAAGGTTCGAAGGGGTACCCCCAAACATGTCGGTCAACACGATGACGCCCTTGCCCGTTTCGACCCGGCGGACGGCGTCCAGAATATCGACCCGGCGGGCGGCCATGTCATCCTCGGGGCCGATCGCAACCGTTTCCAGGTGCGTCTGTGGCCCAACAATATGTTCAAGGGCCGCGCGGAACTCCACCGCAAGCCCACCATGGGTGACAATGACAAGTCCGATCATCTCAGTCTCTTGCTTGCCGGGCTGACAGTGACGTGGCGCGCAGTTATAGGCCCATGCGCGGCGCGGAGACTTACAAGTGTTTGCCGGTGAGGCAAGGCCTTTTCGGTTCAGAACTGGTTCTAACGCCGGCTTTCCCAGGGCCGTTGCGCTAGGGCCAACAGCAGTTTGTGAGGGGCAGAGGCCTCGAAAGCACATAACCGCAGAATCGGCCGCGTCACACCTGAGATGGTGTCCACGGGCCAAGGGTCCGGCAGCCGCTCAACCGCCTCTTGGGCCACAAGGTCGACGAGCAGCGCCACCTCGGCCGGGGCACGAAACGGGACCGTGACGATGCCGAGACCGCGCACTTCGATGAGGCCCGCCAGTGTGGCCGGTGGTTCAGCCGTCAGGCGTTCGCCAAGCCGGCGGACAACGACGTGATCATCGGCGACAAGATAGGCTGCACCTAGCTTCAAGTCCGGCAACTGGGTTGCCAAGCACCGCAAGGCGAGATCGGATTTGCCACTGCCGCTGGGACCGCGGATCAGGGCACAGACATCCCCAAGTCCGAAAGCGGTTGCGTGTAGAGTGGTTTCAGATGCGCCGTCCCCCACTGGGGCCTCCGCGGGTCACGGCCGGTGTCCACGGCAGACGGACGACAAAGCGCGCGCCGGTTGATTCGCTGTCTGATGCGGCTGCGTTGGCGCACACGTTTTCGGCCCAGATCTCTCCGGAATGCGACCGCACAATCTCGCGCGAGATCGACAACCCAAGGCCGGAGTTCTTGCCGCGCTGCGCTTCGGTGGCTGGCCGGTCCGTGTAGAAACGGTCGAAGACAATCGCGAGGCGGTCGTCGGGAATGCCGGGGCCCTGATCTTCGACAGCGATTTCAACGTGCTTGGCCAGCTGGCGCACGGTCACGGTCACTTTGCCGGCCGGCGGCGAAAACGACACGGCATTGTCGATCAGATTGGTGACGACTTGCCCGAGGCGGCCCTCTTCACCGTTGACCACAAAGGCTTGAGCCGACGTTGACGGCTCGATCTTGACCGTAACCGAGCGGTCGTCTTCGCCCAGGATGTCGTGGAAGATACGCACCACGCTTTCGACAACGCCAGTGACATTGATCGGTTCGATTTTCTGGCGTGCTAATTCAGCTTCGAGCCGGGACGCATTTGAAACGTCCGTGATCAGCCGGTTGAGCCGCTTGAGCTCGGTCTGAATCTGGCGGACGAGTTCTTCGCGCTGGGCATCCGACTTGGCATAAACCAGCGACTCCGCGACTGACCGCGCCGCCGCAAGCGGATTTTTCAACTCATGGGCAACGTCGGCGGCAAAGCTCTCGCTCGCTTCGATGCGGCGGTACAGCGCCGTGGTCATGGCTTTGAATGCCCGTGACAGCTGCCCAACTTCGTCGTTCCGGTCGGCGTAGTCGGGCAGATCCTGGCGCGCATTGATGTTGTGGCTGACCTGCTCGGCGGCATCCGACAGCTTGCGGATCGGGTCGGCGACGGTGCGGGCGAGAAGCAAGGATGAAATGATGGTGGCCAAAAGCGCGATGGCGGCAAGCGTCAAGATGTGCCGTTGTTCCTCGTCCAAGACCTTGTCGATGTCGCCGGGGCGCGTCGACATCAGCAGAACGCCGAGAATGGAGTTCGCGCGCTTGATGGGGACGGCGACTGAAACGATCTGCTCGCCCTCTTCATTGAGCAGCAGCAAGGGCGTGGTCGATCCTTCCAGCGCAGTGCGGACTTCTGGATAAGCGGTACCCTTGGCGTTGCCGATTTCGCGATAAACGGGCAAGTGCTTGTCGATCAGAACAGCCGTCAGCCGGGTCCAGAAATTCTTGGTCTTGGTTTTGCCGTTGGTCTCTTGGGGTTTGGTCAGCTGGCCGCGCGTCAGTAGCGTCACTGAATCAACAATGAGGGTGCCGTCGCGGCCGTAGATGCGGGCGCGGTTGCGGGTCGGCTGTATCAGGCGGCGCATGATTGGCGTGACGCGTTCGGGCCGGATGGAGAGTTGCAAGGCGGCAAATCCGTCATCGCGATACGGCGCACGATTGATCTGGTCGCCCGTGGGTTTGCCATCCAGGTCAATTTCAATGTTACCTTGCTCAACGCGCGCATCGCTGGCGATGGCCGCCGCGATGATTTCGCCTTGGGTCCGTAGCGACTCCTGTTTCGCGTCCACGAGCCATTTATGGTATTGGGACAGGTACAGAATGCCGCCGACCATCAGAAGCAGGCCAGCCAGGTTGGCCAGCAATATGCGTCTCAGAAGATTGGCAGAGATAAACCGGAACAATCGCAGCTGCTTCAGCCGCTGAAATGCACCTTTAGGATCGGCCACGGCGCGGCGAGCGCGCTGTGTCATGCGCGCGATCCAGGACTTCAGATTGTCCCATGGCCCAAGAGCGGCCGGGGGTCGCTCCGTGTCGAGCGCCAATTCGCTCCTCCGTCAGATCCGTGTCCGGCCCGGCAGCGCGTGCTGTTGGCTCACGCCTCTTTGAACCGGTAGCCGACACCATACAACGTTTCGATCACGTCGAAATCGTCATCGACCTGCTTGAACTTCTTGCGCAGCCGCTTGATGTGGCTGTCGATCGTGCGGTCATCGACGTAGACTTGGTCGTCGTAGGCCGCATCCATCAACGCGTCGCGTGTTTTGACGACGCCAGGGCGTTGCGCGAGCGCTTGAAGAATGAGGAATTCTGTGACGGTCAGTGTCACCGGCCGATTGTCCCAATGACAGGTGTGGCGCTCGGGATCGAGCTTCAGCTTGCCACGCTCAAGTGTGCGGGCAATTTCAGCCGCCGTCGAATTGGCGTCCTTGGGCTGGAACCGGCGCAGAATAGCGCGCACGCGCTCAACGATCAGACGCTGCGAGAAGGGTTTTGCGATGTAATCATCGGCCCCCATTTTGAGGCCAAACAGTTCGTCGATCTCGTCGTCCTTGGACGTCAAGAAAATAACTGGCATATCCGATTGCTGCCGGACGCGGCGCAGCAGTTCCATGCCATCCATGCGCGGCATCTTGATATCGAAGATGCCCAGGTCGGCGGGTTCTTCGGTCAGCGCTTCGAGAGCGGCGGCGCCATCGTTATAGGTGCGCACCTTGTAGCCTTCGGCTTCAAGGGCCAAGCCTAGGGACGTCAAGATGTTGCGTTCGTCATCAACCAACGCAATGGTGGTTTTCTCTTTCATGGCCTGTCATCCCTGCGGCGCAATTATCATCACTGGCGCTTTATGGCCCCAACTTGGATCAATTGTGGCATGTTCACCATCTGGTTGCACCGCTGAACCGTACCTGAACAAGTGAACAAGGCCAAACAGGCAAGCACGGCCCATGACCAGTGTAGCGTCCAATCCAGTAGATAAATCAAGCCCTAAGGCCGCGGCAGTTGCAGCGACGCGCGGATTGATGCGACGCGCCCTCAAAGGGGCTTTGGCCACGCTCGATCGCACGTCTGGTATGCCCTACGCGTCTTTGGTGACGGTGGCAACCGACGTGGACGGAACGCCACTGGTACTGATCTCGCGGCTGGCCTTGCATACCCAGAACCTTTTGAACGATGCCCGCGCCAGTCTCATGATTGATGGCACCAGCGCGGAGGGCGATCCCTTGGCGGGCGGCCGCGTGACGCTGATGGGGCGCGTGCGGCCCGCGACAAGCGAAACCGCGCGGCGGCGGTTTCTGGCGCGCCACGATGCCGCGAAAATGTACGCTGATTTCGTGGATTTCGGGTTCTTTGCACTCGATATTGAGCGAGCACATTTCATTGGTGGGTTTGGCCGGATTGTTGATCTGACTGCGAGCGAGCTACTGGTCGATGTGGCACAGGCCGGCCGGCTGATTGAGGCCGAGCTTGATATTGTGGGGCACATGAATGACGATCATGCCGACGCCATTTCAGCCTACGCCCGGTCGCTTGACGCGCCCGCATCGGGACCCTGGACGATGACCGGGATTGATCCTGAAGGGTGCGATCTGGTCGCCTTGCCGCACACGGCGCGCCTCGTGTTTGCGGAGCCGGTTTCCACGCCCGCTGAAGCCCGTAAGGAACTGGCGCGGCTGGCAGCCGTTGCACGGGCCTAATTGCGGCCAATTAAGCTGTTCGTAGCTGGAATTTGAACTGGACTACGACTTTGGGGTAACTTGAGTTTGCTCCGCGACAAGCGTATCACGCGGCCGCACGAATCCGCCTCCAGACTCCATTGAGTCGGCCATCCGTATGGCCATAAAATCCCGCGCAGCCAAGCGGGGATATGAAGCGTCTAGGGAAAGTCCAAACGGTGTCTGCTCCGCTGGTCCGGTGCGGACCGGCTATTTGAGAGATCTGAGCGCCGATGATGCACGAAATTTTCCCAATCAACGCCTGCCGCAAACTGCACGTCAACAACACGGTGCCGGAGCTCGTCGAATTTGCAATCCGCCGCAACGAAGGCCGCTTGGCCGCGTCCGGTGCGCTCGTTGTCGAAACCGGACAGCACACGGGCCGCTCCGTCAATGACAAGTTTATCGTCCGCGACGCCGATACCGATCCGGTCATCTGGTGGGACAACAACAAGTCCATGTCAGAGGATCAGTTTGAGCGGTTGCTGCAGGACTTTCTCGAATTTGCAAAACTGAAAGAGCTGTTCGTTCAAGATCTCTATGCGGGTGCGGACCCGGCCCACCGTCTCCCGACCCGCGTGTTCTGCGAATATGCGTGGCATGCTTTGTTTATCCGCCACCTTCTGCGCCGCCCCGCAGGCAACGACTTGGCGTTGTTCCAGCCTGGCTTCACGGTTGTCAATTTGCCGGGCTTTCGCGCAGCACCCGACTATCATGGCACGCGCTCAGAAACGGTGATCGCGTGCAACTTCACCCGTCGCATCGTTTTGATTGGCGGCACGTCATATGCCGGTGAAACCAAGAAGAGCGTCTTCAGCTATTTGAACTACCGTCTGCCCGCCAAGGGCGTCATGCCCATGCATTGCTCGGCGAATGCCGGTCAAGATGGAGACAGCGCCATCTTTTTTGGGCTTTCGGGGACCGGCAAAACGACACTGTCGGCTGATCCGAACCGGACGCTGCTGGGCGACGATGAGCATGGCTGGTCCGAAAACGGGATCTTCAACTTCGAGGGCGGCTGCTATGCCAAAACCGTTCGCTTGTCGAAGGACGCAGAGCCCGAGATTTTTTCTGCAGCCAGCCGCTTTGCCACCGTGCTCGAAAACGTCGGCGTCGATCCGGTCACGGGTGCCACCAACTTCGACGATGCGCGGCTGACCGAGAACACGCGCGCGGCCTATCCCCTCGACTACATCGCCAATGCCAGTGATACGGGCGTTGCTGGTCATCCAAAAAACATTGTGATGCTGACAGCAGATGCCTTTGGCGTTCTGCCGCCGATCGCGAAACTGACACCAGCGCAGGCGGTCTATCACTTCCTGTCGGGCTATACGGCCAAGGTTGCGGGCACGGAAAAGGGCATGGGTGCGGAACCGCAGGCAACGTTCTCGACGTGCTTTGGCGCGCCGTTCATGCCGCGCCATCCGTCGATCTATGGCAATCTTCTGCGCAAACTGACGGCCCGGCACAATGTTGATTGCTGGCTCGTCAACACGGGTTGGACCGGTGGCAAGTATGGCACTGGCACGCGCATGCCCATCAAAGTGACGCGTGCGCTGCTCAATGCGGCGCTGTCAGGCCAACTCAAAGGCCAGCCCATGCGCACCGATGAAGTGTTTGGCTTTCAGGTGCCGCTGTCGCTGCCGGGGATCGATCCGAAGATCCTCGATCCCCGCCAAACCTGGCCCGATCCCGCAGCTTATGACGCGACGGCAGCAGCGCTCGTTCAGATGTTTACCAAGAACTTTGCCAAGTTTGACAGTCATGTGGACACCGAAGTGCGCAATGCCCGGCCGGGCACGGATCTGAAGGCCGCTGAGTAGCCATCGCGTGCCAACGGAAGTTGCGCTAGAGTTCCGGCACTACCCCGACGCAACCACAGACGTTCGCGCTCACGCGCGAGTGGCTCACGAGAGGCGCAATGCTTGACTGGCTGCGCAGGTTGTTCGACCCAAGCGCGACGCCGGCGCCCGTATCACTGACACGATCAGGGAGTACGGGATCGCGACGCGGCTCTGCTGTGCGCGTCACGTCCGAAGGCGACCGGATCATTGTGATGCGGCCCAATGGGCGGACCGATAGTCTGCTGTGGTCTGATCTCGGTGTCGTTGGCATCGTGACCACGGATGACGGGCCAGTCTCAACCGATTTGTTCTGGCTTCTGCAAAGTTCAGACCGGCGGCATTCTTTGACTGTGCCGCTGGGCGCCATCGGCGAAAGCGATCTCCTGCACATGATGCAAGCCCGTCTTAAAGGCTTCGACAATATGGCCGTCGTCGAGGCGATGAGTTCGGCCGGCAACACGGGATTTACGGTCTGGGATGCCACCTGGCCGCAAGAAAATCGCACGTAGCTAAAGAACCGCATTTCAATCAGACGCATTGATCCTGTGGCCTCGCCGGGCCCCCCGGAGTAAGGTCACGGAGTTCGGGACTTACAGCAGCGCTATTTCCAGGGGACGGCATGCCATCAGAGGGGGAGACTGTGCTGCGGCGGCGATTTTTGCTGCTGCACAATCCCAATGCCGGGCCTCGTGGCCGGACGATCGTCGATCAGGTGGTGTCAGAGCTGGAATCCCGTGGCGCTCATGTGACTCGCGGACCTGCACTGCCGACCGTCAAGGCGGAAGATGTGCCGCACTTGTCGGACGCGTGTGACGCCGTCATTGCGGCGGGCGGTGATGGCACGATCCGGGTGGTCGCCCGGCTGTTTGCGCAAACGGGATTGCCCCTGGGTATCATCCCGCAGGGTACAGGCAATGTATTCGCGCACGAAATCGCGTTGCCCAAGTCAGCCGATGGGTTGGCCAGCGTTTTGATCGGCGGCCCCGTCACGTCCGTCAAGGGCGCCATGGCCAACGGATTGCCGTTCTTTTTGATGGCGGGTGCCGGCTTTGATGGAGAAGTCATCCAGCGCCTCAGTTACACGGGCAAGAGAATGCTGGGTAAGGCCGCCTACGTCGAACCCGTCATTCGTGCGCTGGGCGTTCGCAGCAAACCTCTGGACTGCGTCGTCGATGGACAATCGCACATCGCGCATTGGATCATCGTTGCCAATGCCGCGAACTATGCCGGGGGATTTCATTTGTCCGATGCCGCCGGCATCACGAAAGACGGTTTGCTGTGCATTCTATTCAAGGGCCGTGGGCGGATCGCGACAGTGCGCCATCTCATGGCCATCGGTCTGGGCCGTCTGGCGGCCTCTCGCAGCGTGGAGATCGTGCTGGCACGCACGGTCTCAATCCGCAGTGATGAGCCGG
>JANOFU010000097.1:0-23612 GCA_031413815.1 Hyphomicrobium sp. | reverse complement strand
CCAATGGGTTTGCGCTCGCCCCCGCTTCGAATCCGGCTGCCCGTTGCCGGTTGCCTGCTGCCCTCTCCCCCCTCCCACATCCCCCCTCGCCCTTGTGTTGCCCGCAATGGTAAGTAACGGTCTAATCAAACGGCCTGACTCGGGACAACTGATGGTGTCAGACCCCACTAAGAGGTGTCTGACACCATTCCAGATCAATGACTTAGCGGGCACGTGCGGATAACCGAAGGCAACACGCTTTGAGCGACTGGTTTCTCAAACAAGGCGGACGCGACAAGTTCGTCAACTGGATGGGGCTCGACGCCAAGCTCGACGCCACCGTCTCGCAGACCGGCGCGCGCCTCAAAGACTGGTGGAATGCCGGGTCGAGCTTTTTTGCACGCTTCCGGTTGACGGGCTGGAAACGGCTATTGAATGAATTGGGATCGGAAGCCGTCACGCTGGGTGCGGGCGGTTTCGTCGTCATGTATGCGCTCGCCCTGCCCGCGTTCCTCGAATTCGACGAAGGCAAGTTTTTGACCGGACAATACTCGGTCAAATTCCTCGACAAGGACGGCGCGGAAATTGGCAAGCGTGGCATTCTGCACAACGATGCGGTGCCGCTGGAAGACATCCCTGAATCCGTCATCAAGGCGACGCTCGCCACCGAAGACCGGCGTTTTTTCGAACACTACGGCATCGACGTGCTCGGTACCTCTCGCGCGCTCATTGAAAACCTGCGCGCCAATGACGTGGTGCAGGGCGGCTCGTCGCTGACCCAGCAGCTGGCGAAGAACCTGTTCCTGTCGTCGGAGCGCTCGCTCCAGCGCAAGATCAAAGAAATGTTCCTGTCGTTCCTGCTGGAAAGCCGGTTCACCAAGCGCGAGATTCTGAAGATGTATCTCGATCGCGCGTATATGGGCGGCGGCGCGTTTGGCGTTGAGGCGGCGTCGCAATTCTACTTCGGCAAATCTGTGCGCGATGTGAACTTAGCCGAAGCCGCCCTCATGTCGGGACTTTACAAAGCGCCAACAAAATATGCGCCCCACATCAACATGCCGGCCGCGCGGGCACGCACCAACGAAGTGCTACAGAACCTGGTCGAAGCGGGGTTCTACACCTCTGCCCAGGTGCACGAGGCGCGATTGAACCCGGCCAAGGTTGTCGAGAACCGGCCGTCGCAGAGCCCCGATTGGTTCCTCGATTATGCCTTCGAAGAAGTGCAGCGCCTGGCGCTTGGCAAAAACCAGTATGTGCTGACGGCACGCACCACGGTTGATCAGTCGCTGCAGAAGGCGGCGGACGATGCGATTGTTCCTGTGATTCGCCAGCGCGGGCGCAGCTTGCGGCTGAACTCGGGTGCGCTGGTGGCAACCGAAATTGATGGCGCGGTGCGCGCCATGGTCGGCGGGCCGGACTACGGTGAAAGCCAGTTCAACCGGGCCACGCATGCGCGCCGCCAGCCGGGTTCGTCGTTCAAAGTATACGTTTATGCGACCGCGTTGGAAAACGGCTACAAGACCACGACAACGGTGCGCGACAGTTCGCGCTCGTGCGGCAACTGGCGTCCGTCGAACTACGGCGGCGGCGGCGGCTCGGGGTCGAAAATGGCGCTGTGGTACGCGTTGGCGAAGTCGCTCAACACCGTGGCGGCTGAGTTGTCATTTGCTGTCGGTCGCGACAAGGTCATCGATATGACCAACCGGCTCGGCGTGCGCGGTGTCAAAAAGACGTGCTCTATGGCGCTTGGCGACCGGGGCATTACGCCGCTCGATCATACCGGTGGCATCGCGACATTTGTGAACGGGGGCAAGCTCGCAAAACCATATGCTGTTCTGGAGATTTTCAATTCGAAAGGCGAGTTGATTTATACGCGCGACCGCGACGAGCCGGAGGCACCGCAAGTGATGTCACGTCAAGTCGCGGAAGGCATGAACCAGATGATGAACAAGGTGGTGACTGACGGGACGGCGCAGCGCGCAGCGCTCGAGTTCACGCACGCGGCTGGCAAGACCGGGACAAGTTCGGGGCCCAACGACATCTGGTTCGTCGGCTTCACAGGGAAATACGTCGCGTCCGTTTGGCTTGGAAACGACGACAACCGGCCCATGTCGGGCGACAACACCGGCGGCCAAATTGCAGCCCCCATCTGGCGCGATTTCATGGCGGTCGCACATAAGGACATGAACATTGCGACCATCCCCGGACTGGACCCGCATCCCGCGCAAGTTGCGGAGCAGCAACGCATCGCGGAATTGAAACTCACCGACCCAGCCCTCGCGGCGCAGTTGTCGGGAGAGGCCGACGGCACGGCCAAATCGTCGAGCCTCATGTCAGACACGGCGCGCACGGCGCTGAAACGCATCGCATCGGCCCTGCGCAAAGCGGCCGGCCTTCCCGAACCGGCGGAGCCTGCTGGCACTCCACCCGCCAATTCACCTGCGGAAAAACGCGCCAATGGCACCGCGCCACCCTCCACAAGAGCCGGTTCATCGTCCCCCTCCGGAGTTCCGGCGCAGGCGGGAACTCAACCGACCATTCGCTAAGTCCGCGTCATGAGATCCAAGGCATGAGCTTCGTTCGCCACCAGATCAAGAAGCGCGTCGCGAGCGCGCTGCGGCTACTGACCGATTGGGCGCTGTTCATCACGATTGTACTGATTGGGGGACTGGGCTCGAGCTGGTACATGGTCGAAGCGGGCAACCGGTTGACCACTGTGACAGTCGGCCCGTGGGTCATGTGGAAAACAGCGGGGCGTATGGATGCCGACCCTTACACGCGCGCCCACTTTACCAGCCTCGGCGCACTCCCCATCAGCACCGGCATTGCCGACACCTACCTGGCCCGCACGGACAGCGAGGGCAACCGCCTCCATTCATCGTGTGATTATACCCTGACCGGATCACCGCCCGCGAACTTCTGGTGGAGCGTCAGCGTCTTTGACGTCGGCGGCGGTCTCATTCCAAACGCTGCAGACCGCCACAGCTTTACCAGCGATACCGCAGCGCTGATGCCGGACGGAAAGTTTGTCGCCTCCCTCGCGCGCTCAGCGAGTGCGGGGAATTGGTTGCCGACGGGAGGGGCCGGCCGGTTGGCGGTCGTCTTCACCGCGATCGACTATGGGGCCGCTGGCACCAGTGAGGACCGGGACCCCACCGCACTCCTGCCCACCATCACGCGGGGGTCGTGCCGATGAAAACCTTCTTAGCCTATCTGCTGCCTCCCAATTGGCGTCTCGTGCTGGCCGCATTTTTTGCCGTTGTTGCCCTGCACATTTGCGCAACATTCGCCGCGCCTCACCTGACGCTTGCGACACCTTATGACCGGCTGATTGCTTCGCTGCCGGCGAATGCCATGCGTGTGCTCCCGCCTGTCACCCCTTCCGCGCAGCCCCTGCCCTTCATGGCGCCCGACGCCCGAATTGCTGTCTGCCGGTTCGACACGTCCAAGGGGTCTGTAGCGCTGACAGCGGGCTTGCCGTCACCGGGCTGGACGCTCTCGCTCTACAATCTGAATGGCGAGAATTTTTATACCGCCGTCGGTGAACCGGGCCGGCGGGTCAACATCTCACTTGTTCTTATTCCCGAGCAGGAGCGGTTCCAAGGTCTGACGCCAGAGGCCCGGGGTGAACGCTCAGTCCCGCAATCGCAATTGCGCGTCCCTGCCTCGCGCGGTCTCGCAGTGCTGCGCGCCACAGACGCTGGACTCGCCTTTCGCGCGCGCACCGAAGCCGAGTTGAAGCGAACGGCCTGTGGCGTCGCGCCATCGTGATTTGAGAGCCGTTCGTTTGGGAGATTAAGCGCGCTTTTTGCGGCCACGTTTTGAGGGACTGCCGCTGCACTCTTCTGGCGGCGGGCCAGCACCCGGAGCGACCTCAGCACCGCGCTCGTAGCGAATGCCAGGGAAGAGAACGATGTCTGCCTGCCCACGCACTGCGACCGCCGCCCCTAGGGCCGGACCTTTCTCAATGCGAACGGGAAATTCCAAGATGTTCGACATAAGCGACCCTCTAGGGACGTTGTTATCCGCGCGTTTCGTCCCGGGGCTAGTATGACTGGAAAGACTGAGTCTCCGGCGGCCCCTCGCCAAGCGATTCGTTATGCTCCGACTGTGGCCTGCCGCTTCTTAACGAAGTATTAATGCCTCAAGGCCGCTTGATCTACGTCGCACTTTCGGCCGCCAGCCAGCCATCGAGCTGATGTGCACCATCCCGCGATTCAACCTCGACGATCCAGAGATCGCTGTCGAAATTTGCTTCGCGGTGCAGATAGGTTTCGGCCTCGTCATCCGCCACCGTTCCGGTCTTGAAGCACGGCACCCAGCGGCGCTCGGTCTCGGTGCCATCGAGCCCAGCAGGCGCCGGGCCATAGACCGACGATCGCCCATCAAGCCGGTTGATCCGGATGTAGATCGCGCCGGCATCGTCGTCGCCGTGGCGCACGACCGTCGCGACCACACCCGCCACAGCACAGCTGCGGATGTAGGCCTTCACCCAAAGCTCGGTTTTAACGCGCATTCCAGCTTCAACAATCCCGCTCGCTCTCACAGCGAACGCGTAGCCGGATCAGCGCTCCACGGCCAGCCGTTTTTCAGTGGCGAGCCGTGTCAGTCTTGCCACCAGCTGACCGGAAATGCGGCCGCTGTCGGTAAAGCCCTGTTGCTTTTCGAAATCGCGGATCGCCGTGATGGTGCTCTCGCCGAGCCGCCCGTCGGGTTTGCCTGTTGGATAGCCGAGTTTGGCCAAGGCCTGCTGCACTGTACGGATCACCCTCCCGGCTCTGGCACTTTGCTCCATTTGCCCGGGCACTGCCCCGCGCGCCGGCGACGGATTGCCCAGCAGGATAGACTGCAGCAGCGCCTCGCTTGGCTGTGCCGTCAGCACCATGCCATGATCGGCCTCATAGGCCATAATCGCAGCCTGTGTCACAAGACCTGCGACCCCATCTGGAGTTCCCACATCGTATCCACGCGCTTGAAGTTCCCGCTGCACTGCCCGCGTCGTCTCGGCACTGTCAGCCACCGCCGCAGGCGGCAGGACCGGCTGCTCCGGCGCGGTGATCCGAAGCACGCGCGACGGATGCGCCTCAGCGCGCAAGTCCGCTGTTGCTTCATTGGCCTTCAGCGCCGACGTTTCGAAGGCCGCCATATGATCAGCACCCCGCGCTGAAAAACCAGCGCCTCGTCCCCCCGCCGGCTGCAGCAGCACGAGATTGCCCGCGACCGCACAACTCAACAGCACAAACAGCGCCATCGCTAGGCGGAAGCCCCGCACATCCATTGCACCACTTTGCCCCTTGATCCGCGCCCCTCGACGCCGCTGCATTATCGAAAGTTGGCGTTAACGGGGTGTTAACCGGCAACGCTTGGGGACCCTGGAAATAGATAAACTTTGATTGAAATGCACACGCCCGCCGTTCCGCTTCCTTGAGGCGATTTGTTTATCGTGAAGTCTGGTCAACACTAAAAGGGCGCGTTTGCGCAGTCGAGTTCTCGCATGTCTTTAGTCAGAACAGCTCTGATTTTGTCTGTCGCGATCGCGGTGCTTCCGTCTGACCGTGCGCAACAAGAGCGCGTCTATCAGAACGTGGCGATGGCCGCGAACTGGACCGCCACCTATTGCGACCGCAATCCCGCAACGTGCGAAAATGCGAGCGCGGCATGGGCTTCCTTCCTCACGAAAGCTGAATTCGCGGGTCACGTCGCCTACACGCTGGCCGTCCAATATGCGACGGGCGACGATCAAAACGCCGTCCAAAGCCAGCCCGTGCGTCTTGATTTTCCCAAAGATGCGCCGCGCGGAACGCTCACCTCCCGTGACCTCGAACCGCAATGGCGCGGGTCGAAGAGCGGCAAGGGCATCTAAGCGTCCGGTCTGAGCTTGCACACACCCTGCAAACGCGTCGCGTGTGCCCCCACATAAAACCCGTTACACTGCTCACAACCAAGGCTGCAGCCACAGCCCGTGAGAGGACCACGCATGACTTTCGCTGAGCTCAGAGACAATTTCGATCTGATGGACGACTGGGAGGACCGGTACCGTTACATTATCGAGCTTGGCCGCACGCTGCCCCCGATGGATGACGCGCTCAAGACCGAGGCGACCAAAGTCCGCGGCTGCGCCAGCCAGGTTTGGCTTGTTACCCATCGAAAGCCGGGCGGCGCGACGGCACCGCCCGTGTTGCACTTCGATGCGGACAGCGATGCGCATATTGTGCGCGGCCTCGTCGCAATTTTGCTGCTGATTTATCAGGACCGGCCCGCCGCCGACGTGGCAGCTCACGATGCGCTCGCGGATTTCGCAAGCTTGGGTTTGAAAGATCATCTGACACCGCAACGCTCGAATGGTCTGGCCTCGATGGTGGAACGCATCCGCAACGATGCGAAGGCTGCGATGGCGGGCGTGGGTTAGGTTCGGCACTTTCGGGGCACTTTGGGTGTCAGACACCACTCAGAGGTGTCTGACACCAAGTCACACAAAGGTGTCTGACCCCATGTCACCTGAGCTAAGCCCAATCAAGAACAGCTGGCAGGAACTGCTCGTTGACAACGGCCACACGCGTCCCATCGCCGAGGCACACAACGGCGCGATGGCGGAGCGACGTAGCATCGGTGGTGATCGCAGCAGATCGATGGATGCGGTACCCGCCGAGCGGCGCGATGAGTTTGCCAAATGGCACATCGCCGGTCAGCAACGTTTCCGCGAGCACGGGTGACAAACGGCTTGGGACAAAAAAGTTGTCCGCTATCACAAGGCGCGCAGGACCCTGCTGAAGCGCCACATGGCGCCGCAGAACCCGCTCCCCCGGCAGCAATTGCAGATCGGCGGACAGGGCGGCATCGGCCGTGACGGGCGCGACACTGGCGAGTAGAACCGCCGTCAGTGCGAGCCCGCCGAAGCCATGCTGGTGGCGCCACAGTTCGAGGGCACGCGTCACCGTCGGCTGCGCGATCACGAATGCGCTGAACGCTTGCAGGTCGCGGTGCGCTGAAACGATGCGGCCCGCACCGGGCTGCGTCAGCGCCCGTACAACGGGCTGATCCGAAACGTTGATTGTGTCATCCATAACGGGAGTATACGAGCGAGTCCCGCCAGTTGTTTTGTTCTCTCCGCGTCCAAACCTGCGGCGAATTTGTAGAACCTGGCCTTTACTCCCCCACCACGGGACGGTAATCAGCCGCACCCCAATGGCGGACACGCGCCGGGGCTCCAGAACCACCGGAGCCCGCGCCGTCGTCTGGGTGCTTGATCCCGTAGTGGCGGGCTAAACTCGACAACGCCAACTGCAGGACGGTCTTGCCCGCGCGCCGCGGCCAACCGGCGAGCCGCTCGGCATCTTCAAGCCCCTTCAGATGACAACACACGTCGATCAAAATACCAGATAACTCCGGGCCGACAGCGGCGAGTGCGCGATGCACGCGCTGTTGCGCGGCGATTACATGATCCTGCAGATCGACGCCCGCACCCGGCGCACTGCGGCGGCCTGAGTTGTGAGACGCAGCTTCGCTCCAGCTGGACGTCGTGCGCGGCGTCATGTGCGCGAACCAGAAGTCAGCGCGCAGCCGCTCACCAGCCGCAAACTGCGCTTCGTTGATCAGAGTTTCGCCGGTCTTGCTCTGCCGCCGCCGCAACCAGGCGAGCGGACTTTCGGCCACATTTTCCGTGGGTCGTCCGGCCTGACCTCCCATCGCAGCTGGGCTGTTGCGCGGCGCCCGGACAGGGTGACGACCGTCCTTTGATGCCGGCACCCGCGCACGGGCCCTTGGAGCGTCCAAAGTCATCAAGAGATCTCCTGCAACGGATTAAGCGCGGCGGTCAGCACTCACCCACGCCGGATTGTGGACTGCATCTGCCGCCGGCGTGTGAGAAGCGCCGCCGCTGGCGAATTCGAGGCGCGGCCGCAGCAGCGACGGCACGGCCCACTCCAGCAGTTCCAGCGCGCGATCAAAAGATGGGTTATCCCGGCGGTCTTCGATCATGCTGCAGGCATAAGCGACGGTTGTCCGGTCGCGATCAAACAGGCCGCCAACCTCAGTGAAGCTATGTCCGCATGTGATGTGATCAATGTACATAGCCACCTGCCGGGCGAGCGCCACCTGTGCGCGGCCTCGCGTTGTCCGGCACAGATCAACCGGGGGTACACCGAACACCTGCGCAATCGATTGTTCGATGATATGCCGTTGGCGGCCGTCGAGCGCACCGCGATACGGCACATAGGGTGGATCGTCGGCAGCGAAAATGCCCGTCGTGGCGGGGGCTGTGCGAAGAACCTCACACTCGAATTCCAGTCCACTGTTCTCCATCGCTTCCTCAATTGCGCTACTCGACTGACGGCAACGATACGGCCGTTCGCCCGCATCGCGCAGGCAAACCTAAGGGGTCCCTAAACGGCGGGGATAAGTGCCGGAAAAAATTTCCGGCCGTTTACGATGTCATGGTTTTTGCCGCGAACTTATCCCCGCGTCACCACCGCGTGACAGGCTCCGAAGCTCCGGTATTACAGGAGTTTCCGATGTCCCTTTCGTCGCTGAAACCAGCAGGAATAAATGTTCACCTCAGCGAACAGTACACGCCGCACCGGACGTATGTGCGCGCACACGACCTGCCGCGGCTGTTGCCTATGTGGCCAAAAGATCTGGCGGATCTCTCGGTTGCTGGACGCGAGCGGGTGATCGCGACGCTCCGGCGGGCACTCAAAGCCGAACGGCAGCGCGGGTTGGCGGGACATTGGGCGTATGATTTGGCCCGGCATGCGCAGTTGCTCGCCGCCTACCGCACAGAGTGCGCCGCGTTGAACACGTTACGTTCTGCCCGGGTCGTCAGCCGCACCGGAAATGACCCGATTTGACGTGGTGGATTGGTTATTGACGGGCTGTCTGTCAGTCTTCTTCTGCGCCGCGGCGGGTGCCCAGACCCATCTTCTTAGCAAGATCCGAGCGCGCGCGCGCATAGTTCGGCGCGACCATCGGATAGTCGTGCGGCAAGCCCCACTTGGCGCGGTATTCTTCCGGCGACAGATTGTAGTGCGTGCGCAGATGGCGCTTCAGCGACTTGAACTTCTTGCCATCTTCCAGGCAGACAATGTGGTCGGGCATGACCGACTTCTTGACCGGCACCTTCGGCTTGGGCTCGTCGCGCTCAGGCGGCGGCGAGGACCCCGTGGCGCGGCTCAGCGCCCCGTACGTCTCATTGATCAGCTGAGGGATGTCGCTGGCGACAATGGTGTTGTTGCTGACATAGGCCGACACAATCTTCGCCGTCAGTTCCACCAATCCCGGCGGATTCGACCCATCCATCACCCCGTCCTTTCGTCGAATATGTCATCAAGTCTTGTGGATGTCTTCGCGGATCGTGTCAAGACAATCGGGCGTATACTTAGACAGAAATGCAAGGCTGCGCACGTTTAGTACTGAATAGAATGCGTGGGTGGGATGCGTCGAACTACGAACAGAAGGTTAAAATCAAGGTCTTCGCCGCCGTTGCACCAAAAAACGACCGGCGTGGCCGGAATTACTCATCCCGAATACGTATCTCTGACGTGCTGATTCGCTTGAGCCGGGTCCAAGACACTTGAGCCGGCTGCGCGGTCCTTGTGACGTTGGGCGAGGCCGCAATAACTGCAACGCCATCAAAGCATTCATAAGATCGCGCTTCGGTCGTCCTGTAGAGAAGTGGACCAGTGTTCGCCAAGACATTGATCCTGACATCGCCCGTCGCTCGGGTTGCCTCTCGAAGGCACCGGAGAATTTGCGACCGGGCCCGCGTGCGGCCGTGCTAGATTTTGAAGACACCACTCCCCTGCCCGTACCCCTACTGACCGAGGACCCATGGCTACCCAAGCCCGCCCCGCCGACGCGCTATTATCGCCTCCCTTTGCCCGCCGCTCACCCCACGTAGTGACCCATCACGGCGTCACGCTGTTGGACGACTTCGCCTGGCTGCGAGCGGACAATTGGCAGGAGGTGATGCGCAAACCGGATGTGCTTGATGCCGAAATCCGCGCCTACCTCGAAGCGGAGAACGCCTACTGCGACGCGCAACTGGCGGACACGCGCGACCTGCAGGATACGCTGTTCGCCGAGATGAAAGCGCGCCTGAAGCAAGATGACAGCACCGTGCCCAGTCCGCACGGCGCCTTCGAATACTACGCGACGTATGTCACGGGCGGGCAATACGCGCGACTGTGCCGGCGGCCTCGCGGCGAGACCGCTGAGCAAGTGATCTTCGACGGCAACGCCGAGGCCAAGGATAAATCGTTCTGGGATCTGGGCGGCTCAAGCCACAGCCCCGATCATCGACTACTCGCGCACGCTACCGACGACAAGGGCTCTGAACTCTACACGATGAGCATCCGCGATCTGGCAACTGGCAAAGATCTCCCCGATATCATCCCCGACACGCGCGGCGACATGGTTTGGGCCAACGACTCAAAAACGCTGTTTTACATCCGCATCGATGCCAATCATCGCCCGCGTTATGTTTACAGGCACTCGCTCGGCACGCCCGTCGCGGACGATGTGCTGGTCTATGAGGAAGCCGACACGGGCTTTTACCTCGCGATTGGCAAGACGCAGTCAAGCGGGCTTATCCTCATCAATGCGCATGACCATCAAACCAACGAAGTCTACGTCATCGACGCGAATGAGCCTACGCAATCGCCGCGCATGATCGAGCCGCGATCGCTCGGCCACGAATATCACGTCGAGCACCACGGCGACCGGCTGATTATCACAACGAATTCTAACGGCGCCGAAGACTTCCGCGTGGTGGAAGCGCCGCTCGCTGCCCCGCAACGCGCGAACTGGCGCGAGATCGTCGCGCACCGGCCCGGGCGATTGATCCTCGAAGCCGCCGTATTCAAAGATCATATGGCGCGGCTGGAACGCGAAGACAGTCTGCCGCGGATTGTCATCCACCGCTGGTCCGACGGGCAGGAGCACTCGATCGCGTTTGCCGAGGATGCCTATTCGCTCGGAATGTCGTCGGGCTACGAGTTCGACACCCCGATGATCCGCTTCACCTACTCGTCGATGACAACACCAACCGAGACCTATGACTACGACATGGCCACGCGGGCGCGCACGTTGCGCAAACGCCAGGAGGTCCCGTCCGGCCATAACCCGGCGGACTACGTCACACGGCGGTTGTTTGCACCCGCACCCGATGGCGAAACGGTGCCCGTCTCGCTGCTCTACCGCAAAGACACTCCGCTCGATGGGTCAGCGCCGGTGTTACTCTACGGCTATGGGGCTTACGGCATCTCGATCCCGGCCTCGTTCGCAACGGGCCGCCTGTCGCTCGTCGACCGCGGATTCATTTACGCCATCGCGCACATCCGCGGCGGCAAGGATAAAGGCTACCGCTGGTACAAAACCGGCAAGGCCGCCCACAAACCCAATACCTTCACCGACTTTATCGCGGCGGGCGAGTACCTCGTCCAACAGGGCTTGACCCAACGCGGGCGCATCGTCGCCAACGGCGGCTCAGCCGGCGGCATGCTGATGGGCGCGGTCGCCAACCTTGCGCCGGACTTGTTCCTTGGCATCATCGCGGACGTGCCATTTGTCGATGTGCTGAACACCATGCTCGACAAGGACTTGCCGCTGACGCCGCCCGAGTGGCCCGAGTGGGGCAACCCGATCGACAGCGCCAGCGAATTCGCGTGCATCAAAGCCTACTCGCCCTATGACAACGTCACCGCCAAAGCCTATCCGCATATCTTGGCCAGCGGCGGCTTGACCGATCCGCGCGTCACCTATTGGGAACCGGCCAAGTGGATCGCACGGTTGCGCACGCTCAACACCGGCAGCAACCTGCTCTTGCTCAAGATCAACATGGGTGCGGGCCACGGCGGATCATCAGGCCGCTTCGAACGCTTGAGGGAGACGGCGCGGGACTTTGCATTTGCATTGAAGATTGCGGGCAAGGCGGGGGTGGGAGGCGCGTAGCCCTTACCCTTGCGGGCCGTTGTGCGCCAACTCGATCGCCATCGATGCATTAACGCTCGATTCACCACAATAGCCGCTTGCCCAATTCGATACATTTTAAATCAAATTGTGAGCAACAAAGTAAATCGCATCGCAATCAAGATCGGACATCGTTGAACGCTAAACCGTTCAACACCGGGTTTCTGACTCTGATGATGCACATCTTCCCGCGGCCGATTCAAAGCGCAATCGCACATGTCTGGCATCGCGAAGACGTGCGGGCGGCTGAGGTTGCGCCTGCAGGTGGGCGGCCTACCGCATCAAATTGGCGATCAAGTTTGCCCGAAATTGGAGCAAATCGCTGGTGCTTCGATGTTCGAACACTAACCACTGCTGCACCCAAATCGCCCAAAACCGCCACTGCATAAAATTGAAGTCACGACGTAACGCAATCAATGAGGATTGAGGCTCATGGTGCCTCCGTCAGCCAAAAAGGAACCTCGCATGTCGGCCATCACAACACGCAAACTCGTTGGATTTTCTCGCGACAGCGAAGGAAACGTGGCGCCAATGTTCGCCCTGATGCTTGTTCCATTAATGGCCTCAGTTGGCCTGGCCATTGATTTTGCACGATCGACCGAGACCAAGACGGATATGCAGTCCGCTCTTGATGCCGCTGCAATCGCTGCTCTGCAGGCCGGCCCTGCAGGCGCAGAAGCCGCTGGCAATGCGATGTTCAATGCAAACTTCAATGCGTCCCTCACTACTGCACCGGTCCTGAACTTCACATTTGTTGCTGGCGGCGGAATGCGCGCAACGGCACGAGGTTCCATCGACGCAACATTCGCTACAGCAATCGGTCTCCAAACATTTGAACTGGCCGTCACAAGCCTGATCGAGCCAAGCCGTACGGTCACAGAAACATCGACTGGCGAAATCGTAATTGCCGGAAACATTCCGTGCGTTCACGTCATGGACCAGTCAAACCAATATGCCTTTGACTTGCAGGGTAACGAAAACATAGATGCCAGCACCTGTGACGCACGGGTTCGCTCCAACCGCTCGACTGCAATGCGCGAAGAGGGCGGTGAGAACATCAAGTTCAAGCGGATCGACGTGAAAGGCCAAGCCTCAGTCACTGAAGGCTTGCAGATCGTCTCCACTCCTTACCAAGTCAGCGAAGATGCCGCCGTCGTCGGAAATCCTTACGAAAGCTCGATCCGCGACGTCGCCCAGGTTTTGACGGTGAGCAACTGCACCAACGCAAATACGGGCAAGAGTTGGGTAGGAAACGTCTCGCCGGGCACTTACTGCGGATCAACGGAATTCAAGAACGCAACGTTTGCACCGGGCGTGTACATTATCAAGAGTAGCACGGGAAACAAAACCGGCGCGCTGACACTTTCTGGCGACCTTGATGGCAGCGCTGGCGTAACGTTCTACTTCTCCGACAACAAGTCGAAACTTGCATCCTACGCTGGCTCCGGCAATACCGTACTGAAGGCTCCAACCACTGGAACGACGCGCGGCATCCTGTTCTTCGAAGGCAATAACCGCGGCAACGCTTGGGACGTCGTTATCTCGACCTACCATCACCACACCTGGCAGGGACTCATTTATCTTCCGAGCGCCAATCTGACCATGAACGGCATGAATGAATTCCCGATGTTCAACGTGGCAATTTCGGCGAACACCCTCGTGATCGAAAACTGGGATAATATGGTATGGGAAGCCTATGCCTGGACACCCTTCAATCAGTCGTCGCCGATCCGCTACGGCGATGAAACCGAAGAAACAGAAATATCCACCACGACCGATAAACCACTCTATGTTCGCGAGTAAACGCGTTCTTAAGTGACATGAAGAATAGCGAAAAGCGCGCTGCTAGTTTGCAGCGCGCTTTTTTGCTATCGGACCCCAAAAACAAAAAGGGCCGCTTGCGCGGCCCCCCTGTTTCGATCAGCCTATTGCTAGGCTGCCTCGGCCCTTGAGGCGGGTATCTTTTTATCCTCCTCAAGCTCTCTACCGGATCTTAGCGCAATGCCAATATACCGGACACGTCCTGCAACCTTAGCTTTCTGCACACCCAACTCACCGAACTCTCGTCCAAACGTAGGCAGTGCAAGTGGCTCTTTTTCCTGCTCTTCACACCATGCGCAATACTCTTCGTATAGTGCTGTTGCAGTTAGGCTGGAACCATCCTGAGTTTCGACATTCTCCTTGTAGAAGCGCTCCACATCCGTTTCGGGAGCCATGAGTCTTTGAGGCGCCGGGGCCGACTTATTGTCGTTGGCTCCGGAACGCGGCTTCGCGATCTGCACGGGCGCCGCCACTTGGACGGGGACCGCCACTGCTGCCGCAGCAGTGATAGGCTGGCTCGCAACCGTCGCCATTTGCGGCGCGGCGGGAGCATCGACGTCATAGAGACGCCACTGGCTGAAGGCGACGTACATGCCGAAGCATGAGCCGACTTCCAGCAGAAGAGCGATGAAGATTGTCATCGCCATCTGGACCTTCTCAACCGTCACACCGGTGACAAACGCCCCGGCCAGATCAGCCAAAACCTTGGCTTGCGGATCGGCCTCAGATTTTGCGGCCGAACCATTTTG
This sequence comes from Hyphomicrobium sp., assembly GCA_031413815.1. Classification (GTDB taxonomy): domain Bacteria; phylum Pseudomonadota; class Alphaproteobacteria; order Rhizobiales; family Hyphomicrobiaceae; genus JAGVSR01. Next base: position 9,099 of record JANOFU010000097.1, on the reverse strand, counting down.
CGTCCCGAGCTTTGCCGACACTTCAGCAATGCGCGTTTCAAGCGTGTTTGCTTCCTGGCCAGAAGCCATTTCAGCGGTCAGTGCGTGATACGACTGGCAGAACTCGCGGCCCTGCTTGCCGCTCACGTCCGTGCACCCACTTGTCCAAGACCAAGCACGCTGGTTCTGGAGGTTGTCGATGTCACTTTGCACAGTGGCGACCGGCCGGTGCTGAGGAACCCAGCTGAGCTGGTCCTGAGCACGCTTCAAGTCGCCTCTCAGATCCTGATAGGACTGAGCCTGCGTCTCGCGGGCACTGGCCGTATCGAAGCGGTTCAGCGCCGCATGACCAAGTGCGGACGTCAATGAGTAAGCCGTACATACGACCCCCAACACCAACGCCGCAGCAGCCTGCGACCACATCTTATTTCTCAGAGCGGCAAAGAAGAAGAACGGCGTAAGTGCTTTCAGGCAGTCTGCGGCAGCGGATGCTGATCCGTAGATGATGCCGTCAAGTTCCGTCTTCCCAAGTTGGTAGCCAAACCTCCAGTTCATCGCAGCTGATACGGCGAGTAGTACGCCTGCTGCAAGAACCCCTAGTACACCCAGTAGGTGTCTCATCGTAGCCCTCTCCATTGCGGAGAGCCGGCAGAACGCGAAAACGATTATCCGGCTCGTTATGTCTTGTTGTCTGCGAGGAGGTCAGACGGCCAGCAAAACGCGAAAACCGCTCGCGCCGCCCAGAATCTTGGCTGCATCCCCGTGTGAGCTCCGGGCCACCCCCATGGCGTCCGGCACGAACATGCGCCGCAATTGTTTGGCGCGATCATGAGCTGGAACCTTGTCATTGAGCTGGATTTACACAGGTGACCGTGCCGCTAGACAGGTCTGTGCAAAACGCCGCTCACAGGACAAGACAAACAAGCAACAGACGCAAAACGCTTCCCCTCAGTTGCTGAGGCTACGCGATTCGAAATGATTTGTTAAGAGATTCAGGACGGTAGGCCAGACCGCCCGTTTTTTGAACAGTTAGGGATCACACTGTGCCTCAACTGGATGGCCACACGTCTTCCACAGGCTATCCTAAATTGTTCATCGACTATCCCCAGCCGAACATGACAATCCACAGCCTGGCGGAGCAACACCCCCTCGCCGTCCGCAGGCAGGTGGCAGTTGGAGACGGCTACGTCTCTCAGTGCCATGCCCGCTTCGCCTTAACCGCAATCTCCTCACAGCCGTTAACATATGCTCAGCGTTAGAGTTTTTCCATTTCCGCGCTACCCAAGCAGGACGCCTTGCGTTAACGTCGTTTAAGTCATGCCGCCGGCGGACGTTATGCCAGAGAACTCGGACTTGTAGGCCTCTTGCACCCCGGCACAGGTATCCCGGTGCCAATGGCGCCAGCGATCCGGCCCGCGACCATAGGAGTGGCGTTCCATGCGTAAATTTCTGGGCTTGACCCTGTTGTGTGCCGGACTCGGGTTTGCCGCCTACACGCACTATCCGGCGTCGGTTGATCGTGAGCAGAAGCTTGCCACCGTCACCCGCATCATCGCCCAAAGCGCCACCGCCGGCCTTGCTTCGACAGTTGCGTCAGAGCAGCCGGGCTTCAGGCAGCCGCTGCCAACTTACGCGCAGGCTCCTTTGTCTGGGCAGTCGGACATTCCTAAGAGCGCGCCCGGCAGCGTGCTGGCAGCGGCTGAGCCGTCGCAACCGGTGACGGCCGCGGCTACTGTTGCGCCAACCGCCGGCGAATGGCGAACCACTGTGGCGGCCGTGACTGCACCAAATCTGGCGCCGCCGCAGCCGATCCAAGGAACCGCTGCTGAGCGGCGCGAGCTAGCACTCAATCTTCAGCGCGAATTGAAGCGCGTCGGCTGCTATCGTGGCACCGTAGATGGCATATGGCGCAGCTCATCGAAACGCGCGATGGCCCGCTTCATCGACCGCGTCAACGCTTCGCTGCCCGTCACAGAGCCCGACGTCATTTTATTGACGCTCATTCGCGGGCACCGCGACGGCGTGTGCGGCGCGGGCTGCCCGGCCGGTCAAGTCATGAGCGGCGGACGGTGCGCATTGAAGACAGTCGTCGCTCAAGTTCAGCCTGCCAAACCGCCAGTTGACGTGAAATCCCTCGCCTCGGTTGCAAAAGTCAAGAGGGACGCGCGTCCGCATACGGTCGCCGCCGGGATGGAGCCAAAAGCAGTGACTGCACCGGCGGTCCCCGCGCCCGCGGTCAAAACACCCATTGCAATTGCGGCCGCTGATGGGCCTGTCGACATCGCACCACTCCCGGGCCGCATGTCGGTCGGTGGGCCCTCGCGCGCGCCGGACTTGGCCGCATCATCGGCCCAAGTTGAGGTCTTGCCGTGGCAGCGCGCCGGTCGCGCGCCGCCGGTGGACGCGCCAGCACCGATGGCAGCAACCAGGGCCAATGAGCCGGCCGCGACAAAAACCGCTGCTCTGATCACTGAACCCGCGTCCCAGCATTTGGCCCGCGCCGAAGCCACACTCAACGACGAAGCGGCGCCGGACAACGAAGTCATAAAACCCGGCGCGCCTTCTGTGGCACCTAAGCGCAAAGTGAGTTCGTTCGCGCAGTCTTCGCCGCCGCGGCGCGTTCAAAGAGCGCGCCAGTACCGGTCCTACCGGCCGGTTTATGCCTACCGGTTCAACAACCCGCCCCGCCCAACGTACCGCCGCCGCTATGGCTCACGGTCGGTTCATGCGCTATTCCTACATCCGTTGGGCCGGCTGTAGTACGCGGCCGGGTTTGTTACGTCTCGGGCTGGGTCGTTTCGGTCATCAACCACTCGATGTAGCCGTCCGATCCTCCCTCTACGGCTAAGATGAGGAACGCCGGGTTGTCGTAGGAGTGCCGCCTGCGCCCTTCCGCAATAACGGCCTCGGCCAGGCTCTCGCGCGTCTTAATGATCAGCACGCACTCCTGGTCGCGCTGCCGCTGACCCTTCCAGCGGTAAATCGAGATCATGCCGGGCAGAATGTTGACGCAGGCCGCCAGCCCAAGTTCAACAAGCGCACTGCCCGCTTCTTCGGCCGATGCTGAGTCGGGAAACGTCGCATATATCAGAACGGGCTTGTCGTTTTGCTGCAAGTAGGCGAGCCTCCGTCTCCGCACGGCCTTCGAGTCATGACTTTCAACCCGCGACGTTCCCGCCTCCGATGACAAAAAGCCAGAGAAAATTTGACAAGATCGCGTTCGTCGCAAGCGACGTGCTTGAGGCCCGCGATGCCCAAACCCGGCTCGTGGCGCAATACGGCAATGCCGTGCCCGGCGAAGCCGATGCCATCGTCGCGCTTGGCGGCGATGGCCTGATGCTGCAAACGCTGCACCGCTTCATGAACGATCGCATTCCGATCTACGGTATGAACCGCGGGTCCGTCGGCTTCCTGATGAACGAGTATGACGAAGACGATCTGCACCAGCGCTTGGCCAAGGCCGAGATGAACCAGGTGCACCCGCTGTCGATGGTGGCGTATGATCCAGCGGGCAAAGCCAGCAAGGCGCTGGCGATCAACGAAGTCTCGCTATTCCGCGAAACCTACCAGGCCGCGAAACTTGGCGTGGCGGTCGATGGCAAAGAGCGGCTGGAAGAATTGATCTGCGACGGCGTTCTTGTCGCCACGCCCGCTGGATCGACCGCCTATAACCTGTCCGCCTATGGACCGATTCTGCCGATCAGTGCCAAGCTGTTGGCTCTGACGCCAATCAGCCCGTTCCGGCCGCGGCGGTGGCGCGGTGCGCTGCTCCCCAATGAAGCAAAAATTTCCATCACCGTGCGCGAGCACGAGAAGCGTCCCGTCAGTGCGGTCGCTGACCACTTCGAAATGCGCAATGTTGTTCGCGTCGAAGTCGAGCAGGCGCGCAACATTGATCTTTTGATGATGTTTGATCCGGGCCACAGCCTCGATGAGCGCGTGCTCGCCGAGCAGTTCCGGTATTAACGTCGGCGCCGGTTAGCGAGCGGCCACCACGTCCGGCTGCCACGCGTCCGATGGTAATACCGCGCCCGCCAGCGAGCGGCCAACAGACATCACACCATCTGCCAGTTGCCCCTTGAGTTGGGCTGGCCCAGCGCCCGGCTCGGACGCCGTCGCCGCGATGTCGACGGCGAGTGACCGGGCCATGAGATCGGCTGTCTCAACGAGCCGTTTGTGCAGCATTGCAATGGAGGCTGGTTTGCCAGTGCTGGCGGCGAGCTCGGTTGCGATGGGCCCGAACTCCGGAATGACATCCACAGCCCGCGCAGACCCGCGGGGTGACGCCAGATCAAGCAACTTTACAGCAGCCTCTGGCCCCGCGACGTGCGCTGCATACAATTCTCCCGCTGTCGGCGGCCGGTGCAACGCTGTCTCAAGTGCACTCCGGTTGTGTTGCGCAACGCATCGCGCAATCTCACGCGCGATCGATCCATCCTGCCGTTGTGCCAGGATCGCGCGGCGCTCGCTGGCGACGGGGATGTAGTAGCGGCCGCCACTGGTGCGGAAAATGCGCGCGTGACCGGCGGCAGCATCGGTTTGTCCAGCACAACTCTCGATAGCGGCCAGCCACGGCTGCTCCGCAAACCGGTAGGGCCCAACGGCGGTTTGCGTCGCGACTGCTGGAGATGTGCGCATCGCACCACCATCAACAGGAGTGCCCGTCTCGCCGGCGGACGCCATGGCCAGAACAATCAGCAACGCTTGGGGGATGTCGACTAAAGAGCTCAAGGCCTCACTCCGCAAACGCAAGGGAACGAACGCAACTCGAGCCCCTCGTCAGGGCTTTACTGAAAGAGAGTGTAACCGGCCTTTCTCAACGGGAAGTAAATCGCAGCTAACCGGCGGCACGCGGGCGTCAGCCCTGCCAGTGGGATACGATCTCATCGATCTGCGGACGCTCTCGATCGGCCGGCGTTTCCTTCGCGGTGCCGATATGGACGAAGCCAGCGAAGCGTTCGTTGGCCGCCAACCCGAGGCGCTCTTTCACGAGAGGGCTGTATGAAAACCATTCCGTGAGCCAGCACGTGGCATAGCCCATGGCATTGGCAGCTAAACACAGGTTGTAGGCCGAAGCGCCAGCTGACAAAACTTGCTCCCACTCGGGCGCACCGCGGGTTTCGACCACGCGCGACACAACACCGATGACCAGAGGCGCGCGCAGGAACCGGCGGCGCTCAAGGTCCAGCCGGACTGCTGAAGGAGGCTCGGTCTCTTCGGCAAGACAGGCCTCGGCGACAATCTCGCTGGCGCGGCGGCGGGCATCGCCCGCAAAAACCATAAACCGCCAGGGTGCCAACTTTTTGTGGTCGGGAACGCGCGCCGCAATCGTCAGAATCGTAACCAATTCCTCAGGGCTTGGGGCTGGCTCTGCCAGCATATCCGGCTTGACCGACCGCCGTGTTTTGAGAAGTTCAAGCATCGGATTGGGCATGGCCACATTTTTCCACGGTGAAGCGTGCGAAGCTGCCCTCGCTATCGCAATTGCAGCTCTGGTACAATGGTGGCGCTTGAGCACAGACGACATGCCACCGTTGAGGCTGAAACAGACGATGAATTGGGCCGTCCGACACACATTGCCAGCCGTTCTGATCGCCAGCCTTTTGGGCCTTGGCACGGCATCGCCGCAGCCGGCGGAAGCTCAAGCGCCGAGCGCGCCGAATGCCGTCATTGTCCTCGATGGCTCGGGCTCCATGTGGGGGACGATGGAGGGCGACAAGGAAGCCAAGTTTTATGCCTCCCGCGCTTTTCTGCGTGACCTGTTGATCAAAGCGCCGCCGCAATCGCGTATCGGATTCGCGTCGTTCGGCCATCGCCGTAAAGGCGATTGCAGCGATGCCGAAGTCGTCGCGCCACCGGAAGTGGGCTCTGCCGAACGCATCATCGCCGCACTGGAAAAGCTCAATCCGCGTGGCAAGGGGCCGGTCTCGTTAGGTTTGCGCGAGGCTGCGAAGTCACTCGGGCCTGGCACTGCCGGCGCGATCATGTTGATCCATGATGGGCTCGACAATTGTCAGCAGGATATGTGCGCCGCTGCCGCTGACATCGCCAAGACCAATCCCAATCTGGCAATCCATGTCATCAGCCTCGGATTGGCAAAACCTGAGGCCGAGCGCATAGCGTGCGTCGCTCAAACGACGGGCGGCAAGCAGTTTGAAGCCCAGGACCAAGCGTCAATTGGATTGGCGCTTGAAGAGGCGTTCAAACTGACCAGCCTCGACGGTCAAGCCGCAGCAGTTCCCCAAGCCGCCGCTCCACCGCCGGCTGACGCGTCAGGCCCGCCCGGCTTGCGACTCACAGCGTCGCTCGCCGACGCTGGCCCGATGTTGGCCGCGCCGGTTAGCTGGCGCATCAGCAAAGACGGCGCAGATGCTGCGGCCCTGATCGAGCGACGCTCGCCTGAGATCAACGAAGCTCTCCCGCCCGGAACATATGCGATCGTCGCCAAGTATGGATTGGTGACGCGCCGCGCAACGCTCGATGTGACGGATAACGGCCCGACCACGGCGCGCCTGGCCCTCAACGCGGGTACGCTGGTGCTCACCGCGAAAGCCAACAAACTGGGTGACACCCTGTTGGAACCGGCCCTGACTGTCACACCCGCTGCAGGGCAAGGTGGGGCAGCGTCCGAGCCCATTTGGATCGGCCGCGAAACCGCCGCTGAACTCATCGTCCCCGCCGGCGATTACGTCGTCGCGGTTCGCGATGGATTGGCGGGCGCCAATGCCACAATATCGGTCACGGCCGGCAGCCGCGCGACCGCCGACATCGTCTTGGAATCCGGCCGGCTGGAGCTGACCGCCAGTGCTTATGAGAACGGGCCGCCCCTTGATCGCGCCGTGTTCCTAATTGCAATCGACGATCCCGATGCGCCCCAGGGCCGCCGGGAAATCGCGCGCACGGCAACCCCCAACCCGCAATTCATCCTGCCAGCAGGAACGTACTATGTCACCGCGCGCCTCGGCGCCAACGAAGTGCGCGAGCGTGTTGCCCTCAGCGCCAGCGACGTCATCAAGAAGACGGTCGTGCTGGGAACCGCACGGCTGTCCCTGTCCACGGCACTTCAAGGTGCCGTCTTGCCCGCTGGAACACCTGTCGTCTATCGCGTGTTCGAAGCAGCCGGTGCGAAGCGCCTGGTGGCCCACTCCACGGCAACCGATCCGCAGTTCGAGTTGACGGCTGGCCGGTATCGCATCGAAGCCCAAGCCGGCACACTCAACGTCAAGTCGAGCGAGGCCGTGGATATCGTGGCAGGCAAGGATGGCAAGGCGACGATCAAACTTGAGGCTGCGCAAGTGAGCCTCGGGCCGGACCTGCAAACGGCAGCGGCCAGCGCCGTCAGCCGGGTCGAAATCCGCGATGCTTCGGGCCGTACCGTCTGGCGATCGCGTCGCGGCGACACCCGCAGCGCCGTGCTAGCACCCGGCAAGTACACAGTGCGGATCGAAACAAGCGGTCAACCGGCCGAACAGCCGATTGACCTGAAAACGGGCGAGCAAAAGATCTTGCAGCTGAGTGGGCTGTGAAGGAGCGTCGCGCGATGTTCAAATGTCATACTTTGACCACGCTTTCTGCACTCACCATGGGCGTCACGCCACGTCTGGGACCATCGGTTGACACGATGCAGAAACGAGCACCATTGTCGCGTTGCGCGTCCGGATTGGTCGCGCTGCTGATTGCTGTGGCACCCGCCGCGGCGCAGGACCCAGCCGCTGGGTGGAGCACGCCAGCTGCACCCACTGCGATTGATCCCGCGCTCATACCGCCAGCCCCCCCGCCCCCCGCGCCGCCCTCACCTGTAAACCCGCCGGATAACGTCACCGTCGTGCCACGCACGGGCACCGATCCCGCAACAGCAGCCGGAGCACCGGGGCCGAATGGGCAAGTGCAGCTTGTGGCTCTCTTGACGCAAGATGGGCAGCGCATCGACCAGGGGGTCGTCTGGCGCGTCTTCCAGGAAGATCCGCAAGCAGACCGCAAGGCGAGCCTGCTCAGCACGCACCGCGATCCCAACCCCACACTCCGGCTCAATCCGGGCAACTACGTCATCAACGCTGCGTTCGGCCGCGCGCACTTGACGCGTAAAATCAAAATTGCGGCCAACACGCCTGCGCCCATTGTCGAGCAGTTTGTGCTCAATGCTGGCGGCTTGCGCGTGGCGGCGGTCAATGGCGGCAAGCCCGTCGGGCCGGGCACGGTGTCTTATTCGATTTATTCGGACCGGGACCAAACCGACAGCCGCAAAGTCATCATGTCCGGCGCGCGGCCCGGTCTCATCATCCGCCTCAATGCCGGCATCTATCACATCGTTTCAACCTACGGGGATGCCAACGCCACCGTGCGCAGCGACGTCACGGTGGAAGCGGGCAAACTCACCGAAGCCAACTTGATCCACACATCCGCGAAAGTCTCGTTCAAGCTCGTCGCGCGCGCTGGCGGCGAAGCGCTGCCCGACACCCACTGGACCATCCAATCTCTGCAGGGCGCGACCGTCAAAGAAAGTGTCGGCGCCTTGCCCACACACACTCTCGCGCCGGGAACTTATGCCGTGATCGCGAAGTCCCAGGACAAGGCCTACCGCAAAGACTTCACCGTCCGCGAAAACGACGTGACCCAGGTGGAAGTCGTGTTGAAGTAGGTCGAGTGGGGGTTTTGATGCCAGTTCGCCGGACGTTCTTGTCGGTTCGCGTCAAGCAGAAACCCGACCGCGTTTCGACGATGACCCTAAGCTTCGGTGAGTATCGCGTCATCCAAGTTGGGTCTGCGTCGCAACAAAACTGCGCCACCTTGACCCAACCTAAGAACCTCCCCTCCCCACCCGCGGTCCCGGCCAAGCGGCCACTGCGGTCGATGGCCAGTAGCTCTGCCTGTTCCGCGCGAGCCGGGATCTTTACCACCCAGGGCCAGGCACCGCGCCTCACATGGCGCATGCGATCGCGGACGCTCCCTGACATGCAAAACTCAACTTCGGTGGCCGCTTGGCCGGGAACGCGGGTGAAGAGAAACTCCCTCGCTTCCATTACCCTCGCGCGAGCCGCGAATCGCGCCGTAATCGCACGCCGATTTTTGGACAACCCGCACACGGTACACGCACCCTCAAAACTGATTGAGCACCCAATC
>JANOFU010000096.1:0-26954 GCA_031413815.1 Hyphomicrobium sp. | reverse complement strand
AGAGGAAATGTGCGCAATAGGCCCTTGCCGTATTGCGCCGCCCCCCACGCTCCTGGGAGCGATCAAGTTGCACGCCTCAAATCCACCCCATCAACTCGCGGCGCACGACGGCTTCGATCACGTCGATGCCTTCGGTGCTGTCATTCAGCGCCGGCAAATAGGCAAACTTCTGGCCGCCTGCATCTTCGAAAATGTGGCGGTTTTCACCGTCTAATTCTTCGAGTGTTTCAAGGCAATCGGCAGAAAAACCGGGAGCAACGAGGGCTAAGCGCTTGACGCCTTCCTTGGCCAGCCGCTCGACGGTCATGTCGGTGTAGGGCTGCAGCCAAGGGTCATTGCCGAAACGCGACTGAAACGTGGTCAGCCAGCGGTCTTTCGGCCAGCCCAGGGCTTCGCACAAAAGCCGCGACGTCTTCTGACAATGGCAGTGATACGGATCGCCCTTATCAAAATACTTTTGCGGCATGCCGTGAAATGTTGCAATAATTCTCTCTGGCTCGAAATCGAGCTTTTGCAAACTGGCGTACATCGAATTGGCCAGCCGGTTGATGTAGATCGGGTCGTCATGATACGCGGGCGCGACGCGGACAAACGGCTGCCAGCGCATTTTCATGAACGTGCGAAACGCTTGATCGCACGCTGTCGCGGTCGTTGCGGCGGCATATTGGGGATACAGCGGCACTAATAAAATGCGCTCGCAGCCTTGCTGCTGCAGCGCGATAATGCGGCTTTCCGTCGAAGGATTGGCGTAACGCATCGCCCAGTCGATCACGACCTTCGGGTGATCTTTGAGACGTCCGGCAAGACCTTCGGCCTGATTGCGCGTGATGGTCTTGAGGGGGCCTTCATCCTTCTCCTTGTTCCAAATCGTGTCGTAATCCCGGCCCTTGCGGCTCGGCCGCAAGGTCAGGATGATCAGATTAAGGATCGGCCACCACTTCCACTTGGGCTCCTCGATAACGCGTTCGTCGGACAGGAACTCCTTCAGGTAGCGGCGCATCGGCCAGTACGAGGTGCCGTCGGGGGTTCCCAAGTTCAAAAGCAAGACACCGACACGGCCGGAGCTGACCTGCGGATGGTCCGCGGGCCAGGCGCGTCGGTCGGTCTGAAAGTCTAAGGATTTCAACATGCCTGCCCGCGAAAGTGGTCCCAGGTGAGGGGAACGCGAGGCATATCCTAACGGATCAGGGACGACAACGCGACACGGCAACTATGGCCGGGTTGCCCGTCCCGCCTTCAGTTCGGACGTATCCGGGACAAGATCAGCGCGGGTGGCTCAAGCGGATCTGGTGGCACAAGCCCTCTGATGTCGAGATGATGCTTGCGCGCGGAGGCCGCCCATAGTGCCGCCACGGTGCGGCTGAACTCTTTCGGTCGAAGAGCAAACGCCTTTTGCCCGTAGGGCCGGGCTTCGCTGCGCAACGCCTGCTGGCGATCGCGGGCCGCCGCGATGATGCTGACTTTGGCGTCCGGGCTGATCATGACATCGGGCTGCGCGGCCACGAAGTGGATCAGAACCGACAGATCGTGATCATCGCCGAGCAACTGCGCCAGCGTTCTGGCGTTTTCAATGAGAGTGGCAAAGAGTTCCGGCCAGGCGGGCGCCATTAACAGCAGGTGGCGGCTGTGATGCTGGATCGCCTTGCGCACATCATGAAACGCCTCGTCATCTGGCTTGGAATAGGCGGCTGAAAACGCGCGGCTGCCGTGGCCGTAGGTTTTCTCAAATCCACCGATCATGGATTTCATACTGGCTGGCGCAATTTTTATCTTGCGGGCCGCCTTGATGGCGGGGTTGAAGCGGTTTCGGGCCTCGCCGATCATGGCATTTGCGTTGAGGTGTACCGGTCCATTCTCGCTGTTCGAATTGAGCAAACGGCGAAGGAATACAAGGGGGCCGCTGGCGGTTCCGGCACTTGCGGCATCGAGCTTGTCGGCCGTTTCGAGCAAGATTTGCCGGTCGCGCAAAGGTGACAAGAGTTCTGCAATCTGGCGGAACCGGTTCATCTCGCAGTCATAAGTCTTCTTGGTCAACGCCGGACGCACCAGGCGCAACAAGGACCGTATCCGTTTGAGGGATTTGCGCGCCTCGTGAATGTTCGCTGGTTGTACGCTTTCACCGTCCAGCTCCGCGCGCGCCTTCTCGATCTGGCTGATGAGCAGCCGGCGCACTTCTTTCTTGATTGGCTGATTGAGTTTGAAGCGGAACGCCATGTTTTACGACTGAAGCCCGGAAACACTGGGCTATAGAGGCGCATAAAACTGTCATAGTCAATTCGACTCGCCTGCTGCGGTGCGCCTTATCGGCCCGGCAGGGGCGCCCGGGTGCCTGGAATTGTCACACGCGCCGTACATCCCGTCTCGGGCTCTGGCGTCGCTTGGGTGATGATTACACTGGCAGAATTGACCGCAGGTTCCACACGCACGATCTGGTGCGCACACGGCCCGAGGGCCGAGTTTTGCGGGTCGTGGAACCGTCCGCCGGTGAGGAGGGTCAGGCCTGCCTCTTTTTTAGACTGCCACCAGCGCGAGGTGGCGTCGTTTTCTGGGCAAGGGTGCGGGCCGTCGATGCAGGCGGGAGGCAAGTGCAGGGATAAGGCCCAGACGATCTGGCCAGCCAGTTGGACGCGAATGGCCGTGCCGGCCGGCTGCACCACGGGCGGGCTATTGCCGCTGGACCGGGCGAGTTCCAGCAAATGATCTTGGGCCGTCACCCGCATGCCAGCCTGGTAGCGGACTGCAATGCCCGTGGTTGGCACCGCGGCGATACCATCCCGCGACCAGGTTTCCAGCGGATCGTCGCTGATCAACAGCTGCCGCGACACGACCAGTTTCCATTCGCGCGCTGGGAACCACTGGCGCACGGTTTTCATGTCGCCGATGCCGTGTAGCAGCACGATATCCGCCCCGGCCAATCCGCCGGTGATCGGGCGCGCTGGCGCTGAATGCCTCTCTGAGCCAAAGGTTGTTCGCCAGGCGGGGCTGTTCACGACCAGACGCGATGGGGCCGCGCCAGGGACGGACGACAAATCAAAGCTCAGGACTGTGATTGGCCGGGTGGCCTGCGCACCTTGACCGTCAGCAAACGTTGAGTCTGTACGTGGGATCTCTGCAACTTGGGCCTCCGCAAGCGGACTCGTGGCTCCAGCCGCCCAGCCTGCCAACATGGCGGCTGCCGCGTATCGTTTCGCGGTCGATTTCTTTTTGTGTCTTCGCAGGAGCACTGGTTTCTCCGCAGGCAGGAGCGCGCAGCCGCCGTTGCGTGACTTCCTTTTTTGGTCTGATTCTGACTTATGATTTGATCACATCTGTGGGGCGGTGTCCCGCAGCAGCGAACGGCGGGCGTTCGGGCACCCCAAAAGAGGCCACGCGATGTCTTATGCCTCAATTGACCGTCCATCCGTGTTGAGCCGCTGGACCAGCCGGATCGCCGTGTTCTCTCTGGTCCTGGTGATCGCGGCCGCGTTCTTGCATCGCGTTTTCGGCATGCCGACGCCGGTCGCATTCAATGTCATGGCCGTCGCCTACGCAGGCGCGGCGGTGGCTGTGATGATGGCCCTCATTGCCTCCATCGGCGTGTGGCGGCACGGGTCGCCGGGGACGGCGCGCAATGTTGTCGGCCTCGTCGTCGGATTGGCGCTACTGGCTGCACCCTTGATGCTCCTTCCGCTGGCGCGCGAACATCCGCCAATCAACGATCTGACAACCGATCCAGCCAATCCTCCGGCGTTTCAAGAATTGGCGCGCAAGCGCGGTGCTGGCACCAACCCCGCAAACTATCCCGGTGCGAAGTTTGCCGCCGAACAGCAAAAGGCTTATCCTGATCTGAAGCCGATCGTCGTCAACCGGCCGGCGGCCGAAACGTTTGATCTGACGGTCGAAGCCCTCAAGCGGCTCCGATACGATATCATTTCCGAGAAACCCAACACCGAAGGCGGGATCACCGGCGGCACGGTCGAGGCGGTCGATCGTACGATCATGCTGGGTTTCTATGACGATATTGCCTTGCGCGTCACCGGCAACGACGACAAGTCGCGGATCGACATCCGGTCGTCATCGCGGTTTGGCCGCTACGACTTTGGCCGCAATGCCGAACGCATCCGGGAAATCATGAAAGAGATCGTCGCGCGGCTTGAGGCGACAGTACCGGCTGCAGACGGGTCAGATGCGGCCGTTTCCAGCAAAAACAAACGCACCCTCAAACAGCAGAAAGGTGACGATCCATCGTTACGGGATGCTCGCAAGTCACGAGATGGCGTTCCAGCAAATTCTCGACGTGTGCAAGAACGGAAAGCGCCGCAGCCTTGATCAGGTTTTCATCGAGACTGCTGTAGACGCGGGCGACGATGGCAGGAACATTTGTTGCGCCCGAGCGGATCGCTTGCAGGATCGCCTGTTCGCGCCATTGGCGGTGGACGAGATAGGCTTTCACCGTGCGCTGGGGTGTTTCGAGACGCCCCCCGTGGCCCGGCAAGTATAACCGGTCCCGGCGCTTGAGAAGTTTTTCCAGCGACCGGGTGTAGTCCGACATGCGGCCTTCGGGCGGGGCAATCACGGTCGTGTTCCATGCCATGACATGGTCACCAGAAAAGACCGTACGCTGTTGCGCGAGCGCAAAGCACAGATGGTCTGGCGCATGGCCCGGCGTGAACAGGGCTTCGAGTTCCCAGTCGGATCCGGCGACCACATCGCCGTCCTGCAAACTGACATCGGGAGTAAAATCAAAGTCGATGAAGTCTTTGCCGGCGGGCTGGCTGTCAGGGCCAGCGTGCGGGGTATTGCTGGCACGTTTCAATCCGCACACCGTGGCGCCTGTTATGGCGGCGAGAGGTGCTGCGCCATCCACGTGATCGCGGTGAGCGTGCGTCACAAAAATATGTGTGATCCGGCGGCCGGCGGCGCACGCCAAAAGTGCTGCGCGATGGGCCGCGTCATCCGGGCCCGGGTCGATCACCGCCAGGGACGACGTGCCGACAAGATAGCTATTGGTGCCTTTGAATGTGAACACACTGGGGTTGTTGGCAACCAGCCGCACAATTCCCGGAGCGATCGGGTCGGGCTGTCCGTAGCGGAACTCCATCGATGTTTTGAACGACAGATTGTCCAACGGCGGCACCTCTGGGTTGTGCTTGGTCTATCCAGTGCCGTAATGGTGTTGCACGGGTGACGACAGTTTAGATTACGATGTGAAACCAATGCCGTCGACAGTCGTACGTGCTTAAGACCGGCTATTCGATAAGACGGGATGGGATCGGCCGGCGATGATGCCAACGTAGTCATTCGTGAAAGGACAATGTTCAATGATGAAGCGTATCGCGACTGCTGCCATGCTGGTGGCACTGGCCGCCTTTTCCGCTCCCGCCATGGCCGAAGGCTCGGGCAAGTGCGGCAAGGGTAAGAAGTGGGACGCCGACTCCCAGTCCTGCGTGAAGAAGCCCCGCAGTGGCGGCACGGGATCGGGCTCGCTCGTCCAATAACGCGAGTGGGTGTTTGCCCAGAGTTTTGCGGCGCGCGGCCTGGACTTGCGATTTTAAACGAATTGGTCGGAGCGAGAGGATTCGAACCTCCGACCCCCTGCTCCCGAAGCAGGTGCGCTACCAGGCTGCGCTACGCTCCGCCCGACCGTTTCCATGATAGTGGCACGCCGGTTTGTTAGAGGGCGCACCAAGTTTTGCCCGCCGAGCCAAAACACCTGCCTGACCGGGAGCGAGGCGGACTTATAGCGACCCGCACACTGGGCCGCAAGTCTTTGCGCAGCCTCGTTATCCAGCGGCAAGACGTCCCGCGCCGAAGGCCGCCATTGCTGCCAACCCGCGAGCTAACTATGGTGCGGCTGCGTCGCGCGGGGTTTCACCTTGAGCGGATTGGGGCGTAGCCAAGTGGTAAGGCAGCGGATTTTGATTCCGCCATGCGGAGGTTCGAACCCTCCCGCCCCAGCAAACTCCGTCAGTGAGTTAGCAAAGAACGTTTGGAACAATCCGTGATTTTTGCGGGAGTTTTGCGGGAGTTCGTTCCCACTTTGCCCCGCAGCACCACAAACTCCGGTCTCTCTCCGTTCCGTTCGCACACCTGTTCTGCAGCTTCGATCAATCGAGAAAGTTCTGCAGCTGAGTAGTGCGTCGTGATGCGGTGAGAGCGATGTCCCAACAGATCTTGGCGGTCCTCGAAGCTCACGCCGGCCGCGCGAAGTCTGCGCCCGAACGTGTGCTTCAAGTCGTGGACGCGAACGTGTGCGAGGGCTGCTCGCTCCCGCGCCGCCGACCACGCCCGCCCATGCATGCACCGCACAGGTGAACCCTGGTAGGTGAAGACATGAGTTGGGTGTGTGCCGCGCCGCGTGGCGACGACGCCCGCTGCAATGGTGTTGAGAACGACGAGCCGCTCGGCCCCGTTCTTCACGTTACTGCCGGGAATAATGAAGACCGACGTGCCGAGTTCTGGCACGTCGACCTCCCAATCCCACTGCAGCTTGCAGATTTCGCCGTCACGGCACCCTGAGTTTACAGCAAACACAGCCATATCGAGCACGTGAGCTGGCAGTTCACGAAACAATCGCGTCTGTTCGTCCCAATTGAGCGGATAAGGCTGGCGCTTGTCGTGATCAGCCAAGAGTTTGATCTTGGGAGGTGCGGCCAGCCACGTGAGGCCTTGCTCATCCATCCACTCGCCCGAAGCGAGATTGAGAATGCGCCTGACCACTTGTAACCCGTGGTTGATCGTACCTACGGCCAATCCCGAGCGGCGCCGTTTGCCGAGCCAGGGTTGCAGAGTGCCCATGTGAACCTTGTCCAAGGTGAGATGGCCGATCTCGGGCATGAGGCCCTTGAGCCGGCCGATGTCATCCTCGATGCTCCGCTTGTGCTGGTTCTCCAACACAAACTTTGCCGCAGCCTGCTCGAACGTTCGAGCAGGCCTGACACCATACACTTGGGCTTGCCGTGTTTCTTCCATCACTCTCGCGAGGTACTGTTCGGCTTCCTCAAGCTGATCTGTGCCAGTGCTTCGGCAAATTCTCCGCCCGAGGATGCGCTTGTCGACATGCCAGATCCCGGCCCGCATGATGAGGCCAGGGACTTGTTTGCGTCCCATGTTAAGTCTCCTTTCCGAGCGGGACGCCCGTTGCGGGACTTATAGTCCTCGAACCAAGCATCAAGTTCAAGCCGGTCAAAGCCTTTGCCCTGTGTGCCAATGGGCACCTCAGTCAGGAACGGCCGCACCTCTGCGTTGAACCGGTTGCGGTCCATGCCGAGGTAGTAGGGGGCATCGCGAAAGCGGATGATGCGGGGTTGGATTGCTGGTCGTTTTTGGTTTTCGGTCATGGATCGCCGCAAGGTTCAAGAATTGTAACGATTGGCGCCCGGCCCATCTTTCGCTGCACGCAAATGAGCCCCGCCCGTTCCAACCACTCCAACCCCCGATACTTGGAATTGCGATCAAGCCCAAAGCGCCGGCTCGTATGGTTCGACAATGCGATCACCCGGGACCGGTGCATGCCGCCAAGAAACCAAAGAGAAATGCCGACATGTAGAGACCGGCCAGGCAAGCGCGCTGCAATCTCCAGCCAATCGAGAGGGATCGGGCCTTTGAGAAAGTACCGGCCGCCTTGTGGCCGGGGAAGGCGTTCATTGGCGAACTTCACAGAACGAGGTGCCATGCGAAGCCGTGCAAGATCAATCGGAGGCATCAGTCACCTCTTGCTTAGAAGCATACAAACAGATGGGACGGGTGTGTGCTGGCGCACTGGTTGTGTCGCACTGGCGAACAGGCCATTCGACGGTGGGGCACTCAACTTCCTCGACACGGACCTGTTCGATAGCGCGCCAAATGGACTGTCCCCTACCATCACTCAGGCGCTGGGGGTGCACGATAAGCTTAGCTTTCGTCCGAAGCGCAAAGCCGTCCAGAACTAATTGACTCGCTTCCCCCATCAGCTGTTCTGTGGTTGCGACAGCCACGTCGAGGTTGTCGAGCGGAGCTTCGATCAACAAGGCGTCATGCAGGGGGAAGCAGACCCGGACACGGCTCTCGGTAACGAGACAACACGCCAGCCGCAGCATTTCTGCGCCGTTAGCCTGCATTGGGAAATTGCGTAAAAAACGTGTGTTGGCGTCGGCGCTGATAGCGATCATCCATCCGAATACGGACTGGAGCTGGCGCTGGAGTAGACCATGCGCCTCGATCGCATCGGACCAGCGCCAGAAATCAGGAAATTCCGATCGATGCCAGCAAATGAGTTGATGAGCTTTTGGCTCTGACACTCTGGCCAGCCGGGCAAGCGTGGCAGGCCCTATTCCGTACTGGACCCCCAGTGCGCAGGCTTTGAACTGTTCTCTGATCTCGCCGTGTGAGGCGCATGTAGCGCCATGCGGGGCGACACCGGCTCTGACCGCAAGTGCGAGGTAGGGGTCACCGGTCACGTAGGCCGCCAACATGGCGGCATCCTCTGACAATGCGGCGGCGATACCGAATTCCTGCTGCTGCCAATCGATCAAAGCCATCCCCATGCCAGGCGTAGGCTG
Organism: Hyphomicrobium sp.; assembly: GCA_031413815.1. Taxonomy (GTDB): domain Bacteria; phylum Pseudomonadota; class Alphaproteobacteria; order Rhizobiales; family Hyphomicrobiaceae; genus JAGVSR01. The sequence goes on along the minus strand of JANOFU010000096.1, from coordinate 18,435 downwards.
AACTAGATTGCGAACCCAAGCTGCTGAGCCCAGAACAGCAGCTTTACCCGACGGCTGATTGCGTCCGGCGCGTGAAGCGAAGGGTCTAATCGGAGTTCGGTTGCGACCGTCCTGCCCAATGGCAAGGGCGCTGGGATCAAAACCGGTGAGAGTCCATCGCAGCTCCTTCAACGGGCGTAATTCGGGATACACTCTTGCCATATCCCGGAACATGCCATCGCTGAGATCAAGTCCTCCAGATGCAATCCGCGGCCAACGGATTCCTCGACGCGTAAGCCAAGATTCAAAGGCATATGGCTGGAATTGGCCGCGCTTGTATACTTGGAAGGGCTGATCAATGCGTTCGGCAATCCGCGCCCGGATTCGAGACCAGGACGCCGCAAGAAACTCAGCAGCGTGGTGGTCCATGGGCACGCCGACGCTTTCTATACGCGCCACCGCCACCATGTACCGGCCGCGCAGCAAGGCACGCCCAAGATCCAGTTTGGATTGCATGGCCTCGAAAAGCCGGTGTACCGCCGTTAGCCTTTTGCCGACGGCCAGAGGCGAAGTGCCGAGGTCTATTCCACCAGAAGCCGGCAGGCCGAACCAGACGAGGGCTCCGACAAGACCAGAGCCACATGGAGATAGGTGGCCGTTGGCTGCATTTCGAAATTCCACAGTCAGGTCAATGATCCGCTCCGGTAGGCTCCAGCCGAGGGCAAGGTGACAACCGACAAGTTCGTTGGCGTCGATCGTGACAAGCAAGCATTGTGGTCCGGTTGGGTAAGGTGGACCGGCACAATCCAACAACTCGGGAGGACTGACTTGTCGGATCTGGTTTGGTTTTTCCAAGGTCGCTGCAGCGACGTAAACGGGCGTCAGAGTTTCGCCTGGGCGCAACAGGACACCGCAGATGACGATCCAGACGCTGGAGAAATTATGGAAGCGTGAGTGCATCAGAACTCACCCCGCAAGCGCTGGAGCACTGGGTGATCGAGGCTATCAATAATGCGATCTTTGAAGCCGAGTTCCAGCAGCTTTTCTAAGGTGACATCGGGCCAAACTGGGTCTGGAAATTGACCGATGGCTTCAAGAACGTCGTAGGTGCCGGCGCCCATGTTGGCCATCAAGCGAATCCACTTGGTCTTGGCGCGCTCTGCAGCCTCGACCGCCACGGCATTCCACTCGTCAATCCGGCCGTGCTCGTCAGGAAGGCGAATTGGCCAGAGACAAAGTGATCCTTGGTTGGTGAGCGTTGGGACTAAGATTTTGGCCACGGCCTCGCCGGGCAGGTAAGGAGCAAGTTCAGGCGACACGATGAAACTTTGGCGCTCCTGCTTGAATTCTAGGATCGAGGTCTGAAGTGTCATTTCGGGGTCAGGATGGGTCCGAAAGAATTCTTGCCGGTGCGGTTTGCGGACGAGAACCGAGACCAGAACGCGACGGACATCCTGCCCCTCACCGAAGCGCTGGCCGATGCGAAATCGCTTTGGATCAAAGGGGTTGGTCCGATCGTCCGTAGCGTCGTCGTCAGCCTGATTGGGGAAATCTTTCATGCCGACTCTCCTTTCGCTTCGTGCGTATAGGAGAGCAGGTTGCAATCGTGGCGAAAGCGAACCAAGGCATCGCACCTGTCCGCCGCGCATCAAGTATCAAGGGCTTAGCAAAGAAGGTCAGGGCTCCGTCCAACTGGAAACGGCGGATACCCCACCTGATAAATCCATGTTTTCCAGGTGCTTAGTAGTCAGGCGCTCAGGCGGAATTTTTCCGCCTGGATTTTTTCACCGGCATGCGCGTGACGCGCAGAATCCTGGCCACCGAGTAGCCGTCGCCTGCATCGAACTTTTTCAGCTTCTTAACCAGCTGCACCTTGTTCAATTTTGGGTGCTGACTGGCCAATTTTTCAAGCCGCACTTGCAATCGTCGGATTTTCAGATCTGTGAGTTGCTTATAGTCATCACGCAAAGTCGTCGACGGTTGAACGCGCTTGCTACCTGATTGGAGGTCGGCAGACTGTGCGGCGATTTCGGTCAGAACCAAGCGTTCCACTGCGATCCCGTCATCGCCCCATTGCAGCAAATCGATTAACGGAATGGTCGACGAGCCAATTTTCGCGATGGGCAAGACTTCAAATTCAAGAGAAAAGAGGCGTCGAACGCCACCGATCTGGAGAGTGCCGAACTGAACCCGGCGCCATCGGTTGTCGTTCGCAGTCATCGTTAACCCAACGCTACGACCGACGAATTTCGCGACAAACTCTCGGCGGCTGGCCCAACGTTGCAGTCGTTCTGTCGAGTGCTCAAACGGTCCAAAGTCAGTCTTGAGATGGCAAGTTGACACCAGTAAATTCGGTCGTTCGCCTTCCCCATCGGTCAGCGTCACCGGCCGACGGCACCGCTCTTGGCATCCATGGCAAGTAATTGCATCAGCGGGCAAGATTGCCTTCAATAGCTTTGCAGCGCCTAAAGCTTTGATCGCATCTGGCGGCCAGAACTGGATTTCGTCGGACAGAAAAATCGCGTCCAGTTGGTCCCCCGGCTCGGCGACACGGTCAAGGATTTTCGCCAGCAAATCGCGACGTCGGACTATCATTGCTCGCCATCGGGTGCCGGTCGCTCGATCTCGGACTGGATCAGCATTTTGTCAATCAATTCGCCGAGATCGTCCTTCTTAAGGCGGATCGCGTCTGGGCTCGTAATGTAGAAAGTTCGGCTTGGCGCTTTTCGGTCGCCATCTCGCTTTTGGAACAAGACCTTGATGCAAACTTGATCCAGCACCAGCCGTGACTTGGGTAATTGAGCCGTGAGCTTCTCAACGAGCATCTCCAAGGCATCCCGAGTCTTCAAGTTGTCCGCTTCGGCTGTGAAACGGCGCCAGGGATCCCCATCGAGAGTGAAGCGCATCATCGTGACGCGGACATCTGCAATGCCCAGATCTTCGGAGTGTTGGAAATGGAACCCGGGCTCGAGTAACCGTTCGATATTGTAGACGTGATCGTCGGCCGGCGTCTCACGTGGAATTTCTTCACCAATTACCGACCGTGCGAAAAGTTGCTGCAGGTCGGGCACAATGCGCCGGTCGCCCTCGATGTAGATATCGAGCGTCCGGCGCCGGTCATTGTGCTTGAAGATTACCTTGAACGATGGGTGCAAGATCTGGGGCTCGAGCTTCCGATCCTGCCAGAATAGTTCGGTATCGGGGTGGTCTTCCGCGTAAGTGAAGAAAATCTCTTCGTCAGCACGCCTTAGGCAATCGATTTTGCAGTTGCCACCACGGTGCTCCGTCCGAGTGAAGAATTCGATCAGATCACCTTCAAATGTGTCGACGACAGCCTGGTCGACAGGGCCGGGGCGTGACGGCAACGCGATGCGCTTGATCCATGCACCGGCGGGCAGCTGATCCACCTCGCTTAAGATCTTGGCATTAGCCACCAGTTCAGGCCGCTCAAGCGTCGTCCAGAACGCCTTGGCCAAGTTGCTTTTGAGCCCTCTGACTGTCGCATAACCTGGTTCATCGCCGCGAAACTGGGTTTCGTTCATTACGCCGCGCGAGAAGCCGGTGCCGGCCAAGTCCCACACGGCGCGAAAGTCGAGAGCTGTGCGCCGGAACACCTCGGCTCCGTGGCCTTCGATGGCATTTGCGACCTGTTCGGCCGGCACCGTCATGCCTGGCCGCCAATCGAAGCCCTGCAGGATTTTGTTGCGATCGCAGTAAGTCTGCAGCAGCGCTTTGGGTGCCCGCCTTAGAAAATCCAGCAACTGGAAATGCTTGCTCATAAACAATGAGATAATGCGATTTGCGGTCCGCTGTCTGGGGCAGGACGGTGGCCAACCCTGTGGAAAGCAGGGATAAACAGTGTTTGCCGGGTACGCCGATCAGGGTCAATTGGCATGTCCGATTATTGAGGCCAAGCCGATATCGGACGAGAAATCCTACAAGCAGACTTAGCGTGACGAGCGATATGAAGCGCCCACGATTTAACGCCCATGTCCGCAGCTATACAAAAGCGGCCCTCAGTCAGCCTGCGATCGGCGACTCTGAGGCTGTCGCCGAGCACGTCCTGCTGTACGAGGTATCGCGTCCCCACGACGGACCATCTCAAGAATTCGATCTTCGCGGGCGAGTAGATGACTTGTGACCGTGACCCCGCGTCAGATTTACGATCACTTCTTCATTCAAGATCTTCGCTGGCGGCGACCGTGACTCATTGTGTGCGTCATCCAAGTGCGCTCAGCCCACGCATATTTTCATACAAGCGCCGCGCCGTCGCGTTGAACTGAGGTAGCGCCTCGGCCACTTCCGCACCAATCCGGCGCACAGTCCCCTGCCCCATCGTCTCTTCGAGAGAAGTCGCATACGCGGGTAGAGCCGCCCACTCGGCCACGGTTTCGTGCGTCGTCTCGACGTGACACTGCAGGCCATAGGCACGGTCGCCAAAGCGAAACGCCTGGATCGCGCAGGCTTCAGAGCGCGCCAGCACGGTTGCCGTATCGGGAAGGTCTGTCACCTCCGCGCCATGCCACTGCAAGACCTTGAGCGGGTCGGGTAAACCTTCCAGCAACGCATCGCTAAGCCCTGCCTCAGTCTTCGACACCGTCATCACGCCGATTTCAGCCGTCTTACCCTTTGCTACACGCCCGCCGATGGCTTCGGCCAGCAATTGATGCCCCAAGCAGATCCCCAAGTACGGCCGCTTCAGGCCAACAACAAAACGGCGGATGGCAGCTTTCTCCAGTTTGAGCCACGGATGTTCCTGTTCTTCCCACACGTCCTGCGGCCCACCCATCACGAGCATCATTTCGTAGTGTTCAACAGCCGGAATGGGTTGGCCCTGATCAAGCTGCACGGTGTCCCAATCAAGACCGTCCTCACGGAGGAATTCACGGAAAACACCAGGGTGTTCGACGGCGGCGTGTTGCAACACAAGCAACTTCATCACGCATTTCCTGCACGGGCGAACGGGCTCGGATCGAGAAAGCGGCGCAGCACGTTCTCTGTAATGCGCGACACGTTGTTGGTGTAATTGTTCTCAAAGAAGCTGCCAGCCCAGGAAATCGAGCCCACTGTGAAGACGGCGCCGTTGTTGGGGGCTTCAAAGAATACGATGTCGGCCCGGACGATTGGGTTTTCGTCGCCGCCCAACGCCGGCCCCGTTTCCAGGAACTCTTCCGGGACCAGGAAGTAGGCGTTGGTGTGCTTTTCTGAGGACGCGAGGATATAGGCGTTGGGCGGAGTTCCAAGTTCGAAAACAGCGCGGTCAAGTTCCAATCCTGCCGCACCGCCTCCAATCAAACCAAAACTTCCGATCAGTTCGTCGTTGCCGACACCTTCGAAGACCCAAGCCATTTCCGGCTTGAAGCTATCGGGATTGCGCCTGTAGTACGACGACAGATCGAAGCCTTGTGCCGAAAAGCCAACACCCATCAGTTTCTGAGGTGAGCGGCCCTGGCGCAGCCAAAGCCCGCCATAGCGGCCGTCAAAACTCTGATAGTACTCGCCCGCCTCAGCCGCCCATGCGCGCACGCCAGATTCGGCACGCCTAAGTTCGATGATGCCGGGACATGTTGGATGATAGGCGATCTTCCAATAGAAGCCATCGCCGCCCAAATACATGATGCGCCCGCCGCTGTTCTTGTAGGAATCGTAGGCCTCCCACATTTCGGTCGAGGTGTATTCGGGATGCGAGCCGGTCATGACCGCTGCATAAGGTTTGAACAGAGCGGAGCCCGCATCATGTATTTCTTCATCGGTCAGGATATCGTATTTGAACCCCTTAGCTTCTAGCCAATCGATGATGTGAGTATCGGCATTGAATTGCCAGAGTTTGGATTGGCCAAACCCGCCGAGGCCGGCCTGTGTCTTTGGCCGCATCTGCACAATGGGCCGTAAGCGTGACGAATAACAGATGCCACTGCCATCGGAGTGCGCATCATACAGCGATCCTCCATACTCCCAATGCGCACTGAGAAAGAGATCAGGCGGCGTCAGCACGTTGAGGATGTTGTTCAAGAGTTCTGCGTTGGCACCATCAGTATTTAGATGGTCGTTGCCATAGGCCATGTAGCTCGCGGTCGGCAGCACCAATGCAATACGCTTTTCCTTGCCAGGCGCGGGGCTGACCGTGAAGGGAATGTACTCCTCCGATCCCTCCGCACGCAGCCGCGCGGCATAGAGACCACTTCTCATGTCTTCTGGGATTGTCAGAGAAAAGTCCGTTTGCCAGCCCGCGTCATAGATATCGTCGTCGTGAAAGTGGATGGCACCCCACTGATTCGGCGCTTGTTTCCAATCCATATACTCGCCTGACCAGTTCCAACCTGCCATCGCGCGTGCCGGAAAATTCACGACGTTTCCATTGAGCCGGTTAGGCGATCGGTCCGTGGCGGTTTGTGTGTTCATGCCATCGCTGAAGTCCCAAGCGCCGACAACGGCGGGATCATCCGATGGTATCGAGACAGAGCCAGCAAGTCCGCATTCCTCACCCGTCATGGCGCGGTTCAAAATCCGGGGGCTATCGATCTTGCCGTTGAAGACCCTCGTGGGGCCTTTGCTTGCGCCCGGCTTCAGACCGGTGAACGACGCAAAGATGAGTGATTTGGGGGACTGCTTGATCCGGGTTTGTAGGTTGCGTTGCGTCCTCCCGCTATCGTCAAGACCTGGAACCGGTTCGATGGCGTTTTGAAAAACCTGAACGGTGCCCGTGGCCGCATCGACACTTGCACCGACGCGATACCAGCGCCGCGCTTGCAACGCACGGCCAACCGAAATGATTTCAACACCGTCAGGCCCTGCCCCCAACCTCAAGGCGATGGACCCGTGTTCGTCAATCATCAAGGCAAAACCAGAACTCGTATCAGCTGACCACTTGGTGATAATCCCTTGCTCGCCCTTGTTCGGTGTTGTCGGCCAGATGAAAGCGTCAACAGAGAAACTCGTTAGCTGCTCAAGTCGCGCAGTGTTTCCGACTTCGACAAAGGACCCTGATTGAATGTATTGCGGGCGGCCCTTATGACGTCCATTGACGGGCGTGGGGATGACGCTTTCTTTGATGCCTGGGCCGTTGGGATTGGTATCGCCACAAATAATACGGACGATTTCGACATCGAATTCTGGCCCTGCTTCGCAGTTCACTTTGAATTCTATCGTGTCGCCCGGGCGGCCATAGATGCGATCGCTATAGCCCGTGATTTTCAGCATGTGACGATCAATCCTTGCGCGTTACGCCACTGCGAGGTCTTGGCCGGTATGTTCTTTCCAGCGCAATTTGAAAACGGCGCGCTCTGCTTCGGTTAGGTCGGTAAAGAATTGGTCGAGCAGCGGGATGGGTGCCCCGCGCTGACCAGTCAGCCGAGCCAGCTGCCATTCCGCGTGCGGTTGGACTTCGACCAGGACATACTTGCCGGCCAGAGGTTCGCCACGAAATACATTCAAAATGCGCTGCAGTCCGGCGCTGTGAATGCCAACCGGCGTCTGCATAAACTCCCGTGCAAACGGCAGGTCTTTATCTGGATCGATGCGATAGATGGAGCGCGTCATCGGCGGCGTCCTCAGGCTGGCCTGCTTTCGTCCGGCTTCAAGCGCAAACTATGCCCACTGCCCACAATCCTGGAAAGCACATATTTTTATCGGAGAGCTAAACTGTTCACTCAGAGACTAAACCGAGCGTCTCTGCTCGGATTATCGATCGATCCAACGTCCGAAAGTGGCCCGTCGCGTAGAAGGCCCCACGGGGGCAATCTGAACACTTCGACCGTCTGCGCAAACTATCTGTCGAGGCTTTGGAAATTCTATACACGAACAGACATCGACCCGGCTGCCACCGGCGATAAGAACAGCGTCTCCATCTACGTCCGCTTGTTGGGGTATCGCGTCAGGCTGACTACGTCACTTGCTAAAAGTGCACAGCAAGCGCCACCCACGCCCAAGCATTTGAATTTCAGTAGGTTTCGGCTCGCTTTTTCCCTCGACTGTCGCGCCCGTCGATTTGGGCCCAAAGGCTACGCGATTGCGTTTGGTCAATGTCCTTGAGCACGGCCGCCCCGGACCTATTGCACATGAACCCCACAAATTGCAGTCTCAACTTTTGAGGCCAAGCGGCGAAGTGAAATTCAAAAAGTGCAGGGTGAAGCATGTCAGAAATTGCCGGACACAACCGCGATCGTCATTTGACCGGCATGGCTTCCAGCGCTTGTTTTCGCCGCTTACTATCCGGTTGAGCCGTTGCTTTAGGCATCACTTTCGATGGTGCCGCGTTGGCGGAAACTCCGGCATTCACGCCCTTCGTCAATGTGAACGTCTTCGACGGCCAGAGTTCCGCCATCCGAAAGAATGTCAGCGTTCTGGTCGAGGGCAGCACAATATCTGAGATCAAGGACGGACGCACGGAGGCATCGAAGGGCGCAACCGTGATCGACGGCGGCGGCCGGACCTTGATGCCGGGTCTGATTGACCACCACGTGCATATCTTCATGGCGGGAAGCAGCCAGGCGGAGATGCTCGACCCGAAAACATCGTTCGAGGCGCTTGAGACAACCGCCGCTGGCGAGGCCAGCAAAATACTGATGCGGGGCTACACGGCGGTCAGAGACGTTGGCGGGCCGGTTTTCGGCGTCAAACGCATGATCGACCAACGACAGGGCGCATCGCTTCGGCGGTGCATTCACGAAAGGGGAGATTCTTGGTGCGGGCTTCATCGCGGATGGCCGGGACGAAGTTCTCACCGCAACCCGCGAAAATCTGCGAGCCGGTGCTTCGCAGATCAAGGTCATGGCGGGCGGCGGCGCTGCGTCGGCCTACGACCCGCTGGATGTTGCCCAGTACACACTCGATGAGTTGAAGGCGGCGGTGGAAGCGGCGGACGACTGGAACACGTATGTGACGGTCCACGCCTATACGCCGAAGGCCGTGCGGCGCGCCGTTGAAGCGGGCGTCAAGTGCATAGAGCATGGCCAGCTCCTCGATGAAGAGACGCGAAAGTTTGTGGCGGAGAAGGGCGTGTGACTCAGCCCGCAATCACTGGACGAAGCCCCACCGACGGCACCGGACAATGTGCGTGCGAAAAAGAAGCAGGTTGTTGAGGGGACCGCAAATGCCTTCATTTGGGCCAAGAAATACAATGTCAAACTTGCCTTCGGGACGGACCTGATGTTCGATCCCAAGCAGATGACCAAGATGAGCACCGACATCTTGAAACTGAAGCAGTGGTTCACCCCGGCTGAGGTGCTCAAGCTTATGACTCATGACAATGCCTAGATCCTGGCACTCTCAGGCCCGCGCAACCCTTATCCTGGCAAACTTGGCATGATCGAGAAGGGTGCTCTTGCCGACATGCTCCTCGTCGACGGAGACCCCATTGCGAACCTTGATCTCGTGGCCGATCCTGAGAAGAACTTTAAAGTCATCATGAAGGACGGCAAAATCTACAAGAACACACTGTAGTGGGCGGCTAAGCCGAAGTCCAAAATGCTCGGTTCACCTCGTCGCTATTTGGCGGGCCATTCTTGACCTGATGTCGGGTTCTTTAATCACTTCGTCCATGAGTACGATCGCCCCCGTCAAGTTTGACACGTCTCTGCCGTCGCTCCGGTGAGCACTAGTGGCGTAGCGTGAATGCCCAACACAGCGGCAACGGCCGACAACACTTCAACTCACAAAGTCGCCCGCTCACACGCGGGCGTGAATTGAAACTTGAAACATGGCCAGCGTGGCGGGTGTGGATTGAAACATAGTTGCTGTTCTGCTGTTTGGCGCTTGTGCTCGTCGGCCGCAAACATTGGCTAGTATCGTAGCTGTGGGCCACGACAAGTGCCCGACGCTTTGATCGCAGGCCTTCCACAGTGTCCCTAGTTTTAAGCCGTGGCTTCGCTGAAGGACACAATACGAAGCGCGCATGCGCTTCGTTCAACGACATCAAGCAGTTCGTAGAGATCAATGTGCGAGAACGTTCAGGTACGCGCGCAGAGGCAATGCGCGAAATCGCCCATATGTAGAGTGAGAGTTCGGGGAGTATCGTCGCCATACGCAAACCGGCTTTTTTAAACAAGCAGCCCCTCAAAGGAGGAGCATTCCCGTGGCGCCAGCACTGAAAAAATACTTTGCTCACACCGTTGAAGGTCGCGGAAAGGAAACGTGGCAGCCTCTAGAGGTGCATCTTACGGATGTCGCTGCAAAGGCGGAACGCCATGCCAACAAGTTTGTTGCAGCTGAATTCGGACACGTTGCTGGGTTGCTGCATGACCTTGGAAAATACAGCGATAAATTTCAACGCAAACTCGATGGAGTAGAAGCACGCGTAGATCACTCAACGGCTGGAGCACAGGTTATCGCGGAAGCTTGGGGCCGAGCGGGGCTACTCATTGCGGCGGGCATTGCAGGGCATCATGCCGGCTTAGCCGATGGGACGACTTTTCAAGGTTCCAGACCTGAACGTGGTCTCCTTGACGCCAGGCTTCAGCTTCGGCCGCCTCAGATTGAAAACTATGATGTGTGGAAGGGGCAAGTCTCACTAACTGCCAAACCGACTATGCCGCCGCTTCAGCTGCATTCTAATGCTACGATCCGCGATGCTCGTTTTGGCCTGACGATGTCACATTTCGCTCGGATGATTTTCTCCTGCCTCGTCGATGCCGACCGGATCGATTCTGAGGGGTTCACTTCACAGTTTGAGGACGATCGGCCCGAACGTGGCGACTGGACGGCACTTCCTGAAATCAGAGATGAACTTGATCGAGAGTTGGCGGCTCTTCAGTGGGGGGCAACAGTAAGTGATGTCAATCTTCGCCGCGCAGAGATCCTTGCAGCAGCGAGGCATCGCGCGATGGAACGTCCAGGATTATTCACGCTGACTGTGCCAACTGGCGGAGGTAAAACGCTAGCTTCGTTGGCGTTTGCACTAAACCACGCCATCCAGCACGGCCTTGATCGCATCATCTATGTGATCCCATACACCAGCATTATTGAGCAAACCGCAGAGGTATTCCGCCGGTCTTTAGGTCCACATGCTAACTGCATTCTTGAGCATCACAGCACTTTTGACGAGGCGGTGTTGCGCTCGGCTAAGTCCGAAGGCGACGAGACCGAGCAAGATGGGCGTGGCGTTCGAAAACTGCAGCTGGCCTCTGAAAACTGGGATGCGCCAATCGTTGTGACCACGGCTGTTCAGTTTTTTGAAAGCCTTTTCTCTAACCGACCGTCCAGTTGCCGCAAGTTGCACAATATCGCGAAGAGCGTCGTGATCTTGGATGAAGCGCAGACGTTGCCACTCAATCTGCTCCGGCCCTGCGTCGCCATCCTCGACGAACTGGCGCGCAACTACAAGACATCCATCGTGCTGTGCACGGCCACGCAACCGGCACTACTTGAAACGGCTGACAAGAATCGCAGTTTCGAAGGCGGCTTCCGGGAAGCAGATGTACGGGAGATAGCGCCTGAGCCGGTTCGGCTGGCTCAGCAATTGCAGCGTGTCAAAGTTGAAAACCTGAAGGAACTTGATGACACAGGATTGATCGACCGATTGGCGGCGCACCGACAGGTGCTTTGCATTGTCAACACGCGAGCGCATGCGCGGGAACTCTACCAAGCACTCAAGCCACACGGCGAAGCCTATCACCTTTCAGCATTGATGTGTCCGGCGCATCGTGGACAGCGCTTGGCGGAAATTCGCAAACGGCTTCTTGACAAGGAGCCATGCCGCTTGATCGCAACCTCGTTGATTGAAGCTGGTGTCGATATCGATTTTCCGGCGGTGTACCGGGCCGTGAATGGACTTGATGCCATTGCGCAGGCCGCAGGCCGTTGCAACCGTGAGGGCAAGCGCAACGCTGAGGAAAGTGTGGTCTACGTTTTTGATCCCGGTGAAAAGCGTGTGCCACAATCAATGCGGAAGTTCGCGGATGGAGCGCGCGATATCCTTCGGCGCTATCCCGAAGCGCCACTATCCCTTGAGGCGCTCAATGAGTACTTTTCGGGGCTCTATTGGCGCATGAGTGCCGGACGTGAAGACCAACTGGATAAGCATGGCATCGTTGAACGCTTGAATGAACGCTCCAAGGACATGCTGTTCCCATTTGAGAGCATTGCGCGGGATTTCAGGCTTATCGATGGCGGGCTGCTGCCGGTGCTTATCCCGTTTGACGACAAGGCGAAACGTTTGCTCGAAGTGCTAGAACAAACTGATCGCATCGGTGTCATCGCTCGCAAGCTTAACCGATACGCGGTGAATGTTCCGCGTGGCGTGTTCATTGCCCTAAAAAATGTTGATTCGATCCAGCAAGTTGCCCAGGAGCGTTTCGGCGAACAGTTTTGGAAGCTCGAAAGTGAAAGCCTCTACACCGAGGAATTTGGTCTCAACTCAACGGACCCCACGTTCATATCTGTGGAAAACCTCACAAGTATGTAGCTACAGATAAACTGAACCATTGCGTTAGGTCCACTTACATAGGAATTTGAATGTGTGGCGGCTTCCAAACCCGCTAACGCGTAAAAGGTCGCGTCATTTCAAGTCGTCGCCCCGTGCCGCTGAGCAGCAAAATGCCTGACAGTGTGGATTGAAACAGTTTTTCTGTGTGACGCAATTCTGCGCCCGCCGCTTGCGGGTGCTCATCTGAATGAATCGGCATGGAGGATTTCAATGCACTACGGCATCAAGCTGTGGGTGGGGGGCAGCTATGCCTGCTTCACTCGCCCAGAAATGAAGGTCGAGCGCGTCTCCTACGACGTCATGACCCCATCGGCCGCGCGCGGCATCCTCGAAGCCATCCACTGGAAGCCAGCAATCCGCTGGGTCGTGGATCGCATTCACGTCTTGAAGCCGATTAAGTTCCAATCTGTCCGCCGCAACGAAGTGGCGTCCAAGATTTCCGAGGCGACTGTCAAGAAAGCAATGAACGCCAGTTCAATTGAAGGTCTTGAACTGATTGTTGACGGGGATCGCCAGCAACGGGCAACGACGCTTCTGCGAGATGTGGCTTACGTCATCGAGGCTCATTTCGAAATGACGGCAAAGGCTGGGCCCTACGACAACGAGGGCAAGCACCGCGAAATGTTCGTTCGTCGTGCTGCAAAGGGCCAGGCGTTCCACCAGCCCTGCCTCGGTTGCCGCGAATTCCCTGCGGATTTCCGCCTGATCGACGGGGATGCTCCGGTCTGCGAATTGCCAGAGCACCAGCGAACGCGTGACCTTGGTTACATGCTGCATGACATCGATTTTGCCACCGGCATGACGCCGCGCTTTTTCCGCGCCGAATTGAAGGACGGCGTGGTCCACGTGCCGTCGCTTGGATCGAGCGAGGTGCGGCAATGATCCTCCAAGCCCTCAAAGGATATTACGACCGAGCGGTAGTTCTAACACCAGACAATATCGCTCCTTACGCATACAGCGATGAGAATATTTCATTCGCGTTGGTCATATCTGCGGAAGGTGACCCGTTACCGAATGTTGAGTGTTTACTCGAGCAAATACAGGGCAAAAAGAAACCAATTCCGACTCTCATGCCCGTACCTCGCCCACCAAAACGGACGTCTGGTGAAGCCCCGTGTTTCCTATGGGACAAGCCGTCGTATGTTCTCGGTGTGGGTGGCAAGACGTCGGAACGGACAATCAAGGAGCACGAGGAGTTTCGAAAATTTCATCTCAATAGCTTGGAGCATGAGATGGATCTGGGCCTTCGTGCGTTGTATCTTTTTGTCAAGAATTGGCATCCGAACCGCGCAACCGAGCTAGTGAATGTAGCTGACCTAGCGGACGGTAACGTTGTATTTCGACTCGATGGTCACAACGAGTTCATCCATGATCGGCCGGCTGCGCAAACTGTATGGCGAAAACTGCTGGACGGGCGAGACTTGGCTCCGGGGCAATGCCTAATCACAGGTCAGCAAGCAAGAATTGAGCCGACACATGCCTCGATCAAGCGGATCGACGGCGCACAATCTTCAGGCGCTTCAATTATCTCTTTCAATCTCGAATCATTTTGCTCCTACGGCAAACTGCAGGGTGCAAACGCACCATCATCTGAGGCAGCAACCTCCGCCTATACGATAGCCTTAAACCAGCTCCTTCGCTCCGGCTACAGGGTCAAAAAAACAGTCCTTCGAGGAAAGCAAACCTTAAATATCGAATCATATCAGTTTCGCAACCGCGTTCAAATCGCCGATGCAACGACCGTATTTTGGGCGGAAGGGACAACACCAAAGGAGGCGCAGTCCAACGATGCCTTTCTGTCCAGCCTCTTCAATCCGGCTGACGATGCGTCGGAGGACGAGACGACAGCAAATTCTAAATTATCGACTGCAATGGGTCAAATCGCGGATGGACGCCCAATTGCTGAGGTGCTGCCCGATCTCAAGCCAGACACCAGCTACTACGCACTTGGCCTGTCGCCGAACGCGGCTCGAATTAGCGTGCGCTTCTGGCATCAAAGCACGCTCGGTAATCTAGCCGCAGCCATGCAGCAGCACTGGCAAGATCTTCGCGTTGAGCCCGTGCCATGGCGGACCGCGCCAGCAATACGGCGGCTCCTACGAGAAACTGTTCGAAGGACCAAGTCAGCTCAAGACGACAACAGTAACATTCAACCCAACCTTGCAGGCGAGGTGATGCGGGCCGTTCTCACCGGCAACCGCTATCCGCGCACGCTAATCACTTCGGTGATCACTCGAATTCGAGCCGATGGTGACATTAACGGCCTACGCGCCGCCATCCTGAAAGCCTGTCTTATCAGAGAAGAGGAGTGCATTCCAGTGAGCCTCGATCGTGACAACCTCAACCGCGGTTATCGCCTCGGCCGTCTGTTCGCCGTCCTTGACGCCACTCAGTACGCCGGTGTGGGTAAAGTCAATGCGGGCATCCGCGACAAGTATGTGTCTGCCGCCTCCGCAACGCCGCGTCGCGTGTTCCCATTGCTTTTGCGTGGCGCACAGAACCATCTCGCGAGTGCCAGAAAGAGGGGCAAAGGTGGCCGAGTACATCGTCTTGAACTCGACACAACCGAAATCATGAGCGGTCTCGACGCCAACAATCCATTTCCCACCATTATGCCACTCAGCGAGCAAGGCCACTTCTTCGTCGGCTTCTATCACCAGCAGGCGGAACTCAAGGTTCCGCGCCAGAACGACGAAACCATCGACGAGACTGAGGCGGACAACGAGACCACGGAGTAATTTACAATGACCACTATCCAAAACCGCTACGAGTTCGTCTATTTGTTCGACGTCGCCAACGGCAACCCAAACGGCGACCCTGACGCTGGTAACATGCCGCGTGTTGACCCTGAAACGAACCAGGGGCTCGTCACAGACGTCTGCCTGAAGCGCAAAGTGCGCAACTTTGTCGAAATGACAAAGGCGGGAGAAAAAAGGCACGGTATATACGTTCAGGAAGGGTCGATTCTCAACGAGACGCACCGTCAAGCCTACCTGAACGTTCGTGACGGCGACACTGAGGCGACAAAAGCCAAGAAGCTTTCCCCAAAGAGCGACGCGGAAATGAAGGCCGTGCGCGAATTCATGTGCAACAATTTTTTTGACGTGCGAACTTTCGGAGCGGTGATGTCGACCGGCATCAACTGTGGGCAGGTGCGCGGACCTGTTCAGCTCGCATTCGCGCAGTCCATCGATCCGATCGTGCCTTTGGAAATTTCGATCACGCGAATGGCTGCAACGAACGAGCAGGAAAAGAAGCAACGTAGTGAAGGTTCGGACGATGCCCGAACTGAGAACCGCACCATGGGCCGCAAGCACATCGTGCCCTATGGCCTCTATCGCGGGCACGGCTTTGTTTCCGCGTCACTTGCAGAACGTACAGGCTTCTCTGATGCCGACTTGAAGTTATTCTTCGACGCACTAACCAACATGTTTGACCACGACCGCTCAGCCGCACGCGGCGAGATGGCTGCCCGCAAATTGATTGTGTTTAAACACGCAAGCAAGCTTGGTGAAGCCCCGGCGCATCGCCTATTTGAAGCCGTCGAGGTCAAGCGGATAAACGGCATGGACACACCAGCGCGCCGTTTTACTGACTACGCGGTGACGGTTGACAACTCCAAGATTCCAAGCGGCATCGAGGTTCAGGAGCTTGTCTAAGAATGCCCGTTCCATCAGAGAAAAAAAATCAAGCACTAGCCGAGAGCGACACCATCCCGCTCTCGGCGCTCCAGCACTATCTGTTCTGCCCGCGCCAGTCTGCGTTGATCCATGTCGAACAGGCGTGGGCGGAAAACATGCTCACTGCCGAGGGGCGCATTCTGCACGAAACAACCACTGAGGAAAAACACGAGGTGCGGCGCGGCGTTCGCGTCGCTTTTGCTATGCCGCTTGTTTCCAATGCACTCGGAGTCGCGGGCACCGCAGACCTTGTCGAGCTTCATCCCCATGGCACTTCGTGGCTGCCCTATCCGGTCGAGTACAAGCGCGGAAAGCCGAAGGCACATCGCGCCGATGAAGTGCAGCTTTGCGCTCAAGCAATCTCGCTTGAGGAAATGTTTGACTGCACGGTCGACGAAGGAGCGCTGTTTTATGGCAAAACCCGGCGGCGGGTTGAAGTAAAATTCGACGCCGACCTGCGGCGGCTCACGCAAGAGATTGCCCAAGCAACGCGCGCAATGATCGCTTCCGGTAAAACACCAGCACCATTTTTCGAAAAATCAAAATGCCAAGCCTGTTCGCTGTTTGACCTCTGCCGCCCACAGCAGATGCAGCGAAGCCGCAATGTGACCGCCTGGCTCT
This sequence comes from Hyphomicrobium sp., assembly GCA_031413815.1. Lineage (GTDB taxonomy): Bacteria > Pseudomonadota > Alphaproteobacteria > Rhizobiales > Hyphomicrobiaceae > JAGVSR01. The sequence continues at coordinate 1,734 of JANOFU010000096.1, read as the reverse complement.
CACAGCAGATTGATCGCGAATAAGATCGGAGCCTGTCCATGCGGCGTCACCTCAACACTCTGTTCGTGAGCACACAGGGCGCATGGCTCAACAAGGATGGCGCCAACGTCGTTGTCTCCCTTGAAGCCAAGGAACTTGGCCGCATCCCCATCCATAACCTTGGCGGCATTGTCGGGTTCGGTCGCGTAATGCTGAGTCCGCCTCTCATGGGCTACTGCGCCGAAAGTCAGGTCGGCGTCGCCTTCATGACCGAGGAAGGCCGCTTTCTCGCACGCGTCGTTGGTGCACAATCAGGCAATGTTCATCTGCGGCGTGAACAATATCGCCGTACCGATGACGAAGCAGCCGCCACCGCGATTGCGCGCTCTGTCGTAATGGGCAAGGTTCTCAACCAGCGAACCGTACTGCGCCGTGCCTTACGTGATCATGGCGCGCAATCGGACATCGAAGCCGTTGCTGACAAACTAACCGCCATCGCACGGCGTGTTGAACACGCGGCAACCGTCGATGCAGCGCGGGGGTTCGAAGGCGAATCTGCAAATCTCTACTTCTCTGTGTTTGATCGTTTGATTGTCGGCGACCGCGACGTGTTCAGCTTCAAGGTGCGCACGCGCCGGCCACCGCTTGATCGAGTCAATGCACTCTTGTCGTTCACTTATGCCATTCTTGCCAACGACGTTCGATCTGCCTTGGAGACGACGGGGCTTGATCCAGGTGTCGGCTTTTTGCATCGGGATCGGCCAGGACGCGCAAGCCTAGCACTCGATATCATGGAGGAATTCCGGCCGTTCTTTGCTGATCGGCTCGTGCTCTCGCTCATCAACCGCAAGCAACTTGCTGCTCGCGATTTCAAAAACTTCGACAACGGCGCCGTTTTTCTGACGGAAGACGGACGCAAGTCGGTACTGGTCGCTTACCAGGAGCGAAAGCGCGAGGAACTCGAGCATCCATTTCTCGAAGAGAAAGTCACGATTGGGTTGCTCTGGCACCTCCAGGCGCAATTGCTCGCCCGCCATTTGCGCGGTGATCTCGACGGTTACCCCCCGTTCCTGGCGAAATAACTGGATTTGGAGCGGCGCGCATGATGGTTTTGGTCACCTACGACGTGTCGACCGAAACGCCCGGTGGCAAGCGGCGGTTGCGGCGTGTGGCGCGCGCCTGCCGTGACTGGGGCCAGCGCGTGCAATATTCAGTCTTTGAGTGTGACGTCGACCCGGCCGAGTGGGTCAAATTGAGGGATCGACTCGTTAAGGAGATCGATGCTGACAAGGATAGTCTCCGCTTCTATTTTCTTGGAGCCAATTGGCAAGGGCGCATAGAGCACGTTGGTGCCAAGCCTTCATTGGATCTTGAAGGCCCACTGATGTTTTGAAGGACCACAGCTCCGCGAACCCAAAGTGTCCGAGTGTTTTCTGGCCTGTTCGCGGACGACCATTTTTACGCAGAATCATGGGGTTGGTTTGTCACCAGCAAGACGGTCACTTGCCAGTCCGGCAGTTGCCCACTGGTTCGCGGATAGATAAGGTTTTCGCGTTCTTTGACAATGTGATACCGACTGAGAGTCGCCCGCTCACACGCGGGCGTGGATTGAAACAGGATTTCCAACAGGTCAAATGTCCGGCGCGCTGGTCGCCCGCTCACACGCGGGCGTGGATTGAAACAGCATCGCGGGCTGATCATCGGCGTACTCGACGGGGGTCGCCCGCTCACACGCGGGCGTGGATTGAAACTATC
>JANOFU010000095.1:0-94060 GCA_031413815.1 Hyphomicrobium sp. | reverse complement strand
CCATCACCGCCGTCATGCGAAAACTCATCGTCATACTCAATGCCGTGCTCAGAGACGGCAAACCCTGCAACCAACAACGCCACGCTTGACACAGCAGACGGTAGATAACTTCGGCTTATTGCATAGAAGAAATTGCCGGTTCACGCGGCGGCGATGGTGAATTGTTCAATGGATTGGGCAGGCGCGCGCGGCTCTCGTGTCCTCGTCATCCCCGCGACCTTGAGCGCAGCGAAAGGGAAGCACGGCGGGGACCCAGGCAAGCCGATGGCTGGGTGAGATGTGAGATCGAGCAAGGTGCCTTATGCTTTTCCCACTGACGCTTGACTGGATGGCCGCCTGTCGCGCCTACGGCACGATCCCTGCGGGACGCGGCCATGACGGGAAGGACGGTGATTGCTGTCGTTTCCGGGCCATGCCGCCGTTTCTTTCTCGTCACGGCGGCGAAGGCGGCCGCCCACGACAAGCCGATGGCCTGGCGAAATGTGAGATCGAGCAAGGTGCCTTTTTCTATTCCCATTGACGCTTGACTGGATAGCCGCCTGTCGCGCCTACGGCACGATCGCTCCGCGACGCGGCCATGACGGGAAAGTGGAGCGCCGCGTGCGCGGTTTGAGAGGGAGCGAAGTGCCAGAGTAAAATGTACTGGGTTTTGCAAAGACGCTCAACCCAACTCACTCCCTACCCAGCCACCGCTTCCCGGAAACTCTGCGCCGTCTCCAAATCCACCGACACCAGCTGCGAGATGCCGCGTTCGGCCATGGTGACGCCGAACAGGCGGTTCATGCGCGTCATGGTCATGGGGTGATGCGTGATGACGAGGAAGCGCGTGGCGGTGTCTTCGGCCATGTGCTCCATCAGGCGGCAAAAGCGGTCGACGTTGGCGTCATCAAGTGGCGCGTCGACTTCGTCGAGCACGCAGATCGGCGACGGGTTGGTGAGAAACACCGCAAAAATTAGTGATAATGCGGTCAGCGTCTGCTCGCCACCCGATAGCAATGACAGCGTCGCCGGCTTCTTGCCCGGCGGCTTGGCGAAGATTTCCAGGCCGCCTTCGAGTGGATCTTCTTCCGATGCGATCATTTCCAAGCGCGCTTCGCCGCCGCCGAACAGCGTCGTGAACAGCCGCTGGAAGTGGCCGTTCACGGTTTCAAACGCGGCTTCCAGGCGCACCTTCCCTTCGCGGTTCAGCTGGTTGATAGCGGTGCGCAGTTTCGCAATCGCCTGTTCAACGTCGTTGGTCTCGGTTTCCATCGATGTGAACTGCGCCAGAAGAACCGTCAATTCGTCGTCGGCCTGCAGATTGACGCCGCCGAGGCGCTCGCGGTCAGCCTTGAGGCGCTGCAACTGGCGGTCAATGTCGGAGAGTTGAGGCAAATCTTCGATGCCCGAATGGCCAGCCAGGCTCAAACAGTCTTCGGGTGCGACTTCGAACGTTTCGCGGATGCGGCGGGCTTCGTCCTGCCGTTTGGTGCGTGCATTTTCAAGTTTCGTTTCAATACGTGCGCGGGCTTCACGTTCAGCGCCGGCTTGGATTTGAGCCGCGCGCAAGGCCTGCACGGCGGCGCGAACGGCGGTGTCGGCTTGCGCGAGGGTGTCCGCGGCGGTGGTGCGGGCGGCTTCCGCCTCGCTCAACGCCGACAGAACTTTCTGACGGTGCTGTTCGATCTGCGCCGGCAAATCCGCGAGTGCGTTCAATTCGCCCCTGGTTTCGTCAAAGCGCTTCTGCAACGTCGCCAGCTGTTGCTCGGCTCCCGCCTGACGCGTGCTCCAGCGTTCACGCTCGGAGCGGGCGACAGCGGCCCGTTCGGCCCGCATCTGGCGCTCGCGCACCAGCGTGGCGAGCTGTGTGCGCGCTTCGGAGGCCGCCAAACGCAGCGCGTTGGTGTTCGATTGGGCCCGTGCGACGGCGGGCAGAAGGTCTTCGCCGCCGTTGAGGATTTCAAGCGCAGTTTCGGTTTCAGCAAGCCGTTCGTTGGCTTCGATCAGGTCGTCCTGCGCTCGCTCTTTGGCTTCGCTCACGGCCGCGAGCTTGCCTTCGGTTTCGCGGGCGGCGCGTTCGATCAGCGTCAGCGCATCGCGGGTTTGCGCCAATTTGGCTTGGGTCTCGCGCCACAGATGGCGCAGCGTCTTTTCCTGTGTCAGCGCCTGGGTGTGGGCTTGCGCGGCTTCGGCCTCGGCATTCAACAGATCCGATGCGGCGTCCCGGGCGTCGGCCTCACGCTGTTCGATTTCGGCAATACGATTGCGTTCCGCCAATCGCTGGGCGGCGGGCGTGGCACCGTCGGCCGCGGCGACAAAACCGTCCCACCGCCACAAGTCACCCTCGACGCTGACCAGGCGCTGGCCGGTCGCGAGACGGGCCTGCAGGGTGCTGCCGTCTTCGCGCGAAACGACGCCGACTTGCGACAAGCGCCGCATCAGTTCGTTGGGTGCATCGACGAAGTTGCTCAACGGCTCCGCGCCAATCGGCAAAGCTGGATCGATGGCTTCAACCGTCATCAAACGCCAGTGAACCGGCGCTTCTGGTGACGCGGGGGCTTCGAGATCATCGCCCAAAGCCGCGCCAAGGGCGGCTTCATAACCAGGTGTGACGCGGATCGCGTCAATCACGGGCGGCAGGTCGTCGTCGCGGACGGGAACGAGCAACTTGGCCAGCGTTTCGCGCTCGGTTTTCAACGCGCTGAGGCTAAGGCGGGCCGAGGCGGCTTCGTCGCGGCGGGCTTTGGCAGCGTCGGCAAACGACAGCACGCCCTCCTCGGCGGCGACGGTTTCGGCTTCGATGGTGGCCAACTCTTCGGCGAGCCGCAGGCCCAGTTCCGACGTTGCGGCGAGCTTCATGGCATCGGGGGCGCGGCCGGCGATTTCGCGGGTCTGAGTTTCCAGCGCCGCCATCTGCCGCTTGATCTTGGCAATGGCGTCTTGGCGTTCGGAGACGGCCGTTTCGAGACTGCGCCGCTTGGCCATCACCTCGGTCGCCCGGTTGGTGATTTCGGTTTGGTGCTTTTCGGCCGCCGTCAGCTCGGCGTTGGCGGTTTCCAGCTTGGCGCCCGCGGTTTGCTCAGCGGCTTCCGCGCCGTCTTCCGCCGTCTCGAGTGCATCGGCTTCGCTGTTGAGGCGGGTCAGGATTTCGCGGGCTTCGGCAATGAAATTGGATTCGCGGCCGCGGTCGCGTTCGAGTTGTTCGATGCGGGCTTCGAGTTCGACAGCGCGTTGGCGGGCCCGTTCGGCTTCTTTCTCGAAGGTTTCCTTTTCGATCTTGAGCCGGCTGACGGCCGCGCCCTTGGCGGCTTCCGCCTCGCGCAACGGCGGTAAAGCTTCGGCGAGGCTCGCCTCCTCGCGAAGCGCTTTGGCTTCGGCTTCGGTGGCGATCCCTAACCGCATCGTGGCGTCGGTGAGCGCTTTCTCCTCGGCATCGACCTGGGACTGCGCGTCGGCCCACGACAGATGGAACAGCAGCGCTTCGGACTTGCGGATGTCGCCCGAAAGATCCTTGTAGCGCCGCGCCTGACGGGCCTGGCGCTTCAGGCTTTCAATCTGGGAGTTGAGGGCGCCGAGAATGTCGGTCAGGCGGGCTAGGTTGTTTTCGGCGGCCTTCAAGCGAAGTTCGGCTTCGTGGCGGCGGGAATGCAATCCGGCGATACCGGCGGCGTCTTCCAACACGCGGCGGCGTTGTTCGGGCTTGGCGTTGACGATTTCCGAGATCTGGCCCTGGCGGACAAGCGCGGGCGAGCGCGCGCCGGTGGCGGCGTCTTCGAACAGGATTTTAATATCGCGTGCGCGCGCTTCGCGGCCGTTGATGCGGTAGGCGGAGCCCGCTTCGCGCTCAATGCGGCGCGTAATTTCGATGACGTCGTGATCGTTGAATTCGGCCGGTGCTTTGCGCTCCGCGTTGTCGAGAAACAGTGTGACTTCGGCGGTGTTGCGGGCGGGCCGTGTGCTGGTGCCGGAAAAAATGACGTCGTCCATGGCGGCGGCGCGCATGGATTTGTGGGACGACTCCCCCATCACCCAGCGAATGGCTTCCAAAAGATTGGACTTGCCGCAGCCGTTCGGGCCGACGACGCCGGTGAGGCCGGGCTCGATCACGAGGTCCGTCGGTTCGACGAACGACTTGAAACCCATAAGCCTGAGACGGCTGATTTTCATTGGTGGTTCTCGGACCTTTTATCTCGCAACGAGGGTTGGCTGACGAGGCCAGAGCGCGCAAGTGGCAAAGCGGCACAATTCACGAGTGGACAGATGGGACCGGCAATCAACGATCGCCACCCCCAGGCCGGATGATCAGCAACTCTGGCCCGATTCTGGGGCGGTGAGCAAAGGCGCGGGACGAGAAAGCCGGGGGTTTCGCGCGGTGGCGAGGACGCGGTCTCATCAGGAAAGCCCGCGAATACGGTGTCATGCACCTCTAAGTGGTGCCTGACACCGATTGCGGTCCGATCGCATCTAACCCATCCTCATAATCTTTTTGTGCTTTTCAATCTCGGCGGTCAGCCAGTCCCGGAACTGGCGCGTGGGGATTGACGATGCTTTGCTGCGCGCGATCGCGAGGCTGTAACAGCTCGCGATCCTGCGCCGGATCGGGAACGGCGTGACCAGCTGGCCGCGAGCCAGCAGATCTTCGGCCATGATGTTGTCGGCCAACGCGACGCCACCGCCGTTGACGGCTTCGCGGATGGCAAGTGAAGGGTCGTGGAAGATCGCGCCTTGTTTGGCGTCGACGCCGCTAACGCCCTCACCTTCAATCCACTCCTCCCACCAGGCCGTGGTGTTCTCGTGCAGCAGCCGGTGCCGCGCCAATTGTTTGGGTGAGCGCAGGCCGTTCGGTCCTTTGGTCAGGGACGGCGCACAAACCGGAATGATGATGAGAGAGATGAGCTTGGTCAGGGCGGGATCATCGTCGTGGTCGTCGCTGAACAGGATGCGCAGGTCTGCGCGCGGATTGCCGCCGCGTCCTGAATCATCGTGGATGGCGATTTCGAGTTCATAACCGGGATAGCTGGCCCTGAAGCGCGGCAAGCGGTCGGCGAGCCAGAGATTCATAAATGTAACGTTGATGGAAAGCGAGACACGTTCCGTGCCCCGTCGCTGGGCCGGCCCGCGAGCACTGATTTCGTCCGTTGCGTCGTGAAGTGTCTTGAAGGCCTCCGACACGCGCCGGGCGTAATACACGGCCTTGCCGGTCAGCTTGACTTGGCGGAACTCACGTTCGAAAAGTTCCACGCCGAGTGAGGTTTCGAGCGATCGGATATGGCGGCTGATGGCGGATTGACTTAGATTCAGCTCCTCTGCCGCGAGCTTGAAGCTCGACAGCCGCGCAGCCGCCTCGAAGGCGCGGATCGCATTGAGCGAGGGCAGCGGCATCGCGGGCTCCGTCTTCAGTTGAGTTTTCTGCAAGTCAACGAAGACTAAATACCGTTTGTCGGCCCAGCAATGCAAGCGCCACTCTCAAGGCCGCACGACAACCGGAAACCGCAAATTTCAGAGGTGCCCCATGCGCTGGCCAAGGATCACTGCCGCAGTCGCTTCCGCTGTGCTGATGTGTGTGGGGATCGGCATGCCAATCGCCGCTGCGACAGACGATAAGAAGGTCAATATCTTCTTCTGGTTCGACTACGTGTCGCCCGAGGTGATTGCAGACTTCGAGAAGGAAACGGGGATCAAGGTCGTCTACGACACCTTTGAATCGACCGAACTTCTGACCACAAAGCTACTGGTTGGCAAAACAGGTTACGACGTCGTGCTGCCGACGGCCTCCTCGATTGGCAGGTTTATCAAGGCGGGTGCTCTGCAGAAACTCGATCCGGCCAAGCTGACGGTACGGTCCGATCTCAATCCCGATATCATGGCCTTTGCCGCCGTTGAAGATCCGGGCAATCAATATGGCGTGCCCTATGCCTATGGCACGACGGGCGTCATGTACGATCCCGCCAAAATCGCCGCCCGGCTAAAGGACGCCCCGGTCGATAGCCTGGACATGATCTTCAAGCCAGAAATCGTGTCGAAGTTTGCCGATTGCGGAATTGCGGTTGCGGATTCGCCGGAAGGCATCATGTCCGTTGCGCTGAACTACCTGGGTCTCGATCCGTTTTCGACGAAGGAAGACGATCTGGAGAAGGCGTCCGCGCTGTTAGCGGCGATCCGCCCCCATATCCGCCATTTCAAGACCGGCGCGATCATCGCCGAGATGGCCCAGGGTGATATCTGCCTGGCGCTGGGCTGGAGTGGCGATGCCTATATCGCCGCTGGCCGCGCCGCCGAGAACAAGACCGGAGTCGAAGTCCGGTATGCGATTCCGAAAGAGGGCACCGAGATTTTCGCCGATGTGATGGCCATTCCAGCCGATGCACCAAATCCAGATCGTGCATATGCGCTGATCAACGCTCTTCTGGCACCCAAGAACATCGCCAAATTCACCAATAGCTTCTGGTATCCAAATGCCAGCGTATCGGCAACGCAGCACGTCAACGAAGAAATTCGAGGCGATGCCAACATCTATCCGTCGAAGGAAACGATGGCTAAGTTGTTTTCGGCGCGGCCGCGCGATGACAAATCTCTGCGCGTTATGAATCGGATCTGGACCCGCTTCACGACCGGCGGCAAGTGACGATAGGCATCTGTTCGCGATTGCACCCGAATCGCTTCGTTTAAAGTTACTCCTACGTTTGGAAAATTGCCGCCATGAGTTCGACGCCGGAATCCAACCCGCCTGTGCGCCCCAAAGAGACCGACAACGCTGTCTTCGGCGAGGATATTATGGGCGGGTCGCACGAGCCGATGTACGGCGGCGTGCTGTCGTTCATGCGCCGCCGTTATTCCCGCAATCTCAAGGGGATCGACGTTGCGATCTGGGGCATCCCGTTTGATGCGGCGGTGTCGAACCGGCCCGGCGCCCGTTTTGGGCCGCAGGGGGTCCGGCGCGCGTCATCCATTCTGGAAGGTGATCCGCAGTATCCGTTCCGCGCCGATCCTTTCGAAACTCTAGCGGTTGTTGACTACGGAGACTGTGCGCTCGACTACGGCCGCCACTCTGATGTGCCGTTCCAGATCCAGGCGCAGGCGCAAGAGGTGATCGACGCCGGGACAACGCTGCTGTCCATCGGTGGCGACCACTATGTCACGTGGCCGTTGCTGCAGGCGCACGCCCGCAAATACGGCCCCATGGCATTGGTGCAGTTCGATGCGCATCAGGACACGTGGTTCGACGAAGACGCGCGCATCGATCACGGCTCGTTTGTCGCGCGCGCCGTGCGCGCTGGCATCATCCGGCCAGAGCGCTCAATCCAGGTTGGAATTCGAACCCACGCCCCGGACGACTGCGGCCTCGCTATTATCCATGGTGAGGAGATCGAAACGCTCGGCGTCGCCGGAATAGTTCAGCGGATACGCGAACGTGTTGGCGATGCGCGCGCTTACGTCTCGTTCGATATCGACTGTCTCGATCCGGCCTATGCGCCGGGAACGGGCACGCCGGTTGCGGGTGGGCTGTCCTCCCGGGAGGCGTTGATGATCCTGCGGCGTCTTGGTTCGCTCGACATCGTAGGGGCAGACGTTGTGGAAGTCGCGCCGGCTTATGACCACGCCGACATTACGTCCATCGCCGGGGCAGCCGTCGTGCAGCACTATCTGGGACTGCTGGCAGCCCGTAAGGCTGGAGTGGCCTAAGCATGAGACAGCTGCCCGCGTGCTGGGCGTGGGACTAGAGGCTTTTGCGCAGCTCGACCCCGTGGATCTCAAGGCCGGACGGCAGCCGGTCGGAGACCAGACCGGATGGCCGGTAGCCCATTCGTTGATAGAAAGGCATGCCGGTGTAGGTTGATTTCGCGCGAATGGTGGCCAGTCCATGGGCCGCGATATCGTCCTCAATGGCGCGGAGAATGCGAGTTCCGAGCCCCGCGGCGGCAAAAGCATCATCCACGAAAACTCCGAGCATCAGTGCCGTGTTGACCGCGTCATAAGCTGTCCAGCCACCACAGGCCAAGATGCAACCGCCGAAGTCGGCGACAAAGTAATGGCCGCCGGCGACCGCGATCGGGTCGAGCAGGTCTGTTTGCTCAATGTAAGCGTCCAGGTCCGGAGCATTGTCATGGCTGCTTTGGGCGCGCAGCGCGCGGGTCTGCAAGGTATCGATGGCCGTCGCATCGGCCGTCGTTGCGCGGCGCACCTGGATCCGGGTCGGAATGCACATGACGGGCAGCCTCTGGTTTGCAACGGAAGCAACGGCCGATGCCGCTGTGGTGTTGAATGCACGATGCCAGGAGGTGCAAGCGGCGGCAGTTCCAGACGGAACACGTCACGTTCCGCAGGTCAGGTTGCGAAAAGACATCAAACTTCGCAACGCCGGACCATCAGCCGGAAAAACTCTTCAGCACGCGTGTGCGTCCCGCCCCGCTCACTGTGTGCCGCGGGATGATCGGCCTCCGCCCGTTCGAGTTCTTGCAAGATGATCGCGAGAATGGCGGCCGGGACAGGGCCCAACCCCAGTTCACGCGTCACCGCTTTCATGGCGAGCAAGCCGTTAATCTCGCGAGCCAGGGCCAGCGGCAAATTCGCTTCCGAACACAACGTCTGAAACCGCATGGGTGCAATCACAGCCTGCTGATGCAGCCGCAGCCAACGTAGCGCCAGAGCCGGCCGCAGTACGTAGAAGATCTTCTTGAGGGGAGTAGCCAGCGGGTCCTCGGTGATGAGCGGCAACTGGCGGCGGCCCAAATGCAGATAATGCATGGCGAACGCGCGCCGCTCACCCACATCGCCTGCAAAATCGAGACATGCCCGCCGGAAGCCCGGCAACGCCTGATACACGATCGGCGACGTCAGCCATTCGACGATGACAGCATTGCCACTGACCAGCAGCTTGATGGCTTTGGCGAGATCCCAGCCGTTGACGTCAAGCTCGCCGGTCATCGGCGTCTCGATCAAATCACGCTGGGGGTAGAGTGCCATGTAGTCGTCGCCAGCGCGGACATAGACGAACCGGCAATCGTAGTCGCTGTCGGGGGAGGGAAACCCCCACGCGCGGCTGCCGCTTTCGATCGCAAACGCGATGCGCACGCCGTGATCGCGCTCGACGCCGGCTAAACGCGCGTCGATTTCGGCGACTGTGGCCGCATTCATCTCCGCAGGAATGGTGCGTGGATCGTCGTGGGGTGCTGCTGGTGTCATGGGTCTCGCCAGTGTGGCAAAACAAGCTCAATCACATCTTAGCAAGTATGGCCATCAGCGCGCTATTGAAAGCCGCGTCGCGGATGCGCTTCGAAGATGACAGCGCAACGCGGGATGCAGTGCGGTGATATTGTGCCGCTCTTTTCAGCCGGGAGATCGGGGCGGCGCGACTTCGCACCTGCCCCGGCCCGTCTCCCCAGACTTGGACCATCTTTTGTTTCAGCGTTTGGAAGTCCCTGTCCAACGCCTGCGGCAACATGTGAGAGGGCCGCGATGCTGTCAAGCGGCTGCGCGTAACGACTGCCGCGCTGCTGGCGACGAATCGGCCTGTGAAACCAGCCGTTCCGGATGCAAGCCTCGATAGCCTGTGGGCGGAGGTGTTCGTTAGTGGCCTTCGTGGCCCGCGCCCGAGCCTGCGCCGTCACTGGCCTTCTCGTGGCCCGGCTGGTGGTCCATGCCGTTTGGGCCTTTGGCACCGGCCCGTTCCACGGAGACATCGAGGGTGATGGTGCCCGATTTCTCAAACACAAGCGTCACGGGTATGAGATCGCCTTCTTTCAGTGGCTGCTTCAAGTCGAACAGCATCAGGTGATGGCCCGCTGGTCCTAACACGACCGACGAACCCGCCGCGATCGGCAACGCGTCAAGGCGGCGCATTTTCATCACGCCATCTTCTTGTGTGTGGGTATGGACTTCAACGCGGCCGGCCAATGGCGAAGAGGCCGAGACGAGTGTATCGGCTCTACCATCGGCGGCTTTGATTTCAAAGTACGCCGCGCCGGTGGTTGTGCCGCCCGGTGTGGCCCGCGCCCAGGGGTGGGCGACCGTAATTCCGCCGGCCTCGTACTCATGTGCCGTCGCAACATCCATGGTTCCGAGTGTCGTGGCGGCAGCGGATATCACAGCAGATGTGACCGCAACGATAAGCAAACGAAGCGTCATTGTATTGAACTCCTCATCGCGCGCGTTGGCGCGCTGATCTCAGGACGTGGCGTTGCGGCACTCTTCATCTGGTGGCAGCGGATCGCAGTCGCGGCGGCTAACGCAGGCCCGCAAAGCCGTGCGCGTGTCCGGCGTATAGATGCCATGGACAAGGCCAGCGTAAAGACCCTGTGCGTGAAGGCCGCACTGATAGAGCTTCACGATCCGCTCGCCGCCAAGCCGCATCGCCTGCTCAAAATCAGCGATTGCGCCGCTGGCATCGCCGAGGCTGTGGCGCAGGTGGGCGCGCGTGTCGAGGGCATGCGTGCTGGACGGGTCGAGGGACAGCGCCCGTTCGACATCGGCGAGGCCTGCAGTAAAGTCCTTCATGCGGAATCGGACCCAAGCGCGGTTGTTGAGTGCAATAGCGGAGCCCGGATCGAGTTCAATGGCGCGGCTGTAGTCGGGCAGAGCTTGCTGGTACTGGCCTTGGAGGGAGAAAGCGAGCGCGCGCATGGCGTGCGCAAGGCTGCGGTCGCGATTCGATAGGCCGTCATCGTTGAGCAGTGCGGTGCAGCCCTCGATGCGGCGCGAATTATCGTCGCTCATGCAATCGGTCAGGGCATCTGCGCGTGCGGGCAGTCCCGGCACCAGCAGGAGAAGGGCGCCTAGCAGGGCCGCGAGGACCATGGGGGTTCTCAACTGAACCAATGTAGCGTCCGCCTCCGATTGACCAATTTCCCTTTTAGCCCAAGCATTGAGCATCATTTAGGCACATTGCGACCGCTTAACACATGCCCTGCCGGACCTATGCTAGGTTACGGGAAAGCCGAGGTTATCTTTCCGGATCGTCCCTTGCCGAAGCGTATTGTTCTGATCATCGGCGGTGGTATTGCCGCCTACAAGTGCCTGGATCTCATACGCCGCCTGCGCGAGCGCGGCTTTGGGGTGCGCGCCGTGCTGACCAAGGCGGCGCAAGAGTTTGTGACACCACTGTCCGTCGCCGCACTCACCAACGATCGCGTGTTCACGGATCTGTTCGATCTCGATGATGAACGCGAGATCGGCCACATCCGGCTGTCGCGCGATGCAGACTTGATCATCGTGGCGCCCGCGACGGCTGATCTGCTCGCCAAGATGGCGGGCGGGCACGCGAATGATCTCGCGACCGCAGTTCTCTTGGCGACCGATAAGCCGGTGCTTGTTGTTCCTGCGATGAACCCGCGGATGTGGTCGCATCCAGCGACGCAACGAAATGCGCGGCAATTGTCGAGTGATGGAGTACATTTTCTCGGGCCGAACGCAGGTGACATGGCGGAAAGCGGTGAAGCGGGCGTCGGGCGCTTGCCTGAGCCCTTAGAGATTGCAGACGAAGTTGAGCGGTTGCTTGCGGGTCCGGTGGCGTTGGCTGGAAAGAGCCTACCGCTATCGGGACGTCATGTGCTCGTCACCAGTGGTCCGACGCATGAGCCGATCGATCCCGTGCGGTACATCGCCAACCGGTCATCGGGTAAGCAAGGGCATGCCATCGCAGCAGCAGCTCAGAAGATGGGTGCGCGCGTGACTTTGGTAACTGGGCCCGTAGCGCTCTCGCCGCCCGTTGGGGTGACGGCCGTGGCCGTCGAAACGGCGGCTGAAATGCTGTCGGCTGTGCAGGCCGCACTTCCGGCAGACATCGCAATTTTTGCCGCTGCCGTGGCTGATTGGCGGGTAGCGACGGCCGCTCCTGGCAAGCTCAAGAAATCCGCAAAGGCGGAGGCGCCTACGTTGGCGTTGACGGAAAATCCGGACATTCTGGAAACGATAGCGGCTCGCAATGCTCAGCGTCCGGCCCTCGTGATCGGCTTTGCGGCTGAAACCGACAAAGTGGTCGAGACCGCTACGGCGAAGCGCAACGCCAAGGGTGCCGACTGGATTGTCGCCAATGACGTTTCGCCATCGACCGGCACGTTCGGCGGCGACCGCAACGCCGTGCATCTGATCACGGCATCAGGTGCGGAGAGCTGGCCGGAGTTACCCAAACAGAAGGTCGCGGAACGCCTGATGGTACAGGCCGCAGCCTTCCTCGCCGAACATCAGATCGAGACGTGATGCGCAAAGTCAAAAAAGTAAAACGAACTGCCGTGCGTGTCGAACAGATGCCGCATGCGCATGGATTGGCTCTGCCCACTTATCAAACGGCGGGCGCTGCTGGCCTCGATCTGCAAGCAGCCGTCGATCCAGATCAGCCGCTGATCCTTGACCCAGGTCACCATGAGATGGTTCCGACGGGGCTCAAATTCGAACTGCCGCGCGGAATGGAAGCGCAGGTGCGTCCGCGCTCCGGGCTGGCGGCCAAGCACGGCGTGACGGTTCTCAATAGCCCTGGCACCATCGACAGCGATTACCGCGGCGAAGTGAAAATCATTCTGATTAACTTGGGAACCAAGCCGTTCGAAATCCGGCGCGGCGAGCGCATCGCACAGCTGATCGTATCGCCGTGCACGCAAGTGGCCCTTGTTGCTGCAACCAAACTCAGCAGCACGGAGCGCGGGGCAGGCGGGTTTGGGTCGACGGGTAAAGCGCCACCGGCCGCAAAATCCAAGGCTGCGCCGAAAATTAAGAAGACCATACCCGTGGCGAGGCGGGGCGCGCACAAGCCAGGCAAGAAAACCTGAGACCGGTGACCGTTTCGAGCCGTAAGGCCGCCTGACGCAGTAGAAAATTTCCCAGGTGGTCTGATTGCATGGGCCCACGGGGGAATGGTATTCCAAAATCTTCGTTATTCCGGCGGCAGTCCGCCCGACCAGAAGGCAGCTTGAGACATGACCGACGTGCCCGAGATCAAGACCCTGAAGGCCACCAAAACATGGGGCCGCGGACGGATCTATAACGACATTACCGAAACCATCGGCCACACGCCCCTAGTGCGGTTGTCGAAAATCGCCAAGCAGGCGGGGGCTCGCGCCGACATCTTGATGAAGCTCGAGTTCTTCAATCCGCTGTCGAGCGTGAAGGACCGCATCGGCGTGTCGATGATCGACGTGCTGGAAGCGCAGGGCAAAATCACGCCGGGCAAAAGCGTGCTAATCGAGCCGACATCGGGGAACACCGGCATCGGGCTCGCGTTCGTCGCAGCGGCGCGCGGCTATAAGTTGATTTTGGTGATGCCGGAATCGATGTCGATCGAGCGGCGGAAAATTCTCGTCCATCTCGGCGCTGAGCTTGTGTTGACGCCAGCGGCAGGCGGGATGCCGGCTGCGATCGCGAAAGCTAATGATTTGATCGCGACGATGGCGGGCGCGGTTCAGCCGAGCCAGTTTGAGAACCCCGCCAACCCGGCCGTGCACGAGCGCACAACCGCGGAGGAGATTTGGAACGACACGGGCGGCAAGATCGATGCGCTCGTTGTTGGCGTCGGCACCGGCGGCACGTTAACGGGCTGCGGACGCTATCTGAAGGCGAAGAACCCAAGTTTGAAGATTATCGCAGTGGAACCGGCGGGCAGTGCTGTTCTGTCGGGCGGCAATCGCGGACCGCACAAAATTCAGGGCATTGGCGCGGGCTTTGTGCCGGGCGTGCTCGATACCTCGCTGATTGACGAGATTGTGACGGTGTCGAACGAACAGGCGTTCGAAGTTTCGCGATTGGCGGCTAAGGTCGAAGGCATCCCAGGCGGTATTTCGACGGGGGCTAATCTGGCGGCGTCGATTTCGGTTGCGACGCGTGAGAACATGGCGGGCAAGACGATCGTCACATTCTCGCCGTCGTGCGCCGAGCGGTACTACACCAGCGAGTTGTTCCTCGATCCGGTGGCGAAGACTTAGCGATGTGGGGCCGGGCAATATGGGGTCAGGCACCCCAACAGGTGCCTGACCCCACAACGCGTTACCGCTGCTGCGTTGCGTAGTTCGGATGGGTCCATACGGGCACGGGATCGGCAGGCAATGCGGGCCGCCCCCGAATTGTATCCGCCAGCTTTTCGGCCATCATGATCGTCGGCATGTTGAGATTGCCGCTGACGACGTCGGGCATGATCGAGGCATCGACGACGCGCAATCCGTCAACGCCGTGCACGCGCGCACTGCCGTCGACCACGGCCATGTCATCAGTTCCCATGCGGCACGTGCACGAGGGATGATAGGCGCTTTCGGCTTTGGCGCGGACGAAGGCATCAATGGCGTCATCGCTGGTTGCGCTGGGGCCGGGGGCCAATTCGCCGTCGTTATAGGGGTCAAAGGCTTTTTGGTTCAGAATTTCGCGCGTGTGCTTGATGCCGAAGCGCATCTCGCGGCGGTCTTGCTCGGTCTGCATGTAGTTGAAGATCACACGCGGATGCTGGCGCGGATCGGATGATTTGAGTTTGATGTTGCCGCGGCTGGTTGGGCGCATGGGGCCGATGTGGCATTGATAGCCATGTCCCTTGGCAGCGGACGTGCCATCGTAGCTGACCGCCATCGGCAGGAAGTGATACTGCAAATCGGGATGGACGACGCCAGCTTCGCTGCGGATGAAACCGCCAGCTTCAAAGTGGTTGGTGGCGCCGAGGCCGGACCGGGTTAAGATCCACTGCACGCCGATCTTGAGTTTGGCCAGCGGGTTGGTGGCGCTGTACAGCGTCACCGGCTTCTTGCAGGCGAACTGCACGTAGGCTTCGATGTGGTCCTGCAGGTTCTCGCCAACGCCGGGCACATGCTGAACGACCGGGATGTTGAGCTTCTGCAGGTCGCTGGCGTTGCCGATGCCCGACAGCATCAGTATTTGAGGGGAATTGATCGCGCCGCCGCTGATGATCACTTCGCGGCTGGCGCGCGCTGTCTGTTTGTTTCCACCCTGGACGTACTCGACGCCAACAGCGCGGCGGCCTTCGAAGACAACGCGCGTGACGAGTGTGCGGGCCAAAACCTGAACGCCGCCGCGCTGCTGGGCGGGCCTCAAGTAAACGCGCGCAGTGCTGCAGCGGCGGCCGTCTTTGATGGTCATGTCCATCACGCCCACGCCTTCCTGCTGGTAGCCGTTCATATCTTCCGTCACCGGATAGCCAGCCTGGCGGCCAGCCTCGATGAACGTCCGGTAGAGCGGGTTGGTGCAGGACCCGGTGGTGGCATGAATAGGCCCGTCGCTTCCGCGATAGGCGTCGCCACCCTTGAGCCGCGTTTCGGATTTTTTGAAGTAGGGCAGGCAGTGGAAGTAGGTCCAGTTTTCGAGACCCGGCCGTTTGGCCCAGCCGTCGTAGTCGAAGGCGTGGCCGCGGATGTGGCACATGCCGTTGATTGATGACGACCCGCCAACGACACGTCCGCGCGGGCAGTGCATGGTGCGATTGTTGAGGAAGGGTTCGGGTTCGGTTTCGTAGTGCCAGTTGTACTTGGTGCCAGCCATCGGATAGGCGAATGCCGACGGCATATGAATAAAGATGCTGTGATCCTGCGGCCCGGCTTCCAAAATGAGAACGCGCACACCATCGTCTTCAGTCAGCCGGTTGGCCAATACGCAGCCCGCCGATCCGGCCCCGGCGATGATGTAGTCGTACTCTGTGATGGCGCTCATTGTGTGTGACCGGTTGCCAAAATCGTTTGCATCGTAACCCCCTCACCCTAACCCTCTCCCTATGGGAGAGGGAATCCGTTCGTGGCATTTGGCGCGATTTAGCGACACTTGCTCCAGTGGCATTCCCTCTCCCATAGGGAGAGGGTTAGGGTGAGCGGTTTAGCTATTCGTAAGGGCAGGCAACGTCACCAAGTTCAACGTAGACGCTTTTGAGCTGAGTGTAGTGTTCGATGGCGGCCTGGCCGTTCTCGTGGCCAAGACCAGACTCCTTCATGCCGCCGAATGGCATTTCGACGGGTGTGATGTTGTAGTTATTGATCCAGCAGATGCCAGCTTCAAGCCGGGCGGCGACGCGGTGGGCACGCGCCAGATCTTTTGTGAACACGCCAGCGGCGAGGCCGAACTTTGTGGCGTTAGCGCGCGTGACGGCTTCGTTCTCGGTGTCGAAGGTCAGGACCGACATGACGGGCCCGAAGATTTCTTCGCGCACAATCTTCATGTCATCCGTGCAGCCGGTGAAGATGGCGGGCTCAACGAAGTTGCCGCGATCCAGCGGCGCGGCGTCGACCCGGTTGCCACCGTAGACGAGTTTGGCACCGTCGGCCTTGCCGGCTTCCACATACGATAACACCCGGTCCATGTGCAGCCGCGAAATCAGCGCGCCGACTTGCGTGTCCGCCTTCATCGGGTCGCCGATCTTGAGCTTTTTGGTGCGCGCGACGAGAAGGTCAATGAAGCGGTCGTGGAGATCGCGGTGTACATAGACGCGGGTGCAATTCGTACAAATTTCGCCCTGAGTATAAAAGTTGCCGAGCATCGCCGCCGAAACGGCCTGATGCAAATCCGCGTCGGCGAAGACGATCAGGGCAGACTTGCCACTCAGCTCCATCGTGGTGCGCTTCAAGGTGGCGGCAGCCGCAGCTAAGATCTTCTTACCCGTGCCGATCGATCCCGTGAGCGAGACCTTGGCGACGCGCGGATCGGTTGTGAGCAGTGTGCCTGTGCGGGCGTCGCCGTGGAGCACGTTGAACACGCCGTCTGGCAGGCCCGCTTCTGTCAAGATTTCGGCCAGTTTGGCTGGCGTTGTGGGGGTCATCTCAGCCGTCTTGAAGATCATGGCGTTGCCGCAGGCCAGAGCGGGCGCCGCTTTCCAACAGGCGATCTGGAGGGGATAGTTCCAAGAGCCAATGCCGACGCACACGCCGAGCGGTTCGCGGCGCGTGTAAACAAAGGCGTTGTTGAGCGCGATCTGTTCGCCGCGCAGGGAACCGGCAACGCCGGCAAAGTATTCCAGGCAGTCGGCTCCACTGGCGACATCGACCACTTCGGCTTCCTGGATCGGCTTGCCCGTGTCGCGGACTTCCAACTCGGCCAGTTCGCGGTTGCGTGCGCGCAGCAAGTGCGCGGCTTTGTTGAGAATGCGGCCGCGTTCAGCGCCGGACATGCGCGACCAGTGAGCGAACCCCTCTCGGGCCGATGTGATTGCGGCTTCGACCTGCGGTTCAAGCGCAATTTCGACGTGCGCAATCAGTTCGCCCGTCGCTGGATTGATATTGTCCAGAACCGGCGTGGTTGCGGATGGAGCGAAACGGCCGTTGATGTAGTTCGCGAAGTTGGCCACGTCAGGGGTCGTCCCGGTTTGAGGTTTGAAAGTCCTCAGGCTAGGCAAGGCTGAAGTCCTTGCCTTCCATAGACGCCGTTCAGTCTATTGAGGCGCGCGCAGAAGCGACATAAACGAAACTGTCCGCGACAGCTCTGGTTGGCAGAACCACGCGGAGCAGCGGGTTTGGGAAACAACGCAACAGGAATACGAGGTAAGGCCAGACATGTCCGCCACGACGCCACCGGGCGGTCTGGACGTGTCCGCCGATGCCTCAGGACGGTCCGTCGAAGGAACACATAAAGAACAATGCTGGGATGGGTCAGGAGTGAGCATGATGATATCGAGTCATTCTCGCCAAGGCGACGGTTGCGTCCTGTTACAAGTGTGAAAAGGCGCCTGGGAGATCCAGCCAATTTGGAATCCGAGGTCTTTTGCACGAACCGCAGATCTCTGCAGCACGAGTTCAAGAGGCCGTCGGATTGATTAAAGCGATAGTTTCGCCCGCGCCTTGCCCGCCTCAATTTCTGCAAGTGTAAATCGCGGCGTGATGTGCTGCGGGCAGTTCCAATCGAAGGCTTCAATCGTGATCAGAAAGCCGCGCTCGATCCGCGCCTTGTAATCAGCGGGCTCCAATTGCTCCAGAATATCGGGTTCGTCATGGCCGACGATCCGCAAACGGCCGAGAATTTTCAACCGGGTCCGGTTGGGGTAATCCATCAAGAACAGCGACACCCGGTCATCGCCCTTCAAGTTGCCGACGCTGACGTATTGGCGATTGCCACTGAAATCGGCAACGCCAATGGTCTTCTCATCCAGCACGCGCATGAATCCTACGGGACCACCGCGATGTTGAACGTAGGGCCAGCCGGTCTCACTGACCGTCGCCATGTAAAAACTGTCTCGCGCTGCGATAAAAGCAGTTTCGTTCGGTCCGAAGATGTTGTGGTGTTCGTCGCCCTGTTCCATGCGGGTATAGGCGCCGCGGCTACCGTTGGCCTCTTGTGCGGCCTTGACGTTCGGCGTGAAAGCGATGTCGGCGAATTTGTGTCCCACGCGGTGTCCTTTCGTTTGACTACATTACAGTCCGAGTTCCGCTAGTCCCGGATGATCATCGGGACGCACGCCCTGCGGCCAGTGGTACTTGCGCTCACTCTCAGCTATCGCGAGATCATTGATACTGGCGAAGCGGCGCTGCATCAGCCCGGCGGCGCTGAACTCCCAGTTTTCGTTGCCGTATGACCTGAACCATTGGCCGCCCACCTCGTGCCACTCGTAGGCAAACCGGACGGCGATGCGATTGTCTGTGAAAGCCCAGATTTCCTTGATCAAACGGTAGTCGAGTTCGCGCGCCCATTTACGTTTAAGAAAGGCAACGATCTCGTCACGACCTGTTGGGAATTCGCTGCGATTGCGCCATTGGCTATCGGCCGTGTAGGCCAGTGCGACGCGTTCGGGTTCGCGCAGATTCCAGCCATTTTCAGCCATCCGCACTTTTTGGATCGCCGACTCAAGCGTAAACGGCGGGACGGGCGGTTTCGTTTCCATGAGGTCATTCCTGTTTGCTGAGCTGAGCCTGGTCGTGCAGGGGGCGGAATTTATCTGTCCGGGGCGAGCAAGTCGTCCGGAAGAGACTTCAAAAATTCGCGAAACGGCCGCGTCGTCCCCATGCCGCGTGAGAAGACCAAGCTGCCCTGCAGCAGCATCATTGCCCGCTCCGCCCGAAAACGCGCCGCCTTCTTGTCGATGCCAGCATCTATGAGGACGGACGAAACGGCGCTGATCCAGGCCTCGAACACCTGTTTGATCAGATGTGTGAATGGTCCTTCGGCGATGTGTGCTGATGACAGCATGTTCAGGAGGCAAGCTTGGCGGCCGCCGGAATAGAATTCATCGAGTCTCTTGACCATACTACCGATCCGGTCGGCGGGCGTGCCGTCACCTTTCAGCGGTGCAAGAATGTTTTCTTCAAGCCATGCGCCTGCGCTTTCGAGAACCTCGCGCGCCATCTGCTCTTTGCCTTCCGGAAAGCGGTGATACAGGCTCGCCTTCTTCAATCCTGTAGCTTCGGCCAGCATCATTAGCGTCGCGCCTTCAAAGCCGACGTCACGGAAGACGCGGCTTAGACGCGACATCAACTCTGCATCCTCAATCGATGCTTTTCGCCCCATTCGCTGATCCCTCTGGTCAAAAATAACCGAACGACCGGTATAATATATATTGACACATATGCTGCGCAGCCGTATTGGTAATATACCGAACGTTCGGTAATAGTCAAGGCTCTAGAAGGAACCACGCGATGTCTAAAACCGCGATTGTCATCTTTTCTGATCCAAAATCCGGGTCCGACGAGGCGCTCGGCCGCCTGTTCAACGGTCTGTTCGTCGCCTACGAGCTAAAAGAAAAAAAGCAGGACGTCGTTCTTATATTTCAAGGAGCCGGCGTCCGTTGGGCCAGCGAGGTCGTCAAGCCCGGCCACCCGGCGCATGCTCTTTACAATGCAGTGAAGGACACGGTCGTCGGTGTATGCGGCGGCTGCGCTGATGTGTTTGGAGCCACAGAGGACGTGAAGGGCGCAGGCTTCACTATGATCCACGAGAAGGTTATGCCGGGCACCTCTGGCATCATCGATTTGTCGAAATATCTCGACGACGGCTATCGCATTTTGACTTTCTAAGTTCTCGATGCACACAATCAGAGCTGCCCGTGTCACTCAAAGCAGCGTCGCCTTCACAAAATGTAAAATCTTGTAAGGCACATGAGGCGTGCCCTTGCGCACGCCTCGATGCATCTGAAAATTTGCGCCGTCGTCACGCGACACGACTTGAGAATTTGCGACATTTGTGGCAACATCTAGTTTGTAGGTGGTGGCAAGCTTGGCCGCCTCTGTGCTTGCATCAAGGTGCCTCGTGGCTAAAGAGATCGGTTCGGTGTGCCGGGTCGGGTTTCTGATCCTCAACGAATTTACGATGATCGCGTTCGCCAGCGCTGTGGAAGTGCTGCGGATGGCCAATCACCTCAGTGGCAAATCGAAGTATTCCTGGTCGGTGATCACAACCGACGGCCAGCCGGTCGCCGCCAGCAACGGCTTGGCACCGCTGCAAGTCACTACGTACGACAAGTCGGGCCCTTTCGATATGGTGTTCGTCTGCGGTGGCACAGGCGTCACCAAATTCGTGGACGACAAAGTCATCACGTTGCTGCGCCGGATGGCGCGCGATGGCGCGGTGCTTGGTGGGCTGTGCACAGGCACCTACGCGCTGGTGAAGTCGGGGCTTCTTGATGGCTACAAGTGCACGATTCACTGGGAAAACATGGCGAGCTTGCAGGAAACGTATGCGCGCGTGACGTTTCTTGAAGAGCTGTTCGTGATTGATCGCGATCGCATCACCTGCACGGGCGGCGTAGCACCCATCGATATGATGCTGGCACTGGTCCGCCAGCACTTCGGCAAGACGCTGGTCGCGGAAATTTCGAACCAATTCATCATGGATCGCGTGCGCGACAGCCACGACCGGCAGCATATTCCGCTGGCGGCCAGGCTTGGCTTTAACCACCGCGCCTTGGTCGATGTCGCGGCCCTGATGGAAGCCAACGTCGAAGAACCCCTGTCCGCGGTCGAACTGGCGAAATCCGCCGGGCTGTCGTTGCGCCAGGTGCAGCGCATGTTCCACGAGAGTTTGGAAACGACGCCGTCGAAGTATTACCTGAAGCTGCGGCTGCGCCGGGCGCGCGAACTGCTGATGCAAACCCAGATGTCGATCACGCAGATCGCGGTGTCGTGCGGGTTCCAATCGACCTGTCACTTCAGCAAATCGTATCGCTCTTTGTACGGCCGGACGCCGCGCAGCGAGCGCAATCCCTATTCGCCGGTAGAGGCCATTTCATTCCTGCCGCCGTTACCGGCTAAGACCAGAAAATCCGTGCGCGGCTCGAAGCGTCCGGCCGTTTGAGCCCGCCCGGGCGGCCCGGCGGCTTGACCACGGCCGCACGAGGCCAGACGCCAAAAAGCCAGATTATGTCGTAATTGATAAATCGGCGTCGCGCCTGTTACTATTCGATCTGTCATCAGGACGCGGCCCGGGTTTTGGCCCACCGTGACCGCCACAGGGAGTAAAACGGCCCAGCCCATTTCAATGAGGCCGGGTGTTGGAAGAGATCGTCCAATGTTCCTCCAAACCGAAGGAGTTGCCATGAAACGCGCTATAATTCCGGCCATTGTTGCTTTGGGGCTGTTCGCCACCGCTGCAACGGCCGCCGAGCCGGCCACCTGCAAGAAGGTCCGTTTTGCAGACGTGGGCTGGACGGACATTCAGGTTACGACCGGCGTAACCCAGGTTATTCTCGAAGCCTTGGGTTACACGCCCGACGTTAAGGCCGGTCTGGCCGTTCCGGTAACTTACGCTTCGATGAAGAGCAAAGACATCGACGTGTTCCTCGGCAACTGGATGCCGAGCATGACTGCCGACATCAAGGCTTACACGGACGACAAGTCGGTTGAAACGATCTCCACCAATCTCGAGAACGCGGGCTACGGCCTCGTCGTTCCGCAGTATGTCGCCGACGCTGGCGTGAAGAGCTTGAAAGATCTCGCAGCCAACAAAGATAAATTCGGCGGCAAGATTTACGGCATTGAAGCGGGCAACGACGGCAACCGCATCATTGGCGAAATGATTGCCAAAAAGGAAAACGGACTCGAAGGCTTCACTCTCGTCGAAAGCTCGGAAGCGGGCATGTTGACGGAAGCCGAGAAGGCCATCAAGGACAACAAGTGGATCATTTTCCTCGGCTGGACGCCGCACCCGGTGATGGGTGAAATGAAGATCCACTATCTCGATGGCATGGGCGATTCCGGCTTCGGCGCGGCAACGGTTCACACCAACGTTCGCGCGGGCTACACCACAGAGTGCCCGAACGTCGGCAAGCTGCTTACCAACCTCAAGTTCACTCTCGCCATGGAAGGCGCGATGATGGCACCCGTGCTGAAGGATGGCGCTGATCCTAAGGCAACAGCCTTGGCGTGGTTGAAGGCCAACCCGGACGCTGTGACGCCGTGGCTTGCGGGCGTGACCACTATTGATGGTGGCGACGCAGCATCAGCAGTGAAGGCAGCCCTTGCCAAATAGTCATCTGCAGCATTGATCCTGGAAGCCGGCCGGCCGTTGTCAGAAGCGGCCGGTCCGCTCCGGACAGTGCCTCGTCCCTGGGGAGGGCACGATGGATCCCATTTCAAAGTTGCTGACGGAATGGAAAATTCCCGTCGGCCAGTGGGGCAAAGCCCTCATTGATTTCATTATCACTTACTTTCAGTGGCTGTTCGACGCGATCAAGACCAGCCTCAACTTTGCAGTCGAAAGCTCCACCGACCTTTTGCTGATGGTACCGCCGGTCATTCTTGCCGCGGCATTGGCGGGCTTCGCCTATTGGTTGCAGCGGTCGAAGTGGCTCGCGATCGGTGTAATGCTCGGCTTCCTGTTCATCCTCAATCAGGGTCTGTGGAAAGAAACCGTCCAGACCTTGGTGCTGGTGGTGGCGGCCACGGCTTTGTCCATGTCGATGGGTGTGCCTCTCGGCATTTGGGCCGCGCATAACCCTCGCGTTTGGAAAGTGATGCAGCCGGTCCTCGACCTGATGCAGACCATGCCAACGTTCGTCTACCTGATCCCAATTTTGATCTTGTTCGGCCTGGGTGCGGCTCCCGCGCTCATTGTCACGATCATTTTCGCGATGCCTGCGCCCGTGCGCATGACCTATCTGGGGTTGACCTCGATCCCCAAGCCGATGCTGGAAGCCGGCGAAAGTTTCGGTGCCACGAAAGCTCAGCAATTGTGGAAGGTGGAATTGCCTGCCGCCATGCCGTCAATCATGGCGGGTCTCACGCAATGCATCATGCTGTCTTTGTCGATGGTCGTGTTCGCCACGCTGATCGGTGCGCCGAGCCTCGGCAATCCCGTTAACGCGGCGCTTGCCCGGCGCAATATCCCGCTCGGGATTGAAGCGGGGCTGTCGCTCGTTGTTCTCGCCATCATTCTGGATCGTGCCCTGGCCGTCAGAACGGGGGCTAAGAAATGAGCATCGCGGTTGATTTCAAGAACGTCGACATCATCTTTGGCAAAGATATCCCAGCCGCGCTGAAGCTCGTCGATGGCGGCGCGACACGGGCCGAGATCCTGGCCAAGTCGGGCGCTGTACTGGGTGCGGCCGGTGCCAATCTCACCGTGCAGGAAGGCGAAATTTCAGTGCTGATGGGCCTGTCGGGGTCCGGCAAGTCCACGCTTCTGCGCGCGGTCAACGGCCTCAACAAGGTGGCGCGTGGGCAAGTTCTGGTGAAGGACGGCGACCGCATGGTCGACGTCGCCTCGTGCGACGCGGACACGCTGCGCAAGATCCGCCAGAAGCAAGTGGCGATGGTGTTCCAGCAGTTCGCGCTGCTGCCGTGGCGCACGGTGCGCGAGAACGCGGGGCTCGGGCTTGAGCTGTCGGGCGTCAAGGGAGCCGAGTACGACGAACGGGTTGACCGGCAATTGAAGCTGGTCGGCCTCGATACCTGGGCCAACAAGTATGTCCACGAGCTATCGGGCGGCATGCAGCAGCGGGTGGGCCTCGCCCGTGCGTTTGCAACGGACGCGCCAATTTTGCTGATGGACGAACCGTTCTCGGCGCTTGATCCGCTGATCCGCACCAAGCTGCAAGATGAGCTGTTGCAGCTGCAGAAGACAATCCAGAAGACCATCGTGTTCGTGAGCCATGATCTCGAAGAAGCGCTCAAGATCGGCAACCGCATTACGATTATGGAAGGCGGCCGCATTGTGCAGTCCGGCATTCCGGAAGACATCGTGTTGCGGCCGGCCAACGACTACGTGCGCGACTTCATTGCCAACGTGAATCCCTTGTCGGTGTTGACGGCATGGAACGTGATGCGCGACGTGCGCGATCTGGAACCGGCGGGCGACGGATGGGTGTGGCTCGATTTGCGCAAAACGACGCGGTTCAAGGTCGATCCGGATGGAAAGGTCTGTGAAGCCGAGAGCAACGGAAAAAAGGCAGAGTGGGTCTCCTGCAGCGACGTCGAGAACCCAATTCCGGCCGGTACGAGCCCCGTCTACTGGGCGCGGCCGGGCACGAGCCTCAAGACCGTGATCCTCGCCATGCATAAATCGGGCGTGGCGCCTGTTGGGCTGTTCGACGACCAAGACAGGCTGGTCGGCGCCATCGGTGTGCGCAATCTGCTGCAGGCGATTTTGAGACGGTGATCGTGTTGACGGGGACATGACCTGATTGCGTGCGCTGAAGTCAGCCACTTTCCCGTCACGGCCGCACAGGCGGCCGCCCACGTCAAGCCAACAGCGGCACGGATGTTGGACCGAGCAAGCGAACTTTATCATTTTCGCCTGCCCCCTGTCGTGGGTGGCCGCCTGTGCTCGCGCCGCTCGCATCGCGCCGCGACGCGGCCATGACGGGAAATTGGAAGAGCGGAGCGGAGGCGACGCGTGGGCACTGGTGCCTACTTCTCCAACACCACATCGCTCAGCGGCTTGGAGCAGCACGGCAGGATCATGCCGGCGTCGATCTCGCGTTTGCGGATGCCGCCTTGGTGGGTCATGGCAACGTCGCCGGACAGCTTCTTGGATTTACAGGTCCCGCATAGACCCTGTGCACAGGAGAACGGCAGGCGCATGCCCGCGGCCTTGGCTGCTTCGAGAATAAATTGATCCGGTCCGCAGACGATCGTCTGGCCGGATTTCGTGAACTCGATTTTGAAGCCGCCTTCGGCTGCGGCTGTCATGGCTGGCGGTGCTGCGGATACAGTAACCGTCGGGCTCAGTTCGCCGAACGAGAAGCTCTCCTCGTGATAGTGCTTCATGTCAAAGCCAATGCCCTGCAACAGCGCGCGCACAGCGGCCATGTACGGTGCGGGGCCACAGCAGAATATTTCGCGCTGGGCGAAGTCGCGCGTGATAGCACGCAGCATCGGCAGGGTCAGATATCCGGTGTGCTCGGTAAAGTCCGGCTCACTGTCTGTTGTCTCGCACACGAACGCCGTGCGGAAGTGCGGCAGGCCGTGCACCATCGCCGCCAGCTCTTGGCGGAAAATGACGTCGCGCGGGGATCGTGCGCTGTGCACGAAGACGATGTCGTGGTCTTCGCCGAGATCATAATGCGCGCGCGCCATCGACATCAGCGGTGTGATGCCGGAGCCACCCGACAGGAACAGATACTTTTGGGCTGGATGCAGCGTGCAGCTGAACTCGCCAGCCGGCCCGAGAGCTTTGATCTCCGTCCCTGGCTTGAGGGTGTCATGCAACCAGTTCGAGACGATGCCACCCGGGTGGCGCTTCACGGTGATGGACAGTGTGTCGGGCCGCGCTGGCGACGACGAGATCGTATAGCAGCGGTTGATCGCCTCGCCGCCGATCTCCAATTCTAGAGTTAGGAATTGGCCGGGCCGGAAGCGGAACAGCTTGGGCGCGCGCGTGCGGAACAAGAAACTTTTAACGTCGAGCGTTTCTGCCCGCACCTGGCAGCACACCAGCGTGTCGTCGCTGTCTGCGTCCCATTTGGGTGGCAGCGCATCCCAGAGATACGGCCTAAGCCTGCCCGTCGTGCCATTCTCGCTCATAACCCCTCAACCGCTCGCGGCCATGGAGCTGACGTTAGCGCCCGCGCCCAATCCCGTCTCCGCGCGCAGGCGCTTGAAATACCAGGACATGAACTTTTCCACGAGTTCCTCGGTGTAGGGCGAGTAGGGACCGGGCTGGTAGGCGGCGCTCTGAGAGCCGATGTGTGTGCGTTCCACCAGCGCGCCGTCTTGCTTGTTGGTCGCGTGCCAGACGGCGCTGAGATCTTTCGGATCGTAATCGCGGCCCTCGACGGCATCCTTATGCACCAGCCATTTGGTGCGCAGGAGCGTGTGCTCGGCGTCGATGGGGAACACGCTGAATGTGACGATGTGATCGGACATAAAGTGGTGCCAGGAATTCGGTTGCGTCCAGAACGACAAGCCGCCGAGATTGCGTTGGGTCAAATCGCCGAGCAGCTTTTGGCACGCAACCTTGCTGGTCATGGTTTGGCTTTCGCCGGCCTTGTCGAGCGGCAAGCGCTCGGTGCGATAGGCTGTGGCGCGGCTATCTAAAAACTCGCGCTCAACCGAGGGCAGTCCGCAGGCTTCCCAGCGGGCGTGTTCCTTTTTGGTGAGGTCCTTATAGGCCTGCACGTCGCTCGCGTTTTCCGGTGACGGCTGGTAGCCGAACCCGAATTCATAGAGCGAGATGGTGAGTTCCGGGTGGTTGGCTTTGCAGTGATAGCATTCCCGGTTGTTCTCCATCGTGAACTTCCAGTTGCCGTGCTCGATCAGGTCTTCTTCGAACGCAACTTTACAGTCCTTGATCCGGTGCGGGAGAATGTAGGGTTCCATCTCGCGGCGCATGTCTTCGAAGTCGGCCGGCGGGGTGTCCGCTAAGCAAATGAACAACAGGCCGGCCAAGTTGCCGACGTGGACTTTCTTGAGGCTGAACTGGCTGCGGTCGAAGTTTTCGCCCATGTGTTCGTTGTGTATAAGTTTGCCGGTGAGGTCGTAGGTCCACTGGTGATAGGGACAAACGATGTTGCCGACGCTGCCCTTCAAGCCGTCGCACAACTGCGCGCCGCGGTGTCGGCAGACGTTGTGGAAGGCGCTGATTGACATGTCATCGTCGCGGACGACCACAACAGAAGTGCGCCCCATCTGCACGGTGAAGTAATCGCCCGGTTCGGGAATGTCGGGTTCGACGCCAGCGTAAATCCAGTGGCGGCCGAAAATCGCCTGCAGATCGAGATCGAGTACCTCTTTGCTTTGATAGAACGGCGCTTCCAGGCTGTACCCGGGCCGGCGGCGCAAAATCATCGCGCGCAGTTCATTGGAAAGCTGCATGGACTCCTCCCTTGGCCAAGGGTTTCTAAAAATCGACGAGACGATGGTCTCTCAGATACGTGAGCAGAATTTGTGCTTTATCGACACTGCTGCCTTCAAAAGCGACAACGCCCCCGCGGGATGGGGACTGGATCAGGGCAAGCATGCGGTCGTAGCCGTCTTTGTGATCGTCGGCCTTGAGGGGGACAGCACGTCGCGGCGTGGGTTCGACAGCCCATGGCGTGGAACTGGGCCTAGCCGCCGGGGCGGTCGATGCCACGACATCGATGCGGCCTGAGACGCGCTTGGCATAGGCGTAGGTCAACGTCGCGGGTGCGAGCGGGTGCACGGCCAATACGATCGGCATGGGGGCCGCGATTGTGCGCCGCTGGCCCTTGGGCAGGAACTGGAGAATGTTGAGTTCGCCGCCGTCGATGCGTGCATCGAGCACATTGGCGACGATGGGGCGACGAAGCGCGTGGGCCAATGTGTAGGGCAACAGCCCGCTGCCGGCTCCCTGCTCGGACCGAAGTCCCGTGACGATGATATCGGCGTGCCCGGCATAGTCTGTGAGCGCGGCGAGTGGGTCGTGTCCCGCTGCGATGGACAGAACTTCGATGCGGTCAGCACCGAGCGCCAGGTAGTCTTGCAGCGCCTCATCGGTGGGATCGCCGGCATGGATCACGCGCAATGCGTCGCCCGCGAATGTGCGCCCGAGCGCCATGGCGACGGCGTCGCCGCGGCAAGCGCGCGGCAAACTGCTGACGGGATGGCGGCTGGCCGACACGAGGACGGCGATGGAGACGGAGGGAGAGTTACGCATGAGCGAAACCCCTCACCCTAACCCTCTCCCTATGGGAGAGGGAATCTGAGCGGCAATTGCGGATCCACTGAAAGACGTCTTGCTCGACCGTACTCCGACCGTTTGGCCGGCGCCCAGGTGCGATTCCCTCTCCCAAAGGGAGAGGGTTAGGGTGAGGGGTTAGGCTGTCCATACTGTGCTCAGTATCTGTCATCACGCGGCTCCCGGTGTTTCACGTTGAGCGCGGGCTTGGGCGATGCGGGTGACGAGGGCTTGCATGACCTCTTCGGCGTCGCCGACGATGGTGAGATCGGCGCGTTTGACGATCGGTGCGCTTGCGTCTTTGTTGATGGCGATGACGTGGCGGCAGTCTTTGATGCCTTGCAGGTGCTGCACTGCGCCGGAAATGCCGGCCGCGATATAGGTATTGGCCGATATCGTTTTTCCCGAGGCGCCGATCTGCCGGTCGCGCGGGAACTTGCCTTCGTCAACCGCCACGCGGCTGGCGCCGACTGCGGCCCCCAGGGATTGTGCCAGCTGTTCAAGCGTTGCGATATTGCGGACGCCATGTCCGGCGGAGACGACGAAATCGGCTTCTTCCAGTGCGACGGCGGATGCTTCTGAGGCGGTGAGGCCGAGATCGCGACAGATTTCAGAAACCGGCGCGATGCGTGGCAGTTCGTCCGGCCGCAGTGTTCGCCCTGCGCCAACAAACGGCAGTCCGGTATCGACGGCGGCGGCCTCCAGCAAAACAACACGGGGCAAGGGAGCCGACGCAAGGACTGCGCTGCCCGGCCAATGAACGGCGGCGTGATGGCGATCCAATTCAGCGACATGCGTGGCGGCGCTGACACCGGAATGGGCCACAAGCCGCCGGCCGAGGTCCGCTTCGCCGTGGGGATTGTCAGGGATGAAAATGTGAATGGGGCGATAGGCTTCAATCAGAGCCGCGACGGCGGCGAGTTCGCGCTCAGGCTGGAAACGGGCGGCGTCAAACTCCGGCAAGACTGCAGTGAGATCTGCGCCGGATGTCGCGAGGTCTTCAGTCAGGTCACCCAGCACAACCGCGAGGACGCCCGTGCTCGCCTCGGCAAGGATCGCCGCCGCCGCGAGGGCTTGGCGGCCGTGCTCGTTGAGGTTCCCGCGGTCCGAATAGGCGATGGCCATGAGCCACTGTGAGGGCTCAAGGGTCGTTCGAGGCGGTTTCGCGATGTCATTGCGTTTGTCCGCGGGGCGCTTCGAGAGCGCGACGCGGCGCGTTCCAGCCGGGGTTATCGTGCCGGGCCGCCGGGGATCAATGCGGGATGTGTCGCTCATGCTGGCCCCTCTAGCGCGCTGGCAACGAGTTCCGCGATATCGAGCACTTCGGCACGGTCGCCCGTAACGCCTTCGAGCATGGCTGTGCATTGCGGGCAGGCGACGGCGACAACCTTCGCGCCCACTTCGCGCACATCGGCCATGCGCATATCCGGGATGCGGTGTTTGCCGGGAACGTCGGTTAACGGCGCACCGCCGCCGCCGCCGCAACAGCGGGCCCGCAAACCAGAGCGCTGCATTTCTGTGACGTCGAGGCCAAGTTTGCGCAGCAGATTGCGCGGCGCATCAATCTCGCCATTGTAACGGCCGAGGTAGCACGGGTCGTGATACGTGATCGCGCGCGTCTCGTCCGAGGGTTTCAAGCGGAGATGGCCGTCGTTGGCGAGTGCTACCAGGAATGTCGTGTGATGGACGACGTCATAGTGCCCACCGAGCGCCGGGTATTCATTCTTTAAACTATGAAACACATGTGGATCGGGCGTCACGATGCGTTGGAAATTGAGTTCAGAGAACAAGGCGATGTTGCGCGCCGCCAGCCTTTGAAAGGTGGCTTCATCGCCAAGCCGTCGTGCCGTATCGCCCGTGTCGCGTTCCCGCTCGCCCAGAACCGCGAAATCGACGGTGGCCGCCTTGAGTGATTTGACGAGCGCGCGCAGCGTGCGCTGGTAGCGCATGTCGAATGCGCCTTCGCCAGCCACCAGCAGCACATCGACAGGCTGGCCGGGCTCCGCGGTTTTGACGTCCAGATCAATGGCCCAGGTGTAGCGGGCGGATCGTGCAGAGCCGCCTTGCGTTTCTGTCTCGCGCAAGTTGGCCAGCACGTCTGCGGCTTTGCCGGGTGCGTCGCCGCGCGTCAGATTGAGGTTGCGGCGCATGCCGATGATGGCATCGACATGTTCGATCAGCATCGGGCATTCTTCGACACAGGCGCGGCATGTGGTGCACGACCACAGCGTCTCTGGTTCGATGAGGCCTGGCACGATGGGCTCAGCAGGCGAACCGAAATGCTGTCCAATTGGCAGGCCAGGGTAGGGGCTGCCAGTGTATGACGCATCGCTGCGGCTCGACAATCCGGCGACCAAGTCTTGGATCAGCTTCTTTGGGTTCAACGGTTGTTGTGCGGCGAATGCCGGACACGCTGCCTCGCACTTTCCACATTGAACGCAGGCATCGAAGCTGAGGAGCTGCGTCCATAGAAAGTCTTCGGGCTTTGCAATGCCGAAGCCGCCAGCTTGCAGTGCGAGCGGTTTCAGCCCTGTTGAGCGGATGCCACTGAACCGCTCAGGACGGGGATGAAAGGCCAAGTGCAAGAGCCCAGCAACGGCGTGCTTCATCGGCCCGCCCAACCCGATGCCGAGTGCCAGCTCTGCCGATCCAGCCATCAGCATCAGGAGTGCGGCGATGGCGATGCCGGCTGACAACTTTTCCGGTGGGAGCATGACCAGCGCGCCCAAGCCGATGGCGAAGGCGGCGAGCGTGTAGGGCAGCCGGCTCCAGTCGCCTTGTGACAAACGCGAGAGTGGTTCGCGCCGCCGCAGCCAGATGAAAAATGCGCCGATCAGCATGAAGCCAGCGGCGGCTAGAATCGCGAGGTCCAGGCTGCGGGAATAGATTGCGAGACCATAGTTGAGCGCGACGAGGACAAGCGCAGCAATGGCACCACCCGCCACGGCGATGTGCGTTTTGGCGATGTAGGGGTCGTGCGCCACGACATGATGCAGATCGACGAAATAGCGTTTGGGAACAGCGAGAAGCCCGCTCCAAGCGACCTGTGCAGGCGCGCCTGTTGCCCACAACCGGGCACGGCGCGCCAGTCCAACTGCGAGCGTCGCTACCGCCAGCCAGAACAACACCGTGATGGTGTGGGCGAGGGTCATGTGTTGCCACTCCGCCGCAGTAGCTCCTCCCCCTTAAAGGGGGAGGACCGCGCGCCACGAGTTAGCGAACTTGCTAACTCGTTTGGCGCGCCTAGGAGGGGGTGAGAGAACTTCGGCCCAGCATCACCCCCTCCTGGGAACGCCATCGGACTTAGCCCGCCATGTGAGATCGTGGCTGAGACCGCTACGCGGCGGTCTAAATCCGTGGCGTTCCGTCCTCCCCCTTCGAGGGGGAGGAAGTTCGCGCCAAAGTTGCTGACCAGTGCCATCCTCAAAAGTCCTTGCACAGCCGCAGGCTGTCGTAGATGGCGCCGTGGATGTTGTGCATCGATACGCAATCACCCACGCGGAACAGCAGGTAACGGCCGTCGCCTGTGGTCTCTTGCAGTGACGGTTGGGGTTGCGCCGCGTACAGTGTGTCGATGTCGGTTTGGCCGCGATTGATCGAGCCGTCTTTCAATCCCCAATAGAGCGCGGTGTTGGGCGTGATGCCATTCTCGATGACCACCTGATCAACGGCGCGCTCTTCCAGTTGATTGGTATATTCATTGCGCAGCACGGCGATCTTTTTGTTGCCCTCGGCGTAAACGCGTTCCAACCCATGGTTCGGCGTCGGGATGATGCCTTGCGAATAGAGCCGCCGGTAGAAAATGGGGAACGTCGTGCCGCCCACGTCATCGGCCACTTTGACATCCGGCGTGACCATTTCGACGGTGCTGCCGCGACTGGCGATAAAATCTGCCGTGCCAAATCCGGCATGAGTGCTGATGGAATCGTAAACCAGCACGGTTTCGGCTGGCGCGACCTTGCCCGACAGAATATCCCACGAACTGACAGCCAATCCGTCCTTTACTCCCCATTCGGAGTGTTCGCTGGCGTGGCTGGTGCCGCCTGCTGCGAGCACCACGATATCGGGCTTTTCGGCCAAGATCATTTGCGCCGTTGCTTCGACGCCCATCCGGCGTTCAACACCGAGCCGCTTCGTTTCCATATCAAACCAGCGGATGATGCCAGCCATTTGCTCGCGTTGCGGCGCCTTCGCTGCCAGATTGACTTGCCCGCCCACCGCGTCGCTTTTCTCAAACATAATGACATCATGTCCGCGCGATCGGGAGACGCGCGCCGCTTCGAGGCCCGCCGGTCCCGCACCGACAACAACGATTTTGCGCTTCGGGCCTTTCGACGCCGTGATGACATGGGGCATGGTCGCTTCGCGCGACGTGGCGGCGTTCTGAATGCACAGCGTGTCTTGGCCCAGATACATGCGGTCGATGCAGTGATTGGCGCCGATGCACTGGCGGATCTGATCTTCGCGGCCTTCGCGCACTTTGTTCATGAGGTGCGGATCGGCGATGTGCGCGCGTGTCATGCCGCACATGTCGACGAGGCCGGCCGCGAGAATGCGCTCGGCTTGCGTGATGTCGCGAATGCCTTGGGCGTGCAGAACCGGGACTTTGACGACAGACTTGATGCCCGCTGCAAGCTGAACGAAGGGCTCCGGCGGGAGTGCCATCGGCGGCATGCAGTTGGCGAGCGTGTTGTGGGTATCAGCGCCCGAGCCAATGACGCTGACAAAATCGATGAGACCAGATTCCGAATAAACTTGCGCGATTTCTTTTGCAGTTGTGTGATCGAGACCGTTGTCGTGGAATTCGTCCGCGCACATGCGCAGTCCAACGCAGAACCCGTTGCCGACAGCCGCGCGTACCGCGGTGAGCACTTCGAGACCAAAGCGCATGCGGTTTTCAAGACTGCCGCCCCACTCGTCGGTGCGCTGGTTCGATCGTGGCGACCAGAATTGATCAATCAACTGCTGGTGGGCAGCCGATATCTCGATGCCGTCGAAGCCGGAGGCTTGCACGCGCTTGGCGGCCTTGGCGAAGTCGCCGATGATGCGGCGGATGTCTTCGATCTCGATTTCTTTGGCATTGCCGCGGTGAACCGGTTCGCGAATGCCGCTGGGGGATACGAGGTGCGGCCAGGGATCTCCCGCGTAGGCCGAGCGGCGGCCCATATGAGTCGCCTGGATCATGATCTTCATGCCGTGGCGATGGACGGCATCTGCCAGCCGCGCCATTGGTTCGATCACATTGTCCGTCGTCAGGTTGACCGGCCGCCATGAGCCTTGCGGCACATCGGCCGACACCGGGCTCGAACCGCCGCAAATCGCCATGCCAAGGCCGCCCCTGGCCTTTTCTTCATAGTAGCCGATGAAGCGGTCGCCCGGCATGCCGCCGGCCTCGGCATAAACCTCAGCGTGCCCCGTCGAATAGATCCGGTTGGGGAGTGTCAGCTGATTGAGCTTCAGCGGTGAGAAGACATGCGGGTAGCGCATCGTCCGGTCCTGCAAAACGTGGCGGCTCAACAATAAACGACGGTCAGAGCCAATCCACCGAGAGACGTTTCTTTGTATTTCGACTGCATATCCTGGCCCGTCTGGCGCATCGTTTCGATGACCGCATCGAGCGAGACGAGATGGCTGCCATCGCTCATCATGGCGAGGCGCGCGGCATTGATGGCTTTCAGCGCACCCATGCTGTTGCGTTCGATACATGGCACCTGCACGAGTCCGCCGATGGGATCGCAGGTCATACCAAGGTTGTGTTCCATGCCGATCTCGGCCGCATTCTCGATTTGCGCGGGCGTAGCGCCCATAACTGCTGCAAGTCCCGCAGCGGCCATCGAGCACGATACGCCGATTTCGCCCTGGCAGCCCATTTCGGCAGCGGAGATAGAGGCGTTCTTCTTATACAGCATGCCGATACCAGCGGCTGTCTGTAAAAATTTGATGATGTTGTCTTCGCGGGCGGCTGGGTCGCGGTCCTTGTCGACGTACGTTGTGAAGTAGTAGAGCACGGCGGGAATGACGCCGGCCGAGCCATTCGTTGGCGCCGTGACGACGCGGCCACCGGCTGCGTTCTCTTCGTTAACGGCAATGGCGAATGCGCTGACGACATCCATCGCTTTGAAGTCGCCGGTCAGCTTGCCTTTGGCGTCGGTCGCCTGCCGGTAGAGTGAGGGGGCGCGGCGTTGGACTTTCAAGCCGCCGGGCAGCACGCCTTCGGTTGCGAGCCCGCGCTCAAGCGAGCAGCGCATCACGTCCCAGGTTTTCATCATTCTGGCGCGGGTGGCGTTCTCGCCTTGGTAGGCGAGTTCGTTGTGGCCGACCAAGTCCGCGATCGTCAGGCCGTTCTTGGCGCACTGGGCCAAAAGTTCAGCCGCTGAGTTGAACGGATAGCGGACCGGACGATGGGGAACTTCGTCGTTGCCGGTCTTGCGGCTTGCGGTCATTTCTGCGCGGTCCAGCACGGCGCCGCCGCCGATGGAGAAATAGACATTGTGATGCAAATAGGCGCCGGCGCCATCGAAGGCTTCGAGCAGCATGCCGTTGGGGTGTTCGGGCAGAAACTGATCTTTGCGCATAATCAGATCAGTTTCAGGCGCAAAGGCGATATCGCGAGTGCCGCCCAGAAGCAGACGCAGCCCGGCCTTCACACGATCGACGCGCTCCCGGCAAGTTGCAGGCTCGACGTCCTCGGGAATTTCGCCGAGCAGTCCCGCGATCACGGCAAAGTCGGTGGCATGACCGGTGCCGGTGAGGGCCAGTGACCCATACAGCGTTGCGCAGACGCGCTCTGTTCTGTCGAACCCGCCAATGGATCGGAGCGAAGTCAGAAAATCGGCGACCGCGCTCATCGGGCCCACGGTGTGCGAACTCGACGGCCCAACGCCGATGCGGAACACTTCGAAGACGCTGTAGTTCATGGGGCCGCTCCCGGGTGGCCGTCACCGGGCTTGGCAATGCCAAACCCATAGGGAGAGGCCGCGCGAACGAGATAGCGCCAGATGTAGTCGGCAAAGCTTCGGCGCAGCAGCAAGCGATAGCCATCGCCCGCGCGGAAGAGATACACGGATGACTTGCCAAACGTGGTGCCAACCACGCGCCCGTCCGTTAAATGGTCGAGATGGTACACCGTGCAGTGAGACAGCACATCGCGGGCGTTGCGTCCGGTGAGGTGAACCAGCGTAAAGCCACCGGAGTTATCGGCCACTTGGCTGCGGATGCCTTTGAGAGTTTGTGTCAGGTCGCGCAGCACGGCTGCATGGCGAGCACGCGGCGCAATGATCATCCATTCATCGGGAGAGAGCCATAGAACGGTCGTGTTTGAAGAGTGCGTGAGCGTGCAGGGCTCGGTTGGCAACGCTGTGCCAAGTACTTTTTCTGCTGCGGCGTTGAACGCCGCATCTGATGCGTTGCCGCGCAGGCTGATGTAGCCCAACAGCGGGATCTCGTTGGCCCACACGCCGCACGAGCCGTCATTTGGTGTCGCCTGATCCGCGAGCCCAAACGAGTACAGCGGCGATTGCATGATGGGAGCCGTGGCGAGCTTAGACATTCTGGCGGTCTCCCTTTGGATCGAGGAAGATGGGCGACACAACTTTGACCTTGTGAGCTTTGCCTCCCGCCCAGGCGTAGAGGTCAGCGCGGCCGTCCTTTGCGCCCTGATCGTTGCGGCGGTTGATGCCATCGCGGACAACGGCCATGGCAATCGACCGGCCGAGTTCCGGGCTGTGGTAGCTCGACGTGACATGACCCACCATCGGCACTGGTGGCCGGGCGTTTGACGTCTCGATGATTTGCGCGCCTTCTTTGAGTACGATATCCGGGTCATCAGTTAGCAAGCCGACGAGCTGCTTGCGGTTCGTGCCGGCGGTATCGCTGCGAGTGAATGAGCGCTTGCCCAGGAAGCTGAACGGCTTCTTCAGGTTCACGGCCCACGCCATGTCGAGATCGTACGGTGTCATCGAGCCGTCGGTGTCTTGGCCGACGATGATGAAACCCTTTTCAGCCCGCAGGACGTGCATGGTCTCGGTGCCATAGGGCGTGATGTTGAACTCAGCGCCCGCGTCCATC
The DNA here is from genome assembly GCA_031413815.1 of Hyphomicrobium sp. GTDB lineage: Bacteria > Pseudomonadota > Alphaproteobacteria > Rhizobiales > Hyphomicrobiaceae > JAGVSR01. The sequence goes on along the minus strand of JANOFU010000095.1, from coordinate 58,048 downwards.
AGTGCTTCCCAAACATGGTGGCCGTAGCTCGCATCCACGTTGACTTCGAACGACAGCTCGCCCGAGAAGCTGATGCGGAACACGCGCGCGGGCACACCGGCGACCGTGCCGTCGCGCCAATCCATGAATTTGAAGGCGGCGGACGAGAGGTCGATATCCGTGCAGACTTTGGCCAGGACCTCGCGGCTTTTGGGGCCGACGATGGCCGCGGTGGCCCAATGGTCCGTGACAGAGGTCATATAAACGTCAAGCTCGGGCCATTCGGTCTGGTGCCATTTTTCCAGCCATGACATGACGCGGGCAGCTCCGCCGGTCGTTGTCGTCATGAGGAAGTGATCATCGGCGATGCAAGATGTGACGCCGTCGTCCATCACCATGCCATTCTCGTCGAGCATCAGGCCGTAGCGGCATTTGCCGGGTGCGAGCTTGGTCCAGTCGTTGGCGTACACGCGGTTTAAGAACTCGCGCACATCTTTGCCGCGCAGGTCGATCTTGCCGAGTGTCGACGCGTCCATCATGCCCACGCTGCGCCGCGTCGCGAGGCATTCGCGTTGGACGGCCGCAAGCATGTCTTCACCAGTTTTGGGGAAAAACCAGGCGCGCATCCACTGGCCGACAGGTTCGAACTCTGCCCCGCGCGCGACGTGACACGCATGCATCGCCGTGTAGCGCCTAGGCTCGAACGTATCGCCTTCGTGAGGGCCGGCGAGCGTGCCAAACGTGACCGGCGAATAGGCTGGTCGATAGGTCGTGGTGCCGACTTCGGGGATCGTTTTGCCGAGCGCGTCTGCGGCGATCGCGAATCCATTGACGTTGGACAGTTTGCCCTGATCAGTGCCAAAGCCGAGTGCGGTATAGCGCTTAATGTGCTCGATGGAGCGGTAGTTTTCGCGGACCGCCAGGTGAATATCAGCGGCCGACACATCGTTCTGGAAATCGACGAAGGCTTTCTTGCCGTGACCTTCGCGCAAGCCATCGGGAACGCGGAAGATGCGCCGTGGCGGCGCCATCGCCGGTTCGTTGGTGCACAAACTGGCGCGCTGGTCGCCCGGCGATTTGCCGATGCTTGTCAGAAGTACGTTGGTGATCCTGACAGATTGTTCGAGCGCGGCCTGCAAACCAAATTCGCCGCTGACGGCGCCAACGCAATAAATGCCGGCCTTGGCGCGTCCGGTGGCTGGCGCAACGAACGCGAGCTTAGCGTCATCCCACACAGGACGGCCGCCGTCGTGGCAGTACAGGTGGACGGTCGGCGACAATCCACCTGAGCTGCCGATGACATCGCACGCCACATAGGGTCCAGGACCTGCTGCCGTGTTGGTATTAGGGTCAAGTTTGACAAGCTGTGCGCCGGTTACCGCCCGTCCACCACTGACGCTGGCAATGCCATACCCCGTAAGGACCTCGACACCGCTGGCCTTCGCATGATCCTGGCACGCCGATCCTGGCGAGGCGCGCGTATCAGCCACCACAACGGTACAGCCCGCTTTCGCCAGATCACAGGCACCCTGGTAGATGTGATCGTTGCTGGTGAGCAGCAGCACACGACGTCCACAGGCGACGCCGTAGCGATTGAGATAAGTGGTCAGCGCGGACGCCGTCAGAATTCCTGGCACGTCGTTGTTGCCGAACACCAGCGGCCGTTCGATCGCCCCAGTGGCCAGCACCACGCGATCCGCCCGGACGCGGTGCTTACGCTGACGCGGCTGACCGGCGGGGCGGTTCGAGGGAGGGATATGATCCTGAAGCTGTTCGATCGCGTCGATCAGGTTCATGTCGTGAAGTGCAAACGCGCTGGTGCGCGTGAACATACGGACGTTGGTCAGGCTGGTGAGTTCAGTCAGCGTGTCCTTCAGCCATTCGCCCGATGGCTTGGCACCGATCGTGGTGTGCGGCGCGGACAGCAGCCACCCGCCCGGTTCACTTTGCTCGTCGAGGAGTATGACCCGCAAGCCTGCGCGGCCAGCCAACAAAGCGGCGAGTAGGCCAGATGCCCCTCCGCCAATGACCAGCACTTCAGCGTGGTGGTGCTGATGATCGTAGATTTCAGGGTCAGGGTCGCGCGGTGTGCTGCCATAGCCTGCGGCTTGGCGGATGACGTGTTCGAAGGTTGGCCAGAGTTTCCGGGATTGGAACGTCTTGTAGTAAAAGCCAGCGCCCATGAAGCGTGCGAAGTTACCCCCAAAGCTTTTCAAATCGAATTCGAGCGATGGAGTGCCCGTCGTGCGGCGCGCAGCCAGACCATCGTACAGTTCGACCTGTGTCGCTTTAAGATTTGGAATGGTCAACGCGCCTGATTCCAACTGCACCAGCGCATTGGGCTCCTCAGCACCCGCACCGACAATGCCGCGCGGGCGGCCATATTTGAAACTACGCGCCACCATTCGCGTGTCATAGGCCAGAAGCGCTGACGCCAGAGTATCGCCGGCGAAGCCCTCATAGCGGCGGCCATCGAAGGTAAAGCTCAGCGTTTTGCCGAAGTCGATGCGGGCGTGCGGGTGCTGAACGCGAAAGCTGCTCATGGGCCGCTGCCTTCCGCATCGTAGACTTTGCGGCCCTCAACAAGCGTCCAGGATCCTTCGATCGCGTGCGTCGCGGTGTGGCGCTTGACGACAAACCACTTGCGGCAGCCGGTGGCATGACCCCACATTTCCCAGTGCCAGCCCTTCGGGTTCCGGCGCATGAACAGGTAGTCGCCCCAGGTTTCGTCATCAAGATGCTCAGGCGAGGCCGGGCGCGCGATGAACGCTTCACCGCCGTAGCTGAACTCTTCTTCTTCGCGCGTCTCGCGGCAGTGCGGGCAAGTGACAACAAACATGCTGGTGTCCTGAGGTCAGTGTGCGACGCCGGCGGCGCCGTGCTCATCAATGAGATGGCCGGTGCTGAAGCGGTTGAGATCGAAGGCGCGGTTGAGCGGATGTGGCTCATCGTGGGCCATGGTGTGGGCAAACACATTGCCGGAGCCTGGAGTTGCCTTGAACCCGCCCGTGCCCCAGCCGCAGTTGAAATAGAGGCCTTTGACTTTGGTTTTGCTGATGATGGGGCAGGCGTCGGGCGCAGTATCGACAATGCCGCCCCACTGCCGGTTCATGCGCACGCGCGAGAACATCGGGAACAGTTCGATGATGGCGGCTGCCGTGTGGTCGATGACGTGCGGGCTGCCGCGCTGCGCATAGCTGTTGTAGGGATCGATGCCCGCACCGATGACGAGTTCGCCCTTATCCGATTGGCTGAGGTAGCCGTGTACGGCGTTCGACATAACCACCGTATCGAGGCACGGCTTGAGGCTTTCCGAGACGAAGGCTTGCAGCGGATGGCTTTCAAGCGGCATGCGGATGCCGGCCATTCTGGCGAGCACCGACGAATGCCCAGCGGCCACGCAGCCAATTCGCTCGGAACTGATGGTGCCGCGACTCGTTTGCAGGCCTTTGATGCGCCCTCCGGCGATGTCCATACCCTGAACTTCGCAGTTCTCGATGATGTCGACGCCGTACTTGCTGGCTGCCCGAGCAAAACCCCAGGCGACGGCATCGTGGCGGGCGACACCGGCTCGCGGCTGAAAGCTCGCTCCGAGAATAGGAAAGCGCGTGCTGCGAGACGCATCGATCAGCGGGATGCGGCGTTTGACTTCAGCGGCGTCCAGCACCAGCGCATCAATGCCGTTAAGGTTGTTGGCGTTTACGCGGCGCTCGATGTCGCGCATGTCCTGTAACGTATGGCCCAAGTTGAACACGCCGCGCTGGCTGAACATGACGTTGAAGTTGAGATCTTCGGTCAAACCTTCCCATAATTTCAGGGAGTGCTCGTAGAGGAGTGCCGATTCATCCCACAAATAGTTCGAGCGCACGATCGTGGTGTTGCGCGCCGTGTTGCCGCCGCCGAGATAGCCCTTCTCAATGACGGCGATATCGCGGACACCGTGCTCTTTGGCCAGGTAGTACGCCGTGGCAAGGCCGTGGCCGCCCGCGCCAACGATGATGACATCGTACGACGGCTTGGGCTCGGCGCTGCGCCATGCCGGATCCCAGCCCTCGTTGTGACGAAGGCCCTGCTTGAACAGCGACCAGACGGAGTAGTCCTTCTTCACACGGCGTCTCTGGGCTGAATGCGTGGGGCTAGGCCGACGATACGGCCTCGTGACACAGTGAGAAAGGGATACTGAACTCCTGTCCCCGAGGTTCAGCCGGACAAGACGCTGATTTTACTTTTTGCGACACAACCGGCGAAAGGGTGACCGGGGGGGCACCTTATGGCTGTCCGGTTGGCTCGCGAAAGTGCCTGTCCCCTTGGGGAGCGGCCGCAGCGGCCCAGTTCCCTCAGTGGCTTGAGTTCCCTGATCCGCGCCGGGTGAGGGGGCCTCCAGTTCGGTACAAAGTTCGAGGCACGCCCCCTCACCCTAACCCTCTCCCCAAGGGGAGAGAGAGATCGCGTCCTGCGCAACACCATGATAGGTCTGGAAAAAAATAAGGGCGAGCTTGAGGCCCGCCCTGACAGCATACACGCGTATCCGGCCTGCTGCCTGCCTCACTCGTCTTTGAACGACCGGGCGAAGTTATCCGACAGCGGTTTGGTGATGTACGACAGCGCCGTGCGATCGCCAGTTTGGATGTAGGATTCGACCGGCATGCCGGGCACCAATTGGACTTTGCCCAGTTTTCCGAACTCGTCGTTGGTGACGCTCACGCGGGCTACATAATATTCAATGCCGGTTTGCGGGTCCTTGGACACGTCGGCGGCCAGTCGCGAGATCTTGCCATTGATCTCCGGCGTGACGCGCTGATTGAAGGCGGGGAACCGCAGGACCGCGTGCTGCCCAACGGTCACTTGATCGATATCGGTCGGCATCAGCCGCACTTCGACTGTTTTGGCGTCTTCCTTCGGCACGATGCCCATCACCGTATCGCCGGGAGCGATAACGCCGCCGACGGTGTGCACAGCCAGTTCGTGGACGATGCCGGACCGGGGTGCGCGCAGATCAATGCGTTTCATGATGTCTTCAGCACCAATCCGCCGCTCGTCCAGTTCTGCAACGCGGGCTTCCACTTCGCGATACTCTTTTTGGCTTTCCGTGATGGCGTTTTCATCAATCTCAAGGATCTGCAACTCGGTTTCGTTGATTTGCCCGCCGACGCGGGCGGTTTGAGCCAGCAAGGCCCCGTGTTCGCCTTGGATGCGTGCTTCATCGCGCTGCATGGCGAGCACGCGGGTCTGCGGCACGAGCTTCTTGGCGTACAATGCTTCCAGGCGGTCGAGCTCTTCCTTGACCAGCCTCAGTTCCCTAGACTTTGATTTTTCCTGTTGGGCGAGACCCGCAATTTCGCTGCGGAATTGTTCGATACGCGAGCGCAGTTGCGCTTTGCGGCCGTCGGCGAGCCTGCGTTTGACTTCAAACAGGCGGCGCTCGCCGTTGGCAACCCGCTGGGCTTGCGGGTCCGGCCGGTCGCTCAAGGCATCGTATACATCAGGGAATTCGATTTTATCGAGATTGTCGCGTTCGGCGGCGAGACGCGCTTTGCGGCCATTGAGTTCTGTCAGCTGGGTCAGGATGATGCCCAGGTTGGCTTTGGTCTGCGTGTCGTCGAGACGCATGACGACGTCGCCTGCGTTGACGTGATCGCCGCTCTTGACGAAAATTTCTCCGACTACGCCGCCGGTTGGATGCTGCACCTTCTTGATGTTGCTTTCGACAACCACGTGGCCGGGTGCGATGACAGCTCCCGACAGCTTGGCGTTCATGCCCCAGCCGCCGATGCCAAGCGCCACCAGCGTGACGATACTCAACCCCCAGATAATCCGGCCATTCAGTCCATTGTCAGACGATGCGTTGGGTTGCGGGCGGGCGGTGAGTGTCATCGGGCAATCTCCCAGACTTAGTAACAAGACTAAAAAACTTGCACTCAGAAACGCCGGTCGTGACTAGGCGTGCTGCTGAACGCGCGGTTCGGCCACTGCGAGTGCCGGAACTGGCACGGGCTTCACGGCCTTGCGCAATACTTCATTCTTTTCACCGAACGCCGTCAGCTGGCCGTTGCCCATGACAGCAACCATATCGACAGCGGCGAGAACGCCAGAGCGATGTGCCACCACGACGACAATTCCGCCACGGTCGCGAACACTCTTGATGGCGCCAGCGAGGGCTTCTTCACCCTCGGCATCGAGGTTGGAATTCGGCTCGTCAAGAACGACAAGAAATGGATTGCCAAACAGCGCCCGCGCAAGGGCGATGCGCTGGCGCTGGCCAGCTGACAGCGCCATGCCACCTTCGCCGAGGCGAGTTTCATACCCGTCCGGCAGGCGCAGGATCATTTCGTGGACGCCCGCTGCCTGTGCCGCAGCAATCACCTGCAGGCTGTCGGGCTCATCAGTAAACCGGGCGATGTTGTCGGTGATGGACCCGTCAAACAGTTCCACGTCCTGCGGCAGGTAACCGATGTGATCGCCGAGACGGTCTGGCGACCAACTTCTGAGATCGCCGCCGTCCAGCCGGATCGTCCCGCGTGCGGGCGCCCAAACGCCGACAATGGCGCGGGCGAGCGACGATTTGCCAGCGGCACTCTGGCCGATGACCGCCAGCGCTTGACCCGCGTTGAGCTGCATCGAAACGCCATTGATCACCGCGCGCTGAGAGCCCGGGATGGCAACGGTGATGTTCTCGATGGAAAGCGTCTTGACCGGAGCGGGGAGTTCCAGGCGATCGTCGTCCCCGTTGGCCAAGTCGACCGTTTTTGACAACCGTGCTGCGGCTTGGCGGGCCGCGATAAAGCCCTTCCAATTGGCCAGCGCGACTTCAATTGGTGCGTAGGCTCGCGACGATGCGATGGAGCAGGCAATGATGGCACCAGCCGACATTTCGCCCGCGATCACGAGGAATGCCCCGACCCCTAGAAGGGCCGATTGCAAGATCAACCTGATGGTTCGTGAGACGGCGGAGAAGCCGCTGGTGATATCCGACAGCGACTGCTGCGTCGTCAGATAGTCCTGATTGGCATTGATGAATCGGTTGAGGGCCCGGTGGCCAAAGCCCATGGCCTGAAGCACTTCGGCGTTGCGCATATGGGCATCCAGCAGTGACGAGCGCTTCGCGTTCGACTGGATCAGACCCATTGTCGGCATCTTCGTCTTATACTCGGTCAGCATCGTCATCGTGACCAGCAGCACCGCGCCGCCGAGCGTGATCCAACCGAGGATCGGATGCAGCAGGAACACGAACCCGATGAACAGCGGCATCCACGGCATATCGAGGATCGCGATGGGGCCCTGGCCTGACAGGAACGTACGGATCGTCTCGGTATCGCGGACCGGTTGTTGCGCTTCGCCGCTTTGGCGTCCCAGCAGCGACATTCTCATGGCCGCCGTATGAGCAGGGGCCATCAACTGGCGATCGATCCGGCCACCAAGGCGCACCAGGATCTGGGAACGCATGATCTCGAGCACGCCTTGGAACATGTACAGCCCCAAAGCCAGGATCGAGAGAGCAACCAGCGTCGAAACGCTGCGGCTGGCCAGCACCCGGTCATAGACCTGGAGCATGTAGAACGAGCCCGTCAGAGCCAGAATGTTGACGGTTCCAGAAATCACAGCCATGGCCGCTGCGGTTCCCTTGAAGGAACCCAGAAGGCTAAAGCCTGATGTGTTTTGCCTGGTCACGATACGCTAACCCCAAAAATGGCAATCGCTGAAACAATGTTTGGAAATTGTTTCAGGATTCGTGAGTCCCCTGATGCAGTTGAAATGCACGTCACGTCACGAGAAAATAAAGTCGTTCCGGTCCATCGTCTCCAAGTCAGTGAGCATAAGTCTGAGGCTGTCGCCGCCGATCTGGACGATCGTGGCTTCCCCGTCGTAGATCAGAAGAATAGCTGAACCGAAGGCGTCTTCGGCGAAGCCGTAAGCCGATACATCGATGCGGTCTTGCCCACCTGGACCGCTAGACTGAGAATCGAAGCCAATCACGACGTCGTTGCCGAAGCCTGGCCGCAGCGAGATGGTGTCGCTGCCGCGGGTAAATAGAATGTAGTCGTTGCCCTGGTCGGAAATGACCCAGTCATTGCCCTCGCCGCCGTCGATGGTGTCGTCACCTTCGCCGCCGCACACCGTATCCTCGCCATCTCCGCCAAGAACCAGATCGTCGCCGTCACCGCCGAAGACGCGGTCATTGCCAGCGCCCCCGTCGAGGACGTCGCCCGTGATCTGACCGGCAAGCGCATCGAGAATGTCGCGATCAGAGACGCCGCTGTCGCCGCCGCCGACGAAAATGATCAAGTCGAAACCGGCAGGTGCTGCTGGCATTTCGACCAGCGACTCGGCTGCCTCGCTGTCAGCTGGATCGCCGTTGAGGACGAGATTGCCGTGCTCGTCAGGGACGACGCTGCCGGACGCGCTGCCGACTTCTGAAGCTCCGGTGGCCGGTTCGGTGCCGGGCGCGGTCAGCGTGAGGGTGAAGGCTGGGTCTTGCTGGTTGCCCCCTAGGGTGTCACCGGTCCCAACCTGCACCAGAATGTCGATGTTCTCGGAGACGATACGAATGTTGAGCGAGGGCTCGTTGATGCTGCTTTCGCCGGAGGCTTCCGTCTCGGGCACCGCAGCCGCCGGGCCGTTGATGACAATCGTATCGGTGCTTGAGCCGGCCGGTGCTTCGCTGGACATGCTGACCGGTTCTATGGCCAGCGAATTCGTGGCACCGATTGGCGGGCTGCTGTCCGGGACGTCGTCTGCAACGGCGTCCAACGCCAAGCAGTCGACAGCATCCTCAAGGTCGCCGCCCGTGATCACATCATCACCGTCGCCGCCGGAGATGACGTCGCTGCCGCTGCCACCCGCTAGAATGTCATTGCCATCGCCACCGGACAGGTGATCATCGCCTGCCCCGCCTTCGAGAAGATCATTGCCGCCGCCGCCAGTCAGGACGTCGTCGCCACCGTTGCCGGCAAGGCGATCGTTCGCAGACCCGCCAGTGATCGTGTTGTTGAGTTGGTTGCCAGAACCACTGAATCCACGCGACCCTGTGTACGTGATGTTCTCGACATTGTCTGGCGTGTCATAGGCGTCAAGATTCGTCTCGACGGTGTCGGTACCTTCGCCAGCAGCTTCCATCACCTGATCAAATGTGTCATCGACGCGGTAGGTGTCATCACCGTATTCACCGGCCAGCACGTCAGCGCCCGTGCCGCCATCGAGAATGTCATTGCCGCCGCCGCCGAACAGCAGGTCGTTGCCGCCGAGGCCTAAGATGATATCGTCGCCATCGCTGCCGCGCAGGACATCAGATCCACTCGACCCGACGAGAAATTTCGCGCCCGTTGCGCCAGCCAGCGCATCAGACGTGTGAGCATCACCGGCATTCATTTCCCCGGTTGGGCGCATGGCAAAATCAGAATAATCTGTAGAATGAATTTCAGAAGTATGAGGTATGTCGCCGGGCAACTGGGCGTCGCCGCTGGCATTCAAGAGCCGCCCGTTGCCAAGCTGCTCTTGGACGGCTGCTGCAAGGGTTGGGCCAAGCAGCGAGCCCAGAGGCGCTTCGGCCAGCCCGCCGACCCACAGGTCCATTTTCTCAAGCCCATCGGGATAGGCTGACTTGAGGTCTTGGATCAGGTCGCTGGGTAACGAATTGCGGGATTGGAAGTCGTCCCAATTTTGGTACGGCTGCAAAAAAGCAAGACCAGTTTGCAAGAACAGGTTGGAGCGAACGACGCTGAAAACAGCGCTTTCGCCGTCGCGGCCACGGTCACCGGTGATGGCCGCAAGGCTACCCTGCCGGTTCGGCCCCACGGGCTCGGGCATAAAACCAACCGTGTCCGCGGAGGGCACATGCGCCAGATCTGGCAGGGCTGCTCCTGCAGACTGGGCAGACACGCCGCTCGCCGGGTCGGCCGCTGGCCAAGAGATGATTTGATCGCTGGAGATATATCCAGCGGCAACGGCTCGCGAAACGACTCCTGCTGCGGCGTCAATTTCTGGCACAGTGTCTGACTCTGGACCAGGAAAAGCTTGGCGCAGCGCACTGTTGAACGATTGAAAAACGCTCTGCTGATGGTTCGCAATTTCCAGAATATTGGCCGCATCTAAATACAGATCGTCATCCCACGTTCCACCTGTTTCGGTGCGCAGGCGATCAATCCAGATTTGGTGATTCAAGGGGCTTAGGGCGGGCGCAGCAGCCAGTACGCCGTCTCCGTGCACAGACGGAGCCGGCCTGGTATCGACCAGTTCGAGAAGTCGCTCGAGATCTTCTCTACGAAAACGGCCGTCCATAATATTGGCCCGTCACCTTACCTACGGCAGGATCGTTGACACGTTAGAGCTTTGTTTGGCTGGTGTGGAGTGTTTTCTATCAGACCAAAGTCTGATGACGGGCGTGCGCCGCAGACTATCCGCGGCGCACGATGTTGCGTTAGGCGAGGAGGAAGTCCGCCTGGGTAATGGTGTTCGCGCCAACCCCGCTGACACCTTGAAGAGTTAACGTACCGCCTCCGGCGATCACGAATGTGTTGGCGCCCAAGTCGAGAACAATAACGTTGGCTGCGAAGTTGCCGGCCGTGATGCCGAGACCCCGCAGGTCGATAAAGTCCTGCCCGCCGATGACATCAGCATCGAAGCCAACGATTTGGTCGGTCCCGTATCCAGTTTGTAGAACGATGGTGTCATTGCCATCGGCCGTGTTCAGCGTATCGCTTCCTGCCCCGCCGTTGAGCACGTCATTGCCGAGCCCACCGTTGAGGTTGTCCACGCCGGCGCCGCCGTTAAGGGTATCGTTGCCGGCACCGCCCGTCAGCGTATCATTGCCGCCCAAGCCGCTCAGAATGTTATTGAAGCTGTCACCTGAGATGACGTTAATTCCCTGACTACCAATGATATTCTCGATGCCAACTAGGGTATCTGACCCAATCTGAGCACTCGTCGCCGTTCCGGCCACGAGATTGACTGTAGCGGCTGCGGTGGTCAGAGACAGATCGTAGGTGTCGATGCCGAGGCCACCGGTGTAGCTGTCGTTGCCATCGCCAATGGTGGCGATGAACCGGTCGGCGCCGTCGCCGCCGCGGACTGTATCGGCTCCCAGCCCGCCAGTGATCGTGTCGTTGCCGCCCGCACCGTCCAACACGTTGTTGCCGGTGCTGCCCGTGATCGTGTTGCTGCCTTGGCTGCCGATCACGTTCTCGATCAGCGACAGGCCGTCTGTTCCGGTATCGGCACTTGACGCTGTCCCGGTTGCCAAGTTGACCGTTGCGGCGGCCGACGTCAACGATAGGTCGTAGGTGTCGGTTTCTGTACCGCCGTTGTAGATGTCGTTGCCGTCGCCGACGGTCGCGACGAAGCGATCGTTACCGGCACCGCCTTGGAGGTTGTCCGCGGCTTGGCCGCCTTCGAGGACGTCGTCGCCGCTGTTGCCGAGGATCGTATCAGCGCCGATACCGCCGACAATCCTCTCGCCCGCCGCCGTGCCATTGACGGTCTCGGGATTGATGTCGTTGACGTTGATCGTCAAGTTGCGGACGACCGGTGCGCCCACGCCATCCGACACCTGAACTTGGATGATATGCGACGTGGCTTGTTCGAAGTCGAGCGCGACGCCGTTTGCAACCCGGAGCTGATTGCCCACGATCTGGAAGCGCCCACCCGCGTTGTCGAGCAATGTAAACGTCAGCGTGTCACCGGCATCGGGATCGTTCGCCGACAAATTGCCAACGACGGCTCCTGCTGCGGAAAATTCCGCAGCAGCGCTGGCTGATATCGAAATGACCGTCGCTACATCGTTGACGGGCGTTATGTCGAGCGAGGCCGTCGAGGAAGCTGACAGAGCCCCATCGGAAGCCGTGTAGTTGAACGTCACCGACGTGGTGTCGTTGAGTGCCGGTGTGTATGACCAAGTTCCGTTGCCATTGTTGACGAGTGCTCCAAGACCCGAGGCGATCGACACCGCGGTGATCGTTGGGGCAGGTCCATCGACATCCGAGACGCCTGCCAGTAACTGTGCCGACGTGATAATCCGCACGCCGCTATCTTCAGCGATGGCTGCCAAGACGACAGGCGCTGCAACGGGCGCATCGTTAACCGGAGTAATATCGAGCGACGCCGTTGAAGACGCCGAGAGCGATCCATCCGAGGCCGTGTAGTTGAACGTCACCGATGTGGCATCGTTCAGGGCCGGTGTATAACTCCACGTCCCATTGTTGTTGTTGACGAGTGTGCCGAGGCCGGACGCGATCGATACGGCCGTGATTGTTGCTGCGGGCCCATCGACGTCTGTGACGCCAGCCAATAGCTGAGCCGATGTAATCAGGCGGACGCCGCTGTCTTCTGCAATAGCCGCCAAGACCACGGGTGCCGCGACGGGAGCATCGTTGACTGGAGTAATGTCAAGCGACGCCGTCGAGGATGCTGACAGAGACCCATCCGAAGCCGTGTAGTTGAACGTCACGGATGAGTTGTCATTGAGCGCTGGTGTGTAACTCCACGTACCACCACCGTTATTTACGAGTGTGCCAAGGCCCGACGCGATCGACAGCGCCGTGATTGTTGCGGCAGGCCCATCGACGTCCGAGACGCCAGCCAGCAGTTGTGCCGACGTGATAATCCGCACACCGCTGTCTTCGGCGATCGCAGCGAGGGTGACGGGTGCTGCAACTGGCGCATCGTTGACGGGAGTAATGTCAAGCGATGCCGTCGAAGAGGCTGCGATGAAGCCATCCGAAGCCGTGTAGTTGAAGGTGACGGACGAATTGTCATTCAGCGCTGGAGTGTACGACCAGGTGCCATTGCCGTTATTGCTGAGAGTCCCGAGACCAGAGGCGATCGAGAGCGCCGTGATCGTCACCGCTGGTCCGTCGACATCGGACACGCCAGCCAAAAGTTGTGCTGATGTGATGACGCGGACCCCACTGTCTTCGGCAATCGAGGCCAGCGTAACCGGAGTAGCTACGGGAGCGTCATTGACCGGGGTGATATCGAGAGAGGCCGTCGACGACGCCGAGAGTGATCCATCCGAGGCCGTGTAATTAAACGTGACGGATGAACTGTCGTTGGCCGCTGGCGTGTAACTCCACGTTCCGTTGCCGTTGTTCACGAGATTGCCGAGGCCCGAGGCAATCGACAGTGCTGTGATTGTGGCTGGTGGACCATCGATATCGGAGACGCCTGCCAGCAGTTGCGCAGAAGTAATAAGTCGCGCCCCGCTGTCTTCGGCCATGGCCGCGAGAGTCACGGGTGCGGCTACTGGCGCATCGTTGACCGGGGTAATATTGAGTGAGGCCGTTGACGATGCAGCGATGAACCCATCCGACGCTGTGTAGTTAAACGTCACGGGGTTCACGTCGTTCAGCGCGGGCGTATAGCTCCAGGTTCCATTGTTGTTGTTGACAAGCGTGCCAAGTCCTGCGGCGATCGACAGCGCCGTGATTGTGGCGGCAGGGCCGTCGATATCGGACACGCCAGCCAAAAGTTGTGCTGACGTGATCACGAGTTCGCCACTGTCTTCGGCGATGGATGTCAATGTCACTGGTGCTGCCACTGGCGCATCATTAACCGGCGTGATATCGAGTGAGGCGGTTGATGAGGCTGCAACGAAGCCATCCGAGGCGGTGTAGTTGAATGTCACGGATGAGCTGTCATTCGCCGCTGGTGTGTAGGTCCAGGTGCCACCTCCATTGTTCACGAGGGTACCGAGGCCCGAAGCGATGGTCAGTGCTGTAATTGTGACCGTTGCGCTATCGACGTCAGATACACCTGCCAGCAGCTGGGCCGACGTGATGACGCGTGCGCCACTGTCTTCGGCGATTGCAGCAAGAGTGACAGGTGCGGCCACTGGCGCATCGTTCACTGGCGTGAGATCAAGCGACGCAGAATTGGCGACTGACGTCGTGCCATCGGTCACTTGATAGCTGAACGTGACTGCAGTGCTGTCATTCGTTGCAGGCGTGAACGACCAGGTTCCAGGGCCTGTTTGCGTCACCGTTCCCGATGACGGCGTCAACCCAGTCACTGACAGTCCAGCGGCCAACGTATCAACATCCGCCACGTTGGCCAGCAATTGGGCCGCTGTGATGGTGCGCACCGTGTCCTCGGCCAGTGGCGCGAGCGTGACCGTTCCGGTGACAACGGGAGCATCATCCACCGGTGTCACGGTGATCGAGATCGTCGCAACGTTGCTGTCAACGGTTCCGTCGTTGGCAATGTAGGTAAAGCTATCGGTTCCGTTGAAGTCGGCGTTAGGCGTATAGTCGAAGGTGCCGTCGGCGAGGAACGTCAATGTGCCGTTCGCAGGACCATCGACGAGCTCAAACGCCAGAATATCGCCGTTCAGATCGGTTGCCGAGACTTGACCTGAGAAGGACGAGTCTTCTGCAACAGTCACGATATCATTGCCAGCGATCGGTGGCGTGTTACCGCCTCCCAGACCGTCAAGCACTTCCTGCAGCGTGATCGTGTTGAGGATTGCGCCCGTGCCCGGATCACGGAACACGAAGTTTTCGATATCGATGACCGCGTCTTCGACGAGTGTTCCCAAGTGAATGACTTCAAGCAGTCCTTCGGCGTTGATCTCGAATGTATAGTCGCCGATCGGCCCGTCAAAAATCGCCGTGTCGTCGCCCACGCCACCGTCGAGGATGTCATTCCCGGGACCGCCGATGACCGTGTCATTGCCGGAGAACAGGAAGACGACGTCGTCGCCAGCCAGGGCATCGATGGTGTCATCACCGACGGTGCCGAACAGGGTGTCGTCAAGTGGGGTTCCAACGCCTGCCACCGCGGCGGCGAGCGCCACGGTGGGTGGGGATAGGACAAATTCTGGAATGCCATTGTTGCCAATGAATCCAGCGGCGGCGCGAATGCGCAGGCCTTCCAGTTCCATGCCGGGAACCGGCGTGAAGCTGAGGCCTGTCGCAGGCACTTCCGTGACGGGGTCGGTAATAACGGTCCAATCCCCTTCGCCTGGCGTCAGTTCGACCTGCCACGTGACTTGGAATGTCGAAAGCGGCGGTAAGCCGTCATCGTCGGCAACGGAGCCAATCGCAATCGTGAACGTTTCTCCGACAGCCGGGAAGCCATCGGCGTTGCTTTCGATGAGTTCGAGCTGGCCAGTCGCGGCGGCATTCGTGATGTTGGGATCGAGAATCTGGATGCCATCGTTGAACTGAAGCAGTTCAATGTTGCGGACCTTATCGACACCATCGGCACCTTGGCCAGCGCCCAAGGCCGCGTCATTGTGCGAGACCGTGATGAACCCATCGCCGTCTACGTCAGCGCCATTGCCTTCAATGGTGTAGTCAGCGATTGAGCCCGAGTAGAGCGCAACGTCGATGCCGGCATTGGTCGTATCGAGAATCTCGCGAACGATCTGCAACTGGCCAGGCTTGATCGCACCGGAGAACATATCCGCCTGGATTTCGGACATGCTGGTGGCTGAGCGGATTTCGAGATTCGGATCGTTGAGATCGCGGACGCTGATGCGAACGTTGAGGAACGCATCGCCGTCGATGATGTCATCGCCGCCGCGGCCTTCGATGGTGTCGCTGCCGCCGCCGCCAAGGATAATGTTGCCGCCACTGAACGTGGTGACGCCAGCGCCGAGCAACCCGTCGAGGCCGTTAATTAGCTCAACCTGAGCTGATGTATTGATGGCATTGTTGAAGCCGGAGAACTCTTCGATTGCGAGCAAGTCGACCGACGTGCTGTTGTCGCCGCGAAGTACGTCATTGAGAGCTGAGCCAGAGAGCCCTTCGACAAGGTCGAACCGGTCTTTGATCGCATCTCGATCGGGCGGCAACAAGCCTGTGAAGAAGAAGTCGGCATCTGCTGCCGCCGGGCTGCCAGTGTACGTGACCCAGTCGAAGCCGAGCATACCTTCGAAGCGCTCGGTGCCGACGCCGGCCACCATAATGTCGTCGCCGGATTCGGAATCGTAGTCATCATTGCCGCCTTGGCCGATGATGACATCGTTGCCGGCATTGACGCCGTCCTGGAACGGGGCGCCGAAGTCGCCTTGCAAGAGGTCGGCGCCGTCGCCGCCTTCGATCCAATCGTTGCCGCCATCGCCGAAAACGATACCAGCGTCGTCACCATCCGTGATGAAGTCGTTGCCTTCGCCGCCGAAGGTTTCGTTGAAATCCTCGCCGCCGATGGAGAAGTCGTTGCCGTCACCGAGCAGAATCAGGTCGAAGCCAGCGCCAGCGTTGACGACATCGTCGCCATCGCCGCCTTTGACGTTATCGTCACCTCCCAGGTCGGAAATGATGTCGTTACCGTCTCCACCGATCAACTGATCGACGCCGTGACCGCCTTCGAGGATGTCGTTACCGCCATCGCCCCAGAGTGTGTCGTCGCCGATGCTGCCGATGAGGATGTCATTGCCGCTCAGATTGAGCGCGTTGCCGGGGTTTGTGCCACCGAGGACAACATGGTCGCCGCCGGTGTACTCGAGGTAGTTCGAGTCCGGTCCATCGGTGTCCGGGTTGTCGCGGATGACGAGCGGATTGATGTTGCCGAAGGGATTGAACGGATCTGGTTCTGCTTCCGGATCGGCACGGCCGTCCAAGCCAAGTCCGGTGAGCTGCTTCGTGGTGTCGATTTCCAGGATGAATCCCGGCACCGAGAAGATATCGCCGGGCAAATGCATGCCGTCGCCGCCGATGTCGGTGTTCTTTGAAATGATCGAGGCAAACGAGTTGCCTTCAAGCTCGGTCAAGAAGTTCGTGCCGGCCAAGCGGCCAAGGTAGTAGAACCGGTCACCGCTTTGCAGATGTTCCATCTGCGTTTCGAATACGAAGTTGAACGTTGATCCCAGCATGCCACCAAAGGGCGTGATGGCTTCTGCAAGGCCACCGATCCACAGATCAACATCATCGAGACCCGTGATCGTCACTCCATTTGCCTGGTTCGCCCAGGGGCCCCTGCCGTTGAGGAAGTCGATGCGGTCGCCGGGGACAGAGTTGTCGCCGTTTTGATCGGTGCCCAAAACGAGTTCCAGTGCGGCCGTCCGCTTTGCTTCGAGCGTCGTGGCGTTTAGAATCGTTGGGTGCGTGCCGTATGCAGCGATGAAGTTGATGACAGACAGCGGGTTCTTGACGTGCTGGGCGAAGTCCGACCAGCTCGTGTAGGGCCGCAGCAGGCTGTCGCCGCCCGTTGCCTCATAGAACTCCCGCCGGGCTTCGTTGAGGGTCGGCGAGCCGGTGTCGCGGGCGCGCGTCATGTTGATAGTCGCGAGGTCGAGCGGCAGGCCCAACAAATTGTTGCGCAAGGCTTCGGTTACGAACTCGTCAATTTCGTTACCCACTTGCCGCGTCATGCCGCGGATAATGGCGCCGGCCGCTTCGGCGTCGGTGCCCGGAAGCTGATCGAACATTATGGGGTTGAGGAACGCTTCGATGAGTCCGACGTCGGACGACACACCATTTGCGTCAATAATCGCAACGGTTTCCGTCAGCATCGAGTGACCGAACCTGTACACGACGTGAGCGAACTCCGCCGTGATCGACGGATCGATGTCGACCTGATAGCCAGAGAAGATATCGACCAGGGGCTGCACCTTGCGCGCGAATTCCTCGAATACGAGATGCTGGTATTGCATTTCGGTACTGAACTTGGCGGTCTGGAACAGGCGCTCGCCATTCCAGACAATGTCTTCGACCGGCATGCCGGGCGTGTAGACGAAGCCGGGCACGGTCCATTCCGAGATGTAGCCGGGGGTTAGTGCTTCTTCGGCGATCACAGTCGCCTTCACTTGCTCGACCATCCGGTTGTGTTCGGCGTGGAAGATGTGGTGGACGGATGTCAGTCCGATATTTTCGTTGCCGCGGCCATCACCAGTGACCTTGTGGGCATCGAGCAGCTCGTTGTCGTAGGTTGTCGCACCAGCGCCGCCCACGACACCGGTTTGATCAAAATTGTTGTCAGCCGTGTCGTTCGCATCGGCGGTTTTGCCGGTAGGATTGGCGGTCCGTGCAATGTCATCCAAGAAGCCGTGGCCCGTGCGAACGGCGCCCACTAGACTGATTGGGGCCGCTGGGTTGCCTTCGACCAACACGTCATCGCCATTGCCCGGAATCCCGTCAGGGCCAACGAATACGACTTGCGCAAAGCCATTGGCACCGGGAATAATCCTTCCGTACTGGTCCGTGGCCAGGAGAGGGACGTTGAGAACATCGGCGTCCGTCAAATTGATGCCGAGCAGTTCGCGCGCTTGAGCTTTGACAACAGCCCACGTTGCCAGTCCTTCAAGGTCTGTCGAGCCAACGCCGAAGTATTGGCCTGCGCCGTTGGGCGCGCGGTTGCCAAGCAGGGCTCCGGTGGAGACGGGATCGCCGGCGCTGTTGAGCTCATATTCGCGCAGGAACGCCTGATGGGAGGCGTGGGATGTGTAGGTCTGGTTCTGATCGACGAACGGCGTCGTCGTGTTGGTATGCTCTTGAATGTCGTCTGCCGTGCCCAGCACGCCATCGGCGCCCGGTTGGTTTGTGGCTCTGGTCAGCACCATGAAATTTGTCGGCGACCCTTCGACGTACAGCGGGTCATCGGGATTGAGCGGGACAAAGACGGTGCCGTTGCCGCCCTTGGTCAGCAGGTCGAGGCCATGGTCGAAGAACTGGCCGAACAGCGTCATCCACGAGTTGAACGGGGCGGATAACCCTTCATCGGGCGCCGTGTTCGCGATGAACATCGCGCCGTTGGCGCTGAGCGAGATCCCGAAACTCGCGAGCAACGCCGGAAGGCCCGGATCCTCGGCCGCAACAGCTGCTGCAATATCGTTCATCGCCTGCTGGGCTTCAGCACCAGCCAGTCCGGCGAGTTCCAGGGCGGCGGCAACGGCTGCAGGATTGTTGGCCGTTTGATCAACGATCAGGTTGGAAATGGTGCGCGGGGCCGTATCGACCACGTTTCCGGGCGTTCCGTAGTCGGTATTCGTAATGCCAAAGAATGGCGTCGATTGGGGGGTTCCGGTCCCAAAGTTCGCTCCCACACTGCGCGGGAAGAGTTGGTCTGCCGCGCCGAAATTCTGCTGGCCGGGGATGAGGTTGTTGAAGGTTCCGTCAACTGTGCGCAGGCCAAACGGGAGGAGGGGATCGCCTACCAACGCCCGGATATCGCCGCCAGCCGCATGGGCTTCTGAAATTTCGATCTGCTGGAGAATGAAATCCAGATCCGAGCGAATGAGTTTGACCATAGCGTCCTCCCAAATCAAAACAAGGGCTTAGGTGCCGCGGAGACCGCTAGCGCCTTGCCTGGTTAACGTCAGCGTCGAGAATTCTGCGGAACTGGGCCCTGGCTGGCAGCGGAGGGCAGGGTGACCCAGAAATTGAGCAATGCCGCTACCGGGTGTTCCGTGGGTAACTGTAGCGGTGGAGATCATCCTGTTACGCACTTTCGTTAAGCAGACCGCACGTTACCGGTGTCCCGGCAATTGACTTGCCAGGACTTCGGCGGCGTCCCATAACCACGCCATTGTTGTTGGAACATTTTCTCTGATGTGTGCATTTCCGATAGGGTCCGAGGTCGCGTCTTCACTGGTCCCAATGGCCGGGTCAAATGTCAGACCATCGTCTGATTTGGCCTCCTCATTTTGGGCGGGGTTTGCGGCTGACTCACTGCCGCTCGCACAACGGTTTGCGTGGTCCGCCGCGGCCATCTTGCTCAGTGGAATGCTGATCTTGGGCGTTTGGGTCAGCAGCCGGATCCAGCAAGGCGTGGTCGAGAACGCAGCGGTTTCGTCGGCTCTTTATATGGACAGCTTGCTGGAACCGCTGACGCAAGAGCTGGCCTCGGGACCGGCGATCTCGGCCGCAGCGAGCGAGCGGATCGACCGGTTGTTGGCGGGTACGGCCGCGGGACGGCGTATTGTTGCAGTCAACATTTGGCGGCCGGACGGCACCATCGCGTACTCGACCGACAAGTCGCTGACCGGCCAGTCAGCGCCGATATCCGCTGAATTGGCTGGCGCGCTGATGGGCACCGTCCAGACCGAGTATCAGGACAATCACGGCGACGTCAGCGCATTTGAAGCTAAGTTCAACATGCCACTATTCGAAATTTATTCGCCCATGCATGCGCTGGGCACAGATCGCGTGATTGCTGTTGCAGAGTTCTATGAGGGTGCGGGCCAGTTGCAGCGCGATCTGGCGCGCGCCAAGTGGGACACTTGGATCATCGTCGGTGGTCTCACGTTCACCATGTTCTCGCTGTTGTACGGAATGGTCGCCAAGGCCAGTGGGCTGATCGATCAGCAACGCATGGCGCTGGAGCAGCGCGTCGCAGAGCAAGTGCGATTGACGGCTGAAAGTGACAGTCTGCGCCAGCAGGTGCAGCACTCCAGCCGCCGGGCGGCCGAGCTTAATGAGCAGTTCCTGCGCCGCATCAGCTCGGACCTGCACGACGGCCCGGCCCAGCATTTGGCGCTCGCGCTTCTCAAAATGGACGATCTGAGGCCACGCAACGGCGCATCTGAACGGCCTGAAGATCAAGCGGCCGCCCAAGCCTTGAGCGTGATCCGCCAGGCGACGGCCGACGCCATGCGCGAAATCCGCAATATCTCATCGGGATTGGCCCTGCCGGAATTGCAGAAAATCTCGCCGTCGGAGGCACTGCTCATTGCCGCCAAAGCCCACGAGCGAGCGACAGGCACGCCGGTCCGGATCGACTTTCAACCCTTACCTCCGCGGCTGCCATTGCCGATCACGATCTGTCTTTTCCGGTTTGCCCAAGAGGGGCTGAACAACGCCTTCCGGCATGCAGGCGGTAAAGGCCAGTCGCTCAGCGCCGTCTATGACGGCGCGACGTTGAGCGTCGAAGTCGCTGACGGGGGACCGGGCTTTGCGGTGGAAAAATTGAAAGCGCGCACCGAACGTCTCGGGTTGACCGGCCTGCGCTATCGCGTCGAGTCGCTGGGTGGGGCGCTCGATATTCAGTCCAATCCGGGACACGGCACGCGGCTTGGCGTGCGATTTGAGAATCCTGGAGCGAGGTCCGCCCGTGCCTGATCGTATTCGCATCGCCGTTGTTGACGATCACCCGTTGCTGCGCGACGGAGTGGTCAGCACACTGTCGCGCGAGCCGACGCTGGAGGTGATCGGAGTTGGCGCCTGCGCCGCCGATGCGGTGGCCCTGGCCCGCGATCAGCATCCCGATGTCATGCTGCTCGACATTTCGATGCCTGGGGGCGGCATTGAAGCAGCCCGGCAGATATCTGCTGCCTATCCGGCCATAAAGACCGTTATGTTGACAGTGTCTGAGCGCGAAGAAGACGTGACAGCAGCGATGGAAGCGGGTGCCCATGGGTATGTCCTGAAGGGCATTACGGGGCCAGATCTGATCGGCACCATCCGCGCTGTCAGCCGCGGTGAAACCTACATCACGCCGCAGTTTGCCGCCCGGTTGCTCGCCAGTTTGAAAATCCGGGCAGCGGACGCCAAAGTTCCACAGCGCATCGAGACAGCTCTGACGGCGCGCGAAGAGCAGATCTTGAATGAAGTATCTGCCGGCATGACCAACAAGGAAGTCGCGCGCAAGTTGAACCTCAGCGAAAAGACCGTGAAGCATTACATGACCAACGTTTTGCAGAAGCTGCACGCGCGCAATCGCGTGGAAGCTGTTCTGGCGCATCAGAAGAGCCGCACCAGCGTGCCTCGGGTTTAGCGCTGCGGGCCGGATACGCTCAATTCGCGACGTCCTGGTCCTCGTCGGCACCGCCAACGGAGTTGTCACGTCCGAGCGTATAGACATCGGGTTGATTGGCGCGGCCGGGAAAGCGGTAGACATACGGACGGCCCCAGGGATCGACGAGGCCGCTTGCACGCTTGATATAGGGACCCCTCCAGCGAGTCGCTGATGCGGAGGGTGCCGTCACAAGGGCATTTAGTCCGCTCTGTTGGCTGGGGAACCCGCCGTTGTCGAGCGCATAGAGTTCCAGCGCCGTTGATAATGCGCTGACCTGGGCGCGGGCCGTCTCCGTCCGCGCTTTGCCGAGGTAGCGCAGAACCTGCGGCGCCGCGATGGTTGCGATCAGGACGATGATGCCGAGCACGACCAACAGTTCAAGCAGTGTGAAGCCAGCGTCGGCGGCATGGCGCGCAGTCCGAGGATGGTCGATCTGATGGCGGCGGGGTCGCTCCACTGACCACTGGCCCATCGACGGCGCGTGGGCAAATACTTTGCGGAAAAACGAACAGAGCATGGACGAGCGACCCTCAGAAATCAGTCCGATAGTACGGGTGCGGGCGGCCAGCGGCAAGCTGCACTCAATGGAACAGTGAAGCGGGTGACCCGTTCAGCTGAGCGGACCGTAGAGCCAGACCAGCCACGTGCCCGCCGCAAGAAACGGTCCAAACGGGATGGCGGACGCCAGCGACGTGCCGCGATCCCGCAGCTTCAAAGCGAGGGCATAAACCAGCGCCAGCCCGCAACCATAGAGCAACACCGATGGCAGCCCATTGGCACCGAGCCAGGCGCCCGATGCCGCGAACAGTTTGGCATCGCCCAATCCCAAACCCTGCCGCCCGCGCAGGGCGTGATAAAGCCAGCCAGCGCCAAACAGCACCGCAAAGCCCGCCGCAGCCGAAGCGATCCGCACGAGCGGGTCGTCCCACTGGAACACAGTGGCGATGGCGACACCCAGGACGATCAAGGGCAACGTGATGCTATCGGGCAGCCGGAATTGCTCAAAATCGATGGCGGACAAGGCGATGAGGCCAGCGGCCAGGATGACCGTCGCCATTAGAGTGCCGGGCGGCAGCGGCGGGCCTTCGAGTAAAAGTATGGGTGCCGCGACGATGCCGTAGACCAGCGCCAGAGCCGCGGCCGTGCGCAGCCGTTGCGCGGTGCCGTCGCCTGGGGTGTCTGGTGGTGCTTGTGACATGTGACCGAAGTGCTGCTGCGAATCGAGAAGAGACCGTCTCAAGAGCTTTTCGCAGGCTGAGACGGCTGCGACTCACTCTAAATGAACCATCAAACGTTGGATCAGATTAGACGTGGCCGCCCATGAACCTTATCTCTTTCCTGAAACGTGCTTTCTTCGTGCCGCTGATGCCCTTTGTTGTGGCAGGCGTGATGGCATTCCCAACGCCAAGCCATGCGGGCGGCGACGTTGGTGAGTATGGGGCGCCGTTGCCGCTGACTGAGGGCCGCGGCTGCTACTATCATCGTGGCGAAGAATATTGCGGCTCCTATTGCTATTGGGAGATCAACGGCAAGCGGTATTGCACACAGCGCCTGCGTCACGCCCATTCACAGGCAGGGGCCCAGCACTTCTATTCAGCCGAGCCACGGCCCTACCGGTATCAACCGGGTTACGAGATCTTAAAGTAAGCGCGGTTTAGCACGGTTTGCCGCTGGCCGCGGCCGTCAGCAGACCGTCGTTTGGCGCGCGGATACTGCCTCGCCTCCAGTGCTGCAGGGAAACCTCACCGTTGGCCGTCTCCGGTACTTTGACAATGGCTTCTGTCACGCTGCGGGTGCCATTGGCGAGTTGGCCCATACTTCGCACGGTGTAGTGTGAGTTTGTGGAGCGGGACGTGAATTCGGCCAGGACGTCGTCGCCGAAGGTGCCGCTGATCGTTTGCACCGCACCGCTGTCTCCAATCTTGTCCACGCCCGCCTTGAGTGCGGCTTTGAGTGTGGAGGATGCCATCACCGCGTCCACGCCAACGGATGCGGAATGGACCGTCACAATCGCCTTGGCCTGGGACAGAATCTCAGGCGGCAGCCCGCGGATCTGATCGAGGTCCTCGATGGATGCAAAGCGCGACACTCCCCGCTCTCGTGTAAGGGCTTGTGCCACATCAGGTGCGGCCCCCAGCCCCGCAAACAAGACAGCGAGCAG
Source organism: Hyphomicrobium sp. (assembly GCA_031413815.1). Classification (GTDB taxonomy): domain Bacteria; phylum Pseudomonadota; class Alphaproteobacteria; order Rhizobiales; family Hyphomicrobiaceae; genus JAGVSR01. The sequence goes on along the minus strand of JANOFU010000095.1, from coordinate 34,245 downwards.
CCGGGTGTTGGGCGTGTTGAGGTTGACCTTGCCGCCCTCGTCTTCAATCTGGACAATTAACGCTGAGCCGTCCGCGTCGAACTGACAGCCGGTGGCCGTTCCATCTAAGGGGAAACGGCGCTGGGCCGGACCGGACTTTGGTTCATTGCGAAGGTCGAGGATGGCCAGCGCAATGCCAGCCTCCGCAATGCTGCGGGCCTTGGTTGTTTCCAAGGCAATTGCGGTCGTTCTCAGGTCGCCGCGGATGGCGGCGGCAAATCCTGCGCCCAGCAACGCAAGCACCGTGCACATGCCAAGCACCACAACAAGGATGAAGCCCTTGTCGTCTTTCAGCCGTGCAAACTTGCGAGAGAGTAAAGGCATCGCAACCGCCGCGCAAAACTCTAAAACCAACTCAGCGCACGATCCGGTCCAGCGCTTCTTTGTGTTCGGGGGGCGTGGCCCGCTGCGGCCGGGTCGAGAAGTTCAACCTATCCCGGAACTCGGCGGCAATCATACCGATTTGTGCATCGTCCTTCACAACGTGGGGCGTGATGGTTATCAGAAGCTCGGTCCGCCTGATCTCGTCGTCCTTGTTCTTGAACAGGTTGCCGACCAGTGGGATATCGCCGACCAGAGGCACTTGCTGGCGTTTGCGGGTGGCGGTGTCCTGCATCAATCCAGCCAGAACGATGCTGCCGCCATCGTCGACGGACACAGTCGTTTTGATGCGCCGCTGTTGGATCGTCGGTGAATTGATGGTCGAAGAGGTGGTAGATTTGACGTCGCTCACCTCTTGCTCGATATCGAGCAGTACGCGGCCATCGTCGCTGATGCGTGGGATGATGTTCAGAAGCACACCAGTTTCGCGGAATGTGATGGCGTTCACGATCGGCGCATCCGGCGTGATAACGCTGACGGCGGCCTGGGTCGCGACAGGCACTTCATCGCCGATCTGAAGGGTCGCGCGCTTGTTGTTCAACACCATCAGCGACGGCGACGACACGACGTTGACGTTGGTGATGTCAGCCAAGGCGTTCAGCGCAATCTTGGCGTTGCTGGTGTTCAAGAAGTAAGAAAACCCAGCGAAGGCGGGTGCGATTGCCCCAATCGCGCCTCCTGGTCCCAGGGTATCGGTCAGCTTGAACTCGTTGCCGCCGCGCTCAAAGAACCAGCGCAGGCCGAACTTCAAGTCGTCGTTGAGTGTCACCTCAGCGATGGTGGCTTCGATCAAGACCTGCTGCGGCAGGGTGTCGATTTCAGCAAGCACGTGCTTGATGCGTTTGATCTCCGACGGGGTCGCGGAAACAACAACCGAGTTGTTGGTTTCGTCGGCGACAATCGAAATGCCGGAGTTGCGGTCATCGGGAGGCAGCTGAGCCAACGTCCCGCTGGGCGCGGCCGCCGGAGTGACGCTGCCGTCGTCGAGGGCGGGCGCTGTTACAGCTCCAGCCCCGGCTTGCGCTGGTGCAGCCCCCTGAGTCGCCGGGGCCTGTGGGCCCGACGCGGCAGGATCAAATGGTAATGGCCCAGCGGGTGGAGCTGCGATGCCGCCCGGTGCGCGCGACCGCGTGGCAACGGACGGAACGGGCGGGAAGTCGGCGGCCGTTAGGGGCGCTTCCGTGATCGGCGCTGTTGCCAGTGGATCGCGCACCGCCGTCTGATTTTGTCCCCGCGTGCTGTAAATCTTCTGCAACAGTTGGGCCACTTCCTGCACCGGCCGGTAGCGCACATGGTAGACAAAGGCGCGCTTTTCGGTGGCTTCGCTCGCCAGATCGATACGTTTGATCCAGGTCTCGGCCTTCTTCAGGTATTCGGGGCGCGACGTGATCACAATGATCGATTTCATGCGCGCATTGGGCACAAACCGCACGATGCCTTTGGTCGGGCCCTGCTGATCGTTGGCGAAAATCGTGTCGAGTTCTTGTGCAATGGCCTCAACGTCATGGGTGTCGATCGGGAAGATGCCAAACGACATGCCGCGCATCCAATCGACATCGAACACCCGGACGGTTTCGACCATGGAGGCAAGCTCGCCACGTGTGCCCGTAAGGACCAGAAGATTGCGCGCACTGTCCACCCTGGCGATGGCGCTTTGCGGGGCGACGGAGGACAGAATGCGTTCCATTTCCGTGGCGGAAACGTACTTTAACGGCACGATTTCGGTGCTAAGCCCGGGGCCTCTGGGTGCGGAAGAACCGCGCGTGGCGACCGGACGGCCAGCCGTTATGGCCTCATCGCGGGAAACGACTTTGTAGATGCCCGCATCGACGGCGAGGGCCGCGCCATTGGTGGCGAGTACGGATTCAAAAATTTCAATAAGACCGTCCTTGCTGACGGGCTTCGTCGTTTGAAGGGTGACCGAGCCCTTGACTTGATCGCTCACGATAAATGGCACACCGAGAACGTCGCCGAGAACTGCCTTGGCGGCTTCCGCGATGCTGGCGTTGACAAGATCCAGCGTGACCCCCTCGCCGCTGACGGCGGCCAGCGCTTTTCCTTGCGCGGATGTGGTGTTGGCCGGGCGTGTGAACTGGCCGCTGCCTTCGTAAACATGAGGCTGGTTTGCACCGGGCGTCGCGGGATCGCCGAGCGCTGTGCCCTTCGGGTTGTTCACTGATCCCGTTTGAACGGGTGACCCGCCGATGGGCGTTGGCAGCGACAGTTGCTCGAAATGCAAACCGCACCCCGACAGCACAACCGCAATAGCGCCGGTCAGTGTCACGCGAAATGCGTGCGCTGGCCAGCTGGTGAGTACTTTGAAACTGCGCCGTGAATTCAAAGACATGAGTAAAAAATCCGGCCCCAAAAAAGCGGTTTGGCCTTGGCCAGACGAGACCGCATCGATTCGGGTTTGGGAGTCGAGCGAGGGGCGTTGCCGGCCAGCACCAAATTGAAGGTTGTGCACACCCAGCGGCGGTCAGGTGCACGGCGCGCCTAAGGTCACCTGTGAAAGCAGGGTCCTAGGTCTCAGACCTAGGTCCGTGGCCCGGTGTCTGGACTGAGCGCATTTTACTTTTCGGACTGTCCTTGCGGCGTTGACGCGCCGACCTGCCAGCTGGCCGCCATCGACCCGTTTTCCTCAACTGTCGATTGGGCGTGCCAGGCTCTGGTCTCCGGGAATTGGCCCGGGAATAGGACAACGAGGGCGCAGCCGCCGTTTTGGCGGCTGGTGCAATCCAGAGGGTTGCTGAGATGTATATTGATCACCGCGAATCCCGCCGCCGCCAAAAAGAAGCGCAGGACGCCCGCAACAACCGGGCGGAGATCGTCAAGGCGCTGTCCCACGGCCAAATCACCCGCCGCGATCTGGTACGCTGGGGAACGCTGACCATGGGGGGCGTGCTGGCGCTCAAGAACGGGCTTAGCCCGTTTGCCCGCAGTGCGTTTGCCGATGTGCCGACGGGCACACCTCGCAGTCCGTTATTTGGCGCAACGAAGTTTTCACAGGCGCTGCACCGGCTGGAGGTCCTTCAACCCACTCCGTTGACGCGTAGTCCGGAAGGTCATGCACAGTTCCCCATTGGCTCCTCTGAGCCGAGCGCAAAGCGGCTGTCCTATCACACCGATTTCAGCGCCGTGCCGGGCGGCGATCCTCGGTTCGTCAATCCCCTCACCGGGCGCGGACCGATGGAAGGCCGCCCACCTGGCGAGTTCTTCGCGCATCAGCGCTGGGATGAGTTCTTCCCCAAAGTCGCTTACGTGCTGTCGATGGGACAGTGCGAGGCCGACACGTATTTCCACGACAACATGCCGCCGCAACATCCCAATAGCATTTGGAGCTGCGGAGCCGGACGGTTTGCCCGTGGCCGGGCCATTCCGCCGCTGATCAAGGGCCGCTATGGCGAGCCGATCCTGTTCCGGATGTACAACAATCTGCCGGTCGACCGGCACCAGAACAACGGATTTGGCCGCAACGAGATCGCGACGCATTTCCACAATGCTCATAACGGCGCGGAAAGCGACGGCGCCAACAACGCGTATCACTTCCCCGGCACGTTCTTTGACTACCGCTGGGGCACGACGCTCGCCCGCCGCGACAAGATCAACAAATTGGGAACTGACCGGCGTGCGTCGGGTCCCAATGGCAATGGCGGCCTGACACTCGTGCCGGGAGACTTCCGCGAATTGCAAGGCACTATGTGGTTCCACGATCACCGCTTTTTCTTCACCGCCGAGAATGTCTACAAGGGCAATCTTGGCGGCGTGAATTACTACAGCGGCCCAGATCGCGGCCATGAAGAACTCGACGATGGCGTCAATCTGCGGCTGCCGAGCGGCACACTGCTCGACTACGGCAACCTCGATTTCGACGTCAACTTGATGATCTCCGACGCTGCGACGAAGCCTGATGGCCAGCTGTTCTTCGATATTTTCGACACCGACGGCTTCCTCGGCGACATCATGCTGGTCAACCAGACCTTCGCGCCGTTCTTCGAGGTTCTGCCGCGCAAGTACCGGTTCCGGCTGCTCAACGCCTGCATGGCGCGCTTCCTCCAGCTCGCACTCGTCGATGCCCGCGGCCGTGCCGTGAGCTTTGACTTTATCGCTAATGACGGCAACTTCGTCGTCAATCCCATCAAGCTCAGTGAGTTGGACCAACAGGGCACGGCCGAGCGCTACGACATTGTCGTCGACTTCTCGCAGTTCAAAGTTGGCGACAAGATCCGGCTCGTCAATTTGCTGAAGCAGCGCAATGGCCGCAAGCCCGACGAGAAGCTGTCGATTGGAGCTGCACTCGCGGGAGATTCTCAAGATCCGGCTGTCGGACCGTTGCTGGAGTTCCGCATTGCCGGACAAGTGGCCAGCGTCGATGTACCAGGCGTCACGCACTATGCGACGGCCAATGACCGCAGCCGCGTTCCGTCCACACTCACTCAGCAAATCCCCATCGTCCAGCCGGTGCGCACGCGTCATGTCGAGTTCAAGCACAATGAGCTCAACCGGGTCGACAGCAACTGCGTGCCAAGCTGCGAAGACAAGGACTTCCTACCCTGGGTCATTCGCGTCAACGGCGAGGCGACGCATTCTCTCAACGCCAATCGCATTTCGATGCTGATCCCGAAACCGGGCGAAGTCGAACACTGGACATACACGACCGGCGGCGGATGGGACCATCCGATCCACCTTCACTTTGAAGAAGGTGTCACCATCAATCGCGGCGGCGCGTATCTGCCACCGACAGAGCGCCTTGCTCGAAAGGATGTATGGCGTTTGCGGCCCGGCGGCACGGTGAAATTCCAAGTGCAGTTTGGTGAGTTCGGCGGGTCCTACGTCAATCACTGCCACAACACTGTGCACGAAGATTTCGGCATGCTGCTGCGCTACCAAGTGCTGGGTGGCACGGGGCCGATGCAACTTGCCGTTTCGCCAACGCCCATTCCGTCGCCCGATGGAATCACGTTTGCAACACCTGAGATTTTACCCGAAGGCGATCCGCGGCCGCGGAATGTAGCGAAGAAATAGCTCGCGCCGATGAAAGGGATGTTGTGCGTGATGCCGGACATCGGTGAGGTCAGTTGGACTCAGGCAAAGCTGCCGTGGCCGGTGGCCGTTGCGATCGCTGTCGCAGTTGCCGTACTTGCGTTTGTGGCATTGGCGGCGCCCCCCTCTCCGGGCAACCCCCGCTCGCCGTGGAATGAAACCTACTTTCCCAACTTGCCCGTTGTGACTCATGATGGCCGCGAACTGAAATTTTACGACGACCTGATCAAAGACAAAATCGTCGTCATCAACTTTTTCTATTCGAGTTGTTCCAACATCTGCCCGCTCACGACCGCCCGCCTCTCCCAAGTGAAAGACATGCTCGGTGACCGCGTCGGCCGGGATATTTTCTTCTACTCAATCACGCTCGATCCTCTGCTCGATGGGCCAGATACTCTCAAAAAATATGCCGAAACTTATAATGCCGGACCCGGCTGGCTGTTTCTGACAGGAAAGCCCGATGACATTGATCTCATCCGGCACAAGCTCGGCGAGCGCAGCCGGTCCCTCGCTGAGCATCGCAACGACGTGATGCTGGGCAACGACGCAACCGGAGAATGGGGACGCAATTCGGCCTTTACAGATCTCGAACAGCTCGCGGCGGCCATTCGCGAGATGGATCCTGTCTGGCGGGAACAGGTCCAACCCGTCACGGTGGCTGCCGCACCTGCCCCGCCCGTTGTTTTGAGCGACACGCCTGGACAAGGGCTGTTTCTGAAGGCGTGCGCTGCGTGTCACACGATTGGCGAGGGCACGCGCGTCGGGCCCGACTTGGCGGGCGTCACGGCGCGCCGCGATCATGGGTGGTTGACGTCATTCCTGATGGCGCCGGATGACATGCGCGCGCGAAAAGACCCCATCGCGGTGGCGTTGGATGCCGAGTTTCCAGGCACGAAGATGCCGAACCTCAATCTGTCGCCAGGCGATGTTGCAGACCTGATGACATATCTGGCGGCGAAGTCCGGCAAGGCGGCCGCAAACCAGAGCGTCCACGGTGATGTTCGATCGGCTCAATAGGAAGGTGCATCTTCACCTGACTCTGCGAGGGGCCGCTGCCGGGTCTGCGCCGGTTTTTTCCACTGGTGCCGCGTGCAGCAGAAGCTCCGTCTCGCCGCGATCTTTGGTCAGCAGCACGCGGTCTTTGCCGATCAGGTCAACGCGCCATCCATCAATCTCCGCACCCGTTTCAAGCCACGTCGCTTGCGCTGACGACGGCGACCGGATGAGAACACGCTTATCTTTCTCGCCCTTGCGCATCATACCGACGAGGCGAAATCCATCTGCACTGGGCGGCGGCGCTTCCGGTGCGGCGTCAACGGACGGCGCAGGCTCCGGCTGAGGTTCGGCAACGGGTTTTGCTGCGACGTGCTGCGGCCGCCGGCCAGGTTGAAACAATGGCCGCGCCAACGTCTCTGGCAGCTCGGACAGGGACTGAAGTCGCGGTGGCATGCTATCCGGCGGCGTCACCGTTGCAGGTTGGACCCCAGTATCCAAAGGCGGCGCAATCGCCGACACGTCGATGGGGGCCTGCGACAGCTGCCAATTGAGCGCGGCAAGACCGGCGACGAGAAGCGCCATGAACAGGGTTGCCAGCCGCTGACTTGAACTCGCCATCGCTAACCCTTCTTGCGCTCTGCAGCGCCCGCTACGCCGATCCTGATGTCGAGGGCAGGCCGCTCGATCGTCTCGGCATCGGCTGCCCGCGTCACGTTCAGCGATTCGATGAGAAGGTAGGGTTTCTGGGTTTCCAGTTCAAACAAGATCCGCTGCAATTGGTCCAAGTTGGCACTGAACTGGGTTTCGATGCCCAATAGTCTCAGCCCGCCTGTTTCGCGCGGAGTCATCACCTGCGTGCTGCTCAACCGGGCACCCGCCTGTTGTGCAATTTCATCGACGCGCGATTGCAGTCCCGCGATCCGGCCCGCATCGCTGTCACCTTTGAGGAACACAATGGCTGCCGTGTCCGGATTTGCCGGCGCTGTCGCAATATCCGCCGCAGCGGGCTGTGCGGGGGCCGTCAACCGGCTGAGCAAAATCCGCTGCTGTGCGATGAGCTCTTGGGCGGTGGTGAGTCGCTGGGCGAGCGGCTGCACGATGCCAATGGCCAAACCCGCAAGGATCAGGGCCAGCAATCCGAGAGCGACTGATTTGCTGAGAAGGCTTTTGAGCAGGGTCATGGCAATGCCCCCTCGCTGGGCACCGGAGTATCCGGCTCCGCGGGACGTGTCTCTCGCAAACGGAGCCGGAAACTGAAGCGTTCTTGGTTGCGCGTTGCATCAAGCGTGACAGGGGCCGTGAGAGCAACGTCCGCAAACAGCGATGATTGTTCGAGTACGGGCACGAGGGCCGCGGCCTGCTTGGCAAATCCGCTCAGATCGACAGCCCCGTCTTTGATGCTGAGTTCGGTGAGCCAAGCTGAATCTGGAAGGATGCGCGTCAGTTCTTCGACTACGCGGACCGTGTCTATCCGGCTGGCCTTGACCTGCGAGATTGCCGTCACATCCGCCATCCGTGTACTGGCTTGCGTGCGTGTTTGGTCAACCGAAGCGATACGTGACCGTGCCGCCGCCAGCTGCCCGTCAAGATCAGCCACAGCTGTTTCATGGCGGTCAACCGAAATCCAGATCGCCGACAGCGCCAGCGCTGCTGTCATCACACTCAGCGTGCGCAGCGGCGTTGAGGCCGAGCGTTGTCCGGAGATACCGGCACTCAAGTTTGCTAGAAAATTCAGATCAAGCGGCCGCGTTCCGTCTGGGGAGAGGCAGCCGATGCGCGTTACTTTGGCACCAGCCGCCACAATGCGCGCAACGATGGGATCGACTTTGTCGCGCTTGACGATCAGTTGGCTCAACCGGACCATGCCGGGTGAGGGTTTGATGGGGTCGATGACGTGCGCGGTGTAAACGTCCGCCAGGTCAAAAGGCATCGCGCGCTCCAGATCGAGCGCCAGAATGCTGGCGGCGTTGGTACGGGCGGCGGCTGGCACGTCCAGATTGCGGACGAGGCACGCCGCATACGGCACGAGCACGTGCACCTGCGCGGGCCGCCGGGACTTGGCCAATTGCGCGATGCGGTTCCAGCAAGCGTCACCTGCATCTTCGGAACCGGCGGTGGGTGTGCCCGGCCCGGACCAGCGTGCGCTGCTCAACTGGATGCGGCCGTTCTCCACCACCACGACGGCATCCGGCTTGTCCTCGCGCCATGAGTCTTTCACTTTGCCTGGCACGAGGCTCGACAGCTCGCGCGTCCACCACGCGTAGCCTCTCAAAAGCAGTTCGCCAGCGTCTTGGTTGAGCACACTCATGACGGCCAGATCCCGATGAAAACGGCGGGCGTTTAAGTTAATCGCAGCAACCGGACTAAAGTCCGTTACGCAAGCCCGCAGAGTAGCAAATAGTTCTTCATCACAGTAGTCCGCTGTCATTATTTGCTTAGTACGAGGCGTTGATATGGCCCTCGAGGTTGTGGAGCGCGCAATATCCCTGCCCGATCCCCGCAGCGATCGCTTCGTCGCCGGGTTGACCGCCGTGTTGACCGCGCGTGGGCTGCTCGACGATCTCGGCGCGCGCCGGGCCGTTCGCGCGCAGAAGCAATCCAACGAGCGCTTTGATCTGGTCCTCAGCCGGTTGGGCTTGGTGCCTGATGCCGCCATGACCCACGCGCTGTCGGAAATTCTGGATCTGCCGGTTGTTGCGCGCAGTGCCTTTCCCGAGACGCCGGTGACGTTGAGCGGCATCAAGCGAGCCTTTCTGACCCAGAACCGGATTGCACCCATCGCCAATGACGGTGATCGCCTCGTGGTTGCCGTTAGCGATCCATTCAACGCTGATGCCATCGCGTCTCTGTCTTTCAAGCTTGAGCAACCGGTCGATATCCGCCTCGCGACAGCGTCTGACATTGATGCGCACTTTGGCGGTGAGGCAGCGTCATCTTCCGTGCCAGCATCTGAACCGTCGCTTGAGACGGTGACGAGCCATGATGATGCCGGTGGCGACGACGTGCGCCGCCTGGAGGACATGGCGAGCGAAGCGCCGGTCATCAAGCTTGTTCATGACATCATCCTGCGCGCCGTTGAGCAGAAAGCGTCGGACATTCATATCGAGCCGCGCGAAGATTGCGTGCGCGTCCGGTTCCGCATCGATGGTGTCCTGCAAACTGTCGATACGTTGCCGCTGACGGTCAAAGCCGCGCTCGCGTCGCGCATCAAGATCATGGCGCGGCTTAATATTGCCGAGCGCCGCCTGCCTCAGGATGGCCGCATCAAGAATACCGTGCGGGGCCGCGAGATCGATCTGCGCGTGTCCACCATGCCCGCGATGTGCGGGGAGAGCGTCGTCTTGCGCATTCTCGACCGTTCAACCGTGGCGCTGGATTTTGAAGCGCTCGGCATCGGCGGCGATGAGCTCAAGACGTTCCAGTCGTTGTTGCAGGAACCCAATGGCATTCTGCTCGTCACAGGCCCGACCGGCAGCGGCAAGACCACAACGCTATACACAGCACTCAGCACACTCAACACTACCGAGCGCAAGCTGTTCACGGTCGAAGACCCGATCGAGTATCAGTTGCCGGGCATCAATCAGATCCATGTCGCTCCGAAGATCGGGTTGACGTTTGCCTCCGCGCTGCGGTCAATCCTGCGGCAGGACCCTGATATCATCATGGTCGGCGAAATCCGCGATCTTGAAACGGCGGAAATCGCCATCCGGGCCTCGCTGACCGGCCACTTGGTGCTGTCGACAGTTCACACCAACAGCGCGGCGGCGACGATCACGCGGCTGTTGGATATGGGCGTAGAGGATTATCTGCTGGCGTCGAGCCTCAAGGGTATTTTGGCGCAGCGGCTTGTCCGGCGGCTATGTCCAGCGTGTGCGGTGCCGGCCAATTTCTCACCCGCGTATTCCAGGCGGCTGATCGAGCTGGCGGGTCCGGCCATCGCGGCAGCTGACGCTGATTATGCTGCCCCGATGACGGCGTGCGGCTGCAAGAGCTGCCGGAACACAGGCTTCAACGGCCGCACGACCATTTATGAGTTGATGCCCATCAGCAGCGCGCTTCGCGACGCCATCATCTCGCGCGACGGCGAACAGCAGCTCACCAAAAAAGCCGTGGGCAGCGGCATGGTGACGATGCTGCAAAGCGGCGTTGCAAAAGTTCTGAAGGGCGAAACGACGATTGAGGAAGTCCTGCGCGTGACGAGGGCCGCCGATGCCGCGCTTCACGTATAAGGCCTATGATACGTCAGGCAACTTGCGCACTGGCGAAGTGGCAGCAAACACGCGAACTGGTGCGCTCGACATGCTCGTGCGCCGGTCTGAGTTTCCCATTGAGATCATCGATCGCGCAACACCAGCCAGTGCAGCGTGGTGGCAACGCGATGTGTTCGGTGCCCGGCAGTGGCCCGCGCGCGACCTCGCTGCCTTCACCCGCGAACTTTCAACGCTCGTCCAAGCCAATATCGCTTTGGACGAAGCGCTGCGCATCGTCGCGATCCAGCCGTTGGTGCAACGCCGGGTGCGCGAGGCCACTGAGAGAATCTTGGAGCACGTCAACGAAGGGCAATCCCTGTCAGAGGCGCTGCAGGCTCAAACGCCCGCGTTCCCGGACTACTACTGCCGGCTGGTCGAGGCCGGCGAAAGTGGCGGCGCGCTGGCCGAGGCGCTGGATGATCTGGCTCGATTCACAGAACGCTCCGCCGACGTGCGTGCGCGCATCGGATCGGCGTTGCTTTATCCTGCTGTTCTGTTGACGGCCGCCTTCGCAGCTGTCGGTGTCATCGCGACGGTTTTGCTGCCGGCCATTCAGCCGATCTTCGAAGACGCCAAAGTTGAACCGCCCTTTGTCATCGGAGTGATGACGTCCATTCAGTCGTTTCTGTCGAACAACTGGCCGCTCGTTGGACTCCTCTTCACGGGCGTGTGTGCGGGGTTACTCGCTGGTAACCGCAGCCCCAGCCTGCGACTGCAGCGCGACCGGCTGTTGCTCAAAGTGCCGCTGATCGGCCGCGTTATTGAGCACAGTGAAACGGCGCGGTTTTCGCGGACACTGTCAGCCATGCTGCGCAACGGCGTGCCGGTGTTGGAGGCTGTCCAGACTTCCGGCGGAGTTTTGGCGAACGCATCGTTCCAGGCGGCCGTGCGCACCGCAGGCACGACGATTAAGGAAGGCGGATCGCTGACCGCACCTTTGGCGCGCTCCGGCGTGTTCCCCGATCTGTTCGTGCGACTGGCGAGCGTCGGGGAAAAATCCGGACAACTCGATGCCATGTTGACCCGTGTCGCGGAGATCTACGACGCCACCGTGCAGCGCCAGCTTGACCGTTTGACCAATCTTCTCACGCCGCTGCTAACCTTGTTGATCGGTGCCGTGGTTGGCACACTCATTCTCTCTGTTATGGATGCGCTGGTGTCCGTCAACGAATTGGCGCTCAAATGACAAGGTCCCGCACTCTGAAATCTTCGCACGACGCGGGCTTCACGCTGCTGGAAGCGCTGGCTGTCCTAAGCATTCTCGCTATCGCTGCCGCTGTGCTCATGCCGCGTCTGGGCGCCTCGCGCCAAGGGCTGGCGGTCCAGGTGGCAGCCCTTGAACTGGTCTCAAGTCTGAAGGCCACACGAGCTGCCGCGGTGGCAACAAGTCAAGAGCACAGGCTGGTGATGGATGCCGGCACGCGCACGTACTTTGCGCAAGGGGCGGTCGCGCCGCGACCCATTCCGCGGGCCGTTGCCATGACCTTTCAGCTGCGGAACGCGGCTGACGCCAAAGGAAATTGGGCTGTCATCCGCTTCTTTCCGGACGGGACAGCGAGCGGCGGCGACATCGTGCTGAAGTCTGGAACAGTGAAGGCCGGGATCTCGGTTGATTGGCTGACCGGCCGCAGCCGTTTGATAGTGCACAGGTGAGCCATGCGTGCACGTGGTGACAGCGGGTTCACCTTGGTCGAAACGCTGGTGGCGTTGACCATCTTTGCGCTGGCAGCGGGTGCATTCTACCAGGGCCTTGGGCTGGGCTTTCGCGGCATCCGCGCGTCGCGGATCGATACGGCAGCGCTCGCGCTCGCCAAGGTGCAATTGGCGTCCGTGGGCGTCGAGTCGCCACTTGCCGAAGGAACGACGGGCGGCGCAACGGGCGATGGATTCGCCTGGACCACAGACGTCCGCCGCTACGTTCGAGACGGTGCACTTGATTTCAAACCAGATGCTGACGCCTATTGGGTGAGTGTGCGGATTGATTGGCGGGAAGCGCCTGCACGGCGCACGCAGTCGCTTGAATTGAGAACGATCAAGCTGGCGACGGCACCATGACGCGGGCGCGGAACCCTTCATCCAAGACCGGCGTGCCAGTGCATACCGAAGCGGGCTTTGCTCTCGTCGATGCGCTCGTCTCGCTTGTCCTTGTCGCCATGATCCTGGCGTTACTGCCGGGCAGCGTCAGAACAGGCCAACGGGCGTGGCAGGCGGCGATCTCGCAGGACGGGACGACAGAGCGCGCGGCCGCACTTTCGATCATCGCGCAATGGCTTGAGAGCGCTCTGCCGGTGTTCGAACGGGACGCAGATGGGTTGGCTCAAATCGCATTTTCGGGCGATCCGGAGAGCGTCACGTTTGTCACGTCGCTGTCCGATGGGCCAGTCAGCGGCGGCCTCTACCGGCTGACCCTGCGACCGCAACAGGCAGGATCGGTCAACAGCCGGTCGCTCGTTCTGACGCTGTCACCGTTTCAGAGGCAAAGCAGCGAGCCCGGCATCGCCACCGTTGACCACACTGTTTTGGACAATATCGAGAACACTAGCTTCCGTTACTACGGGTCCATTGATACCAAGAGCGATTCCGTCTGGCACACCACTTGGGCCCGCACCGATCAGCTTCCCTCTCTCATCGAGATGTCAATTTATCCGGCGAAGGCCTCAACCAGCCGGCAGCAGACAGTGCGGGTGGCGTTCAAGATGCGGGCGGGTTCGTGATAGCGCCCGGCCAGACCGGCTGGCCTTGACCCAAGCGGTATCCTGATATTCAACCACTGGCAGCTGGACGCGCGTCCAGTCCACAGCGCACAGGAGATCCCGCGTGAACGAGATTTGGTTTCGAGCCGGTGAAGCGACAGTCTTGGCCGCAGAAGGACAGTTCACGGATGCCATGCCGGAAATTCTGATTGGCTCGGTGCGCGGTCCAGTCGGCACGGCCTTCGCCTCCATGATGGGGCAGGCGGTTGGTCACACGCGCATGTTCGTCATTCGCGATCTCAACCAGATGGTCCGTCCGCCAGCCATCATGACCACCAAGGTCACGATCAGCAGCGCGGCTTACGTCGAGCTGCTTGGTGGTGTCGTACAAGCGGCCATCGGCGACGCAATCGTCGATTGCATCGCGGAGGGCACGTTGCCGCGCGAAGGGCTCGATGACATCTGCATGATCCTGACCATTTGGCTAGATGCGCGCTGCGCCGACGATCCTAACCTCGACAAAAAGGATCTCTACCGGACCAACTATGGAGCCACAAAAATTGCCATCGGCCGGGCCCTCAAAAGTGAACCAACTGTTGCCGAGCTTCTCGCCAACCGGAAAACCATCAAGCACTACGCATTGGATGGGGTTGTTGAGTATTGAGAGTGTGGCGGGAGGGTAGTCCGACCCTGCCGCCGCAGGGGGCTCGCAGAACCCAGTCGCGGCGGCTATATGAGGGTGGAATTTCGAGTCCCGGCCCTTGGCTGGGCGCGTCTCCAATCGTGACCTGGAAACCCCCTCAATGTCCACGCCAAAGCATTCAAAAGTCATCATTTTAGGCTCCGGCCCGGCCGGCTACACGGCCGCGATTTATGCCGCGCGCGCCATGCTGGCCCCGGTCATGATCCAGGGCATCCAGCCCGGCGGGCAGTTGACCATCACAACAGATGTGGAAAATTATCCCGGCTTTGCCGACGTCATCCAGGGCCCGTGGCTAATGGAGCAAATGCAGGCGCAGGCCGCGCACGTCGGCACCGAAATCATTATGGACCATATTTCAAAGGTCGATCTGAAGAAGCGTCCGTTCCGGCTCGAAGGCGACAGCGGCGACGTCTACACGTGCGATGCGCTCATAATTTGTACTGGTGCGCAGGCGCGCTGGCTCGGCATTCCATCGGAAGACACCTTCAAAGGGTTCGGCGTCTCGGCCTGCGCGACGTGTGACGGGTTCTTCTACAAGGGCAAAGAGGTCATGGTCGTCGGCGGCGGCAACACTGCGGTCGAGGAGGCGCTATTCCTCACGAACTTCGCTTCGCGTGTGACGGTCGTGCATCGCCGCGATCACTTCCGCGCCGAGAAAATTCTCCAGGAGCGCTTGTTCAAGAACCCCAAGATCGAAGTGATCTGGGATGCTGCGATCGAGGAGATTACCGGCACCGTGGAGCCAAAGTCCGTCAGCGGCGCGCGGCTGAAGAATGTCAAAACCGGCGTTATCACCGAACGCGCCGTGGACGGGGTCTTCATTGCCATTGGCCATTCACCCGCGACGGCCCTGTTCAAGGGCCAGATCGACATGACGCCGGGCGGGTATCTGATCACCAAGCCCGACTCAACCGCGACGGAGATCCCCGGCGTTTATGCGGCGGGCGACGTGAAGGATGAAACGTATCGCCAAGCCGTGACTGCGGCTGGCATGGGCTGCATGGCGGCGCTTGAGGCGGAGAAGTTTCTGGCCCACCAGGAAAGCCTCGCCGCGGCGGCGGAGTAAGGCGGCCGCGCTTTCATCTACTCGAACTTAAACGCGGTGAGCTTGTTGTCCTTCATCCGCGGGATCAGCACGAGGTTCTGGTCCGGAATGATGCCGATATCAGCCGCTCCCTGGCCGAGGTCTGGCAACAGCACGGTCGCCTTGCCGTCAGCGGCGATGCGGAACAGTTTGCCTGCCATCCAATCCGTGACGTAGTAAGCGCCGTCGCGCGCGGGCTCGAGACCGTCCAGATGGCCAATGGGCGCCGTATCGCCCAGTGGAGTGATTGTCTTATCTTTCAACGAAACGGCAAGCATGAATCCGCGCACGGTGGCTGCGGAATTGTCCATCGGGCCCCAGGCCGCAACAATCAAGCGGTCGCCTTCGATCAGCAGTCCGTTCGGGTTCAGGAGCTTGGCGTCTTGCAGCCAAACCTCGAATTTTCCTTCGGCAAGCCGCCAGATTGTGTTGGTTGCCATGTCACTGACGTAGACGTTACCGGCCGCGTCAGCCGCGACGTCGTTCAAGAACTTTGCGTCTCTCGCGGCGTACTTCGCGATGATTTTGCCCGTCGCGAGATCGATTTCAGCAAGATGATCGATATCCGCAGCGTAGAGCTTGCCGTCGGCAATCGCGAGACCCTTGGGAGCATCGAGCCCTGTCACCCATCTGAGCGCCGTCACTGTGCCGTCCGACGCGACCTTGGAGATGAACCCGTTTCCGTCCTTGACCGTCGCTTCGCCCGCGACATTGCTGACGTAGATCGCCGATGAGCCGGTATGAAAGAGCGCCGACTCCGGGTTTTCAAAGCCAGCGGTTTCCCAGACTTGGACGGGACCGGCCATGGCCACGCCAGCGATCAGTTGCAGTGCGAGGACGACGGCAGGTCTGAGCATGGGATGCCTCACTTGGAGTTTCTGGCGGGATGATGTCCGGGCGACACTGGGTAAGAATTTGGCAGCGGGATCGTTCCATTGCTCCCGCGACCGTTGACCGGCTCGGGACCGGTACGACGGAGGCTAAATGCCAGAGCTGGCCGATAGCAGCAGACACGTGGCCGCGGCGGTAGCGATGGCTGTGAGAGTCGCGGCCATGCCGAACACGCGCAGCTGTAGAATGTGCGGGGTTTGCGAAAGCGCATAGGCGTGAACGTATCGCCCAATCACAAGCGTTGCACCGATGGCGTGAAGCCAGAGCGGGGCGAGCTTCATCGATTCCGCGAGTCCCAGCAAGATCAGCGCGATAGGAACATACTCGGCGAAGTTGGCATGGACCCGCATGCGCCGGAGCAGTTCCGGATTGTTACCGTCGCCGATTTCGACTTTGGCTGCGCGCCGGACACCGATCGTGCGAAACGACAAGATCAAAAATAAGGCCGCGAGTGCAGCAGCATAGAGGGCCGTAATGGGCATTGGGTGGTCTCCTGGGGCTCAGGTCGGTTCAGGCAGATCTGCAACAGCGGCATCGAGCAGGGCGTGAAGGTGCGCGACTTCTGCTTCGCCGAGAGCATCGCGGACAGCGGCTTGCGCTGCGCGCCAGTACGGCAGGGCTTGTTTCAGTTTCGCGGCGCCAGCATCCGTGATCACTACTGAGCGCGACCGGCGGTCATGCCCATCGCCGGCTTTGATAAGGCCAAGACGGATCAGTGGCACCAAGTTGCGGGTCATGGTCGAGCGGTCCATGTCGAGCGCGGCGGCCAGACCGGTCACCGTCGATCCGCTGTTGGCCGACAGGGTCTGGAGCAGCCCAAACTGCGCGATGCCGAGTCCAGATGGTGCAAGGTGATGATCGTAGAGCCGCGTCGCGCGCCGTGCGGCCATGCGCAGGCGGTACACGGTGCAGGGGAGCTTGATGGGCGGGTTCATGGGAGTGGCGATACGTTGTGATCTTGATGTGTGTAAATGCACGTGTGTAACTACACGCTTCTGCCGGTCACGGCAAGGAGACGTCCTACCCGTCATTGCCTTGCGCAAAACGCATAGCTAGAATGCTGCATTGCGGCATTCGCCGCGAACGGCGGGACGCCATCCATGGACTGGGACAAACTCCGGATTTTCCACGCCTCGGCGGCGGCGGGCAGCTTCACGCATGCCGGGGAAGCTTTGCATATGAGCCAGTCGGCGGTGTCGCGGCAGGTGTCGGGGTTGGAAAAAGACCTCAAGATTGCGTTGTTCCACCGCCATGCGCGCGGATTGGTTTTGACCGAGCAAGGCGAGATGCTCTACCGCACGGTTGCAGAGGTTATGAACAAGCTGCAGACGGTGGAAACACTGCTCAGTGATACGGCAACCAAGCCGTCCGGCGACTTGCGGATCGCGGCGCCCGTGGGCCTCGGCTCGGTCTGGGTCGCCCATCGCATCCGCGAGTTTTTGGACTTGTACCCTGAGATCCGTGTTGACCTCATTCTCGACGACGGCCAGATCGACATCGCCATGCGCGAGGCCGACGTGGCCATCTGGACGCGCGAACCCGACCAGCCTGAGCTGATCCGGCGGCCGCTGTTTACCGCCAAGGTCCGGGCCATGGCGTCGGCCCAGTATATCCGCCGGTTTGGCAGCCCTGATACGTTGGAAGACCTGGACCGCGGCCACCGCATTATTTCCTACTGCGGGCAGCCCTCCCAGCATTTACCGGCTATTAGCTGGCTGGAGACGGCAGGACGTGAGGGCCAGGAGCCACGGGAAACTGTGTTCCGGGCCAACAGCGTTGTGGCCATCAAGTATGCCATCTTGGCGGGTGTTGGTATTGGCATGATCCCCGACTACATGACCGAGGACGAATCCGACCTCGTTCATGTCATAACCAAGGCTGAGGCTGAGAAGCCATCACTGCCAATCTTGTTTGTTTATCCAGAGGAATTAAAGACGTCAAAGAAAGTTCAGGTGTTGCGCGATTTTCTAGTTTCCAAGGCGCGCCAGCTGCAATATTGAAGGTTCACGTGCCCTCACGGTTCTGTGATCCAGCGCCGCCGAGGTCCGTAGACACATCATCCCTGATGGGAAAGCTGAGCGGCTGTTTGCCACCGCCGGGCAGTTTTCCTCATACTGGATAGGATGGAAACTCAAAGCCGGGCTTCGCGCCCGGCTTTTTTTTATGGTCACTCCCGGATCGTGTTCACAACGCGGGCGACGGCGTGTTGTCTGGCGGTGGCCACAGGCACTGCCCACCGTTCAGTTTGGCTTATAGTGCGGGGCGCGGCAGCCGTTCAGTTACGGAAGATTGCCACGCTGCATGTCGCGCATGGCCTGTTCAGCGAGCGTTTGAATTTGTTCCGGCGAAAGGTCGATGCCGATTTCGGCGAGTTTGCGCTGGGCTTCCTGCAGCGCTTCGGGCTGCAGTTTGTCGTCTTTGCCGCTGAGTTCCTGGCGCGGTTCGTCAAGATCTTCCGGGATCTCGAGGGCTTTCTGGGATGCGGGGCTCTGCGCGAGGCCGTCCGCAGTCACCGGCACTGATTGGTACCCCAGAAGCGCGAGCGTGGTCATATCAACCTTGGTTTCGACCCTGATGCTAATCATTGGCGGGTCATCATCCATCGTGTGGGCGATGGGCAGTCCTTTGTAAGCCTTGGGAACGTTGGCGTCGAAGTGCGCCCGTATCGTCCGGCTGACCGCGTCCGCGCCCATTGGAATTTGGGGCAACGCAGCAGCGGCCGCCGCGTCTGCCCCACGCTGCAAAGCCGTGTGCGCGCGCATCATCATACCGTAATCGATTGCTGCACCCATGATGCCACACACCGGTACGGCCATGAGGGCGAACAAGACCGCAGTGGCACCGGACCGGTTGCCAATGAAGCGCGTGAACAGACGGGCGATCGGCTCGTGGCGCAGCATCACTGGGTCCCTCAAGCGGGTGCGGACCCGCGGTCGCCGGAAGCATCGTCCTTTATTGGCAAAGGATGGTTTACCGGCGGGCTGCAGCCGGATGTGTCTCGCGCGACAGCGTCAATGCTGGTTGAAACGGTGTCCCACACAGGCACAGTCCGTGCGTTGGTGTCCGACACCACTTAGAGGTGTCTGACACCATGTCCTGGGGTCTAAACGCAGAAAAACCGGCGCGACTAAGGGGCATTTGCGAAGCGGGCGAGTCGGCGCTATTTAACCTTCCATACGCTCACGTTTACCTGGAAAGCGCACCGGGCCATGGCCAAAACCCTCTACGATAAAATCTTCGACGATCACATCGTCGACCAGCAGCCGGATGGCACCTGCCTGCTCTACATTGACCGGCACCTGGTGCATGAGGTGACGAGTCCGCAGGCGTTCGAAGGCCTGCGCATGTCGGGCCGCAAGGTGCGCGCGCCGGAAAAGACGCTCGCCGTGGTCGATCACAACGTGCCGACCTCGGACCGGTCGCAGGGCATTGCCGACGACGACAGCCGCATTCAGGTTGAGACGCTGGCCAAAAACGCCAAAGACTTCGGCGTTGAATATTTCCACGAGCGCGACAAGCGCCAAGGCATCGTGCACGTCGTCGGGCCGGAGCAGGGTTTCACGCTGCCGGGTACGACGATTGTTTGCGGCGACAGCCACACCTCGACGCATGGTGCGTTTGGCGCACTTGCGCACGGCATCGGCACGTCGGAAGTGGAGCATGTGCTGGCCACGCAGACGCTGATCCAGTCGAAAGCCAAGAACATGCGCGTCCAGGTTGACGGGCAGACGCCGCCCGGCGTCGGCGCGAAAGACATCATTCTGGCAATCATCGGCGAGATCGGAACCGCGGGCGGCACCGGTTCGGTCATCGAATATGCCGGTGAAGCCATTCGGTCGCTGTCGATGGAAGGCCGTATGACGGTCTGCAACATGTCGATCGAGGGCGGCGCACGCGCCGGCATGATCGCGCCGGACGAGAAGACGTATGCGTTCATCAAGGGCCGCCCGAAGGCACCCAAGGGTGCGGCCTGGGACATGGCCATGAAATACTGGGAGACACTGCACACCGACGAAGCCGCGCATTTCGATCGTATCGTGACGCTCGATGCGGCGAAGCTGCCGCCAATCGTGTCGTGGGGCACGTCGCCGGAAGACGTCGTGTCGATTGCCGGCGTCGTGCCCGATCCGGCGAAGGTCGACAACGACAATAAGCGCGCCTCGATGGTGCGCGCGCTCGACTACATGGGTCTGACGCCGGGTACCAAGATGACCGACATCCCACTGGATGTGGTTTGGATTGGAAGTTGCACCAACGGCCGCATCGAAGATTTGCGCGCGGTCGCCAAGATGGTCGACGGCAAGAAGGTCTCGTCGCGATTGGCGTATGCGATGATCGTGCCGGGCTCCGGCCTCGTCAAAGAACAGGCGGAAGCGGAAGGCCTGGACAAGATCTTCAAGGCTGCAGGCTTTGATTGGCGCGAGCCTGGCTGCTCGATGTGCTTAGGCATGAACCCGGATCAGCTGAAGCCCGGCCAGCGCTGCGCCTCGACCTCCAACCGCAATTTTGAAGGCCGACAGGGCTACAAAGGCCGCACGCATTTGCTGTCACCGATCATGGCTGCGGCTGCCGCGATCGAAGGCCGGTTTGTCGATGTGAGGGCGTGGGGGAGCGCGTAAGGCGTGCAGCAAAGTTAGACACAGTCGGCAAGGCTCCGTCATCCCGGCGCGACCGCTTGGAAGTCCCTTCAGGCGTCGTCGTCTCGTTGGCGTGCAGCTTGAGTTTCATGATCCGAGGCGCTCCCTGACAAAAGCGATGCCTCTTTCTTCACCTATTCCGTGCTGCCAATCTTCCGGGACCAAACACCTTCGCCGGGGTGACGGTGTTGAGCGAGAATGGGACGCTCTCGCTCACGCCACTTTCGGCACGATTTTGCGCACGGTCATCGCCGGGGCTTTCAGGCGGGCTTGGGCCAAATCGTAAGCCGACTGAAGCCGGATCCATGATTCCGCAGAACTGCCGACGCCTTTTTCGAGACGGATCGCCATTTCCGGTGTGATCGCGCTCTTGCCGCTGATGACATTGTAAAGCTGCTGGCGCGTCACGCCGAGGGCTTCGGCAGCTTCGGCCACAGTGAACCCCAATGCGTCGATGTCGTCGCGCAGGCCGCGGCCGGGGTGGGGTGGATTTTTCATCGGCATCTGTTTCGTCCTGTCAGTGGTAGTCCAAGAAATCAACGTCGAACGCGTCACCGCCTTCGAAGCGGAAGATGATGCGCCAGTTGGCACGTACAGTTACAGACCAGAATCCATTTAAGTTTCCGGTCAGTTTATGGAGTCGGAAACTGGGGCGGTTCATGTCGTCATCGACGCGAGCTTCATCGAGTGCTGCCAAGAGTATGCCAATGCGTTCCAGCATGTCCGCAGGGAGTCGGCGACCGTCATCGGCTTCGAAGTAGCGCTTCAACCCTTTGTGCGCGAAACTCCGGATCATCCGACTGTTCCAGTTTGTAAAATGTCAAATGACATTTGTCAATTCTCTAGTTTTGAGCCCTGACCCTATTCGGATGGCTATTCTCCCTTAGCGAATGAACCGGGCAAACCCGTCGCACCACCTTTCCCGTCATGGCCGCGTCCCAGCGGGATCGTGCCGGAGGCACGACAGGCGGCCACCCACGACAGGCGTCCTTTGGACCCGTGATAAACGTCCTTGCGCTGTGAGGTGTTGAACCGGGGGGCTGCCTTCTCCTTTTCGAACTGACCCTAGTCGTGGGTGGCCGCCTGTGCTCGCTGCGCTCCCATCGCTGGCGCGACGCGGCCATGACGCGAAAGACGAGGGGCCCTGCGCACGGCGACGCTGAGGAGTTCGACTATTGCAGCCATGATGGGAAAGTTTGAGCGACGGATTTGGCAACCACCATCGTTCTAATTTTAGTGTTGCAATCTGGAGGGTCCGTCATGCGTATTTGGTCCCACGGTTTTGACCCGAAGTATCCCTGCGTCTACATCATGGCCAGTGCGCTAAACGGGGTTCTCTACACGGGCATTACCAGCAATCTCGCTGAGAGGGTCTCGGCGCACAAACAGGATATGTTCGACGGGTTCACCAAAAAGTATCGCGTCCACCGCCTAGTTTACTACGAAATGCACGAGACACTGGAGGCCGCGATTCTGCGCGAGTCGCGCGTCAAGAAGTGGCGGCGGGCCTGGAAAGTCCGGTTGATTCTGGAGATGAATCCAGAGTGGTGCGATCTGTTCGACGAGAATTGGGGTTCCGTGGAGGACGGTCCTGACGACGCGGCGCGCAAGCGATGGTAAACGGCACCGGTGTAGGCCAGCACCCTTCTCCTCGCGCTGAGGCCTCAGTATTTGCCCGTTTACCACCGGCCGACCCGCCTGTTGCCACAAAAGCCGGGCACGGTGTTTGCGGGGCTGATTCCGCGTTCACCCTACGGCCGGGCCGAATCGGTCATGGTCCGGGGAATTGGCGGTGCCCATTGGCATTGAAGACCGGCGGTAGCCGCGTGCACGGGGACTGGGATGAGACCGGGGGAGAAGGCCGCGCTTCTGCTATTTACGTCGGCAGCCGCGTTCGCGAGCGCCGCTGCGGTGATTCTTGCGGACCACTACGGCATCATCTCGATCTCGCAGCGGCCTGCCCGGCAGGTCGCCGCCTACGAACCCAACACGCCGGAAACCGATGCCGATCCCGCCAAGTTGGACGGGCGGTTGCCCGGGGCCGTTGCGGATGTACCGCCCATCGATCCGCCGAGCCTTCGAGGTGCAGCGCCTGACGAGCCATCGCTCGCCGAGCTGCCGCCAGAGGCAGTGCAAGAGATCGAACTCGAGCAGCCGTGGGCCACGGAAACCGTGCCGGGTCAAACATCACCCTCAACAGCACCGCGCATCTCGGCCCTGCCGCCGCAACGGCTTGCGTGGCAAAACCCAGACACGACGCCAGTGCGCACAAATACGCTTGCGGAACGGCTCGCGGAGATTTCTCCCAACGCCAACCGGCGCATCACCGCCAAATTCGACGCGGCGAAGGTCAGTTGGCCCCCGGTCGAACTGGGCCTCGTTGCGATCAAAGACGAAAAAGCTCTCGAGCTTCATGCCCGCAGCCTCAGCGGCGACTGGCATTTCGTGCACCGCTATCGGGTGCTCGCCGCAAGCGGAGCATCGGGACCCAAGCTGCGCAAAGGCGACAAGCAGGTGCCAGAGGGTGTCTATGGCATTTCGTTCCTGAACCCCAACAGCCGCTATCACGTGTCTCTACGCGTCGATTATCCGAACGCCTTCGACAAGGAGATGGCCGCGAAAGAGGGCCGCGCCAATCTTGGTGGTGACATCATGATCCACGGCAAGGCCGCGTCGATTGGGTGTCTCGCGATTGGCGATGAGGCGGCCGAGGAATTATTTGTGCTGGCGGCGAGCATCGGCTTGCCGAAGATTAAACTCATCATCGCACCAACCGATTTCAGGAAGACGGGCGTGCCGCAACTCGAAGCCGGCAAACCGAAGTGGCTGCCGGGGCTTTACACTCAAGTCGCAAGTGCGATGTCGGACTTCAAAGGCCCGCCCAGTAGCAGTTTGCTGTCGCTGTTCGGGCTCTAAGAAGATTTCATTGCCTTCAACTTTCTGAGCAACTGTTCTGCCGCCGCCACGCTGGCAACGCCGATCAACTCTTCGGACAGCGTGATGCGGTCGCCTTCGGAGTCTTTCTCATAGCCCGTGACGATTTTGAGCGTGCCGGAGCCGTCGGCGCGCTCGCGGCGTTCGAAACTGACGAGTTGCGCCGGAAGGACACTTTTGACGGATGTGGAGCGTACGGTGGTCACAGTGACTAAGCGCTTGCCGGTAATCGCGTGAACTGTGCGCTGTGCCTGGTGCCAGGCGATGAATGGCGCGAGGAGCATCGCCACCCCCACCAAAACAAAGCTGCCAGCGAAAATTAGGGCAGCTCCCATGGCAACGTACTCCCAGGCCGGAAAGGGGCGCTCTGGGAGCGGGCTCAAAAAGATCGACGCGAACAGAAGGCCAAACAATGTGAAGGTGAGCGCGGACCAGGGCACGCCCATCAACCAAATAGGCGACGCGCCGAGAAATGCCCGGCCGCCATCCGGTCGGCTGGTCCAGCGGATCAACTCGCCCTTGGTTTCCCGCTTCAAGGCGGCCGCCAGATCGTGCGGGAGATCGTTCAATTCGAGCATAAGGACTGCGGTACCATAAAGCGATTGGGATTGCGTGAACGGGGACAACTCAATGCGTTGAGTGTGACTTGGCTATTTCGCGGTTCGCGATTGCCGCCGCGCCCAGCCTGTTCAAATCCTCCAAAAGCTCCTATGTAACGCGCCCGGTGAGCTGAGGTGGAGATCACATTAAACATGGCAGATGCGTTCGACTGGCAGCATGCCTCTGCGCCATCACTGACAGATTTTGAGGTGATCGCCGCAGCGGCGTGGGCGCGGCTGCCAGCAGACTTCCGGCTGATGTGCGGCGATCTCGTCATCCGCGTCGAAGATTTCGCCATCGACGAGGTGCTGGACGAACTGGACATCGACAACCCACTGGACCTGATGGGCCTCTATCAGGGGTTGAGCCTCGACAAGAAGAGCGTGTCCGATGTGCCACGCGAGCCGGATATGGTGTTCCTCTACCGGCGGGCCATCCTGGATTATTGGGCCAGCGAGGACGACAGTCTGGGCGAGATCATTACGCACGTGCTCGTTCACGAAATCGGCCATCATTTCGGCTTTTCTGATGCCGATATGGAAGACATCGAACAAGACGCCCTCACCTGACCGGACCCCAGCATGTCGCTTCCAAAAATCACGTTGACCCTGTGCCTCCCGCCGTCTTGCAATCACAGTGACATCACGCGACAGTAGCGTCTCCAACCAATCGATCGGATCGACAGCCCTGGTTCCGGATCAACCATGACCTTCCTCTCACGTATTGGCGTTGTGCTTGCCGCCGCAGTGGTCGCTTTGACTGTTGTCCGGCCTGTCGTGGGTGAAGATATTCCAACGCCGGAGGAGTATCGCGATCACGTCGGCGGCGACGCAGAAATTGTCCCGCCCGGTCAATTAAAACTCGATGGGCGGACACAAGTGTGCGGGCAGCGGCCCACAGTTATCGATCGCCAGCTGGACGACTACGGTGCGGCGTATCCCGGCTTCTTGATCATGAACCCCAAGCTGCTCGACAAGGTCTCAACGCCGGTCAAGCAGTGGATCTATGCGCACGAATGCGGCCACCAGTTCCGTGGACCTGACGAAGAAACGGCTGACTGTTTCGCTGTGCAGCGCGGCCGCCGCCAAGGCTGGCTGACCGAAGAGGGCCTGGAAGAAGTTTGCAACTTCATTGCGCCGGCGAAAGGCGACAGCATGCATTTTTCCGGCTCGCACCGCTGCGAATACATGCGCAAGTGTTACGCGGACCCGACCATCCGTTAAGGATGCGGCGTCTGATCCCGTCCGCCACGAAAGTTATCCCCGCGCGGACTGGGGCCATCACACTGCGTGTTTTCCGCAGGGAACGTGGTGGCTGGTGCCATGAAACTTTCAGATTACTCCAAACACATCCTGGCACTGGCCGAAACGCTACATCGCTGGGCGGGCGCGTTGGCGTCTCTTGAGGGCTCGCGCCGGGACAAGGTTGCGCGCTATGCCGACGAAATCGCGGGGACCTTAGCGCGGGCATCGGCGGCTTTGCAGGAGCTTGAAACCACGCCTGGCAATGACGAGGCCCGGCGGGTCGTGATCCGCGAATTCGGCCGGATTTCCGGCTACGTCGAGACAATGGTGGGTGTGCTCCGGCACCATCTTGACGGCCGCAAGCTCGCGG
This sequence comes from Hyphomicrobium sp., assembly GCA_031413815.1. GTDB lineage: Bacteria > Pseudomonadota > Alphaproteobacteria > Rhizobiales > Hyphomicrobiaceae > JAGVSR01. The sequence goes on along the minus strand of JANOFU010000095.1, from coordinate 8,380 downwards.
GCGTTAAAAGGCGCCTTGAACTGCTCCGGCCAGGGTTCCAGTGTCCCCCCGCCCCTGCTGGTCCCCAGACTGCACTCGACCGGCTGATTGCCGCTGAAGGGTACTTCCGGGCACTGGCGGATGGGCTGCGAACCTGATGCCCGGCTACAAGAGGATCTGATGGACAAATTCACCAAGCTGACCGGCGTCGCAGCTCCCCTGCCGTTGCGCAACATCGACACCGACATGATCATCCCAAAGCAGTTTTTGAAGACGATTCTGCGCACAGGGCTTGGCAAGTCGCTGTTCTTCGAAATGCGCTACGACCCCGCGACCGGCAAGGAGATCGAAGATTTTGTGCTGAACAAGCCGGCCTATCGCAGGGCTGAGATATTGGTGACGGGTGAGAACTTCGGCTGCGGGTCGTCGCGCGAGCACGCACCGTGGGCGTTGTTGGATTTCGGCATCCGCTGCGTCATCGCGCCGGACTTCGCCGACATCTTTTACAACAATTGTTTCCAGAACGGCATCTTGCCGATCCGCCTGCCACAGGCCGAAGTCGACAAGTTGATGGATGACGCGCAACGCGGGTCGAATGCGATGGTGACGGTTGACTTGGCCGCCCAAGAAATCCGCGGACCTGATGGTGGCGTGATCAAATTCGAGATCGACGCGTTCCGCAAGCATTGCCTGTTGAATGGCCTCGACGCCGTGGGTCTGACACTGCAAAAGGATGCGGCGATTTCAAGCTATGAGAAAACCGCAAGTACTACGCGGCCCTGGTTGTAGTGATGATAAAGATTGGTGTCAGACGCCCATCGCACCATTGGAGTCCCCATGGCCAAAGCCGTACACATGATGGTTCGCGTGCTCGATGATGCGCGCTCGATCGACTTCTATTCGAGATGCTTCGGCCTCACGGTGGCCGAGCGCCGTGATTGGCAGGACTTCGCACTCATTTACATGAGCAATGCCGAGAACGATTTCGAGATCGAGTTGACCCTCAACAAGGGCCGCATCGAGCCCTATGATCTGGGCACGGGATACGGGCATCTCGCTCTGGTCGTTAATGATCTGGAAGCCGAGCACGCCCGCATCACGGCGGCAGGCTTTGCGCCGAAAGACATCAAGCAAATGACGCATGACGGCCAGCCATTCGGAAAGTTCTTTTTTATTGAAGATCCAGACGGCTACAAAATCGAAGTGCTGCAGCGCGGCGGGAGGTTTAAGTAGGTATGTTTGATTTTCCACCCGTCATTCCGCGCGCGCTGCGTCATGAAATGGCGCAGCGCAAATGCGGAAACTGCGTCGCTGCGAAGGTCCTGTGTCTGCGGTGCATCGTCTTTGACGCTGCTCGCGCGTACGGGATGACGGGTAAATGCAATGGGTAGTCATGGACGAAACCAAAATTGATCCGGCAATGATGGGGCGGCTGGCTCAGGCCTTGTCGTTCATTTGTGGCGCGGATCATCCCGCGACTGTGGCGCTCAAGACGGCGTCTGAAACCGGCGCGGATAAAGACGTGAAAGCGGCCCGTGCGCAATTTCTGAAAGTAAAACCCGGCGACCGCCGCGCGGCTTTGACGATGCTCAGCGATTGAACGGTCCCCTCTCCGTCAAGGGGAGCGGAGTTGATTGAGAATCCGACCTGCTTCCCAGCCGATGATTGCCTTCTTGCGCGTCAGGCCCCAGTGATAGCCGCCGAGCCCGCCATCGGAGCGCATAACGCGGTGGCATGGCACCACGAATGAAATCGGGTTCTTTCCCACGGCGGTACCAACTGCGCGCGAGGCTTTCCGCGTGCACACTTGGTGTGCGACGTCGCCATAACTGACGGCGCGGCCCATGGGGATCTTCAACAGCGCGTCCCACACGCGCACCTCCCAGTCGGTGCCGATCAACACGAGTCGGATGGGGCGCTGGGCCATCGATCCTACAGACCCGAAAATTGCCGTGATGTCGGGGGCCGTCGCGGACGTATCTTCCTCATAATGTGCGAAGGGCCATCGGTGCTTCAGTCCGTCAAGGGTCTCAACGCGCGTCTCGCCCGCATCCTCGTTGACGAACGCTAATGCCGCCAAGCCGCGTGGCGCTGCCACGGCGACAGCCTCGCCGAAAGGTGTCGCATGAAATCCAAACCGCATCTCCAGGCCGGCGCCCTGCCGCTTCACGTCGCCGGGTGTCATACGCTCCCAGGTGACGAACAGGTCGTGCAATCGGCCGCCGCCTGATAGTCCCGCTTCGTGCGATGCCACCAGCACCGGGGCCGCGCCCGATAGCATGCTGCGCGCATGATCGAGCGTGATCGCCTGCACGAATTCCTTTGGCGATAATCCGCACCAGCGCTTGAACAGCTTCTGGCACTCGGTCGCTTCGAGCCCGAGATGCCGCGCCAGTGCGTCGAGGTCCGGCTGCGTGACCCAGCCTTCGGACAAGAACTGGATGCCGCGGCGCACGAGATCGTAGTCTCTGCTCTGTGAGGCAGCGCCGTAGTCCATGCGGATGAGGCTTGCGGTGCGGGTCATCGGGAGTCCGGGATTGCGCCAGTCGTCACGAAACCTATCCCGGCGGCATTATGGACGCGACCCGTTTCTTGGAGGTAGTGGTATCAGACACCATCCCTGATTGCTTACGCCGCACTTCCGGTCCGTGCCACCGCGAGCGCGCCCTGCAAGGCGTTTGCGAAATCTTTTTTTTCGGCGGTGTTCAAAAACCGCGCGAATTCGAATTCCTTGCCGTGCGAGGCGATCTTTAAGAACGCGCGGCCATCGGGCCATTCTGAAAACCGGACGCGCGCCCAATAGGGGTTGAAGTCGTAGCTGCGTTTGCGCCCCGAGGCAGCCACCTGGGTAATCTTCAAAATCTCCGGCGACACTTCGATCAGTTCGTAGGCCCGCCCGTCGCGGTAGTTGAGCTTAAACGCGAAATAGATCAGAAGAACATCCAATCCGAAGAACCCCAACACCGGCCAAGCGCCCATCATTAGGAACGCGACCCCGGTGACGAAGCTCACGGTTCCAATGAACGCCATCAGAATCAGGAAGCCACGGGGTTGCAGCGATCTGTGAGGATGAAGCACCGCATGGAATGTGCAGTGCTCTTGATTGGCAGGCGGGTTGTCCATCATGTGAGAAGTCTAACCATAGAGATTTCCAAGATGAAGCCCCCTGCCGCTGTAAAACGCCCGCAAGCCAAAAAATCGATGAATGAAACGCCTAAGGACAGCGCGCGCCACCCGAAGCGATCCTCCAAGCTAACGGCGACCGAGGTCGAGGAGATCTTCCGCCGCTTCCGTGACAAGTTGCCCGAACCCAAGGGCGAGCTGGAACACGTCAATGCCTACACGTTGCTGGTGGCCGTCGTGTTGTCCGCCCAGGCGACGGACGCGGGCGTCAACAAGGCCACAAGGGCGCTTTTCAAAGTCGCCGATACGCCGGTGAAAATGCTGGAGCTGGGCGAGGACAAAATCCGCGACTTCGTCAAAACCATCGGACTCTACCGCAACAAGGCCAAGAACGTCATCCTGCTGTCCCAGAAGCTCATCGCTGAACACGGCGGCGAGGTGCCAGCGGACCGCGATGCGCTCGAGGCGCTGCCCGGCGTTGGCCGCAAAACGGCGAACGTCGTCATGAACATGGCTTTCGGCGAACCGACGATGGCGGTCGACACACACGTATTCCGGGTCGCCAACCGCATTGGGCTTTCTAAAGGGCAGACGCCGTTGAAGGTCGAGGATGATTTAGTGCGGATCATTCCTGCAGCGTTCGCGCTTCATGCGCACCATTGGCTGATTCTGCACGGCCGCTATGTGTGTAAAGCCCGCAAGCCCGATTGCCCGGTGTGTCCGATCGTTGAAATCTGCCGGTTTAAAGAGAAGACAGATTAATTGTTGGAGTCAGGCACCTATTCGGGTGCCTGACCCCGCACAGGCGATGTCATCGTAGCATCTTATACAGACGCCATCCGGCTGGGGTGTGAAGCTCGTCGCACTCGATGGAGAGGTCGCGATCCGGATTTGCGGCGTTGAACAGATGACGCGCGATGCGCTTCCATTCGAAAATGTCGAGCGACCCGTCGTTGTCGGGATTGCCGGCGGCGAACGCGCGGGCCGAGATGCGGCCGTGGGTTTCATCGGGCTCCAGCGTGCGGTCGCCGTCCGTGTTGATCGACTTGAACACAGCCCGGGCGCGCCGCATTGTTTCGATAAAGCTGAACGAGCCATCGCTGTCGGGATCGAGGTGGTTGAGGGCCTTACAGCTGGCGTGGCCGCCGCGATGGGTGGCTGATGCTGGCGTCACTGCGAGCACAGTGGCTGTCACGGCGAGGGCGGCGAGGCCAAATCTGACGGGAAACTTCATTCATAAGCTCCTTTTCGATAACAATGTCCGTACAATATCGCGCCAGGATCAGGAAACGGATCACAATGATTTGAGTGTCAGCAACGTTCAACAGCTGTGCTCGCGTAAACACCTGAGATCGCGTGGAAAATGGGTGGCGGGGATTGTGCGGACGCTCGGGACGCTGGTGTCAGACACCTCTAAGTGGTGTCTGACACCGCATGTGCCTGACGCAGCAAATTCCTTAGGCGCGTCTCACGCTGGGTCCCGCATCGCGCGCGCGGGGAAACGCATTTCGTGCGGGATGACAGAATGAGGGAAAAAAACGCCGGTCATACACCATCCATCCGTATCGCGATGCCAGCGTTGGCCATGTGCCGCTTGGCTTGGCCGATGGTGTACGTTCCAAAATGAAAGATTGAGGCTGCGAGCACGGCGCTGGCGTGACCTTCTTTGATGCCGTCAACGAGGTGATCGAGCGTGCCAACGCCGCCGGATGCGATCACGGGAACTGTCACAGCATCCGCGATGGCGCGTGTCAGGAGCAAATCGAACCCGGCTTTGGTGCCGTCACGGTCCATGCTGGTGAGCAGGATTTCGCCGGCACCCAGGGCCACGACCTCGCGCGCGTACGCAATGGCATCGAGGCCTGTCGGGTTGCGGCCGCCATGTGTGAAGATCTCCCAGCGGTGCGCTTCACCCTCTTTGGACACTGTCTTGGCATCGATCGCGACGACAATGCACTGGGCGCCGAATTTCTCGGCTCCTTCGCGCACGAATTCGCGCCGCGTGACGGCAGCGGTGTTGATCGACACTTTGTCGGCGCCGGCTTCCAGCAATTTGCGGATGTCCTCAACCGCGCGCACGCCGCCGCCGACTGTCAAAGGCATGAAGCACCGCGAGGCCGTGCGTTCGACGATATCGAAAATCGTGTCGCGGTTCTCATGCGAGGCCGTGATGTCAAGGAAGCAGAGTTCGTCCGCGCCGGCCGCGTCATACGCGGCAGCGGCTTCGACAGGGTCGCCTGCATCAACGAGATCAACAAAGTTGACGCCTTTGACGACGCGGCCATCTTTCACGTCAAGGCATGGAATTATTCGCGATTTCAGTGTCATGCGTGAGGGATAGCGGGTGCAGGCAAGGCCGTCCAGCAAACAGATTTGACCTGGAAACTGTACTGGGCTCCTGCCGCCATAACACTCGAAGAGGGGTTTTCAAAATTGATCCGGACAGCCGAATGTTGCCTTGACACGTCCACGTGGCTTGTGAGTATTTCGTTTTCGAAACGCCCAATTGATTGATCGGTTTGTGTGCACTGCAGCAAAAACGTGAAGTATATTTTTGCCTAGCGCCGTCATCAAGAGCATGTCAGTTTTGGTTTACGCGCCCACAGCTCGCGGCCGAATACCCGGAGAAGGGGATCGGTTGAGGGGACAAGAGAGGCGCAACGGGCAGGGGTCGTTCGTAATGCGCAATACACAGTTGGCGGCGTTTGACCGCGAGTCGAGTTGTGAGACATGGTCATATCCCTCAGAACTTGGGCCACAACCTCAATCGCCGCGTCAGTCCGGTGCGCGGCCGGATAGATCCCTGGCACTTCTCGAAAAGATCATCGAAGGCAATATCATTCCGCGCCTTTTGCTGGATCATCGTCAAACCTTGGTGACGGCTCAATCAGCGGCTGCCTGCGCGACAGCGGCATGGCTTGCAAAGTCAGTCGATGAATTCGCTGAACTGGTCGTCAAACGTGACGCGGCCGCATCGTCTGAGTATTTCCGGTCCCTGCGCGCGCAAGGCGCGTCTGTCGAGTCGTTGTTCCAGGACTTGCTGGCACCGGCGGCCCGGCGGCTCGGGGTGCTGTGGGAAGAAGATATCAACGACTTTATGGACGTGACTCGCGGCTTCAGCCATCTGCATCAACTCGTTCAAGAGTTTGGCGATGATTTTAAGGACGAGGCGCGTGCGCCGACCTCAAACAGGCGCGCTTTGCTGATGCCGATGCCTGGTGAGCAGCACACGTTCGGCATTTCACTTGTTGGCGAATACTTCAAGCGCGAAGGCTGGCGGGTCTGGGGTGGTCCGCCGCGATCGATCGACGATATTGTAGAGCTGGTGGATGGTCAGTGGTTCGACATGGTCGGTTTGTCCGTGAGCACAGTGACCGAGCCCAAGAAGGTCGCCTCGCAAATCCGGAAAATCCGGAAAGCATCTCACAACAAGAACGTGACGGTTTTGGTTGGCGGCTATATCTTCATCGACCAGCCTGAGCTGGTGGGAATCCTCGGCGCCGACGCAACCGCGCCGGATGGGCAACAAGCCGTGCGCCAAGTGTCGGATTTGATCACTCCAAGCCGCAAGTCCACCTGACAGAAACAGAACGTCGTCATGAATGAAATAACGGGCTTTACTGGGTCCCCGGTGCTGCAGTGCCGGGGGTCTAATACTACGGCTCCCCGTTTGACTTAGCGCGAGCCGAGGACGCGCTGGAAGTATCCACCCCAGCCCTCAGCCCGGCGAGCCGAATTGCCGCTGCGGTCGACCCCGATCAGCAACGTGGCGCGAACCCGGCCGTTTTCTTCCGCGACGGCCAAGACGATGCCGCCACCGTCGCGCTGGCCATGCTGGAACAGGAAATCACTCGTGTTGGTCGTGTCGGCGACAGGCCGCATCGCGTAGGCCTCGTGCGCTTTATAGATTCGCGCGCTGACGTCGTCGGGAAAGTAGACCTGTCCTATGAGAACGGTCTTTTCATCGAGGTAAACCTTCAGGTGGATGTGCGGCGTGCGCCCGGGATACCAGCCGGGATAGACGGTGATGAATTGAACAGTGCCGGTCTCGTTGGTGATCTGAGTGCCGCGGAGGTAGGATTTGCCCTCTGTCGAGGTACCGCCGTCATCTCCCTGACCCGCATAGCCTGAGTAAACGCCGCCCGCGTCTGCATGCCAGATATCAACCCGGGCATTCGCAATGGCCGTGCAGGGTCCGCTTTCCAAGATTCGCAATTCGAGATCGAGAGGCAGTCCAGGCCGGCCGTCCGTGATGTCTGCTCGCACAAGTTTGGGGTCGAAGTAGTATGGCCCTTCGACGGCTTGAGGTGCCAAGAGGCAGAGGCCGGGAGGCGACGAGACCGCCGGTGGCGGCGTAGCGTCTCCAGCGAGAACCTGACCAGCATGAGTGCCGGCGAGCCCCGCAAAGGCCCCTTGCAGCGCTTGCCTGCGTGACAGCCGTACCGGATGATCCGTCAAATTGGCTCACCCTTTCTTTGGCGAGAGCGGCATCATGTCGATCTGCTCGGGATAGTAGCGGAAGCCGTCGCCCTGTTTAGAGATATGGCCAATGCCTGGCCATGGAAAGTGGTAGCCAATCATCGCAATGCCATCGGTTGCCAGCATATCGAAGATCTTAATGCGCGTCGCGACACCCTGCTTGGGGTCGCTGTCGTAGGCGAACTCTAACGTCGGCCGCTCGACGATCAGCACCGGGTGATGGGCGATGTCGGCGATGTTGCACAACGTCTTGCCCTCCGACGCCAGCATAAACACCACATGCCCGACCGTGTGGCCCGGCGCGGCAAGAGCGGTGATGCCGGGCACGGCTTCCTTGCCAGGCTCGATGAACTTCATGCGGTCCTTGTGCGGCCTCAGGCTTTGCTGAGCCGCCGTGATCATGCCCTTGATCTGGTCGTTGCCGTTGGCGTCGTTGGTCCAGAAGTCATAATCGGCCTTGGTCAGGTGGATCTCAGCATTCGGGAACATGCTTTCGCCGGCCGCGTTGATAAGGCCACCGAGATGATCCGGGTGGGCATGGCTCAATAAAACGGCGTCGATGTCCTTAGGGTTGATCCCGGCGGCGGCTCAGGCGCAGGAATCGCGCCGCATTGTTGTAAAGAATGTCCCGCTTCTGGGCCGCCGTCAGAAACGTCGCGGCTTCAATTGACCGCACCCCGGCTTCAATGAGCCCAGGCCACACCATCTGGTCCGATCCAAACATGATGCGATCACTGTATCCGGCGTCAACGAGCTCGCGGAGAAACCGATAGAACGCTGGGCGCGCTTCGACGTTCAC
>JANOFU010000094.1:0-59152 GCA_031413815.1 Hyphomicrobium sp. | reverse complement strand
GAGTTGGCGGTGTCCACCTATCGGCTAACGGACAGCATGCCAAAATCTGAAGCGTACGGTCTCACGTCGCAAATCAGGCGAGCGTCCGTTTCTGTCCCAGCAAACATTGCTGAAGGGTATGGGCGCCACGGCCGCGGGTCCTACGTCCAATTCCTGGGAATCGCACGCGGATCCCTAAAGGAAGTCGAGACCCTCGCTCTCCTAATCCGAAGAATTGGATACTGTAGTCCGGAAAAAATAGACGAGCTGATCTCGCAAGCTGACTCCGTGGGCCGGATGCTCGGCGGCCTAATCAAATCGCTGACACCGCCAGCGACGACTTAGTTCACGACACCCAACACCCCAAACCCGACCCCCTACTTAATCCCCTTCTGCATCTTCGCTGCCAGAACCGTATTCTGCAGCAAGCACGCAATCGTCATCGGGCCGACGCCGCCGGGGACGGGCGTGATCGCGCCAGCGACTTTCGCGCATTCTTCATAATTGCAATCGCCGACCAGCTTGGTCTTGCCATTGGCGGACGGCACGCGGTTGATGCCGACGTCGATGACAATCGCGCCGGGCTTGATCCAATCGCCGCGCACCATTTCTGGAATGCCGACGGCCGCAATCAGCAAGTCGGCACCCTTGATGATGTCGGGCAAGTTGCGCGACCGCGAATGGCAGACCGTCACCGTGCAATGCTCGCGCAGCAGAAGGGCTGCCACCGGCTTGCCGACAATGTTCGACCGGCCCAACACTACGGCGTTCATGCCAGCCAGGCTCGGCGCTGCCGTTTTGGCCAAGATCACCGAACCTGTTGGCGTGCACGGCACCAGCGTGCGCTCGCCGATCCAAAGGCGGCCGACATTGGTCGGGTGGAAGCCGTCGACATCCTTATTCGGGTCGATGGTGTTCAGCACCTTCTCGGCATTGACGTGCTTTGGCAGCGGCAACTGCACCAAAATCCCATGTACCGCCGGATCCTTGTTGAGCGTGTCGACCATGGCCAGAATGTCGGCTTCGCTGGTCTCCGCGGGCAGCCGGTGCTCCCACGAGTTCATGCCAACTTCTTTGGTCTGCTCGCCCTTGTTCTTGACGTAGACTTTGCTGGCCGGATCTTCACCGACCAGCACCACTGCGAGGCCCGGCGTGAAGCCGTGTGCCGCTTTCAACGCGGCCACGTCCTTGGCGACTTCAGCGCGGACGGTGGCGGCGACGGCCTTGCCGTCAATAATGCGGGGGTGCAGCGGCATGTGTGTTCTCCAAATTCAATCAACGTGTGGGTTATGTGTCTGGCGTCGCAGCCAGCCGTTGGGCCAGCCGTGCGCCGATCTCGTCCGCGTCGCCTGTGATCGTGAGAGACTTGAGGCGTGATTTGAAACCTGCCGAAACCGCCACGCTCCTCTTGGGCACGCCCAGCCAATCGGCGGCAGCCCGGACGACAGCGGTGTTAGCTTCTCCCTCGGACGGCGCCGCGCGCACGTGAACCCTAATGGCGGGTCCATCGGCACTCTGCTCCATCTCTTCGAACATATCTTTGGACGATTTCGGCGTGACGCGCACGCGCACGATGACGCACCCGCGGCCCACCCGCCATGGTAGGTCCACGCCTGACGTCAAGCGAAGACCTTCGCAATATTCGGGATCACAACGCTCTGAACGAACACGCAACCAAGCAGAAGGACAATGGGAGAAATGTCGATCGCGCCAAGGTCGGGCATCATCCGGCGGATCGGCCGCAAGAGTGGTTCTGTCACGGCGTTGAGAGCGTAGTTGAGCTGCTGCACAAACGAGTTCCGGCCGTTGACGACGTTAAACGCGATCAGCCAGCCCAAAATCACGACCGCGAAGATCACGTAGGTATAAAGCGTGATCAGGTAGCTGATAAAGTAAAGCAATTCGATCATCGGTCCCCGCAGCCAAGCGTTTGATATCGAAGCACGTGTACCTGCCTGAGCCTCACCCGGCAAGTCTGCTGGTCCTGCCCTACCGTGGATACCTCAACCGGCGGGCCCATGTCCTGACAACGGATTGGCCGGGTTTCTAAATGTCACAGTCTTGATTGCGAAGCCGTAGCGGCGGGGCCGTAGGTCAGAGGGGAGTGCGGGAATGCGCTGAAATCGCACCGCAGAGGTCATGGGTTCGGTTTCCCTCGGGTCGACCCAGCAAATGAAATGGGGATGCCAGATGACACATTAGCTTTTTGGCGCCATCGAACTCCAGTGATCCGGCAGTGTCTGGCCGTGGTGAGATCCGTTGCCAACGCTTCGACTCGCCACGATCTCGACTTTGTCGATGGTGAACTTGTTGTTTCAACTGGCGTTCCGTCCCACGACCCACAATGAGCCGCGTTAGTCATTGGGCTGGGCGCTGTTTCGCGGACGTCCAATCGCAACCCACATGGCGAGTGCTGGTATGATGAGCCACTGCAGCAAGGGGGTCAGTCCAATAGACAGGATCGGCACAATCGGCATGAGATCAGAGTAGGCCCAGTTGGCGCGAAACGTGGTGTTCATCCATTCGCTATAGATTGTGTAGACGGTCCCAAGCAGGAGCATAACAGAAGACACAAAGTTCGTGCGGTCGTTCGGCCAAGACGGGGTTGCGAAAATCGCGAGCGCGATGAGCAAGCTGAGGCCCGCAATCATGGCATCGCCCGCGGTGCAGTGCAGCACGGCCCAAACCTGCCTTGGCCAGGGGTCCGTCGTCCAGATTGTGTAGAGGGGAAGCTGCAAAACCTCCCAGACGAGATGCGCGCAAATCGAAAATACGAGATACCGGCGCAGAGCGGCCGTCCAGTCTATATGAGCGACGGCAGCTTTGTGAGTGCTGGCACCGGTTGGCATCGGGCTACAGCTTAAGCTGCTTCAAGCGCAGTGAATTTGCGATTACGCTCACCGACGAAAAGGCCATGGCTGCTGCGGCAATGATCGGTGACAGCAGAACCCCGAAAGTGGGATAGAGGACACCAGCTGCAATCGGAACACCGGCCGCGTTGTAGGCGAAGGCAAAGAACAAGTTCTGCCGGATGTTGCTCATGGCCGCCTGCGACAGACGGCGCGCCCGCACGATGCCGGTGAGATCGCCTTTGACAAGTGTGATACTCGCGCTTTCGATGGCAACATCGGTGCCGGTGCCCATCGCGATGCCGACATCGGCAGCGGCCAGCGCTGGCGCGTCATTGACGCCATCCCCCGCCATGGCCACGACGTGTCCGTCCTGTTTGAGGCGTTCAATGATCCTGCTCTTGTCTCCGGGCAGGACTTCAGCTTCAACCTGGGTGATCCCGAGCTTGCGGGCAACCGCTTGTGCGGTGACCTTATTGTCCCCCGTCAGCATGACGATGTTCAAGCCCGCGGCTTTGAGCGCCTCCAGCGCTTCGCGCGTTGTGGTCTTGATTGGGTCTGCGATGGCGAGAAGGCCCATGAGTTTGGCGTCAGCCGCAACGAAAACAACGGTCGCGCCATCCTCGCGCAGGCGATCGGCCTCACCGTCGAGCGAAGACGTCTCCACTCCCGCATCTACCATGATGCGAGCGTTCCCGATCACAACACGCTGGCCGCCCACCAGACCGGTAACACCTTTGCCGGTGGGCGCGTCAAAGTCCTCAACGTCTAATAAGGGAAGTCCTTTCACTTCGGCGGCCGCAACGATGGCGGCTCCGAGCGGGTGCTGGCTCATCCGCTCAAGACTGGCTGCACGCTGCAGCGCGTCAGCTTCTGACACGCCGGCTGCAGTCCGGACCGCAACAAGCTTCGGCCTGCCTTCGGTCAGCGTTCCGGTTTTGTCGATGACAATCGTATCGACCTTTTCCAACAGCTCCAGCGCTTCCGCGTTTTTGATCAGCACACCTGTTTGCGCGCCACGGCCGACAGCGACCATGATTGACATCGGGGTGGCGAGCCCCAGGGCGCAGGGGCAAGCGATAATCAGGACGGAGACGGCGGCAATCAGCCCATAAGTCATACTGGGCTCCGGCCCCCAAATGGACCACGCAGCGAATGCCACCAGCGCAATGCCAATAACGAGCGGCACGAACCAGCCCGAGACGTAATCGGCGAGGCGCTGGACCGGCGCACGGCTCCGCTGGGCTTGCGCCACCATCTGGACAATGCGGGACAGCATGGTGTCGCGGCCAACCTTGTCGGCGCGCATGATGAAACTTCCAGACTGGTTGATCGTCCCTGCAATCAGTGTGTCGCCTACAGATTTGGCGACTGGCAGGGACTCACCCGTCACCATCGATTCGTCGAGCGTGCTGCGGCCTTCCAGCACCATGCCATCAACCGGCACCTTATCGCCGGGCCTGACCCGCAGCCGGTCGTCCACGACAATCTGGTCGATCGGGATGTCGTCCTCCGTGCCGCCTTGGCCAACACGGCGTGCGGTCTTAGGCGCGAGATCGAGCAACGCGCGGATAGCGCCGCTGGTGCTTTCACGAGCTTTCAATTCGAGGACTTGCCCCAAAAGAACGAGCACCGTGATCACGGCGGCAGCCTCGAAATAAACAGGCACCGCTCCGTCTAGGCTGCGAAACGCGGCTGGAAACGACCCCGGGATAACCGTTGCAATAACGCTGTAAATCCAAGCGACGCCAGTGCCCATCGCGATGAGTGTGAACATGTTGAGATTACGTGAGTGGAGGGACGCCCAGCCGCGCTCAAAAAACGGCCACCCGGCCCACAGCACCACGGGCGTTGCCAGGATGAACTGCAGCCAATTTGAGAGGCCCGGCGCGATCAGCGCATGAAGCCCGGTGACGTGACCGCCCATCTCCAGAAGCAAAACGGGAATTGCAAGGGCAAGCCCGATCCAGAATCGCCGGGTCATATCGGCGAGTTCAGGATTGGGGCCAGCCTCCAGGCTTGCGAGTTCCGGCTCCAGCGCCATGCCGCAGATGGGACATGCACCGGGCCCGTTCTGGCGGATTTGCGGATGCATGGGGCAGGTATAAGTTGTGCCTGCCATCACGATGGGCCGGGCGGCACTCGTGCCCCTCTCGGCGAGGTACTTAGCCGGCTCGCTTATGAATCTCGTGCGGCATCCCGCCGAACAAAAGTAATACGGATGCCCCTCATGTGCGGCTCTATACTTGGCAGTATGGGCGTGGACATCCATGCCGCAGACGGGGTCTTTTACTGGGGACACAAGTGGCGTACCTGCGTTGACGTGGTCACCGTTATTGCCGCTGAGTTCAGGCTGATTCACTGAGTGCTGAGTGTCCATAGGTGATTATTCCAACCTACGCCGGACACTGGCCGTAATTAATCTTCCATCGGAGCCTGTACGGCGCACTAACCGTGAGCCTCACCCTTCGCCTTCTGGGTCAAACCACAGCAGCGTAGTCAGCAATGGGATTAAGACGTCGCAGCGTCTACATAATTTTCACGGGCTTTAGTTATGACGGGTACGCAGACTGGTAGGCTCATTCGCTGGTGTTATGGTCTTTGGCTCGACAACAACGCTCTAGCAGGGCCGAACGTTCCACCTCATATCGGCTGGTCCCATCCCGGAAACACTTTTCGCTTCGATCAACCCCCCAAAGAATTGGTCCCTCACTTCGCCACCTTGGCATGGGGCGCCTGCACGAGTTGAATTGGCACATCTTGCGCCCCGGCGCGCGCCCTGCTTTGAATGTCATACCGCGCGCCCTCAGCCCTCCAAGCCCCACCACGAGAGCCCCATGAGCACCCTGCCTGCCTCGGCCAAGATCGTCGTCATCGGCGGCGGTATCGTCGGCTGTTCGACCGCCTATCACCTCGGCAAGATGGGGCTGACGGATGTCATCTTGTTGGAGCGCGCCAAACTGACCTCGGGCTCGACGTGGCACGCTGCGGGTCTCGTCGGGCAATTGCGCACGTCCGCCAACATCACACAGCTGCTCGGCTACTCCGTCGCGCTCTACGATAAGCTCGAAGCGGAGACGGGTCTGGCCACCGGCTGGAAGCGCAACGGCGGGCTTCGCCTTGCTTGCACCGCCGAGCGCTGGACCGAAGTGAAGCGGCAGGCGACGACGGCTAAGTCGTTCGGCCTCGACATGCAATTGCTGACACCCAAAGAGGCGCAAGACTTATGGCCGCTGATGCAGGTCGATGACGTGATTGGCGCGGCGTTCCTGCCAACCGACGGCCAAGCCTCGCCATCCGACATCGCCATGTCGCTGGCCAAAGGCGCGCGGCAGTCCGGCGTCACCATCAAGGAAGACGTCAAAGTCACGGCCATCGAAGTCGAAGGCGGCGTGGTGCGTGCCGTTGTCACCGATCAGGGCCGCATCACCTGCGAGAAAGTTGTGATCTGCGCGGGTCAGTGGTCACGCCAAATTGGCGCTTTGGCGGGCGTGAATGTGCCGCTCGTGTCGATGCAGCATCAGTATCTGATCACTGAGAAGATCGACGGCGTCACATCGAACCTCCCGACGCTGCGCGATCCTGATCGCCTCACCTACTGGAAAGAAGAAGTCGGCGGCCTCGTCATGGGTGGCTATGAGCCCAACCCCATGCCATGGGCTCTCAATGGCGTGCCAGACCCGTTTGATTTCCAGCTGCTCGAGAATGATCTCGAACACTTCGAACCCCTGCTCGAACTGGCAGCAGGCCGCGTGCCTGCCATGCAGACCGCCGGCATCAAACAGTTTATCAATGGCCCGGAGAGCTTCACGCCGGATGGCAACTTTATTCTAGGCGAAGCACCGGAAGTGCGCGGCGTATTCGTTGGCGCAGGCTTCAATGCGTTCGGCATCGCGTCGGGCGGTGGGGCTGGCATGGTGCTGGCCGAGTGGGTCGCCCAGGGCGAGCCGCCGTACGATTTGTGGCCCGTCGATATCCGCCGCTTCGGCCGCAACCATCTCGATACCAATTGGGTGCGCACGCGCACGATGGAAGCCTACGCTAAGCACTACACGATGGCGTGGCCGCACGAGGAAATGACCTCCGGCCGTCCATTGCGCCGCTCGCCGTTGTACGATCAGCTGAAATCGCAGGGCGCGTCGTTCGGCGAAAAGCTCGGCTGGGAGCGGCCCAACTGGTTCGCGGATGCTGGCGCCGGCGAGACGCCGAAGGACACGTACGCCTACGGCCGCCAGAACTGGTTCAAGGCGGTCGGCCGCGAGCATCAGACGTGCCGCGAACGTGCCGTCGTGTTCGACCAAACATCATTTGCCAAATTCGCGATGACGGGCCGCGATGCGGAAGCCGCGCTATCGTGGATTTGCTCCAACGATGTTGCCAAAGCGCCGGGCCGCCTCACCTACACGCAAATGCTGAATGCCCGCGGTGGCATCGAATGCGATTTGACAGTGGCACGCCTCGCTCGTGATGAGTTCTACATCGTCACTGGAACTGGATTTGCCACGCATGACTTCGATTGGATTTCCCGCTCGATCCCGGCGGGACTTGACGCGCGGCTGACCGACGTCACGTCGGCTTACGGCGTGCTCGCGGTGATGGGCCCCAAGGCGCGCGAGATTTTGTCTGCGTTGACTTCCGAAGATCTGGCGAACGCCGCGTTTCCGTTCGCACACGTCAAGCGCATCACGCTGGCCGGGGCGCCCGTTCTGGCGCTGCGCATCACCTACGTCGGCGAGTTGGGCTGGGAGCTGCATATCCCTGTTGAGTTTATGGGCAGCGTTTACGAAGCGCTGATGACTGCAGGCGCTGCGCATGGCATCGCCAATGCCGGCTATCGTGCGATTGAATCACTGCGTTTGGAGAAGGGGTATCGCGCCTGGGGGGCGGATATCGGACCGGATCATTCGCCGCTCGTGGCAGGGTTGGAGTGGGCCGTAAAACTGAAATCCAAAACGCCGTTCCAGGGCCGCGACGCGCTTGTTGCGCAGGGCGAAAAACCGCTGCCGCGATTGATGGCAGGATTTTCGACGGACCCCGCGATTGTGCTGTTGGGCCGCGAAACGATCTATCGCAACGGCGAGCGCGTCGGTTGGCTGTCAAGCGGCGGTTTCGGTTACACGGTCAACCGCTCGATCGGCACCGGCTACGTCCGCCGTGCTAAGGAAGGCGTCGATCGCGAGTTCGTTCTGTCCGGGACCTATGAACTCGAAGTGGCCACCGAACGCGTGGGAGCTACTGTGTCGCTCGATGCGCTCTATGATCCGGCGAGTGCGAGAGTGAGGGTGTGAGTGTGGAGGATTGGGCGTCTGACGGGGTCAGGCACCCCAAAAGGTGCATGACCCCATACTAACCCCTACTCCCCGTCCCGTTCTCTTGGGTAGCTGATTACCGACAGGAACCGGATTGGCAGCTTGACGAGTTCTTCGGGACCGTGCGGGGCGTCTGCGTCGAAGAACAGGCTGTCACCAGGCTTCATTGTGTAGAGTTTGTCGGCGTGGCGATAGATGACTTCACCTTCCAGCATGTACAGGAACTCAATCCCCGAATGCTGGAACAGCGGGAAAACGTCGGACTTTTCCGTCAAAGTGATCAGATACGGCTCAACGACAACGCCCGCCGACGTGCCGCCCGTGTGGCCCAGCAGTTGATATTGATGTCCCGCACGCGTGCCGCGACGTTCGATGACCAATCCTTTGCCGGCCGAGACAAACACCGCATCGCGGCGTTCTTCGAAGCGACGGAACAAGGCCGTCACCGGAACGCCGAGCGCGCGTGACAACCGCTGCAGCGTGGTCAGCGATGCGGACGTGACGCCGTTCTCGATCTTCGACAGCATGCCGAGCGATAAGCCCGTTGCGCGCGCAAGATCTGATACCGTGATGCCGAGCTTTTTGCGGAAAGCACGCACTTCGCGGCCGATGGCGACTTCAAGAACGTTGTCGCGGGCGCCACTCAGGGCATGGGGGTCTTGGCCAGGATCGGCGGTGTCTAGATCATCGCCATCCGAGTCATCGAAACTGGACGCTAGTTCCCCTGCAGTGCGCCCGGGCTTAGGCCGCACAGTCTCCAGCAGCTCGCGCAGCGGGTCGGACTCAGGTCGGCTCGATGGCGGCTTGTCCGATCCGATGCCTGCGCGTTTCTTCATGCGTTTCAACGTCCTGCAACATTTTGTGGCCGGTGAGCTGCCCACCGAATTCTTGGGCAGCATCCCTCAGGCAATCCAAAAAGTACAGGGCCGAGGCACTGTCGGCAAGCACATGGAATGCAACCAGCCCGCCAATGTCGGCCCGGACGATGATGGCCGACAGCTTCGCAACGGAAGTTTGAGCAATCGAAAGATCGTTAAACTTGTCGGCGCGCAGGTCAACGCCGCAGATTTTGGCAAACATCGCCGGGGACTTGGCACCCACAATGCGGAACCAAGCATGGCTGTCATTGCGCAACAGGGGATAAGTCCGCTCGGCATCGTCGAGCTTCCAGCCGTCGTGCATCTCGTCCAGTTTGGCACCATTACCAGTCATGTTTGACAGCAGAATCACTTCGCCGGGTGCCAGCACGAGGCACAGGCCGCCGCCGGGCTGGCGAAACGCTTTGTTGGGTGTTGCTTCAACTATGACGCCGCGTTTCTTCATCGCGTCGATCGTGCCGCGTCCCTTGAAGCCCAATCGGGGCAATGGCGAGAGATCGGCGATGGCCAGTGTTTGAATGGCGGAAGCAGGGGCTGCGATGTCCGCTATCGCCGTATCGCCCAGATCGCGCCACGTGGCGCCAGCTGTTTCAAGGGCACGGCGCAGCGGCGAGCGGCGCAGGTGTGAGGCAGGATCGGTCATGATCAGATCTCCTGCCGCTTATTGTCGGGATCATAGAACGGGATCGGCACGACCTCGGCATCCACCAAGACGCCATTGTCCGAGCGAATCTGGAAGCGCTGCCCGGTTTCGCACATGTCCGGCGGCAAGTAGGCAAGACCAACGGACTTGCCGAGCGTCGGCGATTTCACCACGGAGGTGATACGGCCCACGATCTGACTGTTGCGGATAACGAGATGGCAGTCCTTCGGCACAGGTGCCGATGAATTGGGTACCGAAAAGCCGACGAGTTTGCGCGTGATGCCCTTGGCCGCCAGCATATCGATCGAGCGCTTGCCGACGTAGAACGGCTTCTTCTTGGCGAGCACCCATTCCATGTTGGCTTCGTGCGGGTTGGTCAGGCCGTCGGTGTCTTGGCCAACAATGACGTGACCTTTCTCCAAGCGCAGGATGCGTTGGGCTTCAACGCCGAATGGCTTCAATCCGAAGGGCTGGCCGGCCTCCATCAGCTTGTCCCACAGCGCTTCGCCCATGCCGGATGGACAATGGATTTCGTAGCCCGCTTCGCCGACGAACCCAACGCGCAGAATGCGCACGGGAATGCCCGCAATCTGGCCAGTCCGAACACCCATGTAGGGGAATGCGTCCTTGGAAAAGTCGATATTGCTGTCGAGCTTCTGCACGATCTCGCGCGCTTTAGGACCAGCCAAGTTCACACCGGCATAGGCCGCCGTGACGTTGGCAACATCGACGTCCATCTTCCACTGCGCGTTGAACCACGTCATCGCGCGGTACACCTGATCCACAGCGCTGGTTGTGGCCGTGACGTAGAAGTGCCGGTCGTGCAGGCGGCAGGCGACGCCGTCGTCAATAATAACGCCGGACATATCGGTCATCACCACGTAGCGGGCGCGGCCAACGGGCTGTTTTTCATAAGTCCATGTGTACATGCGATCGACAAAAGCGGCAGCGTCGGGTCCGCGGATATCGAGCCCGCCGAGCGTTGAGACGTCGATAATTCCGGCGTTCTCTCGCACGGCTTTGACTTCGGCCGCAATGGACTTGGCCGGATTGCCTCTGTCACCATAATACGCAGGCCGCATCCAAAGGCCCGCCGGCATCATTTGCGCGCCGAGTTCGACGTGCCGGCCGTGCATCGCGGTCAGCCGCACGGGCTCGAACGCGCGTCCGGCCATGTGCGCGAATTTCTCTGGCACCAGTGGCGGCCGGTATGTGGTCGTGCCGATTTTTTCGAGCGCCTTGCCGGTCTCCTTGCCGACGATACGGATCGTGTTGAGGTTGGTGTGGCGACCCTGGCTGGGGCCGAACCCGGCTGTCGAGTATCGCTTCACGAGCTGAATATCGTCGTAGCCATCCTTGATCGTATTGACGATATCCTTGACCTGCAGGTCTTCGTCGAAGTCGATAAAGTCTTTACCCTTGGCACTTTTGAAGATTGGATAGGGATGCGTGACAACTGTGGCTTCAGCATCTCCAATCGCCGTTGCATCAGGTGCCGGTTTGCCTTGTGCCAAAGCTGCGGCTCGTGTGCCCGCTGCGCGAGCATCCGCGCGCACCGCGTCCTCCGACCAGATGTTGGCAGCAGTCCCCGTGACGGCAAGGCCCTCCGGCAGTGCCTTAGCGCGGTGCATATTGATCGTATCGTCGTAAACGACTTTTGCGCCGGCGTGGCTGGCCAGATTGAGAGCCGGAGCGAACCCAACGCTCATCACCACGAGATCGCACGAGATCCAGTCGAGTGTGCCAGAGGTCTGCCCAGTTCCGGTAATCTTTGAGACACCAATGCTCTCCACCCGGTTGCCGCCCTTGGCTTCAAACAGCGTCGAATTTGAGATGATACGGACGCCGCGCGCCCGCACTGCGCCGGCGGCCGTGCCGTCGCTGGCTGTATTGAGATCGACGATCGCTGCCACATCAACGCCCGCATCGAGCAGATCAAGGGCCGCTTCGTAGCCAAAGCGGTTCGATGTTGCGACGACAGCGCGAGAACCCGGCTTGACGCCGTAGAGCCGCATCAAACGCTGGGCCGCATCGGCGAACATGATCCCGGGCTTATCGTTGTTGTGGAAGACGAGCGGCTGATCGAACGACCCCGCCGCGACAATCGTCTGCTTGGTGCGGATTTTGTAGAGCCGGTTGCACGAAATGGCCGCCGCCCAATTGTCAGAGAACAACCCCGATACCGTCGTCGAGGTCATGACCCGCAAATTCGTTAGCGATCGCGCTTTGGAAATCAGTTCAGCCCGGCGTGCGTCGGCCGCGTCTCTGCTGCCGCCCAGGCGGCCATGGAGCAGCGAGCCGCCCAGCTGCGCCCACTCTTCGATCAGCAATGTGTCTGCGCCGCCTTCAGCCGCCGCAATTGCGGCCTCCAGGCCAGCAGGACCGCCGCCTACGACGAGAACGTCGGTGAACAGATACTCTTTATCGTAGTACTTATGCTGCGCGCGCGGCTCAAGCTTGCCCAAACCCGCCATGACGCGGATCGGGGTTTCGAAATACTTCCACACGCCGTTCGGCCAATAAAACGTCTTGTAATAGAAGCCGACCGGCAGAAAGCGCGAGAACAGCCCCATCGCGGAATAAAGATCGTTCTCTAGAGATCCCAGCCAGTTCAGGGACTTCACCGCAAGGCCGTTCGACAGCACATAGCGATCCGCGCGCGCATTCGGCTCTTCCGCCACTTGCACCAGCGTGTTGGCGTCGTGGCCCGCCATCGTGAGTGCCCCACGCGGGCGGTGATACTTGAACGATCGCGACAGCAGCGTTTGGCCCTGCGCATAAAGCGCCGACGCGATCACATCGCCCTGGTAGCCATTGAAAATGCGTTTATCGAACGAAAACGTCAGCGGTTTTGTGCGGTCGATCAAAAGGCCGAAGCCAGGCTTGTCGATGCGACTCGAAGACGGGGAACTCATGCGGCACTCCCAGTCTGGCGCGCGAAGAACGTGTCCACCGTCATCGTCTCCAAAACAGCGTCGCTGATGTTGTTGCGCCGCGCGATGAACCAATAGTTGGTCGGTGCGTGCAGCCACCATTCGTGAATTTCACCGGCCGTATTGTCTTCAATGAACAGGTAGTCCGTCCACTCTGCGTCGGTTGCGGTTGCTGGGTCCGGCATGGTCTTGACTTCGCCGCCCCACACGAATTCCGAGATGTTGCGCGGACCGTTTAGAGGGCAATTCAAAATCTTCATGTTGGTGTCCTCCTCAATGCCCGACCGAGGCCGCGCCTTTTTCACCCACGAGATCGAACGTGGAGAAGCGCGACAAGGCGAACGGTTTCAGGAGATCGGGCTGGCGTCCGGTGGCAACGCATTCGGCCATGCGCAAGCCGGACACCGGCGTCGCTTTGAAGCCCCATGTGCCCCAACCGGCATCGATGTAGTAGTTCTCAATCGGCGTCAGCCCCATGACCGGTGAGAAGTCTGGCGTCATGTCGGCCATGCCAGCCCATTGCCGCAAAATGCGCAGTTCGCCCATGAACGGAAACAGTTCCAGCATATGGCCCATGAGGCTTTCTTTGAAGTCGAGTGTCGATCGCGTCGAATAGAGGCCATACGCGTCCGTCGCGCCGCCCATCACCATTTCGCCGCGCGCCGACTGCGAGATGTAGACGTGCAGTGAGCCAGACACCACGATCTGATCGAGGATCGGTTTGACAGGCTCAGACACGCACGCCTGCAGCGGAATGGTTTTGATCGGCAGCTTGAAGCCCGCCATGTTGGCGACGACGCTGGATGATCCGGCGACGGCTTGCAGCACCTTGCCGGCGTGGATCGTTCCGCGGTTGGTCTCAACGCCAACGGCGCGTCCGCCCTCAATAAGAAGTTTGGTGACTTCCGTTTGTGTATGAACTTCAACGCCGCGTTTCATCGCCTCTTTGGCGTAGCCCCAGGCGACCGCGTCGTGGCGCGCAATAGCACCCGGCGGATGATAGAGAGCGCCGAGCACAGGATAGCGCGCCTCGTCCGACACATTCATCACGGGGCACAGGCGTTTGACGTCATCGGCGTCGATGACTTCAGAATTGACGCCCATGTGCTTGTTGACTTCTGCCCGCCAACGGGCCGTGCGCATGGCCGCATCGGTATGCGCGAGCGTGAAGTGCCCGCGCTCGGAATACATCACGTTGATGTCCAGCACGTTGGATAGCGTGCGGAACAGCCCGACGGACTCTTTGTAAAAGGCGACGCCTTCCTGGGTCAGGTAGTTAGCGCGCACAATCGTTGTGTTGCGCGCCGTGTTGCCGCCCGCAAGCCAGCCCTTGTCGAGCACTGCGATGTTGGTGATGCCGTAATTGGCAGCCAGATAGTAGGCGGCCGCCAAGCCATGACCGCCAGCTCCGATGATCACGACATCGTAGGTCTTCTTGAGATCGCTCTTCCAGCGAAAGTGCGGATCATCGGGGTGCTCCCGGCTGAACCCGTACTTCAGCAGCGCGAATGGCATGAGTTACTCCGGCCGTTCTGGGGGCAAAATCATACTCGGCACATTCGGTCCGATATCTTCCTAGGATGCAAGAAATTTTCCGCTTGTTCAAGTCCCGAACCGTGCGTGTCGCGGTTCATCCGTGCGGCTTTTCAGACTGTGCCCAAAAAACAGGAAAACTGTTGCATTGTTGTGCGTCCATCTTGACTCTTCGCGGCACCGTGACGCACACTTTCCCTTCATCAAAACGAGTTGCCTGTCAGGCAACTCCATAAACGGGGGAGACGCTATGGGAGATCAGCTAAACACGACCACCACGATCTTTATCGAATTTTACTACTGGGTCACAGTGGTCATGATGTTCCTCATTCACGTGGGGTTCTGCATGTATGAAGTCGGCGTTAGCCGCCGTCGCAACCACATGCACACGCTCATGAAAAATACGATGGCGATCCCGCTGGTCACCATCACGTTCTTCTTCTTCGGCTGGTGGATTTATTTTGCGTTCCCCAGCGGCTTCTATTGGTTCAATTTCGTTCCCGATGCTCTTCCCTACGATGCCAACAAGGTTGCGGCGCCGTGGAGCCCACTTATGGGTACACATCTGTCTGGCGCAAACGCAACGGACGCGGCGGCCGGCATCACGGCAGATGGGGCTAACGGCACGGCAGTCTGGCACCGGCTCAATGGCGTGTTCTGGGCAGCATTCTTGCTGTTCTCGATTACGACCGCTTCGATCATCTCAGGTGCTGTGATTGAGCGCATTCGCTCAGGCGCCTTCTGGATCATCGCAGTCTTCGTCGGCTCGTGCACGTGGATCACGGATGCTGCATGGGGCTGGAGCGCCACGGGCTGGATGGTCAAGTATCTTGGCTATCACGATGCCTACGCTTCGGGCGTCGTGCACGCCATTGCCGGCGGCTCAGCGCTCGCGGTGCTGATCGTCCTCGGACCGCGGATCGGCAAGTTCCGCCCCGATGGCACACCGCGTGAAATCCCGCCGCATAATCCCTGGCTCGTCACGATCGGTTTGTTCCTGATTTACACAGGATTCTGGGGCTTCTATGCCGCCTGCAACATTCCGATGATCAGCCCGGCCACGATTGCCGGACAAATCACCGGTGAAACGTGGACAGCGACCAACATCTATCTTGCGCCGACCACGCTGAGCGCGATTACGTTTAACTTCTTGATGTCGCTGTCAGGCGGCATGATGGCTGGCTACGTGATCTCGCGGGGTGATGCGTTCTGGACCTACTCGCTCGGTCTTGCAGGTGTCATCGCGGCGTCGGCTGGCAACGATCTCTACCATCCTATCCAGGCAATGTTTGTTGGCGCGATTATTCCGTGTATCGCTTACAAGCTGCACTACTGGGTGGAGCGGACGTTTAAGATCGACGACGCTGTGGGCGCTGTAGCCGTCCACGGCTATACGGGCTTCATGGGGGTTGTAGCCGCAGGCTTCATACTTTGGGGAGCACCAAGCTCGCCGTATGAAGGGTTTGCAACCATCAGTCCGTGGGGCAACCTTATCGGTGCCTGCATCATGTTCTTCGGCCTCGGCTTCCTGCCGGTCCTCATCCTTTCGTGGATCTTGAACGCGATGGGAATATTGCGGGTGCCGCGTGACGTAGAACTCGCTGGGCTCGATGTTGTGGGCCAAGATGCCTACGAGGCCGCAGTCGCTGAAGTGCAAGAAGCGGAACGTGCCGAAATGGCCAGAAGCCCCGGCCGCTAGGTCCAGTCAGAAACAAGGAGCCAGTCATGTTTACAATAGGTTATTCGAGCTGGGCAGTTGACCTCAAAGACGTTGGGGCGATCTACCCATTCCAGGGAACTGAAACAGCGATGGTGGTGGCCGCCGTCGTGTTCTGGATCGTCTGGCACATCTGGCAGATCCGGCATGAGAATGCCGAACTGCGCGAGAAGAGCGGCCACGTCGATGCGGCGCGCACGAAGTCTGCCATTGATCGCTACTAACTCGTCAAAAACCCACCCGGAGATCAACCGGGTGGGTCGATCACTGTGCAGGGTAACGATTGGACCACGTTACAGTTCGTTCGCATACTTGCGCACCAGACAACTTGGCGGTCGCGGTCGGAACTTAGCGGCTTTCATTCAAGTTTGGTGTGCGCAGTTGCTCGGCTATAGCGATGGCATCCACCCCTAACGGATAGACGGCCGATCTGGGCGCAACCGCGCGAGATGCCAGGAGGGGACCGTTGCTGGCGCTTTCGGCGCTAGAACATCAGTCTGTATCTACTGGCAGGAAACAAAAATTCTTATCAGTTGAAAGTGGCTGGGCGTCCTGATACCAAAGATGCTTGGTGAATTCGTCCTGGAGCATCGACACTATGTGCGGGATCGTGGGTCTCTTTATCAAAGACAAGTCGCTCGAG
Source organism: Hyphomicrobium sp. (assembly GCA_031413815.1). Lineage (GTDB taxonomy): Bacteria > Pseudomonadota > Alphaproteobacteria > Rhizobiales > Hyphomicrobiaceae > JAGVSR01. The sequence continues at coordinate 42,668 of JANOFU010000094.1, read as the reverse complement.
CCCCGGCTCGGCGCGCTGACTGCTGAAATGCTGAATACGATGTGCGAGCGCGGCCCGGACTCGGCGGGCTTTGCCGTCTACGGCGCTCCCACTACGGGCAAAGCCAAGATCACCGTCCAGTCGGCAACGCCTGACGCAGATTTTCCAGGTTTAGACGCGTCCATCGGCAAAGCGATCGGCGCAGACGCAAAGCTGACCGTAAAGTCGACGCATGCGGTGTTGACCGTGCCATCCGGAAAGTTGGATGCCGCCCGCGCGGCTCTCCGGGCCGGCCACCCCCGCGTGCGAATTATGGGATCTGGCGAAGCCATCGAGATTTACAAGGAAGTCGGTTACCCCACTGAAGTGTCCAAGCAGTTTGGGCTCGCCAGCATGACCGGAACGCACGCCATCGGCCACACACGTATGGCGACCGAATCTGCTGTCACGACGCTCGGCGCGCATCCCTTCTCGACAGGCCCAGATCAGTGCCTCGTGCACAATGGCTCGCTGTCAAACCACAACAATCTGAAGCGCGATTTGCGTCACGACGGCATGACGTTTGAGACCGAGAACGATAGCGAAGTGGCGGCGGCCTATCTCACATGGCGCATGAACCAGGGCATGAACCTTGGCGAAGCCCTCAAAAAGAGCCTCGACGATCTCGATGGATTTTTCACATTCGTTGTTGGCACAAAGAACGGCTTCGGCGTTATTCGCGATCCAATCGCGTGTAAGCCCGCCGTCATGGCCGAAACCGATCAGTACGTTGCGTTTGGCTCGGAATATCGCGCGCTGGCCGGCCTTCCCGGCATTGACCGCGCCAAGGTCTGGGAGCCCGAGCCTGCGACTGCCTACTTCTGGGAGCGATAAGAATGCGCACGATTGATCTCGCAACCACACCGTTGCGCGACCTCAACCAAGACCTGCACCAGCAGGCCGGCGGCACCAACGAACCAGATTGGGAAATCCTCAATCCGCGCGGGCAGCACGCTGTGGCTGTGGGCGTTGACGCTCCGATCAAGATCAATGTGAAAGGCAGCGTTGGGTATTATTGCGGTGGCATGAATAAGAAGGCGAGCATTACGGTGCACGGCTCGGCTGGTCCGGGCGTCGCTGAAAATATGATGTCTGGCCAAGTGGTGATTAAAGGCGACGCAAGCCAATACGCAGGCGCAACGGGCCGCGGTGGATTGCTGGTGATCGAAGGCAACGCGTCTTCGCGCTGCGGCATCTCGATGAAGGGCATCGATATCGTCGTGCGGGGCAATATCGGCCATATGTCAGCATTTATGGCTCAAAGCGGGCACTTGGTGGTACTCGGCGATGCGGGTGATGCGCTTGGGGATTCCATCTACGAAGCCAAGCTGTTTGTGCGCGGATCTGTGAAAAGCTTAGGAGCCGATTGCATCGAGAAAGATATGCGCCCTGAGCATCACGATGCCCTCGCCAACTTGCTCGACAAGGCTGGCATCAAAGACGTCAAGACGAGCGAATTCAAGCGCTACGGATCGGCGCGCACACTCTACACCTTCAACATCGACAACGCGGACGCTTACTGATGAGCTATCACAACCCGCCGACAACGCCCCGCAAGTCTGCGACGTTTGACGACTACACTTTGTCGGAAATCCGCCGTGCGGCAACGACTGGCATTTACGACATCCGCGGCGCAGGCGCGAAGCGCAAGCTTCCACATTTCGATGATCTGCTGTTCCTCGGCGCATCGATGTCGCGCTACCCGCTGGAAGGCTATCGCGAGAAGTGCTCGACCAACGTGACGCTCGGCACGCGCTTTGCCAAAAAGCCCGTCGAACTCAAAATCCCGATTACCATCGCCGGCATGAGCTTCGGTTCGCTGTCCGCCAATGCCAAAGAGGCGCTCGGCCGCGGGGCAACGCTGGCGGGAACGTCGACCACCACGGGTGACGGCGGCATGACACCCGAAGAACGCGGCCAGTCTAAAATACTGGTTTATCAATATCTTCCGTCCCGCTACGGCATGAACCCAGACGACCTGCGCAAGGCTGATTGCATTGAAGTGGTGGTCGGCCAAGGTGCGAAACCCGGCGGCGGCGGCATGCTGCTCGGCCAGAAAATCTCGGACCGCGTCGCGGAAATGCGCACGTTGCCGAAAGGGATCGACCAACGCTCGGCCTGCCGCCATCCCGACTGGACCGGTCCCGACGATCTTGAAATCAAGATCCTTGAGCTGCGCGAAATCACCGACTGGCAGAAACCGATTTTCATCAAGGTCGGCGGCGCGCGTCCGTACTATGACGTCGCGCTTGCCATTAAGGCGGGCGCGGACGTTGTCGTGGTTGATGGGATGCAAGGCGGCACGGCGGCCACCCAGGAAGTCTTCATCGAGCATGTCGGCCAGCCGACGCTGGCGTGCATCCGGCCGGCCGTTCAAGCGCTTCAGGACCTCGGCATGCATCGCAAGGTGCAGCTCATCGTCTCCGGCGGCATTCGCAACGGCGCGGATGTGGCCAAGGCGCTCGCGCTTGGTGCCGATGCCGTATCGATCGGCTCGGCAGCGCTCGTCGCATTGGGCGACAACGATCCAGCCCTCGAAGCTGAGTATCAAGCACTTGGCACCACAGCCGGCGCTTATGACGACTGGCACGAAGGCCGCGATCCAGCAGGCATCACCACGCAAGATCCGGAACTGTCCAAGCGGCTCGATCCCGTGCGCGCCGGCCGCCGCCTCGCCAATTATCTGAAGGTGATGACGCTCGAAGCGCAAACGATTGCCCGCGCCTGCGGCCACAACCACGTTCACAATCTCGAACCTGAAGATCTCTGCGCCTTGACGATTGAAGCCGCCGCCATGGCCCGCGTCCCGCTCGCCGGCACCAGCTGGATCCCAGGACAAACACAGGGTGGTCTGTAAAGACCACCCTCTTTTTTTGACGACGACGGACAAAAGACAACAGTCAAAAGACAAACAAGCAAGAACCGCCATCCACAACACAAGATAACGCCGGGAAACGCCCCATGACACAGGATCTCGCATCAGTCGCGAAAGAACGCGGCATCCGCTACTTCATGATTTCCTTCACAGATCTCTTCGGCTATCAGCGCGCCAAGCTTGTGCCCGCCGCCGCGATCGCGGACATGCAGAAGGACGGCGCCGGGTTCGCCGGGTTCGCCACCTGGCTCGATATGACACCTGCTCATCCCGACATGTTCGCGATGCCGGATGCCGCCGCTGTTATCCAGTTACCGTGGAAGAAGGAAGTCGCCTGGGTCGCGGCCGATTGCGTGATGAACGACAAGCACGTGGCGCAGGCTCCGCGCGTCGTTCTGAAAAACGTCATGAAGCGTGCCGCCGCATTGGGTCTCTATGTCAAAACTGGCGTCGAATGCGAGTTCTTCCTCACGAACCTCGATGGCACAAAGATTTCCGATGACAAGGATACATCCTCCAAGCCCTGCTACGACCAACAAGCCCTGATGCGCCGCTACGATGCAATCTCAGAAATCTGCGATTACATGCTGGAGCTCGGCTGGGGCCCCTACCAGAACGACCACGAAGACGCCAATGGCCAGTTCGAAATGAACTGGAACTTCGACGACAGCCTGATCACTGCCGACCGTCATTCGTTCTTCAAGTTCATGGCCAAGTCAGTCGCCGAAAAGCACGGCCTGCGCGCGACCTTCATGCCCAAGCCCTTTATGGGTCTCACCGGCAATGGTTGCCACGCTCATATCTCGGTGTGGGACCAGTCCGGCAAGACCAACATGTTCTACGATGGCGCTGACGAGATGGGACTGTCGCAGCAGGGCTACAATTTCCTCGGCGGCATCATGAGCCACGCAGAAGCGCTGTCGGCGATTACCAACCCGACCGTCAACTCCTACAAGCGCATTAATGCGCCACGCACGGTGTCCGGCGCGACGTGGGCACCCAACACCGTGACCTGGACCGGCAACAACCGCACGCACATGGTGCGCGTGCCGGGCAAGGGCCGGTTCGAACTGCGTCTGCCCGATGGCGCTGCGAACCCGTACCTCTTGCAGGCTGTGATCATCGCCGCCGGTCTTGACGGCATCGAGCGCAAAGCGTCGCCCGGCAAGCGCCACGACATCGATATGTACCAGCTTGGCCATACGGTGACGGACGCGCCCAAGCTGCCGCTCAACCTGCTCGATGCCTTGCGCAACTTCGACAAGGATACGGGCCTCAAGGCGGCGTTGGGCGACGAGTTCTCCGCCGCTTACATCAAGCTCAAGACGCAGGAGTGGAACTCGTACACGTCGCATTTCACCGAGTGGGAGCGGGCGAACACGTTAGATGTTTAGCTTCCGGTTCACTCGCTGCGATCTTGCAGGTTGGGCTGGGCATTCTTGCGAAACCCAACACTCTTAGCGCCAACGTTGTTGGGCTTCACAAGGGGGCTCAGCCCAACCTACCGGCCATCTCGCCACGCCACTGCGGCCACGGGCACTCCCTTTTCATGCGAAGAAAGCCCATGATCCGCCATGAAATGGATCATCGCGCGCTCCGACAGTGCTGTGATGGTCAGCAGCGGATTGACGCCGAGCGAGCGCGGGATGATCGAGCCATCGATGACATAAAGCCCGTCGTGGACGGCGGTAGATCCACCACCTGCCGCGCCATCGAACACCTGGCACTTGTGATTGACGACGCCCGTCCCGCAATCCGTCCCCATGGCGCAGCCCCCCAACGGATGCGCGGTCGCCGGTTGATGACCCATCACGGTCCCCGCCAGAGGGTTCTTGACGTAGTCGCCACCGGCATGCCCGACGACGGCGCGCAATGCATCGTCCAGGCGCTTGTAAACGGGCTCGTCCTTCGCGTTCGGCCAGGCGAGCTGCAGGCGATCGTCCTCAAGCCGGAATGCCCCCGACGCGCTGTCATGCGACACAGCAAAAAACGTCTGCATGCTCGCGAATGGACCTTTGTAGACGCCGTTGATGAGACTCTGTAACGCGCCCAGCAGCCGCCCGTTTGGCAAGAACATCACAGGCAGCGCCGGCGCGATCGCCGACGGCAGCACGCCCTCCTGGATGCACATCTCATTTTCCAGATTGGCTGCATCGCGCACTTCGAGTTGCACTGTAACGGCCGCCCCAATCTCCATGTCCGGCACTTTCGAGGGATGCCCGACACCGATGGCATTGACCGGCACCTTGGCGCCATATCCGAACGCGATGATATCGCCGTTGGCGGAAAAGCGTTGACCGAGGCGATGCGACACTTGGAGACCATTGTCGCGCGATCGCAGCAGGATTTCAGTGGATCCAAGCGTTCCCGCAGCCAGCACGACAACCTCGGCTTCAATCTCGAAGTGTCCCTCTCCGCTTGTTTTCGAGCCGCTGCGCGTGGCATGGACGCGCCAGCCACCATCTGGCACCTTCGAAACATGCCGGACAGTGATCTCCGTGAACATCTCAGCGCCGTGATGGGCAGCGTCCGGCAGATAGGTCAGTGCCACTGTGTTCTTGGCGCCTACATTGCAGCCGCCACAGCAATCGCCGCAGCGCGTGCACGCTGGCTGATGTAAGCCAGCAGGGTTGGTGGTGTCTTCGAAGCTCACGGCCACACGGGGCGTCACGACGTCCATGCCAAGCGCGCGGCCCGCGTTCGCCAGCACGCCGCATTTGGTCATCTCATGGGCGCGCGGATCGCTCGCTGGCCGCAGCCATTGTTCCGCTCGCGCATACCCTTTGTCGAGCGTCCCATCCTGCCGGATTTGTCCCGGCCAGACCTCATCGGCGAACACGCGCGGATCGGGCCGCAGCGAGACGCCAGCGTTGACCAGCGAACCGCCGCCAAGCCCGCAGCCGACGAGTACATGCATATCCTCGCCTAGCCGCACATCAAACAGGGCCGTGTCGGGCCCCGTCTTGATGTGCTTGCCGCGCACCTGCATATCGTTTTTGAGTTCGGGAAACTTAGCCGGAAACTCGCCGGTCAGAATCTCGCGGCCGCGTTCCAGAACGGCGACGCTCTTGCCCGCTCGCGCTAGATGCGACGCGGACACGCCGCCGCCATATCCCGAGCCGACGATGACGGCATCGTAGCGCGGCTTCAATTGATCCAGCGGTTTGGATAGGCGTGTCATGGCCGGCTCCCCCGACCCACGCCTAACGCAGTTTGCGGGCCGGGGAAACTGGCCCGCCGCGAAAAACGGTACAACTGCAAAAAATCACAGACACCGTTAACTTTGAGTCACACGCCGCGATGCGTCAACGGCACAAGTGAAGGCCCAATTCAAATTAGGTCACGACTGTCAGGTTGAGCTCCGGCCGATCCCCTCTCCCATAGGGAGAGGGCAAGTTCGCCACGAGTTAGCGATTTTGCTAACTCGTTTTTGGCGAACTGGGTGAGGGGTTTTGGTGCTTCAATGTTGGGATTGTCACCCCTCACCCTAACCCTCTCCCAAAGGGAGAGGGGGGCGTGTCTTGCCGCGTCGGCACTGCCGGTTTCATTCAACAATCCATTATCACAGCCAAGCTGGCAAAGACCTGAACCAGACAACCGTAAGGTTAGCTTCCTGTCGCGAAGTCGACCAGCAGTTTGATGTTCAGGGCGATGATGATCGTTGCCACCAAGGCGGCGATGGCTGTCAGCCAACGGGGCGCTGTGAACTCGCCCATTTTGGCCCTGTCTGCCGTGAACATCACCAAAGGCACGACGGCGAACGGCAGCTGAAAGCTCAACACCACCTGGCTGAGGATGAGGAGTTTGCCCATTTCGCCGCTGCCATAGATCATGATCACGGCGACAGCCGGTACGATCGCAACCGCTCGCGTCACGAGACGGCGCAACCACGGCGCAAGGCGGAAATTGATGAAGCCTTCCATCACGGCTTGCCCTGCGAGCGTCGCCGTCACCGTGGAACTCAGCCCGCAGCACAGCAGCGCGACCGCAAACAGCATCGGAGCGGCCGTGCTGCCAACCAACGGCATCAGCAAGGAATGCGCTTCGCTAAGATCGGAAACATCCGTGCGCCCGGCGGTATGGAACGTTGCGGCCGCAAGAATGAGAATGGAGGCGTTGACGAGCAACGCAAACATCAGCGCAACGGTTGAATCGATCGTCGCGAACTTGATGGCTGAGTGCTTTTCAATAGAGCTGTCGCCGTAGTTGCGGGTCTGCACAATCGCGGAATGCAGATAAAGATTATGCGGCATCACCGTCGCACCGATGATGCCGAGCGCCAGATAAAGCATGTCCGGGTTGGTGACGATCGATGTGGTCGGTGCAAAGCCCTTGATGACGTCGCCCCACACAGGATCGACCAGCGCGATCTGGACTGCGAAACAGCCAGCGATCACGACGAGAAGCCCGACGATAAAGGCTTCGATCCAGCGGAACCCGAGATTTTGCATCCACAGCACGAGGAACACATCAAGAGCTGTGATGACGACACCGAGTTCCAGCGGAATGCCGAACAATAGGTTTAATCCGATCGCCGTGCCGATCACCTCCGCCAAGTCGGTGGCACAAATGGCAAGTTCAGCAAACAGCCACAACACCCATGCGACGGGTTTCGGGAATGCATCGCGGCAGGCCTGTGCGAGGTCGCGGCTCGTGGCAATGCCAAGCCGCGCACACAGCGACTGAAGAATAATCGCCATGATGTTGGACAACAGCGCGACGAACAGCAGCGCATAGCCAAACTTCGATCCGCCTGCGAGTGAAGTCGCCCAGTTGCCGGGGTCCATATAGCCGACAGCAACCAGGTAGCCGGGACCGGCAAACGCAAACAGCTTCCTCCAGCCCGTGACATTCGACGGAACACGGATGCTCCGGAACACTTCCGACAGGGGGGGATTTTCAGATTTTTGCCGCCAACCGCGGCTGGGTGGGGCTTCAGTGGAGGCGACACGGATATCCATCTCGCAAGACTACTGCAGTTGCAAATCATTTGCAACTAGACCTGAACTGAGTCCACAGGCCGAAAGGCCGGTTCCGCTGTAATTCCGCCCCAATCTTGCGGCTAATCCCCGCTCCCGACGGGATGCCATGTGTCCGGGCTCTTTGAGACCCGGCTGGCGCGCGCCGCTTTGCGGTGGTGTGTTCCGCGCTTCGAAGGGAAAACCGAGGCTGTAGCTCAGTGGTAGAGCACCCGACTGTAATCGGGAGGTCGGGGGTTCGATTCCCTTTAGCTTCTCCAAACGGCTAGCTCAGTGGGTAGAGCACAAGACTGTAATCTTGGTGTCGTGGGTTCGACTCCCATGCCAATCGCATACGAAGCGATCTTGAACCATGGAAGCCAGCCGTCATGCCCGCCTGACCTTTCAAACCTGAAGCTTCGGCCGAGGGTGAGTGAGCGACAGCAACCGCCGATGCGCTTCGCGTTCCCGCGGATACCGCCTCGCCGCTAAGCCGGAGCTGCGTGCCCGGCCTTGCGTTCGTTCCTCGGGACGGGCGTTGGGTCGAGTGCGTGGCAGAGGGCGGTGCGGCTTGGCTTAAGCGGGGGCCCGTGTCACCGGTGTGGTGTGGCGGCTGGTGACCTTTTTTGGGCAGCAGGTATTGGGCAGCAGGCAACGGTAGAAGTGATTCTGTATTTGTTGCCCGATGCCTGCTGCCTGCTGCCACTTTTTTAGGAGTTTATATCATGACCCGGCCCTCCCTCTGGACCACCATTGTCGTCAAGGACGACGAGCGCGCATTTCTGACGCGCAACGGTACGTTCGAGCGTTTGCTGGGTGCCGGCCGGGTTTCTGTGTTCGATCCGATGGGCCGCGTTGCGTCCGATACGGTGAAGGTCGTGCGCGCAGAATTGCCAGCCGACAAGGCTTTGCTGTTTGAGCGCACACAGCCGCAGATCGCGGAAGACAATTTCGAGATCGTGCAGACGGGGTCGACGGAAGTCGCCATTGTGTCGTTTGATGGCGAGCCCAAGCACCTTGTGTTGCCAAACTCGACGCGTGCGTTCTGGAAGACGCTGACGGCTGTCGATGTTGAACGTATCGACACGGCCACCGAACTGCGTGTTGCCAAGCGTCACCTCGACAAGCTCGATGCGGCGCGCAGCGGGTCAGTCGTAGTCACCACAGTGGTCGAAGCACACGAAGCGGGTCTGCTGTTCGTGGACGGCGAGATGAAGGAACGCCTCAAGCCGGGCCGTCATGCCTTCTGGCAGGTCGGCCGCATCGTCCGCGTGACCAAAGTCGATCTGCGCCCGACGCCACTTGAGGTGACGGCACAGGAAATCCTGACCAAGGATCGGATTGGAATTCGTGTGACGCTGACCGCGTTCACAAAGATCATCGATCCGGAGAAGGCGGCTCTGGCGTCCGGTGACGTCAACGCCACGCTCTACCGGCTCGTGCAGTTCGCGATCCGCGAGGCCGTAGCGACGCGCACGCTGGACGACATTCTGGGAGCGCGCGACACCATCGATGCGCAGGTTCGCGCCTACGTGTCGGAGCGTGCCGCGGCTCTTGGTGCTGAAGTCGGCGAGATCGGCGTCAAGGATGTCATCCTGCCGGGCGACATCCGCGAGCTGTTGAACAAGGTCGTGGAGGCAGAACGGGTGGCGAAGGCCAACTTGATCCGCCGCCAGGAAGAAACGGCAGCCACGCGCTCGCTGCTCAACACGTCGAAGCTGATGGAGAACAACCCTCTGCTGCTCCGCCTGAAGGAACTCGAAGCGTTGGAAAAGCTTGTTGAGAAGGTCGGCCGCATTGACCTGCACGCAGGCAACGGTGCAGGCGGTTTCGAAGCGCTGCTGACCAACTTGTACAAGTTGGGCGGCAAGGACGAGCCTAAGGCGTAACGCGACAGACGGTGTGAGACACCTCTAAAAGGTGTCTCACACCAATCACTTCGTCGCGCGCGCAACTCTGATATGCATGCGGAGCATGTTGACTTCGCAGGTCCACACTGCCTTATGCCAAGGTGTGAATAGCCTCTGATCGTCAACGGCTCCTAACGGGTTCACAGGCTTTGCCTTCGCTCACCTGGGAACGCTCACACGTGGCGCACGTTAACCAAAATCGAGCGCAGATTGCCCGTTCACGGCTGTTCGTTACACAGCGTGTGAATGAAGCTGATAGTCAGAATCCAGTCGTGAGTGGGAGTTGTATTGCGTGAGTTTGGGGTCGCTGCGAGTTCCAGTGTGGACATGGTCCGTAGTCGCGTACGTGGCGTGGGCCGGATTGCTGTCCGCAGCTTGTGTTCAACTCGGTGGCACGCTGGTTTCAAGTGGCACTGCACTACACAATCAGGCTGTGCCCGCTGAGGCCCGCCAAGCCTCACGCGTCGAACAAGAACTCATTGCTCAAACGCAAGCGCGTGACGAAGTTCCTCGACTGGTGCGCCCACCTGTCCTGGCCTTCCGTGTGCCAGCAGCTCCCGTTCCGGTACTCGCGATTGCGCTGGACGACGCCGAAACGGTGAAACGTCCTGTGGTTCGGCCGAGCCTCACCCAGAAGCAGGCGAGCGCGCGCAACGCCAAGAAGACAGCTCAGAAGCGTGCGGCTCAAAAGCTGGCGCAGGCCAAAGCAACAAAGCTCATAAAAACCAAGATTGCCAAGGAGCTTGAGGCTCAGTTTGTTGCATTCCTGGGCGGCAGCCCTACGGCCGAAAAACAGCGCAAAAAGTATTTAAAGGTCGCGGTTGCAGCGGACCCTTCGGCCGGTGAAATCACCAACAGAAAACTGGGCGTTGCTCAAGCGAAGTACGAGTAGCCTGCGGTCCTCAACACTCTTTAATGTCGCGTCACCCACAACGACCTCAGGTGTAACGGCGGATATTGACTTGCAGCGTCTGAAACCTCATATCCACTGTGACACCCGCCGCTGAGATTTTCCCGCCTTCGAGGAGCCACTTCCCAAATGCACGTGACCATCGACGACGCTCAGAAAATCATTGCCGCCGCGCGCACCGCCGCCAAAAAAACCGAAACGATGATGTGCATCGCTGTTGTCGACTCGGGCGGCAACCTGAAGGCGTTTCATCGCATGGATGATGCCTGGGTGGGGTCGATCGACATCGCCATCAAGAAGGCCAAGACCGCCGTGTTCTTTGGTATGCCAACGGGTGAGCTGGGCAAGCTCTCGCAGCCGGGTAAACCGCTTTATGCGATCGAGCATTCGAACGACGGTCTCATTACGTTTCCCGGTGGATTGCCGATTGTCGATAAGGATGGTGTCTTGATCGGCGCGATCGGGGTGTCGGGCAGCTCGGTCGAGAACGATCACATGGTCGCCGCTGCTGGCGTCAAAGTGATCGGCGTCTCGGATTTGCCGGCGCATCCCTGGCGGACGTAGTATCGAACTAGCGGTATTGGGATGAAGGCCACCTGATGCGATAGGTGTCTGACCCTCAGGGTCAGACACCGGCCTAGCGGGGTCACGTCCGGGTCAGCCCACTTACTTCTTTTCCTCCGGAACAATACCCAGCTCTTTCTCCAGGCGTTCGACTTCCGCCTGTAACTCCGCCTTGTCCTTAACGCGCTGAATCATTGCGCGCTGCAGGCGGCCGACCTCCTGGATGTTGGCAATGCGCTTTGATCCGTCTTCGACATCGAACTGCTGGCGCTGAACGGCAAACATCCGATCGCGATCTTGATTGGTTTCCCGGTCCATTTCCTTGACGCGCTGGCGTAGCTGGGTCAGAGCGGCTGTCGTCGCGACATTGGCTGACTGGGATTTCGCTTTCACTTCATCTTCAAGCTGCTTAACTCGGCCCTGCAACGCTTCACTGTCTTCACCTTTTGCACTGGGGTCGAAATAGAACTCACCTGTCAGGGCCGAGTGATCCCAGGGGACTTGCTTGCCGCCGGTTGATGCGATCACGTCCTTGCGCACATCAATCATCACTGATGTGAGATTGCCGCCCCCTGCGGCCATGCGCTTCACGAGGGCAGCAGCGAACGGCGAATTGCGGCCCTCGCCGTCGAGCGCCACGTTGCCGGGCTGCGTGGAATAGGAAATGAAGGTGCCGACACCGGCGTCCACTTGCGCGAGGCCCTTGCCGATGCTGGCCGACCGAGTGCCCATGGTGCGGGCCAACGAACGCGACAGCGGGTTGTCGCGGCAGGCATCGAGGAACACGACGTTGGTCTTGTCCTCGCGGCCGAGCTCCATCTGCTTCAAAATGAAATCAAGCCGGACGGCTTCGAACTCAAGGTCACGCTCGCGTTCCAGTTTGGCATCGATGGGCACCAGATAGTTTTGACCCGCAACCTGCAGCCCATGCCCGGCATAAAACAGGATCGCGGAGTCAGCGGTTTCCAAGGCACTGGCGAAATCCCGAACCTTGGCGTCGAAGCCCCTCTTGTCGAGATCGAGCCCGATGAGCACATCAAACCCAAGAGCTTTCAGCTTGTCTGCCATATCCCCCGCATCGTTGGCCGGGTTGGTGAGCGGATTGGCGTTCACATAGCCCGAGTTGCCAATGACCAGTGCGACGCGCTTGGCGGCGTGCGCTGGCAAGGCGGCAGATGCGGCGATTGCTGCGGCGATCAAAACGGCCCGGATGGACGCGAACATAGAAACCCCCAACATCTCAGCTGTGACGCTAGCAGCGGACCCGAAAATTGCGACAAAAGGGTGGAATTCTTAAAGCTCGTAGATCAGCGCTCCGCCGGTCATCCCCGCGCCTGCGGCGCACAGCAAGAGCCGGTCCCGGGGTTTGAAGGCCGCGGAGGTGTTGGCCAGCGACAAGGTTAATGGGATCGTGGCGGCTGAACTGTTGCCATAGAGTTCGACACTCGACAGCAGCTTTTCCTTGGGAATGTGCAGCTTGAGCTGAGTCGCGGCCAGGATACGGGCGTTGGCTTGGTGCGGCACGCAATGGGTGATGTGGTCGAGAGTTAGCCCGGCTTTCACGAGTGCTTTTTGGGACGACGTCGCCATCATGTCGACGGCCTTTGAGAACACCGCACGGCCATCGCTAATGTGCATCAGGGTTTCAACGGGATCGATGACTTCTGAAAACGGCCGCCGGCTTCCGCCCGCGGGGATCTTGATGAGATCGTAGCTGCTGCCGTCACTCGTCAGGTAAACGCCACGCACGCCGCCAGTGAGAGAGCCTGAGGGAGCCACCACCGCCGCACCTGCGGCATCAGCAAACAGTATGGCGCTGGCACGTTCTGCGGTGTTTATCCGCCGTGACAGAATGTTCGCCGCAATGACAAGAACGGGTGCCCCATGAGTGCGCGCGACACCGTCGGCAAAGGTCAACGCATGCAAAAACCCGGAACACGCACCTGCCATATCGATGGCGCCAGCCCCCTTGAGCCCCAAACGATGAGCCACCAGCGGCGCGGTGGGCGGCAGCAGGTGATCCGGCGTAGATGTTGCAAGCACAAGAAGGGCAATCCGGTCACGGGCAAAGCCCATAGACGCCAGCGCGTGTTCACCGGCCTTCACGGCAATATCTGACAGCGCCTCGTCTGCCGCTGCAAAGCGTCGCTCACGAATACCGGTGCGCTGTTCGATCCAACCAGGCGCAAGTCCAAGCTGCACCTCAAGTTCCGCGTTCGTTACGCGGCGCTCAGGGACGTAGTGGCCAAGGGAGAGGATCGTGGAACCCATACTTTTCTTTCGGGCAAGTCACGCGTTCAAGCGATAAGGTCCGCCGCATCGCGAATGGCATCGTAGACCCGGTCGAGATCATGAGCTGTCGTGCAGTAGGGCGGCATCACGTAGATGGTATTGCCGAGCGGGCGTAGCAGCAAACCACGCTCGAGGAAAAAGGCGTAGAGCTTCGGCCCAACACTCGCAAGATAGCCCGCATCGCGAGCCTTAATATCCAGTGCGGCAATTGTGCCGAGCTGGCGGACGTTGGTGAATCGGTCGTCGTTCTGGAACGGTTGCAGGCGCTCCGAATGCCATGTGGCCAGAGCAGTGATGCGATCTTGAACAGGTTCGGTGAGCCAAATCCCGACGTTGGCAACAGCGGCTGCGCAGGCAATCGGATTGGCTGTGTAACTTGAGGAGTGGAAGAACGTTTTCGAGCGGTCGGTCGAGTAATGCGCTTCGAAGATTTCGGACTTGCACAGCGTGACCGCCAGCGGGATTGAGCCACCGGTCAGACCTTTTGCCAGACAGAGGATGTCCGGTGATACGCGAGCTTGTTCGCAGGCAAACAGCGTTCCCGTGCGGCCCCAGCCGGTCATCACTTCATCCGCGATCAACAGCGCACCGTGCTGCTCGCATAGCCGCTTCATAGCGGTCAGTGTATCGGCGGAATACATCAGCATGCCGCCCGCGCCCAAGATCAAGGGCTCGACGATCAACGCTGCAGTGGGTTCCTCGCGTAGAACCGTTTCCAGAACTTCGAGCGTGATCGCCTCCTGTCCGGCGGACGGAAACGGGATGCGTGCGACATCGAACAGCAGCGGCTCATAGGCGGAATTAAACACGCCGCGCGCGCCAGCTGACATCGTACCGATAGTGTCACCGTGATAGGCGTACTCAAGCGCGATAATGCGCGTACGCGGTTCGCCGATATTCGTCCAGTACCCGAGCGCCATTTTCAGGGCAACTTCGACGGCAGTTGAACCGGAATCGGAGAAGAACACGTGGCTCAGATCGCCTGGCGCAAGTTTAATGAGTTCCTGGGCCAGTTGCTCCGCCGGTTCATGTGTAAAGCCAGCAAAGATCACCTGATCGAGTTTTCTGGCTTGGTCCTGCATTGCCTGAATGATGGCGGGATGACGATGGCCATGCGTCACAACCCACCACGACGAAATCCCGTCGAAGATCTTCTTGCCATGATTGGATTCAAGGTAGGCTCCTTCGGCGCGCGCGATCTTCACTGCTTCGGGCGCAATTGCGTGTTGCGTGAACGGATGCCAGACGGGCGAGTAGCGCTTGGTCACGCGAAATCCTCCAGCCGGAAGTTCGCGAGAAACGCCGCGCGCAGTGTGGCCGCATTCAGCGGATCAAGCCTGGGCAGCCGGCCGAGACGATGTGCCCCGGTCAGCTCACAAATGGTGCGCTCATTGTCAGCGTTCGCATCACCCACGAAGGCGATTCCACGGATCGGGATGTTGCGCACAGACAGCGCCGCAATCGACAACAGGCTGTGGTTGATCGTACCCAGTGCGGTGCGAGCCACGAGAATGACGGGCAGCCTCCAACGTTCAAAGACATCGATTTGCATAACGTCCCGCGTCACCGGAACCATCAACCCGCCTGCACCTTCAATGACCAGCGGGACATGCGTATCCGGGGGCACAAGGGCATCCGCGTCGATCGCAATGCCGTCTAGTTCCGCCGCGCGGTGAGGTGAGAGGGCTGCTTTGAAGCGATAGCTCTCTGGCAAAATCCGGTCCCGCGAAAGACCCGAGAGGGCTGCAACGCGATCGCTGTCGGTGCCGTCGTCAATGCCAGATTGAATTGGCTTCCAATAAGCACCATCCAGTGCACCCGCCAGTGCCGCTGCAAACACCGTTTTGCCAACGCCGGTGTCTGTGCCGCTGACAACAAATCGCGCGCTCATGCCGCGATCCTCTGCAGTTCAGCCGCGAGCGCGATTGCCAGCCTTTCGACGTCTTGTTCCGTTGCGTTCAGCGTCAATGAGATTCGAAGCCGCGCAGTCCCTTCTGGAACGGTCGGCGGGCGAACGGCTCGCACATCAAAACCTTGCGCTTGAAGGGCGGCGGCAAGGGCCGTCGCGCGCGTATCCGAGCCGATGATGACGGGTTGGATTTGGGAGCCAGACAGCGGTACACCACAGCGAGAGTCGAGCGCCCGTCCTGCCAAGGAAACGAGATTGGCCAGTTGATCACGGCGTTGCGGCTGTGCCGTGCACAGGTGCAATGCGGCCCGCACGCCTGCGGCCATCAATGGCGACGGCGCCGTCGCGTAGATGAAGGGCCGTCCGCGGTTGACCAGAAAATCACACAAGACCTTAGGCCCCAACACCAATGCGCCCATGACACCGAGTGCCTTGCCACAGGTGTGCAGCGACATCACGTTCGCCCGTCCTTCGAGGGCAGCACCCAGTCCGCGTCCGTTTGGACCATAGACGCCCGTGGCATGGGCTTCATCGATGACCAGGGTCGCGTCGTGGCGATCGGCGATGATCACCAACTCACTGAGTGGCGCCTTGTCGCCCTCCATTGAGTAGAGGCTTTCAACCGCACTCCAAACATGGCCGGTTCCACCAGAAGCCCGCCAAGTCTTGATGGCGTCCTCAAAGGCTTGCGGATCGTTGTGCTTGGCCGCAACCAATGCCGCCTTGCTCGCGCGCATGCCATCATGGGCGCTGGCGTGTACCAGCTCGTCAAAAACAATGAGGTCGCCGCGTTGTGGCAGTGTCGAGAAAATGGCGTAGTTGGCCATAAACCCGCCACCGAAGTACAATGCGCTTTCAGCTCCGAAAAAGACAGCAGCCTCCGCTTCCAGTGCCTCATGTTCAGGATCATTGCCGCGCAACAGCCGTGACCCGCCTGCGCCAGCCGGTACGCCGCGAGCGAGAGCCGCTGCGATTGCCTCGCGCAGTTCATTTGAAGACCCAAGACCCAAGTAATCGTTGGACGAAAAATCAATGCCGCTGCGCGGCGTGAGCGACCGCAACCGCCCGCGGCTGGCCAGCGCCCTCAGTGCCCGCTCGTGGCTGTCGTGCATGACGCGCCCTGACTGTCGCCGGTCTGTTCCTTCGCCAACTCCAACGGCTCGAGCCCGAGTTTGGTGAACAGCACAGCATCTTTGTCTTCGCCGGGGTTGTCCGCGGTCAGTAGCGTGTCGCCGCAGAAAATCGAGTTGGCGCCGGCAAAGAAACACAAGGCCTGCATCTCGTCGCTCATTCCCGTGCGGCCTGCTGACAATCGCACGAACGACTTCGGCATTAAGATGCGCGCTGTTGCTATGGCACGCACGAACTCAATCGGATCAATCTTGGCAGAGTTCTCCAGCGGTGTGCCCGGAATGGCGATCAGCATGTTGATCGGCACGCTCTCGGGATGCTCGTCCAGGTTCGCCAGCGTGACCAGCATATCAACGCGGTCTTCCAGCTCCTCTCCCATGCCCATGATGCCGCCGGAGCAGACTTTCATGCCAGCTTCACGAACGCGCGCCAGAGTGTTTAACCGATCGGCATAGGTGCGGGTTTTGATAACTTCCGGATAGAACCGCTCGGACGTATCGACGTTGTGGTTGTAGTAGTCGAGACCAACGTCGCGCAACTGGCCGACCTGGTGGTCGGACAACATGCCAAGCGTCATGCAGGTTTCCATGCCGAGCGACTTCACGCCTTGGATCATGGCGACAATCGATCCCATATCGCGCTCTTTGGGTTCGCGCCAGGCAGCCCCCATGCAGTAGCGCGTCGCGCCGCCTTCTTTCGCCTTGCGCGCCTCTGTGAGGACGCGTTCGACTTCCATGAGCTTCGAGGCTTTGAGCCCCGATTCGTGGTGCGCGGACTGGCTGCAGTAGCCGCAGTCTTCCGCGCAACCGCCGGTCTTAATAGACAGCAGCCGGCTCATCTGGATCTTGTTGGCATCGAATGTCTGCCGGTGGACGGTCTGGGCCTGAAATAGAAGGTCCATCAGCGGCAAGCCATAAATCGCCTGCGCCTCGGCCCGCGTCCAGTCGTGGCGGACCGCTGAGGTCTTGCGGCCCTGATCACCCGTGTTCGCAGAGGCTCGGGTTGGGACGTGGACGTTCATCGGCAGCTCTCCGGAAGGCACCTGGGACGGCGCAGGGTACAGTCCCGTTTTGCACCGCCAGATGGCTCCCGGGCAAGGCCTCTCGTGGCCGTTGGACACGACAACGCACCCGTAGACCCATAGTCAGGCAACCAGAGTGCCCGGAAATCTAGTCGCTCCGGTCTTTGTCGCACCGAATGGCCGGATTTGACGCGCAAGTCCCAGCAGTTTGCCCGGCTTGTTTAACACCGTAGCAAGCGCCGTCCGATAGGGTCTCCTAACTGTGTTTCTAGGCGCGGGAGACCAAACGTGACAGCCGCTTTAAGTAGTGTATCAAAGCCTGACAGCGGCCTGTCCTGCGCACCCGCTGCCTCGCCGCCAGCCCTCCATATCAGTGGAGTCCGCAAAACTTTCGGCACCGCTGTCGCCGTTGACCGCATCGACCTGCGCGTGGAGCCGGGTGAGTTCTATGCCCTGCTCGGCCCCAATGGCGCTGGCAAGACCACAACGCTGCGCATGATCGCTGGGCTGTTGCGGCCAGACGCAGGCCAGATCCGCATCTATGGCGTGGACGCGCTGAACGATCCCATAGAGGCCAAGCGCATCACAGCGTGGCTGCCGGATGAGCCGATGCTTTATGACAAGCTCACTCCGCTCGAGTATCTTGAGTTTGTCGCCGGACTTTGGGGCGTCGCACCTGCCGTTGCACAGAAAAGAGCCGATGAACTGATCGAGGTCCTCGAACTAGAGCCCCATCGCAACGTGCGATGCGAAGGGTTTTCGCGTGGCATGAAGCAGAAGGTTGCACTGGCCGGTGCGCTCATTCATGACCCGCGCCTGATCATGCTCGATGAACCGTTGACCGGGATCGATGCTGGCATCGCACGGCAGGTGAAAGACCTGCTCACCTCGCGCGTTCGCGCAGGCGCAACCATCATTCTGACAACGCATATCCTCGAAGTCGCGGAACGCCTGGCAGACCGCATCGGCATTGTTGACCGAGGACGCCTGGTCGCCGAGGGCACGCTTGCGGAACTGAGAACGGCCGCTGGCGGCAATACGGACACCCTCGAAGATGTCTTCCTGTCGCTGACACGCCGCGAGGCCTTGGCATCATGAGACTGGAGCCCGGCTCGTTCCCGTGGCTGCTCGCCCACGACGTGCGGCAGAATTGGCGCCGCTTTACCGGCATGTTCGGCGCAGCGCGCCCGCGGACCATCGCCGCTGTGCTGTTGGCGGGGACGGGACTTCTGCATTTGGCCGCTTGGCCCGCCGTTGATTGGCTATCGCCCTACCTGCACACGGCCCAAACCGCCACGACACCGGTCGCGGTCTTCCTGGTGTGCGCGTTCACGTGGATGATCGCGCAAAGTTTGTTCGGTGCGACGCGCACCCTCTACGACCGGGGCGATCTCGACCTGCTGCTGGGCTCACCGCTCACGGCGCGGCGGATCTTCGCGGCCAAGACTGCGGCCATCACTGCGAGCACGCTGGGTTCGATTGCCTTCCTCACGCTGCCCATTGCCAACATGGGCGCACTGCTTGATCGCCCGGAATGGCTCAGTGCCTATCCCACGCTTCTCGGACTGGCCTTAATTGCCACATCGATTGCGATCGCACTATCGATTGGCCTCTTCTTCCTTGTTGGCCCGCGCCGGGCACGTGTCTACACGCAGATGACAGGTGTTTGCATCGGCGGCGGCTTCGTGCTGGCCGCGCAGATTGCAGCCATGTTGCCTCAAGCCACGCGCGAGTCCCTCGCAGTCTGGATGAGCGGCGCTGAGGTGCCCGGTCTATCCGCAATCCGCTCACTTCTATCTGTGCCTATTGATGCCACGTTAGGTGACTTTGGCGCAGCGGCATGGATTGTAGTGATAGGCGCGGTGATGTTTGCAGCAGCCGTGACCCTACTTGCTGAACGTTTTGCGCGCGCTAGCATTGCGGCCAACGGGGCATCTGCCAGTTCAAACCAAGAACCAAAAGTCTCGGTCCGCCATAAATTCCGCCCCGGCGTGGCGCGCAGCCTGCGCTACAAGGAGTGGCGGTGTCTGGCGCGCGATCACAACCTGTTTGCTCAGCTCGGCCTGCAGATCATCTATACAATTCCCATTGCCGTCATTCTTCTGCGCAGCGAGATGATGCCGGCCATGCTTGCAATCGCTCCGACGATTGTTCTGATTGCAGGTCAAGTGGCGGCGTCACTCGCGTGGATCATGGTTTCGGGCGAGGATGCGCCTGAGCTCATTGCCACGGCTCCCGTGGCCCCCTCAGCAGTCAATCGCACTAAGCTGACGGCCATTGCCCTGCCGCTGTTTGCTGTTCTCGCATTGCCCCTCCTCGGGCTTGCTCTGCTGTCGCTAAAGCTTGCCATCCTCACTGCGCTATTTGCAGCCGGTGCTGGCGCTTCGACGGCGCTAGTCAACTTATGGCACCCGATGCCGGGCAACCGGCGCGGCATGTTGCGGCGTCACTCGCAGTCTAAGTTGATCGGGCTCGTGGAGCACGGACTGGCAGTCATCTGGAGCTTTGCGATCATGATCGCTTTGATCGGTGGCATCGCTGTGCTGATTCCGATGGGGCTCGTCGCATGTGTGCTGTGGGTGTGGCGTGCGAAGTATAGAAAAAAATCCGCTGCACCGTATGGGCGTGGCGGTATTGTTCCGCTGGACATGGCCGGACAGTTGCCAAGCGCAGCCAACTAAACGCCAATCTTCCCGCCGCCTTTGCGCGTGATCGCCACCACGCTGGGACGGGGTGGCATTCCATCCTTGAAGTCGGGCCAACGGGTGGTGGGGGATTCGTACGTTGCGGGCATGTCCTTGTCTTCGGATTCACCAGGGTGCTGAACTGCGACGAACAACGTCTCCATGTCAGGCGTGAAGCACGGACCGCACAGTTCCGCTCCGTTGGGACAGCGGAAGAACAGCTTCGAGGTGCCGCGCAGGGCGCCCTCCGTTTCCATCGCCCACACGCCGTCGGCGCGGCCCGTGTCTTTGAGCGAGTTCCCGTCCGTCGCAATCCATAGCCGCCCTTCGGCATCGACCGCGCAGTTATCCGGCATACCGAACCAGCCATCTTTCGAGGTGGCCGCATTGAAGGTCGCGCCAACGCCGGCAATCGACGGATCCCCACACTTGACCAGCATCTCCCACTTGAAGCCCGTTGCAGCGTGATCGCCGCCATCTGGGATGATCTCGATAATGTGCCCGAACTTATTGCCGGCGCGCGGATTGGCGTCGTTGAGATCGCCGGCCTCGCGTTTCTCGTTTTTGGTCAGCATCAGATAAACTTTGCCGGTCTTGGGATTGACCTCAATGTCTTCCGGCCGGTCCATCTGCGTGGCACCAAGCGCATCGGCCGCCAGCCGCGTGTGTATGAGGATTTCACCTTGGTCTTTGAAAGCGGCAAGCTTCTCTTGACTGGCAACGAGCGGGATCCATTCGCCGCGCCCATCGGCACCAAACCGCGCAACGTAAAGCGTGCCTGTGTCGAGGATGTCTTTGTTGGCG
Organism: Hyphomicrobium sp.; assembly: GCA_031413815.1. Lineage (GTDB taxonomy): Bacteria > Pseudomonadota > Alphaproteobacteria > Rhizobiales > Hyphomicrobiaceae > JAGVSR01. The sequence goes on along the minus strand of JANOFU010000094.1, from coordinate 21,592 downwards.
GCCCGGTTGACGAGATCGACTTTGCCGTCCGTTACGAACTTGTAGACGTAGTCAAACCGCTGGTCATCACCCTGGTAGACGACGAAGCGGCCGTCTTTGTTGACAGTATTGCCGGCACCCTCGTGCTTGAACCGGCCCATGGCTGTGCGCTTGACGGGGACAGACGCGGGGTCCATCGGATCGATCTCGACCACCCAGCCAAACCGGTTGCATTCGAAGGGTTCCTTGCCCATGTCGAAACGGTCGTAAAAGCGGCCCCAGCCGTAGTACTGCTCGGGAATGCCGTAGCGGAGCAGAACGAGACTGTACTGGCTTTCACGGGCGGCAGTCTTGTTCCAGAAGTAGTAGTTGAAATTTTCTTCGCAGGTCAGCCACGTGCCCCAGGGCGTGATGCCGCCAGCGCAGTTGTTGAGCATGCCGCGGACGCGCGTGCCGGACGGATCGGCGGACGTCTTCAACAGATCATGGCCGGCCGCAGGGCCTGACAGCAGCATCTCTGTTTCCGGAGTGATCCGGCGGGCAAACTTCGATTGAGCGACCACCGACCACGTGCCGTTCTCACGCTTGACTTCGAGCACGCTGCCGCCATGCGCTTGGATCGATGCATCAACCAGCTCTTTGGGTAATCCCCGTACCGCTTCGGCCCGCGACTTGCCAACAGCGATGCCCGCGTACATCAGTTCGTCGTTGGTGTACTCGTGGTTGACGACGAGCAGACCATGGTCGGACCGGCCGTCGAGAGGAATAAAGGCCAGAAAATCGTTGTTGTAGCCAAACTGACGGGCTTGAGCCTCAGCGGAGGGTTTTGCGGGGTCGAACTCAGGCGCATCGGCCAACAGCTTGTCACCCCAGCGAATCAAAAGTTTGGCGTCATAGCCGTTCGCAACGTGGTGCATTTCGTCGGAGCCAGCGGCTATCTCGGCGAAGTTAAACGACCCTGCGGCCGGTGCCGCCGCCTCTGCGCCGCGCGATGCCACCAGCGCTTCGGCGGCCACCGTGCTGCCCATCACCGACACAGCCAGCGCCCCACGCACGAAATCGCGCCGTGACAGCCGGGCGGCGATGATGTCGCCCATCGTCGGATTGCTGCTCGGATTGGCCGGGGTGTCCTCAGCGATGTCGAGCGGCGGATTGAGCGGCACGGACGGAAGCGTCATGGATGCATCCTGGTTCTGAGTGGTCGTGGTGTGTTTACGGCTCGAACGCAAAACTGGTGTGTCAGCGGCACGATGTGTCGCGACGGGTTCTGTTTTTTCGTGGCATGGCCCGTGACGCCTTCAGAAGTAAACGCAGAAGTAGTCTTCATAAATTGTAAACAAGTTGTTCGGCAATCTAAGTTACTGAATTCCGTAAGGTATATTGGGTTTTAAGCTACGGTGATGCTCGGAATTCGTGTAGATCCTGCGCCACGATAGGACGTCCGGTGCAACGACCGCCGGAGAGCCACGCCGAGCGTGTGCTGGACTGCTGCGGGGGTTGACGACAAAGACCATGAGCGATCAAGAGATAGAAAACTTGCTGTGGCAGCGGCTGCAGCAGAACGTGATCCTGCGCCGCAACGGCTACGCCGTGTTGTTCGATGAACATGGCCATGTCGTTATCGACCGCGCTGGTCACGTGAAGGGCGTGTGGCGGGCCATGGGCGGCGTGCTGGCGTGGATACCTGCCGGTTATAACGAGCCCCTGTACAAGGTCGCCGATGCTAAGGCCGCAGAACAGCATACGCTGGTGGCGCTCGGCCTGGCCTAGTTGTGGTCCTCGGGCATCTGCGGCAACGGCAAGACGGCAATCCCTTCTTCGTGCAGATCGAGAGCGTCTTTAAGGGTCGCTTCACCGTAGATGCCGCGGGCATCGGCCTCTTCGTAGTGGATCCGGCGCGCCTCTTCGGCGAACTGCGGGCCAACGTACTCGGAGTTGGCAACGAGCTTGTCGCGCAAGTCGCGCATCCGCTGTGCCACGTCTGCGGGTGCAACCTCAGTGGAGGAGTTGGCATTGATGCGAGGCGCCATGACCGCCTTGGTGACAGCCGATGAGCCGCAGGCGAGACAGCTGACCTGCTTCTTCTTGGCCTGCGTGTCGAAGGCGGCGCTGCTTTGAAACCAACCTTCGAACTCGTGCCCTGCGCTGCAAACAAGGCGGTACTTGATCATGACTTTTGACCAGTTTGCGACGGCGCGCGAACAACATCGTAGGTCCGGTCATGCCGGAGCGATGGCACCCGAGCGCGCGCGTTCTCCAACAGGTTCAAGTCTATATCAGCAACAATGACTGACGGCTGAACGCCGCCTTCGGCCAGAATTTGGCCCCATGGTGAGATGATCAGGCTGTGACCATACGTTTCACGGCCATGTTCATGCCGGCCACCTTGGGCGGCAGCGAAGACGAAGCACTGCGCTTCGATGGCGCGCGCGCGCAGAAGGGTGTGCCAGTGGGCCTCACCCGTGACCTTCGTAAAGGCGGCTGGAACAGCGAGGAACTTCGCACCCGCCTGCGCGAGTGAGCGGAACAGGTGAGGGAAGCGCAGGTCATAGCATATGCCCAGGCCGAGCGGTCCCCACGGCAAGTCCGCCAACACTGCAGAGACGCCAGGCGTGTAATTCTTGCTTTCGCGGTAGCTTTCCCCGCCCGGCAGATCGACGTCGAACATGTGGATCTTGTCGTAGCGGGCGGCCACATCGCCGGACGGGGCAATCACATAGGCGCGATTGGCGATCTTGTCCGGGCTGAGCTTGATGCCCATCGATCCGATATGCAGCCAGATCGACAGCTCGCGCGCCAGGGACTGAAAGTGCAGAAGCGCCGCATTCCCCTCTTCCGGTCCCGTTGCGGCGAACAGCTTCGCCGGCTCGATTTCCATGAGTGTCGTGCATTCCGGGGTCTGCACATACCGCGCGCCGTGCGCGGCCGCCTCGCGGATCAGCGCAGTTGCGGCGTCGACATTGGCCGCCACGTCGCGGCCTGAACACATCTGCACCAGTGCAGCACGGAACGCCGGTTTGGAAAGTTCGGTGGTCATCGACTGGTTATGGCCGGACGCAGTTAGGCGCTCAAGAGGCGATCGAGCTTGCCTGAGCGTTCGAGGCAATGCAGGTCGTCACAGCCACCAACGTGCGTTTCGCCAATCCAGATCTGGGGCACCGTCAAGCGGCCACCCGCTTTTGCGGCCATCTCGGCCCGCACGCTGGAGCGGCCGGTGACGTCAACCTCCTCGAAGGCGACGCCTTTGGTTTTCAGGAGCTCCCGCGCCATGTGGCAGTACGGACAGAGGGAGGCGGTGTAGATGACGACTTTTTTCATGTCGCACGGCATCCTTGGTGGCCGGCAGATCCTCACTAAGCATATGGGTATTCGGGCAGCAAAGCCTAGTCTTCGATGGCCAATGGCCACAGGTGTTTTGCTCAGTAACTAAATCGGAACCAGCACCTGATTTGTAACCAAAGCCAGTGTGAGCACGTCAATCCGTTCGGCGCCGGCATTGCGCAGCGCTTTCGCGCACGCCGCGGCCGTCGCTCCCGTTGTCATAACATCATCAACTAAAAGGACTTTCCGGTCTTCGATACGGCCACGGCGAGTGGGCGGCACCGCGAACGCTCCGCGCACGTTGTCGGCTCTTTGCAAGCGCGTCAGGCCCACTTGCGATGTCGTGCGCCGGGTCCGGACCAGTGACAGCGGATCGTACGGGATTCCCGTCCTGCCGCTGATTGCGCGCGCCAGCAAAGCGGCCTGATTGAACCGGCGCTTTATGAGGCGCAGGCGGCCCAGAGGAACGGGCACGATCACATCGGCGTCGCGGTGCAGCTCATGTCCCGTTTCGACCAGCCAGCCAGACAGCAGCCGAACAAGATCGTCCCGGTCGTGAAACTTGAGATCGTGAATGAGCGTGCGCATGGTGCCGGTGTGATGAGCGACGGCGCGGGCGCGGTCGAACACGGGCGGATCGGCAACGGCAGCCGCCGAGACCATCGGGCCGCCGGTATCGAATGGCATCGGAATACCAAGCCGGTCGCATAAGGGTGCGCGGATAAAGTCGATGCCGCCCCAGCAGATGGCACACAGCGTATTGTGGCCAGTCATCGGCTCGTGACAGCCATGGCACAGCGGCGGGACGACAAGATCGCTTAAGCGCGACAAGGCATGCCCGCCCGCGACGCGCAGGGTCTGCGGCCAGGTTGCGATCCGGCGCATGCGGCTTAGGGCAGGAGGGGGTGGCATTTCGCCCATATTTCGCGGTCTCCGCCGGCTATGTTAGCCTGGCGCTCGGTTTTGCGCGAGTGTCTCAGTGCACGGCGAAACATGGTCCAGGCGTAAGGATGGCAGCGGACTTCAACGTTTTTGACAGGCCCGTGCTCGCCCGGCACCGCAACCGTGTGGCAGCCGCAGCTGGCGCACACGCGTTCCTGCTCGACCGGGTGGCTGAGGATTTTGCCGATCGCCTTGGAATGGTGCGGCGCACGTTTCCGCGGGCGGTCAACATCGGCGCGCATCACGGGGTTGTTGGCCGCGTTTTGCAGAGCAGTCCCAGTATCGAGACCATCGTTGAAACGGAGACGAGCTCTGCACTTCTTGACCGCTGTAACGGCTTGCGCGTTCTGGCTGATGAGGAGGCCTTGCCATTCGCCGACGGCGCGTTTGATCTCGCGGTTTCGGGCCTGACGCTGCAACACGTTAACGATCTGCCGGGCGCGCTGCTGCAAATCCGCCGCGCGCTGAAGCCGGATGGGTTGTTTCTCGGCGCTCTGGTGGGCGGCGACACGTTGAAAGAACTGCGCGCTGCGTGGCTCGCAGCGGAAACGGAGATCAGCGGCGGCGTGTCGCCACGTGTCGCGCCGTTTGCCGATGTCCGCGATCTCGGTGGCTTGCTGCAACGCGCAGGGTTCGCACTGCCCGTTGTCGACTCCGATGTTGTCACCGTCCGCTATGACTCGGCGCTTGGCCTTATGCGTGACATCAAGGCGATGGGGGCCAGCAATGTTCTGACGGCCCGGCGGCGAGTGCCGGTGACGCGCACGCTTCTATTTCGAGCCGCTGAACTCTACGCAAGCATGTTCGGCGAGGCCGGGGGGCGTGTGCCTGCAACTTTCGAGATTTTGACCATGACCGCCTGGGTTCCCCACGAGAGCCAGCAAAAGCCGTTGCGGCCAGGGTCTGCAACTGCCCGGCTTGCCGATGCGCTCGGCGTGCCGGAGGGGCGGCTGCCCGTCAAGTCGTGACCTCTTTCCACGGAGCCAGCACACACTGAAACCTGAGAACGGGCTACCGGTTGCTCGCCAATGCGCTAGGATGATGTCAACACGCGTGGCGTCACGCGATTGGCTGCCGGGGGGAGACCCGTTCATGACATCCGACACTCGGGCGCGGCTCGAGACGATCGAGCGCGATCCCGCGTTCCATGAGTTTGTGGCGCGCCGCCGGCGGTTTGCCTGGCTGTTGTCCAGCCTGATGCTAATCATCTACTTCGGTTTTATCGCAGCAGTGGCGTTTGCTCCGCAATCGCTGGGCCAGCGAGTAGGCGACGGCGTCACGTCCATCGGAATTCTGGTGGGGTTGTTCGTCATCGTGTCTGCATTCTTGTTGGTTGCGTTGTACGTGTGGCGCGCCAATACGTCGTTCGATCAATCAATGCATGCCATCACGGAGCGCAGCCGCTGATGCCGATGCACTCTGTGAAGTTGGCGGTGTTCTGTCTGCTCGCCGCGATTGTGCTGCCGATTGTTGCATTCGCCGCCGGTCCCATCGAGGGCGGCACGAAGCAGCCACTCAATATGCCTGCCATCATGATGTTCCTGGCGTTTGTCGTGGCGACACTCGGGATCACGAAGTGGGCGGCAGCCCGCACCAAATCCGCCGCCGATTTCTACGCGGCGGGCGGCGGTATCACCGGGTTCCAGAACGGCCTGGCGATTGCAGGCGACTATATGTCGGCCGCCTCCTTCCTCGGCATTTCCGGGCTCGTGTTCTCGTCTGGCTTTGACGGTTTGATTTATTCGGTCGGGTTTCTCGTCGGCTGGCCGATCGTCATGTTCTTGATGGCCGAGCAATTGCGCAACCTCGGCAAATACACCTTTGCCGATGTCACCGCGTTTCGCCTCGATGCCCGTCCGATCCGCATCTTGTCGGCAACCGGCACGCTGGCTGTTGTCGCGTTCTATCTCATCGCACAAATGGTCGGCGCGGGAAAGCTGATCGAACTGCTGTTTGGCCTCGATTACCTCTATGCCATCGTTCTCGTCGGCGCGCTGATGATCACCTACGTTGCCTTCGGCGGCATGGTCGCCACCACTTGGGTGCAAATCATCAAGGCCTGCCTGCTGCTCGGCGGCGCGACATTCATGGCATTCATGGTCCTGGCGCATTTTGCGTTTTCCCCGGAAGCCATGTTCAAGGCCGCCACGGCTATTCATCCCGGCGGCGAGTCCATCATGGCGCCTGGCAAACTCGTTGCCGATCCTGTGTCCGCCATTTCCCTCGGCGTGGCGCTGATGTTTGGCACCGCCGGATTGCCGCACATCCTCATGCGCTTCTTCACGGTGCCGAACGCCCAAGCCGCGCGCAAATCCGTGCTCTATGCCACCGGTTTCATCGGCTACTTTTATATACTGACCTTCATCATTGGCTTCGGTGCCATCACACTGCTGATGGGAGACGCGACATACTACAAGCCCGGCGCAGATGGTGCCTTTGACAAGGTCGCCGATTTACTCGGCGGCACCAACATGGCCGCCGTTCACTTGTCATCGGCGGTTGGCGGATCGCTGTTCCTTGGTTTTATCTCGGCCGTCGCCTTCGCAACCATTCTTGCAGTCGTGGCCGGCTTGACGCTGGCTGGCGCGTCCGCCGTCAGTCACGATCTTTACGCCAACGCCTTCGCGCACGATGGAATTTCCGAAGAAACAGAAGTCCGTCTATCAAAGCTCTCTGCGGTGTTCATTGGCATCATCGCGATCATTCTTGGCTACGTGTTCGAAAAGCAGAACGTCGCGTTTATGGTCGGCCTCGCGTTCGCGATTGCCGCCAGTTGCAACTTCCCCGTTCTGCTGATGAGCCTGCACTGGCGCGGCACCACAACGCGCGGGGCAGTCGCGGGGGGATTACTCGGTCTGGTGACTGCGGTTGCCATGGTGGTTTTGAGCCCTGCCGTTTGGGTCAAAACCTTTGGATTTGCCGAGGCCATCTTCCCCTACGACAACCCGGCACTATTCTCCGTCCCACTGGCCTTCGTCACCATCTGGCTGGTGTCGAAGTTTGATCGCAGCGCGCAAGCCGATAAAGAACGCGCGGCTTACCCGGCGCAGTTCGTCCGCTGCGAAACCGGCATTGGCGCTGAAGGCGCCAGCTCCCATTGAAGGCCCCAGACACGAGATGACGGACGCAACGCCAAGCCTTCGCCCGTTCGACGCCATCATGCTGAGCGTCGGCGATGGTCATTGGCTCTACATTGAACAATGCGGACGGTCTGATGGTGTGCCCGTGTTGTTCCTGCACGGGGGCCCCGGCAGCGGCGCGCAACACATGCACCGCGAGCTGTTCGACGCAAACCGCTTCCGCGCCATCCTGTTTGATCAACGCGGATCAGGCCGCAGCCATCCGTACTTGTCGCGCACCGCCAACACGACGCAGCATTTGATCGCCGACATTGAAGCCGTTCGCTGTCACTTCGGTATCGAGACGTGGATTGTGCTCGGCGGCTCTTGGGGCTCAACGCTCGCGGTGGCTTACGCGCAAGCGTTTCCTGAACGCGTGGCCGGTCTCGTACTACGCGCGATGTTTCTCGGCACGGACGCCGAAGTCGAATGGGCGTTTATCGATGGTCCGAAACGCTTCCGGCCGGAGTTGTACCGGGCATTCGTTGACGCCCTGCCTACCGAAGACCGCGCAGCACCTTTGCCCGCGTACCTTGCGCGCCTCAATCATCCCGATCGCGCAGTCCACGGGCCTGCCGCCCAAGTCTGGAATGCCTATGAGCGCGCGTTGTCAGAGTTGAACCCACGCCCATCGCCCCTGTCCGCGACCGACGCCGGAGGTCAACGCCTGCCGCCTACGCCGCTCATGGAAGCGCATTTCATTGCGCAGTCGTTCTTTCTCGAGCCCAACCAGTTGCTCACCAGCGCGCACCGCCTCGCTGGCATTCCAGGCGTTATCGTCCAAGGCCGCTACGATCTGCTGTGCCCGCCTGCAGCTGCCGACGCCCTGGCAAAAGCTTGGCCCGGCTGCCGGCTGCACTACATCGAAGCGGCGGGCCACGCCTTGACTGAACCCGGCGTGGCCGATGCCCTGCGGGAGGCATTGGCGGACGTTGCGGGACGAGCGGCAGGCGCGTGACACAAACCTGACGGACAGCGCGCGCGGGCGTCCGCTTCCCAATTCAAAAGCTGCCGTATCGTTTGGCAATTCTGGCGTTCGCTTTTGACCCAGAGCGGACGTCAGAATCTGGCTGGCAAGGCATTCAAAACAACAAAAATTTGGCGTTTAGTGCAGTCACAGCGAACAGGTGTTCGGAACTATTTCTTTGTGACGCTGGATGTAATCGAGCCAATGACGTCGCTTGCCATCTTGAACTGCGCTTCGCGGTCCGTGATGTGGTGGCGTTTGGCAATCCAATTGAAATCGGTGTATGCGAGCCAAATCTCGCCCTTGTCATTCTGCGTCACCAAAAGGCGCACCGGCCAATCGAGACCAGCATACGGGTTGGCAGTCAAGAATTGAATGCCGAGCGGCGGATTGCCGAACACCAGCAAGGTCGACGGATTGAGCTTAATACCGGCCGAATTGCCAAGTTCGGCTTGATCAATCGCTGCAAAGAACTTGATGCCTTTTGTTTCGATGTCCTGGCGCAGTCGCTCGACGGTCTCCTGCAATCCATAAGCACTTTCAACAGTGATCACGCCGTCGCCTATCACGGCTTGTGCCGCCGTTAAAGCGGGAGCAGCAAAAACGGCGATGCCTACGATGGTGAGCAGCGACACAATGGCGGTACTGAGGTTAAGTCTGAACATTGCACAATCCTTTTGCCTCTGTTTCGGCCGCCGCTGCGCTGCGGACTTATAATAAGAGTGCACAAACCGCTGCGCTGCGGGAAATACGATTTGCCTCACAAGACAATAGCCTGCGTCTATGGAACCCTGAGCTCACAGGCATTTCTATCCGGCCGAATGCGACTGTACGGTGCAAAGGCAATTGTATGACGGAGCCGGGGGTGCCGGAGTTTCAAACGGCTGGAGAAGCCGGAAAGAGACCTTGATGACGGCAGGCGCGGATGTGATGTTGAACGGGACACTGGCGGAAGCGTTCGAGCAGATCTGCCGCGTCGATGCCCCGCTCCATGTGCGCCTGGCTGCCTATGCGGGCAAACTGCGCGAGTTCAACCTACCGTTCGCCACGGCCTATGATGACCTCGTTGCCCGCCTCGCAGCAGGCGACGTGGGCAAAGGAGCCCCTGCTGTTGGCGACATCATGCCGGCGTTTTTGCTGCCAACAGATACCGCCCGTCTCATAAGCCTCGAAGATTTGACTGCGAAGGGACCGGTTGTCGTCTGCTTCGATCGCGGTCACTGGTGCCCGTTCTGCCGGATTGCACTGAAAACAGCCGCCAGCTTTCAGCAGGACCTGGATGCCTGCGGCGCTCAAGTTGTTTCTATCGTTCCTGACTATCAGGAATACGCTCAAACGCTCAAATCCGAGACATTTGATGGTTTACTCGTTTTGACCGATATTGATAACGGCTACGCGCTGTCACTCGGCTTGGTTATGTGGTTGGGACACGACATCAAAACACACATGCTTTCTCGCGGCTTGCAGCTCGAAGCATTCCAAGGCAACGACGGGTGGTGCGTGCCGGTACCCGCCACGTTCGTCGTCGGCCGCAACGGACGCATCATTGCACGCTTCGTTGACCCTGATTTCCGCAAAAAAATGGATATCGAGGCCATTCTGGAAGCGGTCCAATCCGATCCGCTCCGGCCTGGATAGAAGTCTTGTCTGAAATAATATCTTGGCAAATTGGCCTATCCCCTGTTTGGATGGCGTCGAGAACAACTATCACTTAAAACTCAAAGACCGCTCAATGTCTGAACCCGATCCACTCGACGACGTTTTCAAGCGAATTTGTACCTTGGAAGCACCGCTCAATGAGCGCTTGGCCCTCTACTCCTCGGCATTGCGCGAGCACGCCCCTGCATATGCTGATGCCTACGACGAATTGGTGACGAGACTGCAAAACATCCGGACCGGCTGGCAGGCTCCGGATGCGGGTGATGAAATGCCGGCGTTTTCGCTTCCAGATGCAGACGGCCGCATGCACGATCTGAACGGAATTCTTTCGCGCGGGCGCGCAGTTGTCAGCTTCAATCGCGGTCACTGGTGCCCGTACTGCCTTTTGGAGCTTCACGCTTTGAAGTGTGCCCTTGCAGAAATCAATTCGGCAGGCGGGCAAGTTGTATCCATCATGCCGGAAACCCGGGCATTTACTGCACAGGTCGCGAAAGAAACAGATCATGCATTCCCCATCCTCAGTGATGAGAACAACGGCTACGCTTTGTCGATAAATCTGGTGATGTGGGTTGGCGACCGCATACGCCGTCTGTTTGTCGCCGATGGTCTGCAACTCGATTACAGCCAGGGCAACGCCTCTTGGTTCTTACCCATCCCGGCCACGTTTGTTGTTGGCGCCGATGGCATTATCCTCGCCCGCCTAGTCGATCCGGATTTCCGCAGGCGCATGGATATCGACGAGATTGTTGCTGCCTTACATTTGGCACGGTAGTGAAGGCCACCCTGGATATCGCTGCGCTTTCAATCGAAATTAAGTTCGCGCAGGCTTTGCTGGTTTGACCTTCTCTGGCTTTGGCTTTGGCTTTGGCTCCCGTTCTCCTTCGAACGCCGACCAGTCAGCCGCACGCAGCATTTTGATGAAGGTGCTAGCGGCCACCGAACGCTGGCGGCCCGCGACGCCATAAACGTTGACTGTACGGTTGATACTGAGGCCATCTATATCCAGCCAATCAATATTTTCAGAATTAATCGCGCTCAATGGCGCAATCGCAACGCCAAGACTTGCACCGATAAGCGGCTCGAGATCGTGGTCGGAGTCAACTCTATGTTGTGTTTGCGGTTGTGATTTCCGTTCCTCCAGGAAATCTGAAAGGACCTTCAAATGTTCGCAGAACGGCCTGCAAAGAAGGCGTTCCTTGGCAATTTCCTCCGCCGCTAACGGGCTGGTTTGCTTTGCAAGCCTATGCGTCTTGCTGACTGCCAGCCGATACGGCTCCGTAAACAAGGGCCAAGTATCCAGCCGGTCCCAGTCTGCACCCAACGGCCCAGCCACGGCCACTTCGACGTCGCCCTTCTTTAGAAGTTCCAGCATGTCTGAGCTGCTGCCCCGCGAGAACCTGAGAGCCAGGCCCGGCATTGCGCGCACCAGTTCCGTTAGGAACGGGATCAGCATGGTAATGTTGGTCGACGAAGACAGTCCAATCGCCAGCGGAGCAATGCCGCCAGTCTTCAATATCTGCGCCAGTGCCTTAGCATTCAGCGCGCTGTCATAGCATTGTTGCAGCATCGGCCGCATGCGATGACCAAGATCGGACAGGTGCGTGAGGTTGCGTTCGCGACGGAACAGCTCGCCGCCAAATTCTTCTTCGAGTTGTTTCACCGCACGCGTCAGCGAAGGTTGTGCGACGTTGCACTCCTCTGCGGCGCGCGTAAAATTCAAAAGGCGCGCCACCGCTAGAAAATAACGGACTTGGTGCATTTCCACGGCGCAATTCCTCATCAATCATCTGTAACTAAGATCCGCAGCTCGATGAATTCCGGCTATAGCCCTGAGCTATCAATTCATATCCCAATCGATATTTCAGTACTAGTACGCCAGCGCCTATGGTGGGTTTCAAGAAGGTCACTGCGAACGCTTGATGAAAGGCCACGCACGGGATCTTGCTGCCAGCAGCGGATCAACCAAGACGACATACTGCAGGCAGTAAATCCTCGAAATCCAGCACCTGTTGAGAAAAAAGCCGGGAGCCTCCCTCTCCTTAAAACGTTCCCTGGTCTCTTTCTTGAGTATTGAACAAAAGGACCATCGAAATGGAACCCCGGCCCATTGCAGACATGAAATCATCACTGTCTGCAACCAACCTCAACGGCAAGTTGGCCTTGGTGACTGGCTCAACGAGCGGCATCGGGCTTGGCATTGCACGCGCACTGGCGGCCGCGGGCACCAATGTTATGCTTAATGGATTTGGCAACCCGCAAGAAATCGACGCGACGCGGAATTATTTGGAGTCGAGCTTTGGTGTTCGAACTGGCTACTCAGCGGCTGATATGTCCAAACCTGCAGAGATTGCTAAGATGATGAGCGTGGCCGCAGACGATCTCGGCCCGGTCGACGTGCTGGTCAACAATGCTGGCATTCAGCATGTGGAGGCCATCGAGACTTTTCCGCCAGAGAAATGGGACGCCATTATTGCCATCAACCTGTCGGCGGCTTTTCACACCATCCGCGCCGTTGTGCCTGGCATGAAGGCACGCAAGTGGGGCCGGATTATCAATATTGCCTCAGCACATGCGCTGGTCGCCTCGCCGTTCAAGTCTGCCTACGTGACGGCAAAGCACGGTGTGGTTGGACTGACCAAAACCGTGGCTCTGGAAACCGCTGAATTCGGCATTACAGCCAACGCCATATGCCCAGGATATGTTCTGACGCCGCTGGTCGAAAAGCAGATCCCCGAGACCGCGCATGCGCGCATGCTGACCGAAGAACAGGTCGTTCGCGATGTGTTGCTGCACGCTCAGCCAACACACAAGTTTGTCACCACCGAAGAGATTGGCGCTCTGACCGTGTTTCTCTGCAGCCAGGGTGCGGCCTCAATAACGGGTGCTGCACTCCCTATCGAAGGTGGATGGACAGCCCAATGACCGCGCATCACAAAGTCCTCGCACAGACATCGCCGCGTGCACAGGGAAATCAGAAGGCGGTCAACTTCGCCTTGCAAGGCGGTGGCGCACACGGGGCATTTGCCTGGGGCGTACTCGACAAGATAATGGAAGATGGCCGTCTTGCTATCGAAGCAATCAGCGCCACGAGCGCAGGTGCGATGAATGCAGTGGTGTTAGCGCACGGCTACTCACTTGGCGGCGCGGCCGGCGCACGCGAAAAACTTCTTGAGTTTTGGACAGAAATCAGCCGCGCTGGCCAGCTGTACAGCCCCGTGCAATCACTGCCATGGGAAAAAGCGCTGGCCGCTTTTGGCTGCCATTCTGAATTCTCACCGGCTTATCAATCGTTCCAAGCCCTGACACACCTATTCTCGCCCTACCAGCTCAATCCATACAATTTCAACCCGCTTAGAGATGTGCTCGAAAAAGTGGTCGACTTCGAGCACCTGAGAAAATGCAATAAAACAAACCGCATTTTCCTCAGCGCCACAAATGTTCGGTCTGGCAAGATCAAGGTGTTTCACAACTCCGAACTTACGTCCGACGCAGTGCTTGCATCGGCCTGCCTTCCCTACGTCTTCCAGGCTGTCGAAATCGACGGCGAGGCCTATTGGGACGGGGGATTTATGGGCAATCCCGCCATTTTTCCCCTCATCTACAATGGCGGCCCGCGCGATGTGGTCATCGTTCACATCAACCCGATAGAGCGCAAAAAGCTGCCAACGTCATCGCCGGAGATCTTCGACCGCATCAACGAGATTAGCTTTAACTCGTCCCTGATGCGCGAAATGCGAGCGATAGAGTTTGTTACACGGCTCATTGACGAGGCGGCGCTCGATGCTACCAAGTACAAGCGCATGCTGGTGCACTCAATCCGGGATGATGCCGAAATGGCGCAGCTGGGCGTGGCGACGAAGCTCAACCCGGATTGGGATTTTCTGTGCCGCTTACGCGATGTTGGCCGCAACAGAGCGGCCGGATGGCTGGACAAGAACTTCGACAGAGTAGGTGAGGAGTCGAGTGTCGACCTGACCGAAGAGTTTTTGTGAACGCTCCCAATCCGGGAAAAGCGGGGTACCGGTATGCGGCAAGAGCAAAATGCGGGCCTGCCGTTTAACCAGGTGTGGCAATCACTGTGGCGAAAACCGTCTACTTCAGAACTTCCCGATCGCGTCAAAATGGTTGTGACGATGGAGGATCGTGCCAGTGAACGCTTGATCGGTCTTGTCCAACTCGGCATTGGCTGCACACTGTGGGCGCTCTACCTGCTTGCGCCACGCCCCACCGACGCCGCCATCTCGATGTTCTCTCCGGTGCCTATTGCGCTCAGCATCTATCTCTCATTTTCGTTGTTCCGCTACTGGCTGATATTGCAAAGCCGGACACCTGATTGGTTCGTTGGGTTGTCGATCTCCGTAGATGTCGGTTTGCTACTCGCTCTCATCTGGGCATTCCATATTGAGTACCAGCAACCGGCCGGTTTTTCTCTCAAGGCCCCTACGTTCGTATATTTGTTTGTTTTTGTTGTCTTGAGGGCCTTACGCTTTGACGCCCGCTATGTGCTCGCAGCCGGCGCAACGGCGGCAGCCGGCTGGATCGTGCTCACGCTGGCGGCTGCCATGAGCGACGGACCCGGCGCAATTACACGAAGCTTCACGGACTATGCGACAAGTTCACGAATCCTTTTTGGTGCCGAGTTCGATAAGGTGTTCGCGCTGCTTCTAACAACTGGATTACTTGCACTGAATGCGCGACGGGCGCAACGCACGTTGATAGCCGCTGTGCGCGAAGAGGCGGCGGCCAAAGAGATCGGCAGGTTTCTTTCGCGGGGTGTGGCAGATCAAATCGCTGGCTCGGACACGCTCATCGTCGCAGGCGAGGCCGTAGAGCGTGACGCGGCAATCCTCATGATCGACATTCGTGGTTTCACTGCCTTTGCCATGAACGTTCCGCCTAAACAGGTCGTGGAAATGCTAACATCATTCCACTCACGTATCATTCCCATCGTTCGCGCCCATGGCGGCGTGATCGATAAGTTTCTAGGCGATGGCGTGATGGCGACATTTGGAGCAGCGACACCAAGCCCAGTGGCCGCGGCAGAAGCCTTACGCGCACTCGATGAGATATTGGCAGATACCGTTGCATGGCAGGCGTCCCTTGCAAAAAGGGGAATTGGCGCCAATCTCAATGTCAATGCAGCCGTTGCATCAGGGCCTGTCGTGTTTGCGACGCTCGGCGATGGCGACCGCCTCGAGTTCACTGTGATTGGAGACGCCGTCAATCTCGCTGCCAAACTCGAAAAGCATAACAAAATCGAGAAAAGCCGGGCGTTGTTTCCGGCCTCAACATTCGCGGCAGCTGTGGCTCAGGGATACAGACCGGCGACCAACCCTCAGACGCGGGCTGGCGCCCGCGTTGCGGGCGTCACAGGCACGATGGACCTGTGCGCTCGAGCGGTTTGAACCTGCACCAATAGCCAGCACCTATCGATTCCGGACTCAATCGATATTTCAAAACGAGACGTCTCTTGACGCATTCTCCGGAGTGTCAAAGCGGCCCCCCGCCGCCGTTCAAAACTTGCTCAGGAGTCATCCGTCATGTCAAAAACTTCATCACGATCCAAACTGCCGCGCACGGTTGCTGGCGTGCTCGCAGGTTGCCTCGTAGCCTTCGCAACAGCCGCAACTGCTGGCGAATGCCCCGCAGGCAAAGTGACCACAGATGGTCAAAAGCCTGGTGCAACCGCTCATAAAGATGTCGCTGAAAAGCTGCTCGGCCAGATCGATCTTTCGAAAGAAAAGATTGCTGTTGCCGGTCATCACTTCCGCATGCGCCGACTTGAGATCAAGCCCGGCGGCGAAGTTGCCTGGCACAGCCACGAGGAGCGCCCTGCGCTGATCTTCGTCGTATCTGGCTCGATCACGGAATACTCCAGCCATTGTGCGGTTCCCATTGAGCATGCCACCGGCGACCTGTCTGTTGAGCAGGGCGGTTTATCTCATTGGTGGAAAAATAACACCAAGCAGGCGGCGGTCCTCGTCTCGGCAGACATTGCAAAAGATCCGAATGCGTCTGGCATGTAACCGGACCAGGGCTGGCACGCGCAGACTTGGTCTGCGCGTGCTGACGGTTCAGTCAAGTTGGCAAGAAGGTTCGCGCGATGAGCACCGGCATTGTGCAAGAAAGCAGCGCTGCGCCGTTGCGGCTGCCTATTATTGCGCTGACGGCGTTCCTCACCGTAGTCGACCTGTTTGCAGCACAAGCACTGCTGCCAACTCTCGTCACACATTACCAGGTGGCGCCTGCAGCTATGGGGCTCGCCGTCAACGCCTGCACACTTGGCATGGCCCTCGGCGGCCTCGCTGTTGCACTCTATGGCGGCACGATCAACCGGCGATTTGGCATAGCCGCAAGCCTTTGCCTGCTCTCACTTCCTACTGTGCTACTAGCGTTCGCGCCCAATCTTTGGGTGTTCGCCCTTCTGCGCATCGTGCAGGGGCTGTGTATGTCGACGGCATTCGGATTGACACTTGCCTATTTGGGCGATGCCACGTGTCCCAAAGACACAACCGCCGCGTTTGCCGCCTACATCACGGGCAACGTGGCGAGCAATTTCATCGGCCGGTTGATCGCAACATCGGTTGTTGATCACGCGGGATTGGCGGCCAACTTTTACGTATTCTCTGCCCTCAATCTTGCGGGTGCGGCTCTGGTTATGGCGACCATCTCGAAGACCCGGCACGCATCGCCGGTTCTCGCGCGTACTAAGAAGCCATCGGATGCCCTAATCGCTCATCTCAGAACGCCAAACCTGCGCGCTGCGTTCGGAATTGGGTTCTGTATTCTGTTCGCGTTCATAGGCACCTTTACTTATGTCAATTTCGTATTGGTCCGCCCGCCCTTGCAAGTTGGCATGATGCAGCTTGGCTTTATCTACTTTGTATTCCTGCCTTCAATATTCACAACTCCGCTCGCGGGCCGGGCGGCTGCCCATTTTGGAATACAGAAGGCGCTGTGGAGCGCTCTCGCTGTCGCCGGTCTTGGCCTGCCCCTGATGCTGCTGCCTAGTCTTCCAGCAGTCATAACAGGCATGGTGCTGGTTGCCGCCGGAACTTTTTTCGCTCAAGCACTGGCGACGGGCTACGTTAGCCACGCTGCAACGGCCAACAGAAGCGCAGCAAGCGGACTATATCTTGCGTCTTACTTTGCCGGTGGCTTAGCCGGCGCTGCGCTTGCCGGTCAGCTCTTCGACCGTTTTGGCTGGCCCGCAGCGGTAGTGGGCGTAGGTGCGGCACTCGTGGTGGCAGCGGCACTGACTCGGCGGCTGGGTGCTGGTGTCCGATAGACAGCTTGAAAATAGCAAACCACAATTCCCTGTTTCTCCAATTCAAGCGTGGATGCGCTTTTGCCAAGTGTGGGCCCGCGCCAGCCTAACAAAGGCTTCCGCGACCGGCGAAAAAATGCGCCCGCGCGCTGTTAAAAGACTGACTTGACGGATCACGCCTGGCTCGGTCAGCGGCCGTGTCGCGATACCATCCAGTAAAGGCGTGAACTCTGGCACAATCGAACATCCGGCTCCAGCCTTGATCATGGCCTGTATCCAGTCTTCACGTTCAGAGGAAAACCTGACGTCCATATCGATGGTCCAGTCTCCAAATTCGAACGCGTAGTACTCATTGAACTCGCAGCCGAGCCGGTCGAGATAATTTTCGCCCGCTAATTGACCAAGTGCAATGGCGGGAAGCTTTTCGAAAGCATGTCCCTTGGCGAAGGCAACGGCGAACCGTTCGCGGAACAACGGCACAAGCGCAATTTCTTCAGGATACTCGGGCCAAGCCGACAGGCCTATATCGATTTCGTCAGCGAGCAGCAACTCAACCACCTCTGACGACTTTGCATCCAGCAGCGAAATGACAAGATCTGGAACCTTATGTCTTAGCTTTTCAAGCAAAGTCGTCATGTGGGTCGGCGCGATTGTGCACATAACCCCCAAGCGCAACATGTGCTTGCGGGCATCTGACAGTGCGTTTGCGGTTTCCTTTGCCTTGCCGACTTCGATGTAGGCCTTTTCAAGACGTGGCATCAGTCGGCGGCCAAGTTCCGTCAGCGCCGTGCGCCCTGGGCGGCGATCAAACAGGAGCCCCCCCAACTCTGCTTCAAGTTTGCGGATGGCGCGCGTTATTGCAGGCTGCGAGACCCCGCACTGTTGCGCCGCACGGGTGAAGTTCTTGTTTTCCGCAACAGCCAGGAAATAGCGGATTTCGTGGATTTCCATATTCTAGTTCTTAAATGCCGCGACGCGGCTGGCGTTCTCAGCGATGACGCGTGCATTATTGCTGGTCTTTGAGCCCGCTCGCACACCACGGATTTTTACGCCCGGGTTGGACCAGACTGGCAAGCGCGGGCAGCCGCCGCAGCTTTCCTTGTAGCTCATCATGGTGCGCCATTTGTTGCCGTGGACAAAGCCATGTCCAAAAGGAAACGGGGTATCGCTGTCATCCAGCGCTTCATCGTGGCGGGCGCCGATCAGGTGTCCAATTTCATGACTGACAGAATAGGTCGTGGCCGCACATTCGTGATGCACGACGGCGAAGGCGCGATCGGCAGGCGCCTGCACTTGGGCGGCTAAGCCGCAGCCATTGGGATCATGAACAAAGAGAATGGCGACATCGGCCCGGTAGCGCTCGCGCAGCGCGTGCACGTCATCCATGTAGCCATCGTCTTTGTAGACGAACCGGAACACGTGCTCAAAGTGGCTGCCCTCTTCGGTGTAGTCCGTTTGGTAGGCATGGACGAGTTCAAGGCGGACGTTGCCTATTCCACTGTTGCGAAAGGATTGATTGGCGTCCTCGATCGTCAGTGCGATTAAATCCTTTCCAATGTCGCTATAGAGGCTGGCTGCCTGTTTCGTGTAGGCGGCAATCACAGAGATCACCACTGGCGCAAGTTTTTGCGCCCTCATGAACGGCTTGACAGTTATGAATGCCGGCGGCGGGGCTGCAATTGCCTTCTTCCCCAATGGCGCATCCTGCAGATCTCTGTTGCCAGAACGGTTTGGCACGCCGAATACGGGTGCAATAGTGCCAGAAGCCGCGCCAGAGGCATCCATCATCATCCTGGCATCGCCGTGCTTGACGAAGGGATCTGCTTTCAAGTTCATTTTTTTCATCGTGCCGGCGTCCATTGGTGCATGCTCGGGCGGCAACATGGCTGGCGACATTTCGACGATGCCGTGCATCATGCCACCCATATGCTTCACGGCATAGATATGCCCTTTGTACGAAATGGTTCCTGTCAAACGGCCGTTCGGCCACCACATCAACGTCACGAGATCGTCGCTGCCCATGACGACACCGCGCCACACATAGCCATCCGCAGTCTTCGACACGCTGGTGCGTTCGGCCGTGACCGAGACATTTTCATTGAGCGGAATAACAAGCTTTTGCTGAGCCGCCTGGCCGCCCCCTTTACGCATCCCCTTCGTCAGTGCATATTCAATGGAACTGGATTGCGGGAGCTCCATCATACTCATTCCCATCACGGACTTAGCGGCCATCGTGTCGTTCATCATTTTCTGCTGATTTTCCGACATGGCACTGCCAGCCGGCATTGGCGTTAGCGCTTGGTTCCAATCCGAATTGAGTTTGGTAACAGTCACACCCTGCTGAGCGGCCGCAGTGATCAGCACGTCAATGCGCTCAGGCGCCACATCCCACATTTCTGATTTGGTCATCTCTAATTCTTCGCCGCGCGGATTTCCGGCGGCCTTCAAAAGTGCTTTGTATTCAGGGCTGTCATGCGGCGGTAAATTCGACAGGATTGCACCGCCAGAGCTTGCTTCAGACCCCGCTCGTGCGCCCGGCAAAGACATGCCTGCCGCTGTGAGTGCTGTGAGAACCGCCGCCAGTATCGCCGCGGCCGTTCTTGAAAAGGTCTGCATGGTGCCTCCCTGATGGGGCAAACGACGGAAAGTAATGTGCTGCTGGCCACTGCTCATGCAAAGGGCTTCCCGGCTTGTCACCCGGAAGCCCTAAGTTCGATCAGCAGTAAGGTGCTTACTTGCCCTTGGCAGCCATGTCGGCTTCGATCTTGTCCCAAACGCCTTTCGGCGAGAAGCTGTCGCCAGCCTTGCAGGAATTATAGGCATCAAGCGACTTGCGCACAGCGTCAGCGAGTTCGTAGCCAGAGGTTTTGTCGATGTAGATGCTCATCTTGCCCATGTGGGTCTTAAAGCCGGCATCGCAGTCTTCCTTGGCCAAAGCCGGCGTGACGCCAGCGAACAAAACGACGGCGAGAGCGGCGAGGGGTAGCTTATTCATTGGAGTTCTCCTTTGGGTCGGCTGTTGGACCGCAGCCTGAAGTGCTGTGCGGTTGAGGAGGAACCTATCGGCGGCGGCCAGCGATCTGAAATGCCCTTTGGGTTTGGTTTCGATAGCCGTTGGCTATGTGAGTACCAAGGCCGGGAATCGTTAATCGCTGCGCCAACTGCGCTTCTGCTGTTGGTCCATTGCGGACGTCGATCGTCATGATCAGTCCCAACCGCTTAACCACGGTCCGCGAACCAGCCGGAAATTTCTTCGATCCCAAACACCGAAGTTATCCCCGCGCTCCAAGCCTGACCCATACTCGCGCCATCCCGCATCACTCGAGGGCGTCTGCTAGGGGCGCTTAGTTGATGCGATGCGGGCGCAGGATCGGAAGGATTAAACACGCGGCTGACGCAGCCAACCCTTCCGCGGCGAACGCACCCCCTGTCGTGAGGCAGGCCCCGGAATTGTCTTCGGTTAAGGGTGCCTCGTTGAGGCCGGGGTAAAAGCTTAGACCCCCGGTTCAAAAGCCTGAAAGCGGGGCGCCGTTGCGCCTTCTAACTACAGCACTGCGGACGACCGCGGTGCAGCCGCGCCCCGCTCCCCGAATTATTTCGGAGTTGGGACTAGGGACTGCCGCAAACCCCCGGATCGCAAGATCGCGGAGTGCGGCAGCAGTGGCCCCCTGTCCCGTCATTCCCGCGTCCCGGAGGGACCGTACCGGAGGGCGGCAGGCGGGACCCCAGACAAGCGTCAGAAGGACATGAAGACAGCACCTTGCGCAGTCCAACATCTCACCCAGCCATCAGCTCGACTGGGGCCCCGCCGTGTTTCCCTTTCGCTGCGCTCAAGGGCGCGGGGATGACGTTGCCGAGAGATCGCGAAAAACGGCCCGGCCAGGATGGCAAACGTCCCAACGGGGTCAGGCACTGCCAATCATCGCCCACCCGCGACACCGCCCGCGACGTGCCTGACCCCAAATTCCCTTACCCCACCGCGACGCCGCGCCATCATGGTCCACACTCGACATCAACCCGCGTTTCCGGTATCACCCGTTTAACAAATTCCCGTCACAGGGTTGCCCACAAGGGCCGCACGAGTTGCAGCAGGTTGAACTTTCCGTTCACCGCACAGCTCCTCTGCATTGAAAAATAAGAAAAAAGGAACGAAAATGGACATCATTCAGCAGCTCGACCGCGAGCAAATGGACGCTATCTTAGCGAAACGCGGCATCCCCGAATTCGCCCCTGGCGACACGGTTAAGGTCATGGTTAAGGTGGTCGAATCCACCGACATTGATCCCAAGGACACCCGGTGGCGTAGAGCCGGGCTGCCGCGCGGATCTCCGCCGCCGG
>JANOFU010000093.1:0-71118 GCA_031413815.1 Hyphomicrobium sp. | reverse complement strand
ACAGGCGAACCCTTTCGGCCAGCGCCACTTGAAAAGCGCCGCCTCACACTTCTCTTCGGTGCCGTAGCGTTCGTTCAGCTCAGAAAGGCTCAAGCCCTTCTGCATCTGGATCGGATTGCGCCCCATCGTACTCTCCCGCTTACCCTCAGAAGGTAGACCTATCAGAAGATTGAGTCAGCATGTGGACGTGCGTGGGTAATCCGTCACGCTTTACCATATCCCGACGGGCTTCTTCGGCGGCGCGCGGGCTTCGGATACCTTCAGACTACGGGATTTTCGAGCGGGGGCGTGTCGGCGTCCGGCGCTCGCGGACCTTAAGTTCTCTATCTCTCATCTGGAGTATCGCGTCATGATCCGCTTGCCGGCCCTCGCCGGAATCGCGCTCGCCGGTTCCGTCTCACTTGCCATCACTGCCCCCGCCGCCGCTGAGCATGGTTGCCGTAGCCATGGTGGCCACGCATCCGCGTGCTACCAGAAGGTGCGCACACCCGACGTCTACAAGACAATCGACCGCACGGTTGTTGTTCGCCCAGGGCGCCGTGATGTGATGCATGTTCCGGCGGTCTACGGAACGCGCGCCGAGCAGGTCGTCGTGGCACCGGGCCGGGTTCATACCCAGCATGTGCCTGCCGTGTACGGCACCGCTATTCGGCGCGTGCAGGTCGCGCCTGCCACCGTAGCCTATCGCGTGACGCCACCGGTCGTCCGCACGGTGCACGAAACTGTCGTCGTGCATCCGGGTGGTTATCGTTGGGAGCATAAGGCCGACCGGCACGGCCGCGAGGTGAAGTGCAAGGTTCACACACAGGCTGTCACGCGGAGTGTTGCGCGTCAGGTCGTCGTCCATCCCGGCCATCGTCATCAAGTCGTCCATCCGGCGGTCTACCGCGACGTGCCGCGCACGATCCTCGTGCGGCCAGCCTCAAGCCGCAGTTATGTGACGCCGCCGGTGACGGCGGTCGTCAATCGACAGGTTCTGGTGCGGCCCGCCGCCAGTCATGTCGTTGATCATCCGCCGGTTTTGGGCGTGAAGCGCCAGACCGTGCGGATCCGCTCGGGCGGTCACGCCTGGCAGCGGGTTGGTGGCGGTGGCGGTCATCATTGGTAAGGCAATAACAGGGTCAGGCACCTTTTGCGGTGCCCGACCGTGGCTTGCTTTCGCCGTTTCCCCGAGGCTGCCACAATCCCCGCGCAGACCGGTCTGGCACAGGGCGGCCGGACCGCGCTACAGGTGTGCCGGGGTTCTAGGGGGTAGCGGCGAATGTTGCGCAATTCGATTGCGGTGATGAACACCAAAGGCGGCGTCGGCAAATCAACGCTGGTTTTGGCGCTGGCCGAGACGCTCTCGGTTTATCACGGCAAGAACGTGCTTGTGATCGACAGCGATGCGCAGGCCAGCGTGTCGAGCATGCTGACGTCCGTGCAGAACCTGCATAAGCTGCAGACCGAAGGCCACACACTCGTCGATTTTCTCGTGGGCCGGGTCCTTCAGAAAGACAATTCGGACTGGTCGAGCGTGGTCGTGCGCGATGTCTGCGATGTCGATGATGCGCGTTCGGTGTTTCTCATTCCCAGCGATATGCAACTCACGTTGTTCGAGCGCGAAGTGTCAAAGCAGGGCCTGCATGGGCAGTTGCGGTCTGTCATTGGGCAGTTGCTGGCCGACGTGCGTAGCGTGTTCGATATCGTGTTGATCGATTGTCCGCCGGGCCTGTCCGTGCTGACCGAAAGCTGGCTGCGCGAAGCCGACTTCCATATCTCGCCGACAAAGGCCGACTACGTGTCGGTGTGCGGCTTAGAAGTGTTCCGCCGCTTTAAGGGGCTCAACCCCGAGATGGGATTTGCCGAAAACCTGGGTGTGATTGTTAATATGAAGGAGATCGGTTCACCGGTCGAAGACGAGTATCACGGCTGGCTCCACAGCAATCCAGAGAATCGCTGCTTCCAGCAATTCGTGCCGCGCACGCACGCAATGCAAGATGCCGCGAGGTTCCGGACTGAGGATCGTTCATACTTCGCGAAGTACCCGGGCTATGTCGGTGAAGCGATGCGCAAGCTGTGCGAGGAGGTGTTGGCCCGCATCGAGCAGACTATGATGGCAGTGCCTGAGCCGGTGCCGGCGGAACCAGCCCAGGAGCCCGCCACCGCGTGACAAGCTTTCAGACCTGCGGGCCCGAGACTGGTTCGCTGACGTACCTGAGTCAAAAAAACTTGAAAATTGGAGCGGGCGAAGGGGATCGAACCCTCGACCCTCACGTTGGCAACGTGATGCTCTACCGCTGAGCTACACCCGCATCCGATCGGTACCGCGCGTATCTACGCGATTTTATGTGCCGGTTCAAGCCATCCCGGCACAATCGAGCGCTGCGGATAGCAGGGCCCCTGGGGGGCGTCAATCAAAAAGGCCGTTGCGGCTTGCGGCGTAGCATGCGCCTCGCCTAGATACCGGCGCAGCGGCCAAACGCCTGCGGCGACCATGCAACTCTCATTTCCTGCCAAGGTCTTCAATCATTATGCGCCAAGCCTTGTTCCGCTGTTTCGATGAGTTGGGAATCGCCACCAAGACTTATAACCACGCGCCCGTGTTCACCGTTGAAGAGAGCGCGGACCTCTACGCCAAGGTGCCGGGGGCTCACACCAAGAATTTGTTTCTAAAGGACGCCAAAGACCGGCTCTATCTGGTCATCGCCCATCACAATACGGCAGTCGATCTGAAGGCATTGCCCAAAGTGATCGGCTCGGCCCGGCTGAGCTTCGGGCGGGCGGAATTGCTTCACGAGGTGCTCGGCGTCACGCCAGGATCGGTGACTGCATTTGCGCTGATGAACGACGCGAGCGGTCGTGTGTCCGCGGTGATTGATCGCAACTTGATGGTTCATGACACCATCAATTGCCACCCGATGGAAAACACCGCGACAACAAGCATTGCGCGGGAAGAGCTTTTGCGGTTCATTCGCGCCACAGGCCACGAGCCGGTGATCGCGACGCTCAATGCCGCTTAATTCCCGCATGCGCCGTCCACCAACCGCCGCGATGACCAAGCGCCGGGGCGCCCTGAAGACCTGAGGAGACGTGAATGGACTTTGGTAGGCTGAAACCCGCGACGAGCGCCGGAGCGCCAGTTGCAGATCTCGTTAAAGACACGACGACGGCCGGCTTTGCCAAAGACGTCATCGAAGCGTCGAAGGACGGCCTTGTGCTTGTTGATTTTTGGGCCGCGTGGTGCGGACCATGCAAGCAGTTGGCCCCTGTGCTTGAGAAAGTCGTCAGGAGCTACGGCGGTAAAGTGCGCCTTGTGAAGCTTGATACGGATGCGCATCCTGCTGTTGCAGCCCAATTGCGCGTCCAGTCGCTACCAACCGTTTACGCTTTTCGAGATGGCCGTCCGGTGGACGGATTTACGGGTGCGCAGCCCGAAAGCGTGCTGCGCGAGCTCATCGACCGGTTGCTCGGCGACGAACACGTGGCGACGCTCGAAACGGTGCTGGCCGCAGCACAGGACGCGCTCGAACAGGGCGATCTTCAGGGGGCCGCAGAGGCCTACACAGCCGTGCTGCACGAGGACCAGCATAATCCGGGCGCACTCGCAGGACTTGCGCAATGCTATCTCAAGAGCGGGGATTCCGCGCGTGCCCAGCAGATGCTCGATCTGGTCCCGCCGGATAAGCGCGAAACGGCAGCTGTTAAGGCGGTACAGGCTGCGCTCGATCTGTTGAGTAAGGCGGGCGGTGCAGACAATCGAAGCGAGTTGGAAGCTCAACTCGCGGCCAATCCGAAAGATCATCAGGCGCGTTATGACCTGTCAGTAGCGCTGGCTGCACGTGGCCAAAAGGAAGAGGCCGTGGATCATCTTCTTGAGATTGTGCGCCACGACCGCAAATGGAACGAAGAGGCGGCCCGCAAGCAGCTCGTTCAGTTGTTTGAGGCCTGGGGCCCGAAGGACGACGCGACGGTTGCCGGACGCAAGAAACTTTCATCAATCCTTTTTGCTTAAGAGCCTTGAGAAGGGGACCACACGTTGGCTTGGACGGATCAATACCGGCGACCCGCCGATCTGCCGCCACGGATTCCGGTGTTTCCGCTGCGTGGAG
The DNA here is from genome assembly GCA_031413815.1 of Hyphomicrobium sp. Taxonomy (GTDB): domain Bacteria; phylum Pseudomonadota; class Alphaproteobacteria; order Rhizobiales; family Hyphomicrobiaceae; genus JAGVSR01. The sequence goes on along the minus strand of JANOFU010000093.1, from coordinate 67,027 downwards.
CCATCCTGCTGCCACGCGCCACGCTGCCCTTGAATGTTTTTGAGCCCCGGTATCTGGCAATGATCAACGACATCATGAGCGGATCGCGCATTATCGGAATTGTGCAACCTGGGCGGTCTGGGGCGGATGCCGATGCGGAGAGCCCCGAGGGAAAATCAGCAGGGTTGCGCAATGTTGGCTGCGCTGGGCGCGTGACATCGTATCAGGAACTGGACGATGGGCGTCTGGTGATCACCGTTACCGGAATCGCCCGCTACGAGATCGTCGATGAAGCGGCAACGGCCCATCCCTATCGCGTCATGAGCGTCAGTTACGATCGCTTCGCCCGCGATTTCAGCGCTGGTCTGGGTGAGGAGCAGGTCGATCGCGTCAACCTGCTGCGCGTGCTTAAATCCTACCTCGAAGAAAGCAAGTTGAAAGCCGATTGGACGGCGATCCAGCGCGCCTCAAGCGAGTCTCTAATCAATGCTTTGTCCGTAATGTCGCCCTATGGTCCGGAAGAAAAGCAGGCGCTGCTCGAAGCTGCCGATTTGAAGGCACGGGCGGACGTATTGGTGGCGCTTGCGGAAATGGAGATTGCGGCTGGCAGCGGATCGGGCGGCACAATTCAGTAATGCAGAAGGCTTCACACCAGTCATGACCAGCGCGCCATCAGTCAAGCCAGCCGATCGCACGCCACCGTTGGGTCCAGACCCGAGGCTGCTGGAATTGCTGGTATGCCCGCTGACCAAGTCGACGCTGGTCTATGACGAAGCGGCGCAAGAGCTGATCAGCCGTCAAGCTGGAGTTGCCTATCCGATCAAGAACGGAGTGCCGCTGATGACAGCGGACTCGGCACGGGCGTTGAACGACGACGACTTAGCAAAGCGATAAGTCCATGCCGCCGCCCAATTAACCCTGTTGCACAACAGTGCGCAGATTGGACCGCCGAACGGACAAGCGGCGAGCGGTTAACCAAACACCTTTAGGCTTTGTCAATCACGCCCCTGTTAGCTCGCCTGAAGAAGGCGCGTTCAACAATCCGTGGCTGGCGAAACGTGAGCGATACGACATCCGCAACGGTAGCCGCACAACAGCGGCCGCGTTCGCCGCAGCGTGGCCTTGCACGGCAGCTTGCGGCGCGTCTTCGCTTGGCCGCGAGTGCGCCAGGGTTTCGCGGACCCAAATTCCGGCAGCAGTGGTTTGCAGGCCTTTGGCCGTTGCGGTTTGCGGCTGGCGGCACAGTTGTGTGCCTTCTGTTGGCAGTCGCGATCTTGCCAGGACCGTTTGGCAAGGCGCATATCTTGTGCATCGTTGGCACGCTGTCAGCACTGCTCACCGTTCACCTCGCGATCAAGTCTGCAGGCGACCGCAAACGGCAGCGGCTCTCAGACCGCTCTGCCGGATACAGCGAGACGATCGAACGCAAAATTGAACAACTCCACGATCTCCAGTGGGAGATCTCCGAAAACGAAGCGCGGTATCGCGATCTTCTCGACACGCAAGATGATTTGATTGTGCGTTGGGACCAGAGCAAGCGTTTGACGTTTGCCAACCGGGCGTACTGGCGTGCGTTTGGTCTCGATGGATCAAGCACCCTCGGGACGATGCACGAGCCGGCGGTGTTGGATCGGGAGGCCACCGGTCTGGAACAAGCCACCGGCGTTCGCGGCCGGCGCAGTTTCCGGGAGTGTGTCCAAACGGCCAGCGGACCGCGCTGGATCGAGTGGGAAGAGCATCGCGTGCAAGATCCCGGCGGCAAGGGCGAAGAAACGCATCGCTCAGGCCGCGATATCACGGACGAACGTCGCATCGCCGAAGAATTGCGCGATGCCCGCGATCAAGCCGAGGCTGCCAACCGGGCGAAGTCGCGGTTCCTCGCCGCCATGAGCCATGAAATCCGAACGCCCATGAACGGGATCCTCGGTATGGCCGGGTTGCTGCTCGAGACGCGTTTGGAAGCCGATCAAACAACGTATGGACGCGCGATTGACCAGTCAGCGCGCAATCTCATGGCCTTGATCGATGAGATCCTGGACTTCTCAAAAATTGAAGCCGGAAAACTGCAATTGATCGATGCGCCGTTTTCACTGCAGGCCGTCGTGCAAAGCTGCGTCGAGCTGCTAGCGCCAAGCGCACAAGAAAAAGGCCTCGAAATCGCCTGGTCGATTGAGTCAGATCTGCCTGAGTTGGCTTCGGGCGATGAAGCCCGCGTGCGGCAGATCCTGCTCAACCTGCTGTCGAACGCCGTCAAGTTTACGGATACCGGCAGCATTTTGGTGATCTTGGCCCTCGGCGGGACGGCGGAAGCGGAACCCAGGAACACTTTGCGCGTCAGCTTAAGTGTTCAAGATACCGGAATTGGGTTGTCGGAGGCCGACAACACAGCGCTGTTTGCCGAGTTCGAACAGGCTGATGCCGCCGTTCGCCGGCAGCACGGCGGGACGGGCCTCGGACTGGCCATTTCACGTAGGCTGGCCCGCGCTATGGGCGGCGATATCAGCGTCGTTTCGGCCCCGGGGATGGGCTCGACGTTCACCGCCGAATTTGCGCTGCGGGCCGTCGTCACCGCGCGCGGCGTTGCATCACGTGCGCTCGTGACCAACGACGCAACATGCGCCCTTTTAGCCTTCGACCGGCCGATGGAACGGTTGATGCTGGTCAACGCACTGAAGAGCTGCGGTGCACTGGCAATTGAGTCGCCGGTGCACACAGCTGAGCAGGTCCTTGAGACGGCTGCAGTCAACGGCAAGCCCGTCAATTACTTGATCGTCGACACGGAAGTTGATCTGGAAGTTGCAGGCCGCATTCTGGCGCGTGCACGCGAACTCAATGCCAGTGGGACCGTCTCGGGGATCGTCCTTGTTAACGTCCTCTCGCGCCTTGGGCTGGCCGGGTTCAGGGCGCGTGGCTTCGACGGGTCCATGATGAGGCCCGTCAGGCCGTCCGCCTTGCTGGAGTATCTGAAGACTGGTCCGGCCCGTTCCGGAACAATGCCGGTCGAGCCCTACACTGCGGGGCCGTCGCTCAAAGCAACTCATGTGTTGCTGGCTGAAGACCATGACATCAACGCCTTGTTGGCGACACGGCTGCTGGAGCGGTTCGGCTGCCGCGTGGTTCGCGTCACGTCCGGGATTGACGCGATTGCTGCGGCCGGGCGGGCGCTATCGGGCGAGCTTGCGCCGTTTGATCTAATCCTGATGGACATCTTTATGCCGGGTATTGACGGCGTCGAAGCGATGCACGCCATCCGGGCGGCGTTTGCAGCCACAGGCTCCAGCTGCAATGTCTGTCCCCCAATCGTGGCATTGACCGCCAACGCCTTCGCAGAAGATCGCACGCGCTATCTCGACGCGGGGATGGATGATTACATAGCCAAGCCATTCGACGTGCCCGTTCTGGAGGCCGTGTTGAAGCGCTGGACCAGCCAGGACGCGAAGATGAGCGATCAGCCAGCCGCTTAAGCTGGGCCTGTGCCGCCGCCAGCTTGTCGCAAAATTGTCTCGGACTCATGCTTTGGTTTTTGACAGCGGCCTCATTGCCGCGTCAGATGAAGCGGCGGGTTTCGCCGGGAGCCATAGGATGACACTGACGGAACGGTTCACGGGTCGTCTCAAGCGAAAGTCACTTTTGAAATCGGCACCGCGGGGCGTTCTCGCACTCCGCGCCCTGAATGTGAAGGCCGCTGCCAAGGCGGCACTTCCCTTCCAACGCCCCAAGCCCGTCAAAGTCTATGGCCGTATCGGCGATCTCCAGGTTCAACTCGCCAATTCCCGCTCCGATATTCTCCAAGCGCAGAGACTGCGTTACGAAGTCTTCTACGAGGAAATGTCGGCAGAACCGACGGCCGTAGCAGCAATGCGACGGCGGGACCACGACCACTACGACGCCGTCTGTGATCATCTGCTGGTCGTCGACACAACAGCCGAGTCTTTGCCAAGTGAACACTGGGCGCATCGCCGCCGCCCGCGCGTTGTCGGTACCTATCGCGTGCTGCGCCAGGACATGGCCATGCGCTCGCTCGGCTTTTATACCCAGAGCGAATACGATCTCGCGCCGCTCATTGCTTCGAAGTCGCCAGGCTACCGGTTCATGGAACTGGGCCGCTCTTGCGTGCTCAAGCCCTATCGCAATAAGCGGTCCGTCGAACTGCTGTGGCATGGCCTGTGGACGTACATCCGCGAACACAAGGTTGACGTGATGATCGGCTGCGCGAGCTTCGAGGGCACGGACCCGAAAGCCCACGCGATGGCTCTAAGCTTCCTGCATCATCACGCATTGGCTCCGCCTGAGTGGCGCTGCCGGGCGCACGCGCACCTGCATCAGTCGATGGATCTGTTGCCTAAAGACAAAGTCGATGTCAAAGCGGCGTTGAAAGCCATGCCACCGCTCATCAAGGGCTACTTGAGGCTTGGCGCGTTTGTTGGCGATGGAGCCGTCATTGATCGCCAGTTTGGGACTACAGACGTGTTCGTCATTCTGCCGGTTGAGAAAATCGACCCACGTTACTTTGAGCATTTCGGCGCACCCAACGAAGTCAAGAGCCGGGTGGCGCTGGAGGCGTGACGCACGTGCCGGTACGGGGGCAGTCCCTACGCAGCTACCGTCTCGTCACAAAAGGCGCTATCTGGTGTGGGACCCGTCCCCATTCCAGCCGGAGCCCGCAATGCCCAGCCAAGTCGCACCCAAGGCCATTCCAGCCCTGATCCAGTTTGATGATGGTCTACTACCGGCACCCATGACGTACAGCCCGCCGCCGGAGCGCATCATCTCCGGCATCCGGTGCAGACCGCGCACAATTTGTTTGAAAGCCCTGACGGCCGCTTCAATTCCGGCATCTGGGAATCCCAGCCCGGCAAATGGCGCGTCGTGTTTTCAGAAAGTGAATTCTGCCACATCCTGTCGGGTGTGCTGGTGGTGACCGGCGACGACGGTTCGGTGGCGACCTTCCGCGGCGGCGATGCGTTCGTGTCCCCCGCAGGCTTTACCGGCACATGGGAAGTGGTGGAGACAGCGAAGAAGTACTACGCATTTTATGAGTAAGGCTTACGGGCTTGCCTGAGGTAGCGGCATAGCGATCATAGCAGTACCCCATGCTGCACCGCACAGCGCGCATGCGCCGCGCTGCGGATAGTCCCCTCCTTACCCGTTGGAGTGGGGTCATTTGACTTGAGTTGGCGCTATAGTTTCATCGAATGCTCAGTCAACGCGCAGAGCAGCCACAACAACAATTGTCCGCCGGGATCCAAAGGGCCCTCTCCACCACTCGCCCTAAATGATCATTGGCAGAGCCAAGCTGGGAAACGCCAAGCCTATGAAGAACAAAGCTATTTCTGCCGGTGAAGCGATTGCTCTCATCCGCGATGGCGACGTTGTTTGCACGACAGGCTTTGTTCAAAGCTGCATTCCCGAAGCGCTGCACGCGGCTCTCGAAAAGCGCTTCGTCGAGACCAAGGCGCCCAAAGGCCTGACGCTGATCATGTGCGCTGGTGCCGGCGACAGCAAAGGGCTCGGGACTGGCCGGCTGCACCATGAGGGCCTGCTCGGCCGTGTCATCGCCGCCAACTTCGGCCGCATGCCCAAGGTCGCGCAAGCCGCCCAGGACAACAAGATCACCGGTTACAATCTGCCCCAAGGCGTGATCTCAAAACTCTACCGCACCTGCGCCTCAGGTCAGCCGGGTCTGTTCACCCGCGTCGGGCTGCACACCTACGTCGATCCGCGGCTCGGTGGCGGCAAGGTCAATGAGGTGACGACAGAGGACATCGTCAAGCTTGTCGAAGTCGAGGGCCGGGAGTGGCTGTTCTATAAGGCGACACCCATCGATGTCGCATTGATTCGCGCCACCAGCGCCGATCCGTCCGGCAATCTCAGCATGGAAAAAGAAGCTCTCACGCTCGATGCGTTGGCGCAGGCGATGGCCGCCCACAACAACGGCGGCGTCGTCATCGCCCAGGTGGAACGCATCGTCGAGCAGGGTTCGATAAAGCCGAAAGACGTTAGGGTTCCAGGCATTCTGGTTGATTGCGTGGTTGTGGCCAGCGAACCGGAAATGCACCGCATGAATTACGGCGTGATGTACGATCCCGCACTGTCGGGCGAGGTCCGCGTACCGGTGGACGCCATGCCCAAAATGGAGCTCGACGAGCGCAAGATCATCGCACGGCGGGCCGCGTTCGAACTGCCGCCCAATGGCGTCATAAATTTGGGCGTCGGCGCACCCGATGGCGTGGCTGCTGTCGCCAACGAAGAGAAGGTCACGCCCTACATCACGATGACGACGGAAGCAGGCGCCATTGGCGGCGTTCTGGCCAGTGGATCAAGTTTCGGCGCATCCGCCAATGCCCACTCGGTGATCGACCAGAACATGATGTTCGATTTCTACCATGGCGGCGGCCTAGATCTGACCTGCCTCGGCATGGCCGAATGCGACGAGCAGGGCAACGTCAACACTTCGAAGTTTGGCGGCCGACTGAACGGTTGCGGCGGGTTCATCGATATTTCACAAAATGCACGTGCGGTCGTGTTTGCCGGAACATTTACGGCCGGCGGCCTCGAAGTCGAAATCGCCTATGGCAAAGTGAAAATCGTCAAAGAGGGCCGGGCACGAAAGTTCGTGAAGAACGTCGAGCAAGTTACCTTCAGCGGCAATTACGCAAGTAGCAAATCGCAGCCCGTTATTTACGTGACGGAGCGGTGCGTGTTCCAGCTGACGCCGGAGGGCCTTGAGCTCATCGAAGTGGCGCCCGGCATCGAAATCGACAAGCACATTCTCGCGCACATGGACTTCAAGCCGGTCATCAACAAGCCGATCCCGATGGACCGCCGCATCTTTGTCGATGAGCCGATGGACTTGATGTCGGAACTCATGAACCTGAAGCTGTCGGAGCGTGTCAGTTACGACAGCGCCCGCAACATTCTGTTCGTCAATCTCGAAGGTTGGAGCGTGCGCAAAAAAAGCGACATCGCCGATCTGCGCAATGTTCTGTCGCAGGCGTGCATTGCAGCTGGACGGCGGGTCAACTCGGTCGTCAATCACGACGGCTGCCGCATCGCTGAAGACCTCTACGACGACTATGCAGAGATGATCCACTTCATGATGGAGGATCACTATCTGTCAACCGCGCGCTACACGACCAGTGCCTTCATGCGGTTGAAGATGAAGGAAGCGTTGTCGAAACGCGGGCTGCAGCCCCACATTTTCGAGCGCGCCGACGAAGCGCATGCCGCCGTTGTCAAGCCGCGGACGGCGGCGGAGTAAGAGCGCTCAGTGTCCCACTCCCTTTTGAGACCACTGCATTACCAATCCAAGCCGCCATTGCGCTTTCGCGGCTAACCATCACTGCTGTCTATAAAATTGGCACGGGGCCTCCGGAACGGGTCGCAATGGTCTGTAAATGGATCGCGCCCTTGTTCTCGTTACTGGCAACTCGCCTCCCGTCTCGTTCACACTTTTGAAACGAATTTGCCCGCATGCGGTGAGAGTTGCTTCACTATTCTATCTTAGATTGCATTAGGTGACCTATTCATCCTTCAAGGATTGCCCCTGTGCTCATAACAGACGCCGCCATGTCCAAGCGCTTGCCCCAAGTGCGCCGCGCCCCCGCCCGCCGCCGCGACGCACGCACCGCGTACTTCGAAGCCCTCGTCAGCGAGGTGCACGCCACTGCTGTTTCCGTCGCGGTGATCACCAGCGCCGTCAATTCCTTCTCCGATTGGAAGGTGTTCATTGACCCATCGGCCGTGGCATCGTTCGCGCCCGATACCAGCGCCCTCGTCGCGCTGTTGCGCTATCTCGATGAGGCCGACCCGCCGCTCGATTTCGACGCGCCGTTCGCCGCCGAGTTCTTGCAAGGACTCGATGCCGCCAATTCGCCGCTCAACGCGTACTTGGCGGATTGCCGGAGTATCGGATCGCCGCGCGCGGGAACTTTGCATGCTGGCCGGCTGAAACCTGTGTGGCAACCGCTGTGCCGCCTTGGCGCGATTCTTGTCCAGGCGTGGCATGACAAGTCGCCGGTCGTGCTGCCTGAGATCTACGAGCAGAACGTTCAAGTGCTCACGGCGCTGCTTGCGGGAGCCTCCGCCGGATTCCGTCCGTGCCTCAACGCCAACGGCAAACTCTATGTGCCGCCGCTGCCGCAAAAACGCCGCTGGCCACGCCGCGCGGTTCTTGAAAACTGCAAAGTTCTTTGCGCAGGCACCTTCCGTACGGCATTCGTGCGCGATGCGTCGGCCGGTGGTCTCGGCCTTGACCGCGTCGCTGGACTGAAGCGCGGCGATATCGTGACTGTGGAATTGTCCACTGGCCGCCAATTCAACGGTCTTGTCAGCTGGACATCGGGATCAGAGGCTGGCGTGAAATTCACGAAGCTGTTGGATGCGTCGGATCCATTGATTAGTGGGTGAGGGACGCTTCACTTGTAGGTTGGGTTAGTGCGGGCCATTGCTTTCGATCATCATGCAGGACGATGTTCCCGCACGTAACCCAACAGCTTTACGTGCAGCGATACACGTCGTTGGGTTACGCGTGGAATGCGCCGTGCGCTACTTCTGTGCTGCACCGGGCCACGCTAACCCAACCTACAAGTGACTGGCCGAATGAGAGCTCGAATTGCCGTGGACCGTGGGCTAAGTCCGAATATCGATTCGCGGCGCCTACCCGTCAAGGCAAGACCGGGGTTCGCTGACAGGTTTAAGTTCGTCTGCCGCGCTTGAAAACTCCCACCGGGCGCCCCTTCTCAATCAAAACCGAAGGGGGTGAGAAATGGAACGTGGTTACGTCGCGATTGTAATCTCATTGATATCAGTGGCAATGGCCGGTTTCGCGGTCTTGATCGCGTACACCGAGCGCGACGCGCCGATGCAGGCGCTATTGCTAGAAAGCCAATTGAGTGACGTCGCCAAATTGGTCGAAAGTGCGCGGTTCGGTTGCAACTCGTATCTGTGCGAGCGTGACGATGCCAAACACGACGTTTGCAAGCGAGACCAGCTTGACACTGCGTTCGGCAATTTCGAGGATTCAAGGCAGCGTCTAGCTCTCACTGCGTCGTCCGGTCTTATGGGCGTTATTGTCGGGCTAGAAAAAATCCACGATCATCACGCGCTTTATCGCGGCGCGGATATCGATGATTGGATGTTGAAGCGTTGGAAGAACGACGTGCATCAAATTGAATTTATGAAGTCCAGCCTTTGTGAACGTGAAATGGATAACATCACCAACGAGCTTCGAAAGGCCCTAGGAGTTGAGCAATTTTCATCAGGGCTCATGGCGCGGTTTGGTGACAGCGCAAAGCGTCGCCAAGAGGCAATTGCCACTAAATCGCACTGAGCGGGCGTCGCCCCACGCCTCTCATCTCTCCGCCAACACCGCCCGCAAATACCGTCCATAGTCGTTCTTGGCATAACGCTCGCCAATCAAGCGCTCTAAGTCCGAAGCGGTAATAAATTTCTGGCGGTAGGCGATTTCTTCGGGCGAGGCGATTTTTAGGCCTTGGCGTTTTTCGATTGTGGCGACGTAGCTGGCGGCTTCCAGAAGACTGTCGGGCGTACCGGTATCAAACCACGCGTAACCGCGGCCCATTTTCTCAACGCGCAGTTTTCCGGCCTTCAGATAGTGGTCGTTGACAGCCGTAATTTCCAGCTCGCCGCGTGCCGAGGGTTTCATCGACTTGGCAATTTCGACGACGTCGTTGTCGTACACGTACAGCCCGACCACGGCCCAGTTCGAGCGCGGCAGGATCGGCTTTTCTTCGATCGAGATTGCGCGGCCTGCGCCGTCGAATTCAACGACGCCATAACGCTCCGGATCGGTGACTTGATAGGCGAAGGCCGTCGCGCCGTCGCGCTGCTTGAACGCGGACTGCGCCAGTTCAGACAGTCCGTGGCCGTAGAAAATGTTGTCGCCCAGAACCATGGCGCAGGGATCGTTGCCAATGAATTCTTCGCCGATGATAAATGCCTGCGCGAGCCCTTCGGGCTTGGGCTGTTCCGCATAGCTCAACGACATGCCCCACTGACTGCCATCGCCAAGAAGTTCCCGGAAGCCCGGCAGATCGCGCGGGGTTGATATGACCAGCACATCGCGTACACCGCCGAGCATCAATACGGACAGCGGATAGTAAATCAGCGGCTTGTCGTAGACCGGCAGCATCTGCTTCGACACGGTCTGCGTCATGGGATAGAGGCGCGTACCGCTGCCGCCCGCCAGGATGATGGCCTTCATGCGCTCAGTCTTTCGCGGTTGGCGGGGATCAGATCGTCGAGGCATGCCGACAGACTCAGCTTCCATGGGGGAAGCCTCAGTCCGAAAGCCGCTTCGAGTTTGCGGCAATCAAAGCGCGAGTTTGCGGGGCGGCACGCTGGTGTTGGATATTCAGCCGTGCCGATGGCTTTCAGATGCGGCGTCTTCAGGCCCGCTGTGCGGGTGCGTGCGAAGATTTCAGCTGCGAAGCCATGCCATGTCGTCTCACCGGAGCCAGCCGCGTGATAGGTGCCCCACGGAACAGACCCTGCGTCCTTTGCGATCCGCGATGCGATCGACAAACACACGTCCGCCAGATCGGCCGCCGACGTCGGAGTGCCATGCTGGTCATTGACGACACTGACTTCAGGCCGTTCCGCCGCAAGCCGCAACATGGTCTTCACAAAGTTCGTCCCGTGTGCGCTATAAACCCACGACGTGCGCAGGATCACATGCTGCGGCTGCATCTGGCGCACGGCAAATTCGCCTTCTGCTTTCGATGCGCCGTAAACGCCCAACGGCGCCACAGCATCGTCTTCCACGTAAGGCGTGCGCTTCAAGCCATCAAACACGTAATCGGTTGAGATGTGGATCAGGGGAATGCCGCGCGTTGCCGCCAGTGTGGCGAGAATGGCCGGCCCTGCCGCATTGACCTTGAAGGCGGCGTCGCGATCCTGCTCCGCCTTGTCGACCGCCGTGTACGCGGCGGCATTAATCACAACGGCAGGTTCAATCTCCGCAAGAGCGCAGCTCACGTCCCCAAGGTTGGTCAGGTCAAGCTCGGGCCGTCCGCGAAAAACGGCGTCAATCTCGCGGCAGGCGAAGCGCGAGGCTAGCGATTGCGCCAACTGACCCGACCGGCCGATCACGAGGACGCGTGTATTGCTCATCGGCAGTGTTCCCTCCGGCGCGCGCGTTGGCACCGGACTCAAGATGCGATTTTTTCTTGTCTGGCCTGATCCTTGATCAACCCCAAGCGTTCGCCAGCATAACGCCGCAGGCGCAGCGGCATCCACCAGGTGTCATTCTCAAGATACCACGAGATCGTTTTCTCGATGCCGGTGTCGAACGTTTCCTGGGCGTACCAGCCGAGTTCACTTTCGATTTTTGAAGGATCGATCGCGTAGCGGAAATCGTGACCCGGACGGTCTTCGACAAATTTCATGGCAGCGCGATGCGATGCCCCATCGTCGCGAGGCCGCAGTTGATCGAGATGATCGGTAATCGCGTGCACGACGTCGAGATTGCTGCGTTCGTTGCGGCCTCCAACGACATATCGCTCGCCGGGGCGGCCTTTTTCGCAAATCGTCAACAGGGCGCGCGCGTGATCTTCAACGTACAGCCAGTCGCGGACATTGCCGCCCGTTCCGTAGACGGGAAGGTCGCGGCCAAGCAGCGCGTTGGTGATCATCAACGGAATCAGCTTTTCGGGGAAGTGATAGGGGCCGTAGTTGTTGGAGCAGTTTGACAGGACGACGGGCAGGCCAAACGTGCGGTGCCAGGCAATGGCCAGATGATCGGAGGCCGCCTTGCTGGCCGAGTACGGCGAGCTGGGGTCATAGGGTGTCGTTTCGCAGAACGCGCCGTGTTCGCCGAGGCTGCCGAACACTTCATCTGTTGAAACATGGACGAAGCGGAACGCATTTTTGCGGGCGCCTGGCAGCGCGGACCAGTAGGCGCGGGCCGCTTCTAGCATCGTGTAGGTGCCGTTGATGTTCGTCGAGATGAATGCGGCCGGGCCGGTGATCGAGCGATCCACGTGACTTTCAGCGGCAAGGTGCAGAATCGCGTCGGGCTGTTCGCGGCGCAGGATGCTGGCGATGGCAGGACCATCGCAGATGTTGACGTGGTGGAAGGTATAGTTCGGACTATCTTCGATATCCCTGAGAGAGCCGAGGTTGGCCGCATAGGTCAGGCAGTCGACGTTGACCACCGAATGCCCAGCATCGCGGACCAGGAGCCGGCAAACCGCCGATCCGATGAACCCGGCACCGCCGGTCACAAGCAACTTCATGAGCACCACCACGCACACCAAGGCGCCAGTTTCCGGCGCGGACCCAAGAGGCGCTCCGCGGTGGGCGCGCCTCTCGCTGGAGCTTCGCCGGAATGCGTTAGGATGGTGTTAACCGAACTAGCCGTTGCGGGGATTTCGGCAGTGCAACCGCCATTGGGTTTACCGGTACGTCACCACCACCACCCATCCCGCGCCGCCGTTGCCGCCAGCGCCCGAGTTGAACCCGTCAAGCGCTGCGCCACCGCCACCGCCGCCGCCGCCGGGGCCGCCATTGCCGCCGTTGCCAGCATTGGCCGTGATCGACGACGCACCGCCGCCGCCGCCTGAGCCTACCAACATGTCAAACAGCAGATCGTAGCTGTTGCCGTTGCCGCCATTGCCCCCAGATGAGCCCGCAAGCCCACCAACGGCCGTTGTCACGAAGTAGTTCGCGGTGGCCGCAGCGCCCGCGCCGCCGCTCGACACCGCGTTGGCAGACGTGACACCGCCGCCAGAGCCGCCGCCCGATGCCAATGCCCCAGTGGCCGCGGTCGCCGCTGGTGCGACGCCAACGGCCCCCGTGGTGCTGGCTGACCCACCGGCCGCACCGATGGTTGAAAACGGCCCGTTGACACCGCCCTGTGCGCCGCCAGCTCCAGCCGTCGCCGAGCCACCATTGCCGAAGGTGGCGCCGAATCCGCGGTAGTTGGTGCCAAAAAACGAACTGCCACCAACGACACCGTTGACACCGTTGGTCGCGTTGACCGTTTGCGCCGCGCCACCGGTGCCGCCAGCCCCGACCGTGACATTGACGGTCGCGCCGAAGTCGGCCGCTTTGGTTTTGATCAGCGTGTAGTAACCACCGCCCCCTCCACCGCCGCCACAGCGCACCGAAGCTGCTGCCCCACGGCGTCCTGAACCCCCACCGCCACCGCCGCCCAGCATGTGGATCTCCACCACACTATTGGCGTGTGCCCACGCTGGCTTGGTCCAGGTGTGTGCGCCCGCTGTGGTGAAAGCCTGAATGTCAGGGCCTGTCAGCGGCATATCGACAGCACCCGTCGTGCGGTTGATGACAATGGCTTCCTGGAAGGTGGTGCCATCGGCACTCACTTTGACATGGAAATTGTCGTCACCTGTGGTGCCGAACTCAGCGCGGCCGGAGAAGCCCGTTTGGTAGAGCACACTCGCCGTGTCGGCCGCCGCGTTCTTGTTGATTTTGACCTGATGACCGGCACCCGCGTGGTTGAGCAGAATGGCTGGTGAGTTGACAGCAAACTTATTCGTCGCGTCTGCTGTCGCGTTGACGCCGAGAGTGGCGGGGTTGATGGGCGTGTAGCGCGTATCACCGCGAGCGTTGTTGTGATAGTGCGGGTGGTCGTCGTCGGCGAGACCTGTCAACGCGCCGTGGTCTGTGACGCCACCGCCTCCGCCACCACCCGGCAGGGGGGTCCAAGCCGAACCGGACCAGATCACGACGACATTTTCGTCGGCAACCCACGACAGCCAGCCTTCGGACGGCGCGTAGAACGCCCAAGCGCCGTCTTGATAGGCCGCGATCTTGCCCGCTTGTCCGGCCCACGCTCCGGTTGGTGCGGCGGCCACAATATAGCGCGCGCCATTGGCCGGTGACGCCGGAGGTGTGGCCAGATCGCGGTCGAGGACGGCAAGCTGCACGAGAACATCAAGCTTTCGCAGCGCCTCATTATGTGTGACGTGCTTTTGCGATTGGGCGGCCAGAATGAAGGGGAGTAGGAGATTAGGGGTGTCGTCCACGATGTTGAATCCTCGGCTGTTACAAAAAAAACAGCGCGAGGGTAAGCGCGGCGAGACCCGCGGGGATAACTTTGGCCAAAGCTACAAAAGCAAAAGAGGCAGCCGTTTCCCGGCCGCCTCTTTAACCACATCATTGCGATCGCGCGACCTCAGCGCCGCGGACCACGCGGGCCGCCCCGGCCACCGCTACCTTCACGGCGGGGCGGACGCTCGGCACTGAACACTTCTTCTGGCTCGCCAGGGGCACGCGGAATTTCTAAACCGGTCGCTTGATCGACGATCTTCATCGACAGACGCACTTTGCCGCGGTCATCGAAGCCGAGGAGTTTGACATAAACCTCCTGGCCTTCCTTGACCACTTCGCCGACCGTTTCCGGCCGCCCGTTGGTCAGCTGCGAGATGTGCACGAGGCCATCCTTAGCGCCGAAGAAGTTTACGAATGCGCCGAACTCCATGATCTTGACGACTTTGCCCTTGTAAACCAAGCCGACTTCCGCTTCCGACGTGATGCCCTTGATGCGGGCGAGAGCCTTCTCGATCGACTCGCGATTGGCTGAGGCGATCTTGACAGTGCCATCGTCCGAAATGTCGATTTTGGCACCGCTTTCAGCCACGATCTCTCGGATGACCGAGCCGCCGGAGCCGATCACTTCGCGAATCTTGTCAGTCGGAATCTTGATCGTTTCGATGCGCGGCGCATGTTCGCCGATTTCCGAGCGGGCGCCCGTCAACGCCTTGGCCATTTCGCCGAGGATGTGGAGGCGGCCGTGATGGGCCTGCTCCAGCGCTACCTTCATGATCTCTTCGGTGATGCCGGTGATCTTGATGTCCATCTGCAGCGCGGTGATGCCGTTCTCAGTTCCAGCCACCTTGAAGTCCATGTCGCCGAGGTGATCTTCATCGCCGAGAATGTCGGACAGGACGGCGAAGTCGTTGCCTTCCTTGATCAGACCCATGGCAATGCCTGCCACCGGCGCCTTCAGCGGAACGCCCGCATCCATCAGCGCCAAGGATGTGCCACACACGGTCGCCATCGATGAGGAGCCATTCGACTCCATGATTTCCGAGACCACACGCAGGGTGTAGGGGAAGTCTTCCTTTTTCGGCAGCAGCGGACGCACGGCGCGCCATGCGAGCTTACCGTGACCGATTTCGCGGCGGCCCGGCGAGCCCATGCGGCCCGTTTCACCGACTGAGAATGGCGGGAAGTTATAGTGCAGCAGGAAGTTTTCTTTGCGGGTGCCTTCCAGGCTATCGACGTATTGCTCGTCTTCACCCGTGCCGAGTGTCGCCACGACCAGCGCCTGGGTTTCACCGCGCGTGAACAATGCTGAGCCGTGCGTGCGCGGCAGAACATGCACTTCCGAAACGATCGGGCGCACCGTCGTCAAATCACGCCCATCGATGCGTCGCTTCGTCTTCAAGACGTCACCGCGCATGATATCCATTTCGAGGCCCTTGAACGCGTCGGTGAGCAACACCTTCTCGTTGGCATCGTCCTTGGGGATCTCAATGCCGGAAAACACCATCTTCTTGGCTTCACCGACGAGGTCGTTGCGCTTGCCCTTTTCCTTCGTCGAAAAGGCGGTCTTGAGCGTGCTTTCGGCAATCGCCTTGACCTGCGCCGAGTACTTCGACTTGTCAGGGATTTTGATATCCCAGGGCTCTTTTGCAGCGGTTTCCGCGAGTTTGATGATCGCCTGGATGACAGGCTGAATCAGCCTGTGGCCGAACATGACGGCTTCGAGCATCATCTTTTCGGGAAGTTCTTTGGCTTCGGATTCAACCATCATCACGGCGTCGTGCGTGCCAGCGACAACGAGATCGAGATCGCTCTCTTTCATCTCATCGACCATCGGGTTCAACACGAACTCGCCGCCGATGACACCGACGCGCGCGGCAGCGATCGGCCCCAGGAACGGTAGACCCGACAGCGTCAAAGCGGCCGAGGCTGCAATCATACCAATAATGTCGGGATCATTTTCGAGATCGTGGGAGAGAACCGTCACCACGACTTGCACTTCGTTTTTAAAGCCTTCGACGAATAAGGGCCGGATTGGGCGGTCGATCAGGCGCGAGGTGAGCGTTTCTTTTTCGGTCGGGCGGCCTTCACGTTTGAAATAGCCGCCTGGAATTTTGCCTGCTGCGTAGGTACGCTCCTGGTAATTCACAGTGAGCGGGAAAAAGTCGATGCCGGGCTTCACGCTCTTGGCGCCAACGACGGTGGCGAGCACAGTGGTGTCGCCATACTGCGCATAAACAGCGGCGTCGGCTTGGCGGGCCATATGCCCGGTTTCGAGCGTCAGCTTGCGCCCGCCCCATTCAATTTCAACACGGTGGATATCGAACATGTCTATCAGCTTTCGTTTCGGTTCTTTGATTTCGGACGATCGGATTTTGGACTTCGGTTTGCGGAGCGGTGTCTAGCACAAAAGCCAGCGTGGCCGGGAAACCAATTGGTCCCAGCCGACGGTGGGTGCCAGGCACCCGATACGGATTTCTGCAGTGCGCAGCGGAGTGCGCCCGGGTGCCTGGCACCGCGTTGCCTCAGCGGCGGATGCCGAGCTTTTCAATAATGCCCTGATAACGCTTCTCGTCCTTGCGCTTGACGTAGTCTAGCAACTGGCGGCGCTGGCTGACCATTTTCAGAAGGCCACGGCGCGAGTGGTTGTCTTTCTTGTGGGTTTTGAAGTGTCCGGCCAGCTCATTGATGCGGTGCGTTAAAACCGCGATTTGAACTTCGGGCGAGCCGGTGTCGTTGGCTTTCGTTGCGTTGGCCGTGATGACAGCCGTCTTCGCCACCTTACGGTGGGGTGCTACTTCCGACATCGAGGTCTCCTTTCAAGTTGGAGTGGGTTGAAAGCCGCTAAGGGCTCTCGGGAAACGGCCACAGCCGGGATGTCGTCCAGCAGGGTCGCAAAACATCATCGCAGGCAGCGAGCGCGCCCGCGACTGAGCGCGTTATACACACCGGGGACGTGTTGGCGAAGGGAAAAATCGCCAATGCGTCACCTTGGGTTGTAGCCCAGCAGAATTTGGATGAATACAGGAAAGAGTAACAGCTGCAAAGGCTTAGAAGGCGAAAATTGAGTCCCTCTCCCGTGGGGAGAGGGCAGGTTCGCCAGGAGTTAGCGATCTTGCTAACTCGTCCTTGGCGAACCGGGTGAGGGGGTTTGGTGTCTGAACTTGGAAATCGTAACCCCTCACCCTAACCCTCTCCCCATGGGAGAGGGAATCCGAGATCCTCAAAACCGTTTACAAAAAAAGAAACTGCCGCAAAGGCTTAGCGGCCGTCTCCGTCAGATTGATTATCCCGGCGTTACTTCTTGCAGAAGGTCGCCTGGCCGCGGCAGGTGGTGCCGCCACCATCGGCCTTACAGTTGTAGCGCTCGTTGCTGATGTTGTAGCCCTCGACCTTGCCATTCGACAGGAAGCCGGGCCACAGACCCCAGCTGACCGCCTGAACCATGGTCTCGAGCGCGTACCACTTGGCCGATTTCTCGGACTCCGCGGTCGCGACAGCACCTTTGGTGACGCATTCGGCCCGGGCAGCGGTGACATTGATCGCCATCAACGTGGCGGCGACGGGAAGGATAAAACGGAACGTTTTCATCGGCTTCACTCCCTGGAGGGCATTGGAACTCGCAAATCGGAACCTGCGGGGTCCATTATGCGGCAGGGAATCGCCCGGTCAACGGAGTGGCTGGTTTTGCACGGAGTTTGGCTGGGAGGTGTTGCCGGTTACCCCAAATTGAACACCCGCGTCGGGTGCAGGGCGCCTTTGTCGACTTCGCCGAGCGCGACGATGCGGCCGTGGCACGTGGCGTACATCGGGCCCGACAGCACGGGCGCATCGCGGCCGCGGATCAACACGGCTTGGCCGCGGTTGAGGCTGGCCGCATCGGACGGGCTCACGGCCAATTCTGGAATCGCGTTCAGAGCCATCTCAACCGGACGCAAGGGACCATCGGCCAGCTCAAAACGGCCCGCATCCAGTTCCTCCTGCAAATCGTCCATGCTCCAGGCGTCGCCTTCGAGGAACGGCCCGACGCGCGTGCGGCGCAATTCGATGACGTGACCGAAACATCCGAGCACTTGGCCCATGTCGCGGGCCAGCGCGCGCACGTAGGTGCCCTTGCCGCAATCGGCCTCGAACACGGCGGTTGCGGCATTGGGCATGTCCGTCAGGCGCAACTCGCGCACGACGATGGGGCGCGATTCGAGCACGACGTCTTCGCCGTCGCGCGCCAGATCATAGGCGCGCTCGCCATTGATTTTAATGGCTGAGAACTTCGGCGGCGTTTGCATGATGTCGCCGGTGAAGCGCGGCAGCAAATTGAGGATGTCAGCCTGAGACGGGCGTGTGTCGCTAGAGCGGATGCTGCGGCCTTCGCTGTCGTCGGTGTCGGTTTCAACACCCCACTGCACCGTGAATCGGTAGCTCTTCTCGCCATCGACCGCGAACGGGACCGTCTTCGTCGCCTCGCCAAA
Organism: Hyphomicrobium sp.; assembly: GCA_031413815.1. Classification (GTDB taxonomy): domain Bacteria; phylum Pseudomonadota; class Alphaproteobacteria; order Rhizobiales; family Hyphomicrobiaceae; genus JAGVSR01. Next base: position 48,545 of record JANOFU010000093.1, on the reverse strand, counting down.
CGCGATCGGCAAGATGCCCGTGGCCAGCGGATCGAGGGTGCCCGCGTGCCCGGCTTTCTGCGCTTGGAACATGCGCTTGACGCGGGCGAGCGCCTGCGTGCTCGTCAGCCCCAGCGGCTTGTCGAGCACCAGCCAGCCGTGAACCGGATTACCTTTTTTGCGGCGTGACATTGGGGCTCCATTCCCTCTCCCCGTCCTTCACGGGGCGAGGGGGCTTTTCCTTACTTCTTCTCCACATCCCGGCGCACTTTTTCGCTGAACAGCAGCGCGTCGATGCGGTTCACTTCTTCGAAAGTTTGATCTTCGCGGAAGCGGATATCGGGGGCGTACTTCAGGTTCAACGTGTGTGCGATTTGGGTGCGGATAAACTTCTTGTGGCGCTCCAGCGCTGCGATCACCGCTGCGGTGTCCTTACCGCCGAGCGGCATGACGTAAGCGGTTGCGAGCTTGAGATCGGGCGAGATGCGCACTTCAGGGATGGTGACGACATGCGACGCCAGCACATCATCGTGGATTTCGCCACGGGTGAGCAGTTCCGATAGATTATGGCGGACCATTTCGCCAATCCGCAACATGCGCTGCGAGACGCCGCCTTTGGGCATTTTTTTCTTACGAGTCACGTTCAGACCCCGCAGCGGAGTTGGACCGCCAGCGGCCTCTTGTAAGGGATTAGGTTTTAGGGATTAGGGACTATTGTTTCAGAACTCAATCCGGATTTTTGGACAGGCGCTCTCGCATCACATTGAGCATTCGCCCCAACTCATCGGCTAACACGATAGCCGTGGAAGCCTGATCCGGCTTGACCAGTTCAACTCGAACCGCCAACTGCAAGAACGTCTCCACCTCAGCAACGCAACCCCGCGCGATACTTATGAAATGCGCATAGTCTTTGCGCGTCGCACGAGCGTTGCCTTCCGCAATATTGGCTGGAACGGAGGCGGCTGCCCGCAACAATTGGCTGGTCAACCGGTACTCCTCAGTTCGAGGCATCAACTTTGCGAGTTGGTAGGCTGCTTCCGCGAGGTCCATACCCTTCTGCCAGACCACTCGATCCTTGTAGGACCGAACCTCGCCCATCTAGTCTCTAATCCCTATAACCCAGTCCCATTATAGCGTCCGGGTTATCGTCTCGACGTTGAAGCACTCGATGGTGTCGCCTTCGCGGATATCCTGGTAGTTGGCAAATGACATTCCGCACTCTTGACCCGACGGCACTTCCTTCACGTCGTCCTTGAAGCGCTTCAGGATCGACAGCGTGCCTTCGTGGATGACAACGTTGTCGCGGATTAGGCGCACCTTGCCGCCGCGCTGAACCTTGCCTTCGACAACCCGGCAACCGGCGACCTTGCCGGTCTTTGAGATATTAAATACCTGCATGATTTCGGCATTGCCCAAGAACACTTCGCGAATGGTCGGCGCGAGCAGGCCGGACATGGCCGCTTTCACATCGTCGACTAGATCGTAGATGATGTTGTAGTAGCGGATTTCGATGCCCTGATTGTCAGCTGCGCGCTTGGCTTGTTCGTTGGCGCGGACGTTGAAGCCGACAACAACCGCCTTCGAGGCGTTGGCAAGCGCGATATCCGATTCCGTGATACCGCCGACGCCAGAGTGCACGAGGCGGGCTTCGACTTCTTCTGTGCCGAGCTTTTTGAGAGCGCCGATAATGGCTTCGACCGAGCCCTGCACGTCACCCTTGATGAGCAGGTTGAAGTCCTTGCGGCCAGCTTCCTTGAGCTGCTGCATCATCTGCTCAAGCGAGCTCTTGGTGCCAGCAGCGCCCAGCGTCTCGCGACGCTTGCGGATACGATAGTCGGTGATTTCACGAGCGCGCGCTTCGCTTTCGACGACCGCGATCTGATCGCCCGCCTCAGGCGCGGCGTCAAAGCCCAGGACTTCGACAGGAACAGACGGGCCCGCTGATTGCGTATTGGCGCCATGATCATCAATCAGCGCGCGGACGCGGCCCCACGCTGAGCCGGCCACGACGATGTCGCCGACGCGCAGCGTGCCGCGCTGCACGAGCACGGTGCCGACAGGGCCGCGGCCACGTTCGAGCTTGGCTTCGATGACGATGCCTTCGGCCGATCGTTCCGTATTGGCCTTGAGGTCAAGGATTTCAGACTGCAGGTGAATTGCTTCTAAGAGTTTATCAAGGTTGGTGCGCTTGAGCGCCGACACCGGCACTTCCAGCGTTTCGCCACCCATGCTTTCAACAACGATTTCGTGCTGCAACAAATCCGTGCGGACGCGGCTCGCATCCGACTGCGGTTTGTCGATCTTGTTGATTGCGACAATGATCGGAACGCCGGCGGCCTTGGCGTGATTGATGGCCTCGACCGTTTGCGGCATGACGCCGTCGTCAGCAGCAACCACGAGCACGACAATGTCCGTCACCTTGGCACCGCGGGCGCGCATGGCGGTGAACGCAGCGTGGCCGGGCGTGTCGATGAAGGTCACCTTGTGACCGGCCGGCGTCATAACCTGATAGGCACCGATGTGTTGTGTGATGCCGCCCGCTTCGCCACTAACAACGTTGGTCTGGCGGATGGCGTCGAGCAGCGAGGTCTTGCCGTGGTCGACGTGACCCATGATGGTCACGACAGGTGCACGCGACACCATGTTTTCGTCATGGACGTCATCTTTGCCGCGGATAAAGCCCGTCTCAACGTCGGCTTCCGAGACGCGCTTGGCCGTATGGCCAAATTCCTGCACCAGCAACTCTGCGGTGTCCGCATCGATCACGTCGGTGATCTTGTGCATCGCGCCTTCCTTCATCAAGATCTTGATGAGGTCGACAGCGCGTTCCGTCATGCGGTTTGATAGCTCTTGAATAGTGATCGCTTCGGGAATGATCACTTCCCGCACGATTTTGTCGCGCGGCTGCTGAATGCCCATGGCCTTCAGCTTTTCACGTTCCCGCTTGCGCTTAAGCGACGCCAGCGACCGTTCGCGCTGTTGCTGATCGAAGGCGTTGTTGATCGTCAGCTTGATGCGTTCGCGCTTTTCTTCAGTGACGACCTTGACCGGCGTACGTACGATCTTGCCGCCGCGCTTGATCAAACGTGTTTCTTCATCATCTCCCGCCTCAGCAGCAACCGGCCGGGCCCGGACTTCGCCGCGCGCGTCCTTGCCCTTAGGCGGTTCGACCGGTGCCCGTTCAACCGGGGCGGGCGCACGAGGAATATTGATCTCTCTGGGGCGGCCACCTTCGCGCGTCTGGTGCGCAGCGTTGTAACTTGTTGGGCCAGGACGCGGACGCGGTGCCACTGGGCGTGGCGCGTCGGATGACGGGGGGCCTTCGGGGCGTACGGGTGCTCGGGCTGCCGGTGCCACTGACGGCGCAACCACCGGTGCCGTCGAAGTAGGTGCGGGTGCTGGCGCAGGGGCGGGCAGCGGATTTGCGAGGAGGTCGGCTTCGGCGGCCCTACGCAGTTCGGCCTGAGCCGCATCATCGATGACCGCTTGCTTACGGGCTTCCGTCAGCGCGCGGGTGCGGGCTTCGCGTTCCTCGGGACGCAACACATGCGAACGGGATGGGTCCGGCCGCGACTCTGTGCGCACGGGCCGTTCGGGCGCCCTGGCTTGGACCTTTTCCACTACGGGTGCGGCTGGCGCGGCGGCCGGCGATTCGGCTTCTGCTGATCCGGGTGCTCCGAGCTTGCGAGTCTTGCGCTTCTCAACGACCACCGATTTAGAACGGCCATGGCTGAAGTTCTGGCGCACATGTCCCGACTCCACCGTTCGCTGCAGGGACAGAGGCTTGCGCCCGCCCGCGGGCGTCGCTCCGGAGGCGGCGGTTCCCGTGCCGCCAGGGCGGAGCGTATTGTCGGCAGAGTCCTTCGTTTCCGTCATGCGATATCCGTTCAAACCTCAGGAAGTGGTGGCGATTGAGACTGCAGTACAGAAGCCGCGGGCCGCCGGTAGCGCTCAAGGCGCCCGGCTTCGCTCAACAGCTTCTTCGTCGCTCCGCCTTTTATGAGGGCAGCATGTACCACATTTGACCGCCCCATGGCCAAGCTCATTTGTTCGATCGTGAACATCGTAGAAATGGTGGCCGGAAGGCCGCGATCCCGGGCAATGGCCTTGAATTTGCGGTCAAGCTTGTCCTGCCCGCCCTCGGCGGCGTCCGCGGCATGCAGAAGCAGCACCACGGACCCTTTTTCGATCAGGGCCTCGACCTGGGCGAATCCAGGCGTCACGTGCCCGGCTTTATTGGCCAGCGACAGGGCGTTCAGCGCACGGCGCAACAGAAGCGCGTCAACCTGATCGGCCAAGTCCGCAGCGACCGTGACGGCCCGTTTCAGGCTTTTTGCAAACGCCTTGGACTTGACGGCCTCCGCCACGACCGGTTTTTCGGCCGTTATCCAAACGCCGCGCCCTGGCAGGCGGTGGCCGGCGTCAGCAAAGATCTGGCCCGATGGATCAGCAACGAAACGGATCAGTTCATCGACGGGCCGCTCAAGGCGCGAAACGGCGCACAGGCGAAGCGGCCCATCGGGCTCGTCCTCCATGTCCGATCGCCGTGCCTTGCGGCCATCCGCCAATGTGTTTCCGCCTCCCGCATCACTCAGGGCCTTAAGCGCCGGGTGAGGCATCTGCCTCATCGTCAACTTCGCCATCGCTCTCTGTGGCCGCTGGTGCCAAGTCGTCTTCCGATATCCAGCCGGCCAGAACGCGCGCCGACATGATCATGTCTTCGGCGTCCTTGCGGCTGATTTCAAAGCCATCGAGTACGCCCTTATGGCGCACTGGCTCGCTGTCCTTTTCCTTCTTGCGCTCGGTCCATCCGACAAGGTCGTCCGTGGCGCAGTCGGCCAAGTCTTCGAGCGACTTGATGCCGTTTTCGCCGAAGGCGACTTGCATTGCGGTTGTGACACCGGCGACACGGGCGAGATCGTCGGAAACGCCCAGTTCCCGGCGCTTGGCATCGCGATCGGCTTCCTGCTTTTCCAAGTACTCGCGCGCACGTGTCTGAATTTCGTTGGCCATGTTCTCGTCGAACCCTTCGATATGAGTCACTTCCGCCAAATCAACGAACGCGACTTCTTCAACCGACGCGAACCCTTCCGTCACCAAGAGCTGAGCGATCACCTCGTCAACATCAAGGGCTTCCATAAACACAGCAGAGCGCTCAGCGAATTCCTTCTGACGGCGCTCGCTTTCCTCAGCTTCCGTTAGGATATCGATATCCCAACCCGTCAACTGCGAGGCGAGCCTTACGTTTTGGCCACGCCGCCCGATGGCCAACGATAGCTGAGTTTCGGGAACCACAACTTCGATGCGATTGGAATCTTCGTCAAGCACGACCTTGGACACTTCAGCCGGGGCCAATGCGTTGACGATGAAGCTCGCGGCATCGGGGTTCCACTGAATGATATCGACCTTCTCGCCCTGCAACTCGTTGACGACAGCCTGCACGCGCGCGCCGCGCATGCCGACGCACGCGCCGACGGGATCAATCGAGGAATCCTTCGAAATCACGGCAATTTTGGCACGCGAGCCGGGATCGCGAGCGACCGACTTGATTTCGACAACGCCGTCATAGATCTCAGGCACTTCCTGGGCGAACAACTTCGACATGAACTCCGGCCGGGCGCGCGACAGGAAGATTTGCGGACCACGCGGTTCGCGGCGCACGTCGTAGATGTAGGCGCGAATGCGATCGCCGTACTTGACGTTCTCGCGTGGGATCATTTCATCGCGGCGAATGATGCCTTCGGCGCGGCCCAAGTCGACGATGACGTTGCCGTACTCGGCGCGCTTCACCGTGCCATTGATGATTTCGCTAATGCGATCCTTGTACTCACCAAACTGGCGGTCGCGTTCGGCTTCACGCACTTGCTGAACAATGACCTGCTTGGCGTTTTGGGCCGCGACGCGGCCAAACTCCAACGGCGGCAGGCTTTCGGCAATCAGGTCGCCGAGTTTGGCATCTGGATTGCGCTTCTGAGCGTCGGCCAGCATGATCTGGGTCGACTCATTTTCGATCTGGTCGACGACCGCCAGCACCCGCGACAACTTGGTTTCGCCGGTCTTGGGATCGATCTCGCAGCGGATGTCGTTCTCCGCGCCATAGCGGGATTTGGCCGCTTTCTGGATCGCGTTCTCCATCGCTTCAATCACAATCTTGCGGTCGATGGACTTCTCGCGCGCGACTGACTCTGCAATCTGCAGTAACTCAAGCCGGTTGGCACTGACACCTGCGACGCCCATGATCAATTGTCCTCCACTTCATAATCGTCCGGCTCGGCACCATCCGAAAATCCGGTTCTACCTTGTTTCTTCGCGCGCGTGAGAGCCTCGCGAATGAGATCGTCCGTCAAAACGAGGCGCGCTTCCGAAATCAGGCTGACGGGGAGCCCGAGAGTGGTGAGGCCAATCTGGTCGAGATCGACTTCAATGCGCACTTCGCCTGTTTCAAATCCATCCAACCGTCCGCGGAACCGTTTGCGGCCTTCGAGCGGCTGCTTCAATTCAATCTTGGCTTCGTAGCCGGCCCAATCCTCGAAATCGCTCGGCCGGACCAGGGGCCGGTCGATGCCCGGCGATGACACTTCCAACCGGTAGGCTTCCGCCACCACATCGTTGGCATCAAGCAACGGCGAAAGCTGGCGGGAAATCGATTCACAGTCTTCGATGGTCATGGACCCATCGGGCCGCTCGGCCATGATCTGGACGGTCTTGCCTTCGCGCCCTGAAATGCTGACTCGCACGAGCCGGAAGCCCAGGCTGACCACAACAGGTTCGATCAGGGTGGCCAAGGTCGCGGCCAGTCCTGTTTCACTCAAGAATCGGTCGTTCGGGGCGCTCATCGCGGCCTGCATCGGTCGTCCGTCCGTCAAAAGACTATTAGCAGCTCTGATCAAGAAACCATGGGCCAAAAAGAAAAAGAGCGGACCCTTGCGGGCCCACTCTCAAGAGTTGAGATGATCATGAGCACTCATAAAATACTCAAAAGTGCCAGTTATTGCAAGGTGAATTGTGCAGATTTACCAAGACTGGTGCTGGGAACCATTTTTCGGCATCAGACGGTAGGCCGCCTCAGAAACGTAAAATAGTGACATCGGCGGCCTTCTCGCATCGCTTTCGCCTCGTACCGGGTGCCCGGCCAATCGGGCCACGGCTGGCGCCAATCCTCAGGCGACTTGGCGGCCCAATCGAATGCACCGTGTTGGCGGATGGCCAGTAAGACGGTGCGGGCATAATCGCCAATGTCGGTTGCCACGCGCAATTCAGCGCCCGGCTTCAGGGCGCCCGCCAACAGCCCCAGCGTTTGCGCCGACACCAGCCGCCGCTTCACGTGCTTCTTCTTTGGCCAGGGGTCTGGAAAGAGAATGAAGGCCCTTTCGATGGAGGCGGCAGGTAGCCAGCGCAACAGGGGGCGCGCGTCGTCGGCGTGGAGGCGGACATTGGCCAGCGCCTTGGTGTGAATGGCATCAAGAACTTTGACGACGCCATCCTCAAACGGTTCCGCGCCTATGAGGCCGATACCGGGATTGCGATCGGCGTGGTGAACGAGGTGTTCGCCGCCACCGAAGCCGATTTCGAGCCAGACGCCGGTCGTTGGGGTCTCGAAGAGGTGCGTCAGCGGGGTAGCAGCTGGGCTCGTTAGATCAATGGAGACGTGAGGGAGCACATCAACGAACAGCCCCCGCTGCCGTGGACTCAGCGCCCGCCCACGCTTACGGCCAAACGATCGCAGTTCGTGATCTTCGAAGCGCGTTTCGAAGGTAGCAGCGCGCTTGTGTTGATTCATTTTGCTAGATACTTGGCCAGAACCTCGCTCGCTGGACGCACTGACATTTCACCACGTTCGTGCGCGCTGATCCGATCGGCGATTTCGCCGGCCCACGCTTTTTCAATCTCAGGATCGGCCTCGATCGTTGCCAGCAAGAGCTCCGCAAGCTCCTCCCACTCGGCGGGCGCGAGCTTCTGGGCTTCAGCGAAGATGGATCTGACACGCTCATTCATTCATTAAAGATACCCGATTTCCAGTGTGCCTGCCAGTGAGAGGATCGCTGAAAAGCCGAGCGGCCGCAGAGAATGTCTCAACGCGGCCGCGCGCAACTTCAAACGCGCAATGTGCTGCTACACGCTGGCCTTGATCTTAGCGGCGAGGTCGGTCTTTTCCCAAGAGAAGCCGCCGTCTTTGTCTGGCGCGCGGCCGAAGTGGCCGTAGGCGGACGTGCGGGCATAGATCGGCTTATTGAGGTCAAGATGCGTGCGGATCCCGCGCGGCGACAGGTCTATTGCCGCCTCCAAGGCCTTTTCAAGCGCTGCTTCCTCCACTTTGCCCGTGCCGTGCGTGTCGACGTAAATCGACAGCGGCTTGGCAACGCCAATGGCGTACGACACTTGAATGGTGCAACGGTCCGCTAAGCCAGCAGCAACGACGTTCTTGGCGAGATACCGCGACGCATAAGCTGCCGAGCGATCAACTTTCGTTGGGTCTTTGCCCGAGAACGCGCCGCCACCATGAGGTGCCGCGCCGCCGTAGGTATCAACGATGATTTTACGGCCTGTGAGACCGCAATCGCCATCTGGTCCGCCGATGAAGAACTTGCCTGTGGGGTTGATGTGCCAGACGGTGTCCTTGGAGATCCATCCCTCCGGCAGGGCCTTGCGCACGTACGGCTCGATGATCGCGCGAACCTGATTCGACGTCAGGTCTTCAACGACATGCTGGTGCGAGACGACGATCTGCGTAACACCGACGGGTTTGCCGTTTTCATACTGTACGGTCACTTGGCTTTTGCTGTCTGGCCCCAGCTTGGCGGCGTCGCCCGACTTCGCCTTGCGCGCATTCGCGAGGTCTTCAAGAATTTTGTGAGCGTAGTAGATGGGCGCCGGCATCAGTTCCGGCGTATCGGTGCAAGCGTAGCCGAACATGATGCCTTGGTCGCCCGCGCCCTCTTCTTGATTGCTCGGCTGCTTGGCATCGACGCCGGCGGCAATATCCGCGGATTGCCCATGCAGCAGAACTTCAATGTTGGTGTTGGCCCAGTGGAACCCATCCTGCTCATAGCCGATGTCTTTGATAGCCTTGCGTGTTAGATCCTGAATGGTGGCGACGGTGACACCACGGGGCCCTCGATACTCGCCGGCAATGATCACGCGATTGGTGGTGGCCATCGTTTCGCAAGCCGCGCGAAGCGACCAAGGATCAACGCCCTCTTTGGCTCCCTCGCGATAGAAGGCATCGACCACCTCATCGGAGATTCGGTCACAGACCTTGTCTGGATGGCCTTCCGAAACCGATTCACTGGTGAAGAGAAAAGACTTACGAGCCACCGCGATCCCCAATGGTTGGCGCCGGTCCGGCGCAAATGAAAGCCGCCGTTGTTTTGCAGTCTTTGGTGGGCCGGTCAAGCGCGCCACAGCGCACAGTGCAGCGTGTCAGGTCCAGTCATGCACAGCGATTTTCAGCTGCGAAGCACCGTACCGCTGGAGCCAGACTTAAGGCCCGTCAGTACCGGTGCCCGCTTCGCCCGCCATAGCGCGGACCATATCGACGATCGAGCGGCGGACTTTGGGGTCCTGAATGCGGACGAACGCTTTATTCAGCTCAAGTCCTTCGCGGGTCGATAGGAAATCGACGACATAGCTTTCCGCTGGGCGATCTGAAAAGCCAGGGGCTGAGTGGGCCGGCATCGTACCGGCCGGGACTTCGTCGTAGAAAAACTGGATCGGCACGCCCAGAACGTGCGCCAGGTCGAATAGGCGGCTGGCACCAATCCGGTTGACACCCTTCTCGTATTTTTGAACCTGCTGGAAGGTAAGCCCCAGATGCTCGCCAAGCCGCTCTTGGCTCATGCCGAGCAACATCCGGCGCAAGCGGACGCGTGTTCCCACGTGGGCATCAATCGGGTTCGGGCGCCGCGAGCTGTTGCGCTCGTCAGTATCCGGCGGTCCCGGAACGTTCTTTTCTTCCGCGATCATGCCTTGCCTATTACCCATCGATAGACCTCAATCCTAACGCAATTCCTAGGTGCGGATACTGCTCACGTCAACCTTGGGTCTACTGCAAATGCCATGGAAACCGTCCGATAAGCAAAAAAGTGGCGGAATGTAACACCAAGAAACACATGGTCTGCAATCATCATTTGGTCAATCTATCTGCCAGCGCCCTATCACTGCTACAACGAAAAAGAACGCAAGCACGTTGGCGAGAAACATCCAGTCGCCAAACTGCGCGTAAAGTGTCGCGGGACGCGCTCTGGGTATAACGCTGTCGATAACTCCACGCTCGTTCATGCCGAGCGACTGCAATAGGCGGCCGTTGCCGTCGATCACGGCTGAAATGCCGTTATTGGCCGCCCGCAATACCGGCAGGCCCTCTTCGACTGCCCGCACGCGCGTTTGGTGAAGATGCTGGCGCGGGCCTGTCGTGTTGCCAAACCAGCCATCGTTGGTGATGTTGATGAGCAAGCCCGGCCGTTCGGAGCTTTGCACGACGGCGGTGGGAAAAATCGCCTCGTAGCAAATCAAGCCCGCTATCGGCGGCAATCCCGGCAGTGAGATCAGCGGCCGCGGCGTTTGCCCGGTCGCGAACCCGCCGCGCTGGCGTGTCAGCTGTTGAAGGCCGATCCTCTCGAGCACGGATTGGTACGGCAGATACTCGCCAAACGGGACGAGATGGATTTTGTCGTAGATTGCAGCCAGGCTCCCGCCAGCGCCAAACACCATGAGGCTGTTATAGGCGCGCTTTCGAGCCTCGCCATTGGGTCCAGGTGCCGTTTCAACGCGCAGGCCACCTGACACGAGATGTGCGCCGGCCGGTAACAGCTTTCCGATTTCTTCGAGCGCGCGCGGCTGTTCCAGCGGTTTGAATGGCATGGCCGCCTCGGGCCAGATGACATGCGTGATGCCCGTCATGCCGTCGCGTTCGCCTTTGGCGTTCTGGCGCGATAGATCAAGATGCAGCTGGAAAATCTCGGCCTGCTTTTCGGGTAGCCACTTTTCACGTTGCAGCACGCTCGGTTGCACGATGCGCACGCGCGGACCGTCGAGTGATGCGCCATCCGTGCCGTTGGAGTACAGCGCGCCGAATGCCGAAAAAGCCATCAGCGAAATGATGGCAATGGCAAGTCCTGGCCACGTGGTCCGCTGTTCAACGGCGAGAACCAGGGGAGCCGCAAAGATCAGCACCACCCACAAGGTCAGTCCATAAATGCCAATCACCGACGCGGACTGCATCAGGACGAGCGGCTGTGTAATCGCATAGCCGAGCACGTTCCACGGAAAGCCCGTGAAAAGATGCCCGCGCAGCCACTCCGCGCCCGCGAATACGACGGCCATGAGCAACAATCCGGCGAGGCCGGGCCGCCAGATCGCGTGCGTGAAGGCAGCTGCCGCGCCATAGAACAACGCCAGTCCGGCGGGCAAGAGCGTCACCGCGAACGGCAACAGCCAGCCAAACGTGTCGGCTTCGACAAGAAACGCTTCGCCGACCCAGAACAATCCGGCGAAGAAATACCCGAAACCAAACCACCACCCGTTTTTGAAAGCACGAATGAGCGGTGCCCGAGCTGACTGCACCTCGCCAGTTAGCGGCTCAATCAACCACACCAGGACCGGCATCGTCACAAACAGCACGGGCCAGATGTGGAACGGCGCCATCGCCAGCACGGACACAAGTCCGGCGAGTGCCGCGATCCCGGCCCGCTTCCAGCCTCGCGCCGTTGTCACTACGTGATGGACACGGCCGGTCCAGCTGATCACGCCGCTGCCAAGATCAGACATCGCTTTGGGCGAATGGGGAACATCCACGCCAGCGCCTCAAGACGCTGCTGGACGGCCTGGCCCCGCAGGGGCAGGACCGGGCTTACGCGGTTTGTGGATTTTCAGCTTCTTCACGCGGCGGGGGTCAGCGTCGAGAATCTCAAACTCAATACCAGAGGCGTGGCGCACCAGTTCGCCACGTGCCGGCACGCGGCCAACGATGGAGAACACCAAGCCGCCAAGCGTATCGATGTCTTCTTCTTCATCCGCGGTCAAAAGTTTCAGGCCGAAGCGTTCCTCAAGTTCGCTGATGGGCGTGCGTCCGGACGCCACAAGACCGAGCTTGGGATCGTCGACCACGTGGGCTGCTTCTTCCTCGTCATGCTCGTCTTCGATATTGCCGACAATTTGCTCGACCAGATCTTCAATGGTCACGAGCCCATCGGTGCCGCCATATTCGTCGACGACGAGTGCCATGTGCACACGTGAGGTTTGCATCCGGATCAGCAAATTGATGGCTGGCATCGACGGCGGTACGTAGAGCACGGGCCGGCGGATTTTGGCTGACGAGATCGGCCGCGTGAGATCCAGGCGTGACAGGTCCGGTTTTGGCGGCGGAGCAGCGTCTCCTGCAACTTCCGGCGCGGCCTTGGATGTCTCAGAACGGGCTTCGCCACGCACAGCCGGGTCGATGAGCGGGCGGCCTGCTGCTTCCGCCGATAGCCAACGGAACAGATCCTTTATGTGGATCATGCCGCGCGGATCATCGAGTGTTTCGTGGAACACGGGGATGCGCGAGATACCGGCCTCCTCAAACGTCATGACGAGTTCGTGGATTGGCTCACCTTCATCGACGGCAATGATGTCGGCGCGCGGCACCATGACGTCATCGACACGGCTCGCACCAAACCGCAGCAGACGAATGAGCATCGCTCGCTCTTCCGTCGAAAACGGACCACCGGCCGTGGCCTCGGCTTTGAGCGCGTCTTCAATCGTATCGCGGAGCGTCGGCTGGCCTTGTAGGCCGAGACGGGCAAGGAGCCCCGAAAACCATCCGAGCGCCGTCGAAGCGCGCGTGTCGTCATCCCCATTCAGTGCCGGACTTATTTTGCCGTTGGTCGCGTCGCTGGTCATGTGAGTCTTGTAAAAATCCAATCAACCGGTGGTGCGTGCTGCGGGTTCAACGGCAGCAATCAGAGGCTCTGTATACGGGTTGGCAATGCCAAGGCCGGCCAGAATTTCAATCTCAAGGCCTTCCATCTTCCGGGCGTCTGCGCTTGTTTCATGATCGTAGCCGAGCAGGTGGAGCAGCCCGTGTATGACAAGATGCTGCAGATGATGGGCCGGTGCAATCTCCTGCTCGCTGGATTCGCGCTCGACTGTTTCGCCGGCGATGACAATGTCTCCGAGCTGGCAAATGCCTTCAACGTCTCTTGGGAATGATGGGTTGGCCGGAAATGACAGCACATTCGTCGGCTTATCTTTTTTGCGATAGTTCGCGTTGAGCTTGCGGACCGCCGCGTCACTGCTCAACGCTACGCAGGCTTCCGCGGGCTTGTTTTTCCGAAACGCTGGGTGGACGCTCAACGCTGTGGCCGCGGACAAAATCAAGCGCTCGCTGACCTCGAAGTTCGGCCAATGGCCGTCGTCAAGAAGGACGCTGACGGTCAGCCACTCGAATTGCTTTGATGGCTCAGCGCGCGAACTTCGACTGTCGCTTGAGTCGGGCATCAGACTTTCTTCCCGCTTGCCCGGTCATAGGCTGCGACGATCTTGGCGACGAGATCGCGCCGGACGACATCAGCCGCCGAAAAGCGCACGACGTCGATGCCCTCAACGCCATCGAGCAAGCCAACTGCTTCGTCGAGGCCGGACTTGACGCCGGGCGGCAAGTCGATTTGAGAGGGGTCGCCCGTCACAACCATCTTGGAGTTTTCTCCCAAGCGGGTCAGGAACATTTTCATTTGCATGGCCGTCGTGTTCTGGGCTTCGTCCAGGATTACGAACGCGTTGGCGAGCGTGCGCCCGCGCATAAAGGCTAGCGGCGCAATTTCGATGACGCCGGTTTCCAGATCGCGCTCGACCTTCTCCGGCGGCAGCACGTCATCCAGCGCATCGTACAGGGGCCGCAGATAGGGATCGACTTTTTCTCTCATGTCGCCGGGCAAGAACCCCAGGCGTTCGCCCGCCTCAACAGCGGGACGCGAGAGAATAATGCGCTCGATCATACCGCGCTCAAGACACTGCGCTGCGTAGGCAACCGCAAGATAGGTCTTGCCGGTGCCCGCAGGGCCGACACCAAACACGAGATCAACTTTGTCGAGCGCACGGATGTAGGCGCTTTGTGCTTGCGTCCGGGCCTTGACGACGCGGCGGCGCGTTGCGATCTGTGCCTGACCCTCGGACGGGGTGCTTTCCGTCCGCGCGTGGCGGATAAGCCCGTCAAAATCGCCGGAACTGATCGCCTCACCTTTGAGCGCGCGCTTGTAAATCTCCTCGAGCACGCCGCGCGCAAGAGCGCAGCTTGGCTCCGAGCCGGTTAGTGTGACCACATTGCCAAGGGCGTGCGCCTCGATGCCGAAGCGGTCTTCGAGCAGGGCGAGGTGAGCGTCGAACTCCCCCAGCACGCTCGTGAGCGCACGATTGTCCTCGAAAGGAACGACAACTTTTGCTGTTGCCGTCTGCGACTTGGGCGCTCGTCCGGCGCCTGGTGCGGCTTGCCCGCGAAATCCGCTCAATCAGGTCTCCTGCTGGCTGCTTTGCGCACTGACTCGCACGTGCACCGAACCGGATGCATCATAGGGCGGCGTCACCCGGACGCAAAGCCTCCAGCCGGTCATTGCACTGCTCGTTCACGACATGACTTGAGTCTTATGAGGGTCTGACGACACCTGAAAGACTGTTGCTGCTACAGCTAGAGATTGCAACAGGCATGATGCGCCCCAGCCAGCGGGGGTCCGCCTCGGCGTGAACCAGCTGCAAATAGGGTGAACGGCCGACCAGATAGCCGTCGTTGCGGCTGGTGCGTTCGAAGAGCACGGGCAGCGTCTTGCCGACGCTGGCCGTGTTGAACTGCTGCTGTTGAGCTTCGAGCATATCCTGCAGCCGCTGCAGCCGCTCGTTCTTGACGTCTTCGGACAATTGCCCGTCGATGGTGGCCGCTGGTGTGCCGGGGCGCGGGCTGTACTTGAAGGAAAACGATTGCGCAAAGCCAATGCTGGAAACGAGGTCCAGCGTCGCCTGGAAATCGGCATCGGTCTCGCCTGGGAAGCCGACAATGATGTCGGTCGACAGCGCGATATCGGGCCGGGCGGCGCGCACCTTCTCGATGATTCGCACGTAGTGGACCGCTGTATGCTTACGGTTCATGGCCGCGAGAATGCGATCGGAACCCGACTGCACCGGCAAATGAAGATACGGCATCAGCTTGGCGTTGCTGCCGTGGGCGGCGATGAGATCATCGCCCATGTCACGTGGATGACTGGTCATGTAGCGGATGCGCTCAAGGCCGTCGATCTGGCTGAGGTGCGCAATCAAATTCGCCAATGAAACGGGCCGTCCTGCGTGATTTTCGCCGTGATAGGCGTTGACGTTCTGGCCAAGCAGCGTCAGTTCGCGCACGCCCTTGGCAACGAGGCGGCGGGCTTCTTTTTCAAGATCGGCAACGCTGCGCGAATACTCCATGCCGCGGGTATAGGGCACGACGCAGAACGTGCAGAACTTATCGCAGCCTTCCTGAACCGTGAGGAACGCCGCTGGAGACTTCACCTGCCGGTCGGCGGGAAGATGGGCAAACTTTTCTTCGTCTGGGAACGCAGTTTCGATGCGTTGCTTGCCACCACGGGCCAGATCACCCAGCAGTTCGGGTAGGCGATGATAGCTTTGCGGACCGACCACGAGATCAACGACCGGCGCGCGGCGCGAGATCTCAGATCCTTCGGCTTGCGCCACGCAGCCAGCTACCGTCACCACGGTCGATTTGCCAGCCAGTTCACGCGCCTCTTTGACTTGGCGGATGCGGCCGAGATCCGAGTAGACTTTTTCGACAGCCTTCTCGCGAATGTGGCAGGTGTTGAGAATGACGAGGTCAGCGTCTTCAACGGTTGCGGTCTCGGAGTAGCCCTCGGCCGTCAGCGCCTCGGTCATGCGTTCGCTGTCGTAGACGTTCATTTGGCAACCGAACGTCTTGACGAATACCTTCTTGGCGCCGGCCATGCCGCCGTCCTTATTCGACGCTGAAATGGGAAGGTTGAGCTTAACCAAGGCCAATTCCAATCCCGTTAACGCAGAAGTTACAACATTATTGTTGCACTGCACCATTTCTGGACGGCTGAGTCCAGTCCTGGATCGCAACCCGTTGTGAACAACTGTCTTACTGCCAATTTGAACTGGCGGCGGTGCGCACGGGCGATTTCCGCGGAGATTGCGGCGGACGCACCACAGTCAGCGGCTCGTCAGCCGGTCGTGCTCTCAGCGTGCGCACAACCTGCTCGCGAACGGCAAACTCCGTTCTTTCAGCCAGATCCTTGCGATCGCGGAACTGATCGAGCGGGACCGGCGGCCCAACAGTGATCGATACGGTGAGTGGGCCGCCTTTCAGCAGCGCCCAGGCATGACTTTGCATCTCCATATCCCCATACCAGCCGGTATGCGGACGGTCGGCGCGCCCGAACGGGACCCCGTGCAGGTGTGTGTAGACGACCGAGATCGTTTGAACGACGGCGCGCGAGCCCGATTGTTGTGCACTTGAATATGGCTTGGCCGCAGCAAATAGCGACGACAGGAATGGCAGCACGCGATTGCCGTCGCTTGAGGTGCCTTCAGCAAACAGCACAATGGCATCGCCGCTGGCGAGCCGCTGCGCGATTTCCCCGGCGGTCTCACCAACGGCGGAGCGGCGCTGACGATCGACAAAAACGGTTCTCTGCAGCCGCGCAAGCGACGACACGAACGGCCAGGACCCGACTTCCTTCTTGGCCACGAACGAGACCGGCGCCACCGCCGACAACACCGGAATGTCGAGCCACGATGAATGGTTGGCAATCAGCAGGACCGGTGCATCGCGGACGACGGCGCCTTGAATGTCGAGCCGCACGCCGATGATTTTGCACACCTGCCGGTGATACCAGTGGGGAAAGCCGCGCGCGGCTTTGGTCGACACGCGCACCAGAACCGCTTGCACCGGCATCAGCGGAAGGGTCAGTGCCAAAAAACCGGAGAGAATTGAGGCCGCACGCAACGTGCCCATCGCATCACCCACTCGGCGCGCGCAAACGGCGATCGCTCATGGCGTCTTCTTCGGCGGCTTGATAGCAACGCCGTAGAGTTCAAGGCGATGGCCGATCAACTTGTAGCCATGCTGACGCGCAATCTGCTCCTGCAGCTTCTCGATTGCTTCGTTTTTGAACTCGATGACGCGGCCCGTGGCGACGTCAATCAGATGGTCATGATGGCCACGCTGCGAGGCTTCATAGCGCGCGCGGCCATGTCCGAATTCGTGCTTTTCCAGAATGCCTTTGGTCTCAAGCAGCTTCACCGTGCGATAAACCGTCGATAGGGAAATGCGCCCATCAATAGCGTTGGCACGCCTGTAAACCTCGTCGGCGTCCGGGTGATCGTGCGCTTCTGCCAGCACGCGCGTGATGACACGGCGCTGGCCGGTCATGCGCAGCCCGTGCTGCGTGCACAGCACTTCCAGTCCCGTCGGTACTTTGGTTTTGGTCAAGGTCATGTCCGGCAGCGGGCTACGGTGGACGAATCTCAAGGCCCAACCGTTATAGAAGTTGCCCGCTGGGGCGTCCATCGCGCACCGGAACAGGTGGTTGATGAGACGCTACAACGTGCGCGACATCGTCATGGCGTCCACCGCTGGCCCGGTCTTGCGCTCATAGTAGGCAGCGCGCCGGCCGGTTAATGCGAACCCGGCCTGTGTATAGAGCGAGCCAGCTGCGTTATTGTCGGCGGCCACTTCAAGATAGAGCCGCTTAACCTCTGCACGAGACAGGGCCCGAGCCAACCCCTCCACAAGCTGCCGGCCGATGCCGTTCTTTTGGTACTCGGGCGCGACGCCGATGGTCAGGATCTCAGCCTCGTCAGCCACGATCTGCGCGATGATGAAGCCGACGACGTTGCTTGGCCCGCCGAGGGTGGCAACGAACGCGGTCGACGCCGGGTGATCGAGGGACGTGCGCAGACTATCGGCATCCCACGGCGGATCGAACAGCTTGGCGTGGAGTGCGGCCATATCTTCGGCGCGGTCGGCACCGGCCCACAACAGACTGACATAGCGGGGATCGAGCTGCGGCGGTGTGGTCTCGGTCATAGCGGAGCCCTTGGAAGCGATTTGCCGTCCTGCGGTTTGGCGTCGGGCGGGCGGAGGTACAGCGGGCGGGGTGGTGCGGTGAGTGGTGCGCGGTTCGCGGCGGTCCAGAGAATGTCGCCAATGCGCGGCAGAAGATTTTGGTGAGCAGCGCTGATGTCGCGCGGCCCAGCGGCCGCGACGACGGCATCTGCGGCAGACCCAACGACGGCAATCGCCCGTGGGCCTCCCAATTTTGCGGCATCTTCGAAACGCAACATCATCGGCTCCGATTTCGCTTTGCGGTCTGCGCCTGCGAAATGCTGAACGTAAGTCTCGCCGCGAGTGGGATGCATCGCAACCAGCACATCGCGGTCCTTGAACGCGTCAACGAGCACTTGATGATGGGCCAAAACTTCTAGGCTTGAGTACTCTACGATTGGGATCTTGTGTGACAGGGCCAGCGCACGCGCTGCCGCCACACAGATCCGGGTTCCTGTGAAGGTGCCAGGTCCCGTTGTCACGGCGATCCGGTCGATATCGCCCATCGAAAGCTTCGCCGCCACTAATGCTTCCTCGATCATCGGCACGAGGCGTTCGGCTTGACCTGAGGACATCGGCTCGAAAAATTCTTCGGTCCTCGGTGACGGACCTCCAAGTCCAACGCCAACCGCAACCGAGCACGCGCCAAAACAGGTATCGAGGGCAAGGACATTCATGGAGGCAGCTATACGCTGCGGTTGGCGCGCCGTCAGCCAAAAAGGCTGTCACATCGGCTCAGATGATTTTCGCGATCTCGTCAAACGCGAACCGCGGCGAACGCGGGAACAACCCGGCCGGATCGCCAGTTCCCAGATTGCAAAGGAAATTTGACGTCACATCCGTGCCGCCGAAAAATTCAGCATCGACCCCGGCGTTGTTGAATCCTGACATCGGGCCGCAGTCGAGACCCAACGCGCGCGCCGCCAGAATGAAGTAGCCTCCTTGCAGCGTGCCGTTGCGAAATGCGCTCGTGTTGGCGAAGTCGTCGTTGCCGGCAAACCAGCTGCGCGCATCGGCGTGCGGAAAGAGCTTGGGCAGATGATCGTAAAACTTCAGATCATGACCAATGATGGCGGTGACGGGTGCGGCCATCGTTTTTTCGACGTTGCCGTCCATCAGGAGCGGCTTCAAACGCGCTTTAGCCTCCGCGGACTTGACGAACACGATGCGCGCAGGGCTGCAGTTGGCGCTCGTTGGCGCCCACTTCATGAGGTCGACCAACTCGCGCAGCGTGCCATCCGTCACGTCACGCGGTTGCCAGGCGTTGTGCGAACGCGCGTCGAAGAACAACTGGTTGAGGGTGGCGGTGTCGAGGCGGGTAGTCATGGCCATACTCCAATTGTTGATCACCCGTCATACCGCGCGCGATGCAGCGCTTGCGTTGCGTCGCAGACGCGGGTTCTTACAGATTGACCAATCTAGAGAGATCCCGTGTCTGCACCGCACCGATTTCATCGCCGCGATGCGCACGGGATGACGGGCTTCAATAGGGAGGCGGAGAGCGCTTAAGCTGCCTGGACCTCTTGCACTTCGGGGCAGAAGTGGCGCAGGAGGTTTTCGATGCCGTGGCGCAGGGTCGCCGTCGACGATGGGCAGCCCGAGCAGGCGCCGCGCATCTTCAAGTAGACGATGCCATCGCGGAACCCGTGGAAGGTGATGTCGCCGCCGTCTTGCGCAACGGCCGGCCGCACGCGCGTTTCCAAAAGGTCCTTGATGGTGGCGACTGTCTCGGCATCCGCCGGGTCGAAGTTGCCTTCGGATTCGTCGTTGGCACCGTCGGAGCTGGCAACGGCCACGCCCGACAAGTAGTGCTCCATGATGGCACCCAGCACCATCGGTTTGATGTGCTGCCATTCCGTATCCGACTTCGTCACGGAGATGAAGTCCGAGCCGAGGAACACGCCCTCGACGCCGTCAATGTCGAACAGGCGCTGCGCGAGTGGCGAGGCCGCGGCTTCGCTGCGCGAGCGGAAATCGGCAGTGCCGCTGGCGAGCACCGGCTTGCCGGGAATGAACTTGAGCGTCACCGGATTGGGGGTCGCTTCGGTCTGGATAAACACGGTTCAGGCCTCCTGACGGGGCAAGTTTAGAATTCTTCCAGACTACATAGGCCGCGCCGCCCGGATTGTCGAGGGGCTGGGTGGCCCGTAATCGCAGCGAGCCATTGTTGTTGGTTCGAAGTTGCAGCGGTACGCGCTCACAGCGGCAAGTATTGTATCAGCCCAAGTCAGCTTGACAGACCTTATGTATCTTATTATTAAAAAGATAAGATTGGTAAGGTCTGAAAGATCGCTACAAATGGATGAAGCAGAAAACCCTTATGCGCCAGGGGCCGGAACGCGGCCACCAGAGCTAGCAGGACGGGATGAAGTCCTGAAGAAAGCCAAGATTACGATCCTTCGCGTGCAAAACAATCGATCAGCGAAGAGCGTAATATTTATTGGTCTTCGTGGCGTCGGAAAGACGGTTCTCCTAAATGAAGTCCAACTCATTGCCGGGCAGCTGCAATGCATTTCTCTCCATATCGAAGCCCATGATGGCAAATCACTTCCTGAGCTCTTGGTTCCAGGCTTAAGGGGCCTGCTTTTGTCGCTCGATAAAATGGCCAACGCAACCGATGCGACCAAACGGGCTCTTCGTGTTCTAAAGAGTTTCGTGGGTTCAGTGAAGGTCAAATATGGCGACATCGACATCGGGCTCAGTCTACCCTCCGAAAAGGGTTCAGCTGATAGCGGTGACCTCGAATCTGATCTCACTGCATTGCTACTTGCCGTGGGCGATGCCGCCAAGTCCAGAAGCAAGACCGTGGTTGTCACCATCGATGAGCTTCAGTATCTCAGCGAAGAAGAGTTGAGTGCACTCATAATGGCCGTCCATCGTGTCGCGCAAAAGGCGCTTCCCGTCCTCCTAGTAGGAGCGGGATTGCCTCAGTTGTTCGGCCAAATGGGGGCATCCAAATCTTACGCCGAGCGGTTGTTCGATTTCCCAAAAATAGGACCACTTGAGAACAGTGATGCAAAGGCTGCTATCGAAGGGCCAGCCAATAAAGTGGGGGTAAAGTTCACCCGGCAAGCACTAGACGAAATAGTGCGGGTTACACAAGGCTATCCTTACTTTCTTCAAGAGTGGGGATACCATGCGTGGAATATTGCAGACCAATCTCCAATCGATGAACGCGATGCAATTGCAGCAACGACCGATGCGACAGCGAGTTTAGACGACAGCTTTTTTCGCGTGCGCTTTGATCGACTCACACCTCGCGAAAAGGACTATCTTCGCGCGATGGCAGAACTTGGCCCTGGGCCGCACCGATCCGGCGATATTGCAGCGACACTTGGTGTGCTCGTTGAGAGCAGCGCCCCTCTCAGAGGTGGTCTTATCCGCAAAGGGATGATCTACAGCCCGCAACACGGTGACACGGCATTCACCGTTCCCCTTTTCGATCAGTACATGAAACGCGTCATGCCGGAGCTGCCCAAAAAGAAAACGAAGCGCAATCGTACCTAGAGCTTTTGCTAACGCATTGTCGAACTACCTACCCGCCGTCACGCCATCGTCAGAATATCGTCGAGCGCCAGATTGCCGGGCACAATCGTGATCGGGATCGGGAAGGCACCGGCGGCCTTGCCAACGGCCAGCGTCGAAACGAGCGGGCCGGGGCCCTTGGGGTCGGTCGAGGCGCCGAGCACGAGAATGGCGACGTCTTCGTCCTCTTCGATCATTTTGAGGATTTCATCGGCCTTGTTGCCCTCGCGGATAACCTCCTCGGCCGGGATATTCTCGAAGCCAACCAGATGCAGCTTGCGGCGGAACAGACGAAACAGCGCGCGGGCCTTGCTTGTCTCTTCTTCGAGTTGCACCTGCCTGACGCCCGCCCAGTGCTGATACTCCTGCGGCTCGATCACGTAGAGCATGAGGAGCGAGCCGGTCGAATGCAGGATGCGGCTGGCCGCGTAATACAACGCGCTTTCGACTTCCGTGCTGTCGTCAACGACGAGCAGGAACTTGCGCGCGTGGCCAGCCTCGAAGGACCGGCGCTTTTTGGTCGTGGACATGGATGGGATGCTGCCATGGGGCCGGGATGGCGGCAAGGGTGGAGACACAGGCAGTGGGCAGTAGGCAGTGGGGTGAACTCGATTCTGATCTGACTGCCCACTGCCCACTGCCTACTGCCCCACCTACGATCGGAGCAACCCCACAATATCCTTCACATCATTCATGATCGGCGTGGCGATGGCGCGCGCGCGGGCCGCACCATCGGCCAAAACGCTGTCGATATAGGCCATATCCGCTGACAGTCGTTTGGCCTCATCTCCGATCTTGCCGAGCCGTTCAGTCGCCACTTCGGCGAGCGCCTTCTTGAAATCGGAGAATTGCTGGCCGCCGAAATCTGACAGCACGGCGGCTGCCGTGGTGCCAATAAGCGCTGCATAAATGCCAACGAGATTCTGCGCCTCGGGCCGGCCCTCGAAACCCTTTTCGTCGCCCGGCAGCGGTTCGGGATCGGTCTTAGCCTTCTTGATCTTGTTGGCAACCACATCGGCGTCGTCGGTCAGATTGATGCGTGATAGATCTGAGGGGTCAGACTTCGACATCTTCTTGGTGCCGTCGCGCAGGCTCATGACGCGCGTTGCAGGCCCCGTGATAACGGGCTCAGGTTGCGGGAAAAAGATCCCGTCCGCATGGCCAGCCGCTTCGATCTCCTTGCGAAAGTCGTTGTTGAACTTCTGCGCAATGTCGCGCGCCAACTCCAAATGCTGCTTCTGATCTTCGCCGACGGGAACATGCGTGGCGCGATAGGCGAGAATGTCGGCGGCCATCAGGTTGGGATAGGCATAAAGCCCCACGGAGGCCTGTTCCTTGTCCTTGCCGGCCTTCTCTTTGAATTGCGTCATGCGGTTCAACCAGCCGAGGCGCGCAACGCAGTTGAATACCCATGCCAGCTCCGCGTGCTCGGGCACCTGGCTCTGGTTGAACAGTATGCTTTTCTTGGGATCCAGGCCCGCCGCAATGTAGGCGGCCGTCACTTGCCGGATGGCGGTGCGCAGTTCCGCCGGGTCCTGCCAGACGGTGATCGCATGCAGATCGACGACGCAATAGATGCACTCGTGTTCATCCTGCATCTTAATCCAGTTGATCATGGCGCCGAGGTAATTGCCGAGGTGCAAGCTCCCGGTCGGCTGCATGCCGGAAAAAACGCGCGTCTTGGGTGTCATTGGTGGTGTCCTTGGAGTGGCTGCGCGTTATGGCGTGGCCGGGGGCCAAGCGCAAGCCGATGCACCGGGACCGCTAATTCGACTTCGATCGGCGCTTGAGACAGCTCATTGTCTGGCTCATACCGGCATACCCACTACCCGTGGGTTGCGATTGCAAAATTTCTACGGCTGGCGGGGTACGATTTACGAACGCCGGGAGAAATAGAAGTCTGAGAGTGGTATGCCGGACCGGTGGGTGTGTGCGGGTGTCTCCTGGCGGCACAGGAATACACAAGTGGCTTCTTGGAGACTGATATCGTGAGACTTGCTGGTAAAGTTGCCATCGTGACGGGCGGTGCGTCAGGCTTTGGCCGCGGCATTGCGGAGGGGTTTGCGCGCGAAGGCGCTTGCGTCATGATCGCCGATCTCAACACAACGGCCGCAGCATCGACAGCCAGCGCCATTGGTGAAGCGGCCGTTCCCTTCACCTGCGACGTGTCAAAGAAGGCCGACGTCGACGCCATGGCCGCCGCATGTGTGAAGGTGTTTGGCGGGCTAGATATTCTCGTCAATAATGCTGGCGTCACGCATACCAACCAATCGCTGATGACTGTCACCGAAGCCGACTTCGACCGCATCTACGCCGTCAATGTGAAGTCGATCTACCTGACAACACTCGCCGCAGTGCCGGAAATGGAGAAGCGCGGCGGTGGCTCGATCATCACGACGGCTTCAACCGCCGGCCTGCGCCCGCGCCCTGGTCTCACATGGTACAACGGCTCGAAGGGTGCAGCCCTGACGTTGACGAAATCCATGGCGGCAGAGCTGGCGGCGAAGAACATCCGCGTAAACGCCATCAACCCCGTTATCGGCGAAACCGGCATGATCGAACAATTTATGGGAATGTCCGACACGCCCGAAAACCGGGCCAAGTTTACCGCCGGGATTCCGTTAGGGCGGTTCTCAAAGCCCTCTGACATTGCCAATGCCGCGCTGTTCCTTGCCGATCCCGCGTCGGCCTTCATCACCGGCATTGCAATCGAAGTCGATGGCGGCCGCTGCATATAGGCCGCTTCCTACTGCTGCCAATTTGCAATGCTGCCACAACGCGCTATGCGTTGGCGGGACACGGATGGGGTACGGGCTCGAAGGCATGGCGGCGAAGCGCAGACAGGCAGGGACGGGCGATCCGGCAGAGAGCGAGGCGGACGAGCCTGAGCGCGTGGATGAGGACGCCACGCCAATGCCCGCTGCGCCCGTCGCTGCTTCCCCCGCCGCTGATGCCACGCCGTCGATGGCCCAGTACCTTGAGATCAAGGCCGCCAATCCCGACAGTCTGCTCTGGTATCGCATGGGCGATTTCTATGAGCTGTTTTTCGAAGACGCGGTCGCCGCCTCAGCCGCGCTCGGCATCGTGCTGACCAAACGCGGCAAACACCTCGGCCAAGACATTCAAATGTGCGGCGTGCCGATCCATCGCTCGGACGACTACTTGCAAAAACTGATCCGCCACGGCTACCGGGTGGCCGTGTGCGAGCAATTGGAAGACCCGGCAGAAGCCCGCAAACGCGGGTCCAAAGCCGTAGTGCGCCGCGATGTGGTTCGGCTCGTGACGCCGGGTACGATTACCGAAGAGACACTCCTTGACGCCAAGGCGCGCAATTATTTGACGGCTTTGTTTCGCACTCCTGGCAGCGGTGCTGCTGATACCGCCCTGTCGCCGGACACGCGCTATGCGCTCGCCTCGCTCGACATCTCCACCGGTGAACTCGAAATCGGCGAAGTGTCGGGTGCGGATCTGCCCGGCGAACTGGTGCGATTGTCGCCGGGCGAAATCCTGGTGGCCGATCACCTTCTTGCCGACGAGGACCTGAAGCGATGGATCGGCATCGCTGGCGCTGCTGCTACGCCGGTGCCGCCCGCGTCGTTTGACAGTCTCGCCGGTGAGCGGGGATTGAAAACCCAACTGGGTGTCGCGGAGCTTGGCGGCTTCGGCGCATTTTCGCGCGCGGAGTTGGCAGCAACAGGCGCCGTGCTCCGCTATATCGATCTGACGCAGCTTGGCAAGAAGCCCGTCATCCGGCCGCCCAAGCGCACCGGGTCCGGCGCGGTACTCATGATTGACGCGGCGAGCCGATCCAGCCTGGAACTGACGCGGTCTTCGTCGGGCGAGAAATCCGGAAGTTTGCTATCCGCCGTTGATCGCACGGTAACCGCGGCTGGTGCCCGCGAGCTGGCGGCGCGATTGGCAAGCCCGCTGCGCGCCGTGGCGGAGATCGAAATGCGGCTCGATGCGGTGGGGTTTCTCGTGGGCGCGGATACGCTGCGCGAGGATCTGCGCAGCGTTCTGCGGGGTGCACCAGATCTGGCACGCGCCATGTCGCGGCTGGCCTTTGGACGCGGCGGCCCACGCGATCTCGGTGCCATCCGTGACGGTCTAGCTGCGGCATCGCAGAGCGCAAAACTTTTCGCAGGCAAAGCCGGTTCGATGGGCTTGCCTGCGGAACTCAAGCGCATACGCGCGCAGCTTCTGTCTGCCAGTATCGATTTGTCGAATGCATTGACCGCCGCACTGTCCGGCGATCTGCCGCATCTGAAACGCGACGGCGGCTTTGTTCGCCCGGGGTACCGCGTCAGCCTCGATGACAGCCTGCGCCTCAAGGACGACAGCCGCAAAGTCATGGCGGCACTTGAAGCCCGCTACATCGAACGGACCGGCGTCAAAACGCTGAAGATCCGCCACAACAATATTCTTGGCTACTACATCGAAGTCACGCAGCTCAACGCCAAGCCGCTGACCTCGCCGCCACACGATGAGACGTTCCGCCATCGCCAAAGCATGGCCAACGCAATGCGATTTACGACCATTGAGTTGGCCGAAACCGAAGGTAAGATCGCTTCTGCTGCCGAGCGGGCGCTGGCGATCGAACAAGAGGTGTTTGCGGAATTGGCGGCCGCAGTTGCCGCCGATGAAAAGCCTCTCGCCGATGTCGCCGCGGCTCTCGCCGAACTCGATCACTTAGCAGCCCTCGCGGACCTCGCGCAGTCGGACTCGTATGTGCGGCCGGTTATCACCGGCGGCCGCGCGTTTGAAATCCGCGGTGGCCGCCATCCGGTGGTCGAGCAGGCGTTGCGTTCGGCGCGGACCGGTCCGTTCATCGACAACGATTGCGTGCTCGGCCGCGAAGCCGTCAAGCCAACCGGATTTGATGAGGAAACCGACGCGCGCATTTGGCTCGTCACCGGCCCGAATATGGCGGGCAAATCGACGTTCCTACGCCAAAACGCGCTGATCACCGTGCTCGCGCAGATGGGCAGCTTCGTGCCGGCGCGTACCGCATCCATCGGTGTTGTGGACCGGCTGTTTTCGCGTGTTGGCGCGTCCGACGATCTCGCGCGTGGCCGCTCAACCTTCATGGTTGAGATGGTCGAGACGGCCGGCATTCTCAATCAGGCCAGCGACCGCTCACTCGTCATTTTGGATGAGATCGGCCGCGGCACGGCGACGTTTGATGGCTTGTCGATTGCCTGGGCGACCGTTGAATTCTTGCATGATGTGTCGCGCTGCCGGGCACTGTTTGCCACGCACTATCACGAGTTGACGGCGCTCGCCGGCCGCTTGCCCGATGTCGGCAATGCGACGATCGACGTGAAGGAATGGAACGACGAAATTGTGTTTCTGCACAAAGTCAAGCCCGGGGCAGCGGACAAGTCCTATGGCATCCAAGTGGCGAAACTTGCGGGACTGCCCGCGTCCGTCATCGAACGCGCCCGCGAAGTTTTGACGCTTCTGGAAAAGAACGACCGCCGCGCGACGGGCGCCGCCGAGCCACTCGACGATCTGCCGCTGTTTGCAGCAGCCCGGCCTAAAGGCCATTCGCCCAAATCCGAGACGTTGCCCGTTGACGCCGCGCTCGACAAGATCAATCCGGATGAATTGACGCCGAAAGCCGCGCTCGAAGCGCTGTATGCGCTGAAGAAGATAAGAGGTCTAACCCCACACAAGAAAAGCTAGCGAACAGATAGCGTCTCGTAAGTGGGGTCTGCCCCATTCAACGCATGGCGCGGTTGATAGCCGCCCCCCAGGCGCTGGCCAGGATCAGCGGCTTCCCGTAAATCTAGCCCATGGACAAACCAACCTTCCGCGCCGCGCCGTATTTCGATCCGAAGGAGCTTCGGATCGAGATGTCGGCCCTGTTCAATGCCCACGGCACGGCCACCGACGCGCGTCCCGCCGTTGTTGACCGGCTGAAGGCGCTGGTCAAATCGGCACGGGCTGAAGCGCGGGCGCAATTGGAAGCTGACGGCAAGGGCCGCAAGTGCGCACACGGTCTTGCCCGGTTCCAGGACGAACTGATCGCGCTGCTTTTTGATTATACCGCCGCGCACGTCTACCGCGCCACGAACCCGTCTGATGCCGAGCGTATGGCAATTGTCGCCACGGGCGGCTACGGCCGCGGCTTGCTGGCGCCAGGTTCGGACATCGATCTGCTGTTCCTACTGCCCTACAAGCAAACCCCGTGGGGCGAGAGCGTTGCGGAATACATTCTCTATGTGCTGTGGGACCTGGGCTTCAAAGTCGGACACGCCACGCGCACAGTTGATCAATGCCTCAAGATGGCGAATGGAGATATGACGATCCGGACATCGCTGCTCGACATCTGGCAGGTGCACGGCGACGCGCAATTGTTCGCCGAACTGACAGACCGGCTGCGCAAGGAAGTTTACGCGGGAACCGCACGCGCCTTCATCGACGCCAAGATGGCCGAGCGCGATGAGCGCCACCGCCGCGCGGGCGAAGCGCGCTACAAGGTTGAGCCCAATGTGAAAGATGGCAAAGGTGGCCTGCGCGACCTCCACACGCTTCATTGGCTGTCGAAGTATCTGTTTGGACAAGAAGTCGGCCCGCCAACGGTGGACGCGGGGATCTTCACGCCCGAGGAATTTCAAACGTTCCGCAAGTCCGAAGACTTCCTGTGGAGCGTGCGCTGCCATTTGCACTTCATGACAGGACGCGCTGAAGAACGCCTGACGTTTGAACTGCAACCGGTCATGGCTGAGCGCCTGGGCTACCGCAGCCAGACCGGCATGCGCGCCGTCGAGCGGTTCATGAAGCACTACTTTTTGGTCATCAAGGATGTCGGCGATCTCACAACGATCCTGTGTGCGGCGTTAGAAATGCAGCAGGCGAAAACGTCACCAGGACTGGGGCGCCTGCTCAATCCGTCGACCTGGACGATGCGGCGCCAAGTGCGTCAGATGACGGATTTCCGCATTGAGAACGATCGGCTCAATGTCGCGGACAAAGAGGTGTTCAAACGCGACCCTGTCAATCTCATCCGCTTTTTTGCTCAGGCAGAGCACACCAACGCGTTCCTGCATCCCGACGCCATCCGGCTGTTGCGTCAGGCCCACCGGCTGATCGACGACACGTTGCGTGCCGATCCGGAAGCCAACCGGATTTTTCTGGAACTTCTGACCGGCCAGGCTAATCCTGCGAACACCTTGCGGCGCATGAACGAAGCCGGTGTCCTGGGCCGCTTTATTCCGGAGTTTGGCCGCGTTGTGGCGATGATGCAGTTCAATATGTATCACCACTTCACGGTCGATGAGCACCTGATCCGCACCGTCGCCATGCTGTCGGATATCGAACACGGCGAAGCGCTCGCGGAGTTGCCGCTGTCGAGCGAGATCGTTAAATCGATCCAGAACCGCCGCGCGCTTTACGTGGCAGCGTTCCTGCACGATATCGGCAAGGGCCGCATAGAAGATCATTCGATCGTTGGCGCCGGGATCGCGCGCGAGCTGTGCCCGCGGCTGGGGCTGTCAGCCGCCGAGACGGAAACGGTCGCCTGGCTCATTGAGCAGCACTTGACCATGAGCAACATCGCGCAAAGCCGTGACATCACCGATCCGAAGACGGTGCGCGACTTTGCCAACATTGTCCAAAGTCCCGAGCGGTTGAAGCTTCTGCTGTTGCTGACAGTGGCCGACATCCGTGCCGTCGGCCCGGGTGTTTGGAACGGCTGGAAAGGTCAGCTGTTGCGCACGCTATACTACGAAACGGAACCCCTGGTGGCTGGCGGCCACACGCAAGTTGAGCGGCGCCAGCTCGTTGCCGAAGCGCAGGACGCACTTCGCGCCTCGCTCAAGGACTGGCCGTCCGGCGAGATCGAGCGCTTCGTCGAACGCCACTATCCCGATTACTGGCTGCGCATCGATCCCAAGAAACAAGTGTACCAAGCGCGCCTCATTCAGCGTGCCGAGCAAGACGGCCGCAAACTTGCGGCGGAAGCCACCACGGACGCGTTTACCGCGATCACTGAATTGACGGTCTTCGCGCCCAACCACGCGCGGCTGCTGGCGCTCTTTGCTGGCGCCTGCGCGGCCAACGGCGCCAACATTGTCGGAGCACACATCACGACGACGCGCGACGGATTTGCCCTCGACACGTTCTTGCTGGCTCGCGAGTTCCCCGAAGATGCCGACGAGCAGCGCCGCGCCAAGCGGATCGCCGACACGATCGACCGGCTCTTGCACGGCGAAGTCCGTCTGAAGACGCTGTTGGAGAAGCGCAGACCTTCGGCGGCGCGGCTTGATGCGTTCACGGTCGAGCCCGAAGTCATTGTCAACAACGCGCTGTCGGATCGCTTCACGGTCATCGAGGTTTCTGGCCGCGACCGCACCGGGTTGCTGTATGATCTCACCAGTTCGTTGTCGGATCTGTCGCTTGATATCGCGTCGGCGCACATTACCACGTTCGGCGAAAAGGCTGTCGACGTCTTCTATGTCACCGACTTGACGGGCAAGAAAGTCGTCGATGACGTGCGCCAGAAGAAAATCCGGGAAACAATCGCGAAGGCACTCAGCGAGCCGGTGTCACTGGACTTGCAATTGGGCCAGCCCAACTAAGTTTCTTGTTGCGGCGGGCGATCGAGCGCTCTGATGATGGATTGAAGTTGCGGTTCTTCGACCAAAGAGGCGGCCTCTGCGAGTGAGAACCATGCCCGCTCGCGTTGCTCGCGCTCAGGCCAATCGGGCAGCTCGCTCCTCACCCACATGACGAAAACCGAAACAGTAAGATCGACGGCCTCGTCTCCTGTCCACTTGCTGTACACAAAGGTGCCGGCCGGCGATGGCTCCATGTCGCCTATGACGCCGGCTTCTTCCATCGCCTCGGCACCGGCGGCCTCCTGATTTGGCATGCCACTCCAAGGCCAACCCTTCGGGATAACCCAACGGTGCGTCTCACGAGACGTGACCAGCAACAGCTCGAGGCCTCCGCCGGGTTGACGGCGGAGGGGGAGTGCTCCGACTTGAGAACGATGATCGATCACGAGTGTCCGGTTGGAGTGTTCTGGGGAGATGGTTGTACCGGGACGGGTACCAGAACTTTGGTTGGGGGGTGGCTGATATGGCACGTTGGGTATGAAACTGACAATTTGAAAAAAATCAGCGGCCCGGAAATATGTTTCCGTTCCTGGACGGCAATGGCGTTGCCGTGCCGCCCAAACACGGGTACCCCTCTGAAATCATGAAACTCTACCGTGCCTTCGCGACCGTCGGCGGACTGACCCTGGTCAGCCGGGTCTTCGGATTCTTGAGGGATATTCTGGCTGCCGCCGTTTTGGGCACCGGGCCGGTGGCCGACGCGTTCTATGTTGCCTTCCGCTTTCCCAATCTGTTCCGCCGGTTGTTTGGCGAAGGGGCATTCAACTCGGCATTCGTGCCGCTGTTTGCCGCCAAGTATGAGGGCGACGGCAAGGACGCTGCCACGGCCTTCGCCTCCGAAGCGATGTCGGGGTTGGCATTCATCCTCGTGCTGTTGTCGGCGTTTTGCATTTTGGCCATGCCGTGGCTCATGTACGCGTTGGCCCCCGGGTTTTCGGATACCCCCGACAAGTTTGAGTTGGCGATCCGGCTGACGCAGATCACGTTCCCTTATCTGCTGTGCATGTCGCTCGTCGCGCTGATGTCGGGCGTGCTGAACACAGCTGGAAAATTTGTCGAGAGTTCTTCGGTCTCGATCGTTCTCAATCTCGTTCTGACCGCAGCGATGCTGTTTTCGATCTGGCTGGGATTTCGCGGCGAACCGGCAGCGGGCTACATTCAGGCATGGGGCGTGTTCATTGCTGGGCTTCTGCAGCTCGCACTTCTGATGTGGGGATTGAAGCGTGCTGGGTTGACGCTGAAGCTCGGCTGGCCACGCTGGTCGGACAACATGAAAACGCTAGTGTCGCTTGGCGTGCCAGGCATCATCGCGGGCGGCATTACGCAGATCAATATCGCCATCGGCACGATGATCGCCTCGGTGCAGGACGGCGCCGTGTCCCACCTCTACTATGCCGACCGGATCTATGAGTTGCCGCTGGCCATCGTCGGGATTGCGATTGGCGTTGTGCTGTTGCCCGACGTGTCACGGCACCTGCGCGCGGGCAATACCACCGCTGTGATGGACAGCCAGAACCGGTCCCTCGAGTTTGCCATGCTGCTCACAGTGCCCGCAGCGGTGGCGCTATTTGTCATCCCGACCGAAATCGTGCGCGTGCTATTCGAGCGCGGCGCGTTCACCGCCGCCGACACGCCGTATACCGCAGAAGCCCTGCGCATTTTTGGTCTCGGCCTGCCAGCGTTCGTGCTGATCAAAGTGTTTTCGCCCGCGTTCTTTGCCCGCCAGGACACCAAAACGCCGATGCGCTTTGCGGTGTGGAGCCTCACCGCCAACACGTTGGGATCCATCGGGTTGTTCTTCTTGTTCCGCCATTTGGGTTGGATGCCACACCTGGGCATTGCTGTGGCAACGTCAATTGGCGGCTGGATGAACGCGCTGCTGCTGTGGCGCGGACTGAAGGCTCATGACCACTTCCAATCCGATGACCGCTTGCGCAAGGCGCTGCCGATGATCGTCCTGTCCAGCCTCGCGATGGGCGCCGTTCTCTACGTCACGGCGCGGGCTCTCGATCCGTGGCTCACCCAGTCCGGTGGGATTGCCGTACGGTTTTCCGCGTTGGCGTTGCTGATCGGCGCGGGCGCGCTCGCCTACTTCGTCACTGCACATGTGACCGGTGCCGCCCGCCTCGGCCAGCTCAAAACTGCCCTGCGCCGCAGGAGTTGAGCGTGCCGGCTGGTGTCAGACCCAAAGTTTACCGCCCCGTCGCCGCCTCGCCGGGTTTGGCAAGGCGGGCGGCCTCGGCGCGGTAGGGGCTCGCGAGATAGGTGCCGAGCACGCGCAACTCCGTCGAGAAGAACGACAGTTCTTCCAGCGCCAGCTGCACGTTGCGCTCAACAGGGTGGCCTTCGATGTCGGCGAAGAACGTGGTGGCGTTGAAGGTGCCTTCGGTCTGGTAGCTTTCGAGTTTGGTCATGTTGACGCCGTTGGTCGCAAACCCGCCGAGCGCTTTGTAAAGTGCAGCTGGCACGTTGCGGACGCGGAAGATAAATGTCGTGATGACCTTGCCGTCATCGGGCTCTGCGTCGTCGGGATCCTTGGCGAGCACGACAAAGCGCGTGGTGTTGTGCGCCTCGTCTTCGACATCCTCCGCAAGAATGTCCAAACCATAAAGACCCGCGGCCAATTCCGGAGCAAGCGCGGCTCGCGTTGGGTCGCCCCATTCGGCGACTTGCCGGGCCGAGCCAGCAGTGTCCCCCGCAACGTGGGCGGTAGCACCCAGTTTGCGCAGCATCTTGCGGCATTGGCCGAGCGCGTGCACGTGGCTGTAAACATCTTTGATGCCGTCGAGTTTGGAGCCTTTCGGAGCCATGAGCTGAAAGCGGATCGGCAGAAAGTACTCGCTGGTGATGTAGAGGCCTGAGTTCGGCAACAAATGATGAATGTCCGCGACCCGGCCGGCGACGGAATTTTCGATCGGGATCATCGCCGAGCGCACGTCGCCGGACTTCACAGCTGCCAGCGCATCTTCAAACGTGGGGCAGGCGACGGCCTCCATGTCCGGAAACGCTTGAGTGCAGGCGAGATGCGAATTCGCACCCGGTTCGCCTTGATAGGCGATCCGGCCATGGGATGCGGCGCGGGTCAAGTTGGCCATGGGTCCTGTCGGAGTTGGCGGCGAGGGAATAAAATGAGGCGGGCTTATTTTTGGACAGGCGGCTTCATCAGATGTCGCGCACGTTCGAGATCGGACGGAGTATCGACACCGAGTGGAACAGTGTCAACGATGGTGGCATCAATCCGGAGGCCGTTCTCCAGGGCGCGCAATTGTTCCAGCCGTTCGCGGATTTCGAGCGTCGAGGGTTTCCAACCAATGAACCGCTCCAATGCAACCCGGCGATAAGCGTAGATGCCGATGTGATGGTAAAGAGGGCCGTCGCCGTGCGGGGCGGTGGCGCGCGTGAAGTACAGTGCGCGCAGTCGCTGGCCGTCTGCCACTGGTGTGCCAACAACCTTAACGACGTTGGGATTGGTGCGTTCGTGTTGATCGCGGATTTCGGCCGCCAGCGTGGCGATATCGGGCCCCTTGGTCATCAGCGGTGCGCAACAGGCCGTGACCAACCTCGGTTCCAGCGTCGGCAAGTCACCTTGCAGATTGACGATGATCTCAGCGTCGGACTCTGGATCGACCTTATTGACGGCCTCGTAAATGCGGTCCGACCCCGAGGCATGATCGGCGCGTGTCATCACCGCCTCGCCGCCGGCGTTGCGAATTGCCGACACGATAGCCTCGCTGTCCGTCGCGACAACGACGCGGCCCGCTTCCGCCGCCATAGCCCGGCGCCAGACATGGACAATCATCGGTTCGCCGTGGATGTCGGCCAGCGGCTTGTTGGGCAATCGTGTTGCCTTCAGACGTGCCGGAATAACAACGAGGATCTTGGGCATGAGGGGTTCGACTTGTCCCAGGAGCGCGAGTGACAATAGGTCTCGCACGATCCGTCTAAACCACCGGCGGGCGTGGTTGCAAGGCTGGCGCGAACCCATGTAAACCGGCGGCTAAGGTGCGAACAGCAATGTGCGGCAGCATCCAACGGCACGCGTTGGACCGTAAATTGTTCAATCCGGTCTCGAAACGCCGACCCTGGCGCTTCGATTTGGGCGCGCAGGACAGGTGACAATGGACAGTCTCGAATTGAGTAAGATTGCAGGCGCGGCACTCGCGGCTTTGCTGCTGATCTTCGGCATGAAGGTTGTGATTGACTCACGGCAGGCCGCTCACAGCTCAGATGTTGTCGGCTATAAGTTGCCGACGGAAGCAACGGTTGAGGCGGCACCGGCACCGGCACCGGCACCTGCCGCCGCTCCAAAGACGGACGTCGCAGCAGCACCGGCAGCCAAGCCAGACGCAGCGAAGGCCGACGTGCCAAAGGCGACTGCGCCCAAGACCGAGGCGCCGAAAGTAGCAGGCACACCTCCGGCGGCGGTTCCTGCACCTGCACCTGCTGCACCAGCCGCCGCCGGTGGCTTTGATGCCAAGGCTGTTGTTGCGAAACTTGCGACCGCCAGCGCTGACGACGGCAAAGCCACATTCAAGAAGTGCTCGGCATGTCACGTCGTGGACAAAGCCGCTTCCAGCAAGGTCGCTCCGAATTTGTGGGGCATTGTCGGCCGGGCTAAGGGCGCACACGCCGACTATGCTGGATACTCCGAGGCGATGAAGGCTAAGGGCGGCGAGTGGTCATACGAGAACCTGGCGGCCTTCATTTACAAACCAAAGGGATACATTGCCGGCACCAAGATGGTGTTCAACGGCATCAACGACCCGGCCGAGATCGCCAACCTGATCGCGTATCTGCGCACGCTGAGCGACAGCCCGGCTGCGCTGCCGAAGTAAAAACCGGTTCCACCATGAATGGAATTACCAAGCCCCGCCAATTTGTTGGCGGGGCTTGTTCGTTTTGGTGGACATTAAGAAAAGTTAAGCGCCGCAATCCGCTCTTTGATCGGGCTCGCATGCTAGGAAGTGCACCAATGAGCGGGGTCCGGTCGTATGTCCGTCTCGCGGTTTGGCTGCAAAGGATACTCGACCCATGTTCGTGGTGCCTCGACTAGCAGGATTGATCGTCGGCCTTGTGCTGGTTGCGCCTCTGGCGCTCGCAGGTGCTGCACCGCCCGTCAAACGCCATGCTGTGTCGCTGGTCGGCGAGCCCAAGCTGCCCGCTGATTTCAAGCACTTTGATTGGGCGAACCCGGATGCGCCAAAAGGTGGCAAAGTTAGATACTCGGTGGCGCCCGGCACGTTTGACAGCCTGAACAACTTCACGGTCAAAGGACAACCAGCAGCGGGCCTGGGTGATCTCTATGACACCCTCATGTTTTCGTCGCCTGACGAGCCGTCTGCGGAGTACGGCTTGGTCGCCGAATGGCTGTCATATCCGGATGACTTTTCGACCGTCACGTTCGGACTACGCCCGGAAGCAAAGTTCCACGACGGCAATCCCATCACGCCGGACGACGTGGTCTTCTCGCTAGTGCAGCTCAAGAAAACGCACCCCTTCTTCAATTTCTACTACAAGAATGTCGTCAAGGCCGAAAAGACCGGCGAGCGCGAAGTTACCTTCACATTCGATGTCAAAGGCAACCGCGAGCTGCCGCAAATTGTGGGGCAGTTGTCTGTTCTGCCGAAACACTACTGGGAAGCTAAGGGGGCTAACGGCGAGCCGCGCGATCTGACGAAGACGACTTTAGAGCCGCCGCTGGGATCAGGCCCCTACAAGATCAAATCGGTCGATGCGGGCCGGGGTATTGTCTTTGAACGCGTGAAAGATTGGTGGGCGAAGGATCTTCCCGTCGCGCGTGGCCTCTATAACTTCGACGAGATTTCCTATGTGTACTTCCTTGAGCGTCTGCCAGCGTTCGAGAGTTTCAAGTCCGGCGGTATCGATGTTTGGAACGAGACCAAGGCCAGCGAATGGGCGACGGGGTATGAGTTCGATGCCATCAAAAAGGGTTGGGTAAAGAAGGAAGCACTGCCGCACAAGCAAGTCGCTTCGATGCAGGGCTTTGCCCTCAACACGCGTCGCAAGCAATTCCAGGACCTGCGCGTGCGCCGCGCCTTTGCACTGTCGTTCAACTTCGAAGCGCTCAACAAGTCGATTTTCTACGGCCAGTATGTGCGGTCGCAGAGCTACTTTGGAAACTCCGAGCTTGCAGCCACAGGTCTGCCGCAAGGCCGTGAGCTTGAAATTCTAACAGAGCTGAAGGCCGATGTTCCGCCGGAAGTGTTCACGGCCGAATGGAAAAGCCCGTCGAACGAGAAGGACACCGACTTCCGCACAAACATGCTGGCGGCGACCAAGCTTCTCGATGAGGCGGGATGGCCTGTGACGGGCGGCGTTCGCAAGAACGCAGATGGCGAGCCGCTGAAGGCTGAGATCTTGTTGGTCTCGCAGGATTTCGAGCGCGTCGTGCTGCCCTATGTCGAAAACCTCAAGAAGCTGGGCATTCAGGCCAGCGTCCGCATCGTCGATACCTCGCAGTACAAGCGTCGCGAAGACACGCACGACTACGACATCGTCGTGGAAACGTTTGGCCAGTCGCACTCGCCCGGCAACGAGCAGCGCGACTATTGGGGTTCGGCTTCGGCCGACAAGGACGGCACGCAAAACAAGGTCGGGATTAAGAATGCGGCGATCGACAAACTGATCGAACTGATCGTTTTCGCCAAAGACCGCGCTGAACTCGTGGCCGCAACGAAGGCGCTTGATCGCGTTCTGTTGTGGAACTTCTATGTCGTGCCACAGTGGCACTATCCGTACTCGCGTGTCGTCTTTTGGGATGTGTTTGGCCGGGCCGAAAAGCTTCCCTCGCAATCGCCGGCGTACTTTTCAGCCTGGTGGATCGATGAGGCCAAGAAGAAGGCCATTGATGCGGCTAAGGGCCGGTGACACCCATGGCGGTCCGGCGCGCGGTAACCTCATATGTGCATGGTGCGATCCTCGCAGCTGTCATTGCAAGTGGCAGTTCAGCAATTGCTGAAGACCGGCACGGATTATCGATCTTTGGCGATCTCAAGTACGGGCCGGACTTCAAAGCCTTCGACTATGTGAACCCAGATGCGCCAAAAGGCGGCCGGGCTGCGCAAGTGGGCCCCGGCGGCACGATCACATTTGATAGCTTCAACGATTTCATCCTCAAGGGCGATCGTGCTCAGGGGTTGGGATTGCTCTACGACAGCCTCATGGTGCGCGCGTTCGATGAGCCGGATGCCGTCTATGGGCTCGTTGCCAAAAGTGCAAACGTGGCGGCTGACGGGCTGTCGGTCACGTTCAAGCTTCGGCCTGAAGCCAAGTTTGCCGATGGGTCGCCGGTCACGGCAGACGACGTCGTGTTTTCGTATGAGACCCTGAGGTCGAAGGGTCATCCGCGTTATCGCATTGTATTAGCGGATGTGACGAAGGCCGAAGCGCTGGACCCGGCGACGGTGCGCTACACGTTTCAGGGCAAGCTGGTCCGGTCGCTGCCGATCGAGGTGTCGCTGCTGCCGGTGTTGCCCAAAGCATATTACGCCACACGCGAGTTCGAAAAAACGACGCTTGAGCCGCCGCTCGGATCGGGCCCCTACGCCATTAAGGATTTCAAACAGGGCACTTACGTCACTTATGCCCTGCGGCCAGACTATTGGGCCAAGGATTTGAACGTCAACCGCGGCCATTATAACTTGGCTGAAGTGCGTTACGATTATTTCCGGGATCGCGGACTTGAACTTGAAAACTTGTTCTCGCAGACGCTGGACTTTCGCGAAGAGTTTACGTCCAAGGATTGGGCGACAGGTTATGACAAGCCGTCTGTGAAAGATGGCCGCGTTGTACGCCTGACGATTGCCGACGAGAATCCGTCTGGCGCGCAAGGTTTTTTCATCAACACACGCCGCGAGCCGTTCAAAGATGTGCGCGTGCGCAAAGCTCTCGATCTGGCCTTTGATTTCGAGTGGAGCAACAAAAACCTGTTCTTTGGTCTCTACAAGCGCACGTCGAGCTTCTTTGAGAATTCTGACATGGAAGCGGTGGGGCCGCCGTCCGCCGAAGAGGTCGCGTTACTTGAGCCATTCCGCGCCACGCTGCCAAAGGAGGTGTTCGCGGAGCCATATTCGTCCCCGGTGACGGACGCGTCTGGCAACAATCGCGATCAGCTGCGCAAGGCCGGGGGGCTTCTAAGCGAAGCGGGGTGGAAAATGACCACCGCCGGTAGTTTGTTGCGAAATGCCGCTGGCGCCACGCTCAAACTGGAAGTTCTCTACGACAGTGCCGGCTTCGAGCGGATCATCGGCCCTTACATCAAGTCGCTGCGCAGTATCGGCGTCGATGCCAGCATTCGGTTCGTTGATCCCGCTCAATACGAGCAGCGGATGAAGAGCTTTGATTTTGACCTGACGATTCAGCGGTACAGTCTCAAGTTGACACCAGGCAACGAACTCAAGAATTTTTGGGGCGCAGAAGCCGCTAAAACCGATGGCAGTTTCAACCTTGCTGGCATCTCGGACCCAGCCGTAGACGCGTTGGCCGAAGCCGTCATGGTGGCAAAATCGCGCGCCGGGCTCGTGACCGCGACGCGCGCCCTCGACCGCGTCCTGCGTGCCGGCCATTATTGGGTGCCGCACTGGTACAAAGCGTCTCATAACTTGGCATTCTGGAACAAATTCGGTTGGCCGCCGGTGAAGCCGAAGTACGATCGGGGCGCGCTTTCGACGTGGTGGTATGAGCCGGTGAAAGCTGCAACACTGAAGCCGAACTGACGAGGAACCGATCCTACCGATGGGCCTTTACCTTCTCAAACGACTGGCTCTAATCATTCCGACGTTGTTCGGGATCATGCTGATTAGCTTCGTCATCATTCAGTTTGCGCCCGGCGGCCCCGTCGAGCGCGTGATGGCGCAGTTGACGGGTACCGGCGGATCTGCGACCGACCGCTTTGGCGGCGGTAGTGGCGGAGAACTGACCGGAGGCGGGACGTCGTCTCAATCGGGTGCCAGTGGCGCGGAAGCCTCGTCGTCCAAGTATCGTGGTGCGCAGGGGCTTGACCCGGAGTTCATCAAGAGCCTGGAAAAGCAGTTCGGTTTCGACAAACCCGCGCATGAGCGCTTCTTCATCATGATGAAGAACTATCTGACCTTCAATTTCGGCAATAGTTATTTCCGCGACGTCTCAGTCCTGGAGCTCATCAAAGAGAAGCTGCCGGTTTCGGTCTCGCTCGGGTTGTGGATGACGTTGCTGACGTATCTGATCTCAATTCCTCTCGGCATCCGCAAGGCCGTAACGGACGGCGAGCGCTTCGACACATGGACCAGCAGTGTGCTGGTTGTCGGCTACGCCCTGCCAGGATTTCTAGTGGCGGTTCTTTTGCTCGTCGTGTTCGCGGGTTCGTCGTTCTTCCAGTGGTTTCCCTCGCGCGGACTGACCTCAGACAATTGGAACGAGCTGTCGCTGTTTGGCAAAGTGGCCGATTATTTTTGGCACTTGGCGTTGCCGCTGACGGCCTTAGCGCTCGGCACGTTCACCACCATGACGTTCCTGACCAAGAACACCTTTCTTGAAGAGATCCGCAAGCAGTACGTGACGACAGCGCGGGCCAAGGGGCTGACGGAAAACCAGGTTCTCTACGGCCACGTGTTCCGCAACGCGATGCTGCTGATAATTGCCGGATTCCCGGCGGCGTTCATCGGTGCGTTCTTCTCAGGCTCGCTCCTGATTGAAACGATCTTCTCGCTCGATGGCTTGGGGCTACTCGGCTTTGAATCGATTATCAACCGCGATTACGCGGTGGTGTTCGCGACGCTCTACATCTTCTCACTCGTCGGTCTGGTGATGAACCTGCTGTCTGACTTCATCTACACGATTGTCGATCCGCGCATCGATTTCGAAAGCCGGGAGGTCTAAGCCATGGACACCCGCCCGGACACTCACAATACGGCCGTGACGGTTGCTGCCAAGCCGGGCGCGCGCTTGGCCTTCTGGCGGGATTTCAGGTTGTCGCCGCTCAATCGCCGCCGCTGGTCAAACTTCAAAAACAACAGACGCGGCTACTATAGCTTGTGGATCTTCGGCGTAATGTTTTTCGTCACGCTGTTCGCAGAAGTCATTTCCAACGACCGGCCGATCGTGATGCGCTACAAGGGTGAGCTTCTGGTTCCGGTTCTGGTCGATTACCCGGAATCGAAGTTCGGCGGTTTCCTCGCCGTGACGGACTATCGCGACCCCTTCATCATCAAAGAAATCGAGGACAATGGCTGGGCGCTGTGGCCGCCGGTTGCGTATAGCTACGACACCATCAACAAAGACTATCCAACACGGGCGCGCTCGGATGGCAGCTGCACGGAAAAGAAGGACGGGGTCGAGAACCCGAGCGGCATCGGCTTTCCAGCGCCCCCGCAGTGGGCCTCGTCCGTCAAGCTATGCCCCGCGCCGCCCGAACAGTTGGCGCGTTATCAATCAATCGGCAATATGAATTGGCTGGGTCTCGACGATCAGGGCCGCGATGTGCTGGCGCGCATCATTTATGGGTTTCGTGTCTCGGTTTTGTTCGGGCTTATTCTGACGGTGCTGTCATCGATCATCGGCGTGGCGGCGGGTGCCGTGCAGGGCTACTTCGGAGGCAAGGTCGATCTCATCTTCCAGAGGTTTCTGGAAATCTGGTCGTCGATCCCCGAACTTTATGTGCTGCTCATCATCTCATCGGTCCTAATCCCCGGGTTCTGGACGCTGCTGTTCGTGCTTCTGGCGTTTCAGTGGACCTCGCTGGTTGGGATCGTGCGCGCGGAATTCCTGCGCGGGCGTAACTTTGAGTACATTCGTGCGGCCCGAGCGTTGGGCCTGTCCGACACAACCATCATGTGGAAGCATCTGCTGCCCAATGCCATGGTAGCGACGCTCACGTTCCTGCCGTTTAAGTTGTCGGGTTCGGTCGCACTGTTGACCGCGCTCGACTTCCTTGGTCTCGGGCTGCCGCCCGGATCGCCGTCGCTGGGGGAGCTTCTGCTTCAGGGAAAGAAGTATCTGGAGGCGCCGTGGCTCGGGCTGTCTGGCTTCATCCTGATCGCGTCCATGCTGTCGCTGTTGATCTTCATCGGCGAAGCTGTCCGTGACGCCCTCGACCCCAAGAAGACATTCCGTTAGGATCGGATATGGATCACTTAAAGAAAATTGTGACGGAGCGCTTTCCAGCAGAAAAGCTGCCGGAGGAAGTCCGGACGGGAATTCAAAGAGGCTCGTGGGTTCGTGTAACAGTGGAGCAGCAATCGGGCGATAGCGTCCGGCCGCTGGCATCCTTTGTTGGCGCTGCCAGTGGCCTCTATAAAGATCCTGACGACGCAGTGAGAACACTACGAACCCTTCGAGATGAGTGGGAATGACGGCTCTCGCTTCGCTTAAGGGAAACCGCATCTATCTTGATGCAAACATCTTTATTTATGCGGTTGAGGGTTTTCCGAAGTACTCGATGTTGTGCCGGGAAATCCTGGTGGCAATCGACGAGTCCATTATCCATGCGGTGACGAGCGAGTTAACAGTAGCTGAAGTCCTCGTGAGGCCCATGCGTGATGCAAACATCGCCGCGGTGTCCGTCTACGAAGAACTGCTTCAGAATCGGCCTTCGCTCAACCTCATGCCAATTAGCCGGTCGGTTCTGCAGCAGGCTGCTGGGTTGCGGGCGCAGTTGAACGGCAAGTTGCCCGATGCAATCCATATCGCAACGGCTCTTCAGTGTGGTGCTGATTTAATCTTGACTGCAGATCGCTCTCTCAAGGTTCCGGCATCCATTAAGTGTACAAATTTGGACGAGCTGTTGAACTGCGATACACCTTGAGATGCTGCAGGATGGGGATCTGAATGACAACGCCGAAAACTCTCGTCGATGTGAAAAACCTGAAGGTCGCGTTCCGGTCCGGCGACACAGATAGCTTGGCTGTCAAAGGCGTGTCGTTCCGCGTCGGCGAAGGCGAGACGGTGGCACTGGTCGGCGAGTCCGGCAGCGGCAAGAGCGTGTCGGCGCTGTCGATTATGAAATTACTGCCGTACCCGGCAGCATCGCACCCTGCCGGCGAGATCATATTTGGCGGCAAGGATCTGCTGAAAGCCTCCGAAAAAGAGATGCAGAAAGTCCGCGGCGACGGCATTTCGATTATCTTCCAAGAGCCGATGACGTCGCTCAATCCGCTGCACACGATTGAAAAGCAGGTTGGCGAGATCTTGCGCGTGCATCGCGGGATGGACGATACGGCCGTGCGCACGCGAGTCGTCGAGCTTTTGGGAAAAGTTGGCATCCGCGATCCAGAAAAGCGGTTGCCGGATTTCCCCCATCAGTTGTCGGGTGGGCAACGCCAGCGCGTGATGATTGCCATGGCGCTCGCCAATGAGCCCGACCTGCTCATTGCCGATGAACCGACAACGGCGCTCGACGTGACGATCCAGGCGCAGATCCTCGAATTGCTGCGCAACTTGAAGCGCGAATTTGGCCTCGCCATGCTGCTCATCACGCATGACCTGGGGATCGTGCGGCGGATGGCTGATCACGTCTATGTCATGCAGAACGGTGAGATCGTCGAGGAAGGTTCGACAGAGGAAATTTTCCGGGCACCGAAGCACGCCTACACAAAGCATCTCCTGGCGGCGGAACCCAAGGGCGAAGCGCCGGTCACGAATACGGCGGGCCCGGTTGTCTTGCAAACGGATGATTTGAAAGTCTGGTTCCCAATCAAGCGGGGTCTGCTGCGCAAAACAGTCGATCACATCAAGGCCGTCGATGGGCTGTCGCTGCAATTGCGGGCCGGCGAAACGCTTGGTGTTGTCGGTGAATCCGGATCAGGCAAGACCACGCTGGGGCTGGCGCTGTTGCGGCTGATCTCGTCGGAGGGCCCCATCGCCTATGTCGGTAATCGGATTGATGGTCTGAACTCAAAGGACATGCGGCCGCTGCGTAAAGAAATGCAGGTGGTTTTCCAGGATCCTTACGGATCGCTGTCGCCGCGACTGTCGGTGTCGCAGATCATTGAGGAAGGCTTGCTAATCCAGCGGCCGGATATGAATGACGACGACCGGCGCCAGCGCGTGCGCCAATCACTTAGCGAGGTCGGTCTCGATCCCAATTCACTAGATCGCTATCCGCACGAGTTTTCAGGCGGCCAGCGCCAGCGCATCGCCATCGCGCGCGCCATGGTGCTTGAGCCCAAGTTCGTTATGCTCGACGAGCCGACCAGCGCGCTCGATATGAGCGTGCAGGCTCAAATCGTCGACCTACTGCGGGATCTGCAAAAGAAGCACAATCTCGCTTACCTCTTCATCAGTCACGACCTCAAGGTGGTGCGAGCGCTGTGCAACTACGTAATGGTGATGAAGAACGGCAAGGTGGTCGAGGAAGGCCCCGCGCATGATATCTTTACTGCACCAAAAGAGGCCTATACGCGGGCGCTACTGGCCGCGGCGTTCGACTTGAAGGTGGCTCACAAGGCGGCTGTGAATACTTAAGCGGGCGAGCGTTGACCAGTGTTCATGGGCGGCATTGCAGGCCTGAGCGGGCCAGGATAGAGACAGTGACCGAAGTCTTGCCGACGTGATTTGAGCCAACAGTGCGCCCCATGCATCCTGACGAAGCCTATCGATCCCGACTGCGCGCTGCGATTGCCGGCATCCGTTATTGGACGCCGCAGATCAAAGACGTGGCTGTGGTTGAGGAGATCGAAACAGCAGAATACTGGAAGCTCGCGGTTGTCCCCAAAGTGCCGGGTGCTTGCCCGTTCGAGCTGATCCTTCGCGCAGACCGGCACTATGGCGTGGTGATCGGGTCTGAAACGTACGAGGACTTGCCGATTGCGTCGTTTGACG
Organism: Hyphomicrobium sp.; assembly: GCA_031413815.1. Classification (GTDB taxonomy): domain Bacteria; phylum Pseudomonadota; class Alphaproteobacteria; order Rhizobiales; family Hyphomicrobiaceae; genus JAGVSR01. Next base: position 4,520 of record JANOFU010000093.1, on the reverse strand, counting down.
ACTTCCTGCCCTTGGTCGAAGCGATTGCTGCAGGCCGGATCGTGCAGAGCCGCTGGATCAGTGCTGCGACGGGGCGTCCCGAGGCGATTGAAACGACAATCGCTCTGGCGCCAGGACGCGACTGGAATAACGGCACGGCGGTTGATCGAGTGGCCACGAGTGACGGGCACGTGCGCCGAGATCAGCATTTCCTGCCCTACCGCCGCTGATGTTGCCTCCGGCTGCAGCGTTGCTGATGCAGCCCCTGTTCATGGCGCTCCAAACAACCGCATCTCAACCCAAGGCACAGGCTGTGCTTGACCCGACGGCGCTTCGCGGCAATGTGCGACTGAGCGCTCATGCCAGCGCGTTGCCCAAGGACCCCTGACCCACGCCATGGCTGGAGCCTTTATCAATTCACTGCGCCTTCTCAAGGCCGGAGCTGTGCTCGCCAGCCACTCTGTCAGCTTCGTGCCCAAAGGACAGAAGGCGCCATTCGTTTTAAGGGCAGCCCATGCGGCGACCCTGCCAATCCGGATTTTGGCCGCACCGTTCAATGCCGGTCAGCCGCGCGATAACCGCATTTCCCGGGCGCTCGCCTCGCTCGGACCGTCCTACATCAAGCTCGGTCAGTTTTTGGCCACGCGCGGCGATATTCTGTCTCCAGAACTCGCGAACGATTTGAGACATCTTCAAGACCGGCTGCCGCCGTTTTCGATGGAGGAAGCGCGCAGCACAATCGAAAGTGCACTGGGCGGTAAACTGGAAGATCACTTCGTTGAGTTCAGCCAGCCCGTCGCGGCAGCGTCGATCGCGCAAGTCCATAAGGCTGTCGTCGTCGACAACGGCGTGTGCAAGACCGTCGCTGTCAAAGTTTTGCGGCCGGGGGTCGAGAAGCGCTTCAAGCGCGACCTGGATAGCTACTTCTTTGCCGCTCGGCTGATCGAGCGCTTTCACCCGCCGTCCCGCCGGCTGCGGCCCGTGGCCGTGGTCGAAAACCTTGCGCGCACGACCGATCTTGAAATGGATCTGCGGCTCGAAGCAGCGGCCATGTCGGAAATGGCTGAGAACATCCGGCCTGGCGAAGGGTTTCGCGTGCCATCAGTTGACTGGCGCCGGACGTCAAAGCGGGTGCTCACGTCGGAGTGGGTGGATGGCATCCCCATCGCGGACAAGGCCGCACTACAGGCTGCAGGTCACAATCAGCGCGAGTTGGGGTTGGTGATCCTGCGAGCGTTCTTGAGCCACGCCATGCGGCATGGGTTCTTCCACGCTGATATGCATCAGGGCAATCTGTTCGTCGACAAAAATGGGCAAGTCGTTGTCGTCGACTTCGGTATCATGGGGCGGCTTGGACATCGCGAACGGCGCTTCCTGGCGGAAATCCTGCACGGCCTGATCACACGGAATTACCAGCGCGCGGCCGAAGTGCACTTCTGGGCGGGCTACGTGCCGCCGCATCATCCAGTGGAAGTGTTCGCGCAGGCGATGCGGGCCGTCGGGGAACCCATCCACGGCAAGACCGCCGATGAAATCTCGATGGCGGATCTTCTGGGCCAGTTGTTTGCCTACACCGAAGTGTTCGACATGGAGACGCGGCCTGAACTGATTCTGCTGCAGAAGAGCATGGTCATCGTCGAAGGTGTGGCGCGCGGGCTCAACCCGAGTTTGAACCTGTGGACGGCGGCCGAGCCCGTCGCGAAGGACTGGATGGATGATAACCTTGGACCGGCTGGCCGCTTGCGCGAGGCGGGCGAAGGCGCGTCGACTGTCGGAAAAATCTTGGCCGATGTTCCCGCGCTGCTCAGTCAAGCGGAGCGCACAGCATCGGCACTGAGTGACATGGCGCGCAACGGCGTGCGGCTCGATGATGGAACGGTGATGCGGCTCGCCCAAGAGCAAAGCCGCCGCGGGCGATGGCGGACAATTGCGATGTGGATTGGCGCAGCAGCGATAGCCTCTCTCGCGCTCGTGCAGTTGGGCTGGTTCGGGCGGTAGACAACAAATGGTGTCAGACACCTTTTAGTGGTGTCTGACACCGTAAGCCGTTCAATCAATATTCTCGCACTTGATCTTGATTGTCGCGAACGGGACCTTCAGCCGGCATTCGCCGTCACTGGTTTTCTTGAGGCCGTAGCCGGTTTCCTTTTCGAAGTCCTTCAGCTTGTCGATGATGCCAGCGATGTCGATGCTTTCTTTTTCGGCACCGCCGGCTTCGCTGTCATCGGCGACCTTGGGTTCGGGTGCAGCATCAACCGGATCAGATTTCGCGTCAGGGTTCTTTTCGGCAACGGGTGGCGTCGCCGGAACTGGGGCAGGAGCAGTGTCGGCTGGCGGGGTCGCGGCGACAGGCGCGGGCTTCGGTGCGTCCTTCACGACAGCTGCCGGTGCTGGTGTTGCAACAGGCGGCGTTCCGCCCGTCGCAGCAACAGGAGCTGGTGCAGGCGCTGCTCCCGGCTTCGTCTCAACCTTGGCCACCTCTTGCGTACCGCAGCGCTTCAAATCCGCGGGCGCCGGGGTCCAAATCATTGTTTTCGAGAACAGCTTGGTGCCGGCATAGCCCTTGACGCGCAGGTTGCCGTCGTCGAGAGGCTTCAGTTCGACGTCGTACTTCTTCTTTTTCTCGGGGCTGTAGATCCAGCCGTTGTCCCACATGCCTGAGCTGACGGGCTTGGCTTCGCCAATGATCTGACGGCCGCAGCCTTTCACGTCGGTGGCATCACGCAGCCACACGACGTGACCACAAACGCCGTCGCCGCACGGCTTGACCTCGATGGCGCCGCGGCCGGAGTCATTTAGCCAAACCCCGTTGGGGCTGTTGGCAGCGGCGGCTTGCGAAATGCTCAAAGCAAATGCGGCAAAGCCGGAAACGGCCAAAAGACCTTTGTTGAAACGCATGATGTCAATCCTCCACTGAAAAGCCAATCCAAAGCTGAGGACCGGGCGCCTGCATGTGCAGGGGTTCGCGGTCACCAGCCATTGCCCTCACGTTGGACCAACACCGGCCGCCGGGCTGTTCCCCAAGAAACAGGCGAAAGCTGCCATAGCGCCAAAAAACAAAGAGGACCGGAAACGCCCCCGCGTTGCCAGCCCTCTTCCCCGCTGCCTAATCTGTCCGGTGCCAGGCACCACGATTGCAAATTCGAGCTAATGCCCGCGCATTCGATGCGTGGTGCCTGGGTGTCCTCAACCGGTCAGTGCAACAGTTTAACGTGTTGGTATTGACCGGGGAGGGTTTCGATGGGGTGTGCGCGGCGTTTGACGGACGGCGACAAGCGGCAGCTGTGGGCGCGCTGGAAAAGCGGGCAACCGGTCGTCGAGATCGGACAAGCCCTCGGCCAGCCCACGCCCTGCCTGACAACGCTCCTGCGCAAACATGGCGGCATCGCACCCCGGGACCACAAACCCCGCGCAGGCCAGCTCACCCCAGCCGGGCGTGAAGAAATATCCCGCGCGCTCAGCGCCAGCCGCTCCGCCCGCGAGATCGCCCGCAACGGCGGCCGGACCGGATATCGCGCAACCCAGGCCGGACAGCGGGCCCTGATCGCTGCAAGCCGGCCAAAACCCTGCCGCCTCGCTTTGAGCCCACGCCTGCGCAATTGTGTGGCAGAAAAGCTCAGCAGCCGCTGGTCGCCCCAGGAGATCGCAGGCTGGCTCAAGACCAGCTACGCCGCAGATGAGGACATGCGCGTGGCCCACGAAACAATCTACCGCAGCCTCTTCATTCAAGCGCGCGGCGTCCTGAAACGCGAACTTCTCGCGGCCCTGCGCAGCAAAAAACGCATGCGCCGCGCCCACGGTGCCGCCAAGCAGGCCATGAAGCGAAGCCTCATTCCCGATGCTATCTCAATCCGCCAACGACCCCCTGAAGCCGAGGACAGGGCCGTACCCGGACATTGGGAGGGCGATCTCATCACGGGCAGCATCAACAGCTGTATCGTAACCCTCGTCGAACGCCGATCCCGCTTCCTCATGCTCGTCAAGATCGGCAGCAGAACCAGCGCCGATGTCGTCGAGGCCTTGGCACGCCACATCCACAACCTGCCCCGCGACACCTTCGTTTCCCTCACCTGGGACCGCGGCAGCGAAATGACAGCCCACGCCCGATTCACAATCGCAACCGGTGTCAAAGTCTACTTCTGCGATCCCCAAAGCCCTTGGCAGCGCGGCAGTAACGAAAATACCAACGGACTGCTCCGCCAATACCTACCTCGAGGAACAGACCTGTCACGCTTTACACAAATTGAACTCGATGCCGTCGCAAAACAGATCAATACACGCCCCAGACAAACACTTGGATTCAAAACTCCCGCCAAGGTATTTAATGAAACCGTTGTATCAACCGGTTGAAACGACCAAGGCACCAGATGCGCCATCACAACAGCGCCATCTGACCGCCCGGCATCACCGGCCGTTGGAACAGGTCATTGCGCAGAACTTGGCGGCGCTCGTTGAGGCCCAGGCGCTTCAACGCCAGCCGGAACCGCAGCGAGATCTGCTCCGAATAAGGTCCGCGGCCCTTCTGGCGCACACCAACCTCA
>JANOFU010000092.1:0-52456 GCA_031413815.1 Hyphomicrobium sp. | reverse complement strand
TTCAGGCGCGCGGAAAAAACTTCAAGATCGCCATCACCGCCGTCATGCGAAAACTCATCGTCATACTCAATGCCGTGCTCAGAGACGGCAAACCCTGCAACCAACAACGCCACGCTTGACACAGCAGACGGTAGATAACTTGCCGCGAGGTGCCTGGCATCGGGCCACCGCCGCGGCGGATCAACACACAGGCAACAAAACCCGGTGACTGGCACGGCCTTGGACGCTTGAACGACCGCGGTGCCAGGCACCAGGGATCAGGCATTCGGACTCATTCAACATGACGGCCTAATGCCAGGCACCTTGCCGCGCTGCCCGCGGCGCGGGGATGACGGGAAGTTGTGGGAGCGGAGCTATGGCGTGCCGCGTGTTTCCCTCTCCCCTTGGGGAGAGGGTTAGGGTGAGGGGGCTGGCGTCGCTCCGCGCGGACGGGAGAGGCGCGTGTCGGCGTTACGATTGTAGAGAGCGGAAGCGACGCGGTAAGGTGATCTACTCCGCCGCTTGCAGCGTGTTGGCCAGATCGCGTCCGGCGGTTGGGCTGGGGAGTGGTTTTCCGTCGGCCTGATACAGCGCAATCGCTTCGTCCACGATCTGGCAGAGTTCGTCGAACACCGCGCGTTCGTCGTCGCCGTGACAGCCTCCGAGCACAAGCCCTGGCGCGTTGCCGGCGTAGGCCTGATCCTCCTCGGACCACTCGACGATTTTGACGTAACGGGTGGAGGGGCGCATCGGTGCTGCCTAACCGAACAACCAAGACTTTCGCTTGGCCAGGGCCTTCGGCCGAACGATGTCCTGCATCAAATAGTCAAGTTCGTAGTGGTAGGCGCCATCTTTAAAGTCTGAGAGATCAGCGATTTGGTGAAATGTGTAGGGAAAACCGATCTTGTCTTGAGGCATGGGGTCGAGCTTGCATTGAAACAGTTTGCTCTGAACAAGTCCTTGGTAGACTTCATACTGAAATTGCTCGCGCTTGGCGTCAATTGCGTCATCCGACCAGAATGCCATGACTTTGTCGGCTTTCGAAACTGCTTGACGAATGCTCTCCTTCCAATCGTCTCCCATATGGATGCGGGAAATCTTGCGTCGAGTTTCATGAGAGCAGGGAATGAGATGCGGCTTATCAATCCATAATGCAAAGCCAATTTGAGCCAAGGCTTCGATCACGCCTCCGAGTCTCGGCTTGTCACCGCTTGCGTGTGCAACAAAGATGCTAATCATCGAAGTAGCTGGGAGTGGCAGATATTTACGATCAGAATCTACTGGGGCGATTGAGCCTGGGGCTCCTTTGAAGTTCTGTTCAGCCCTTAGCATCGGTCTGTCAGCTGTCGCGGCCGCCGCGCCAGACTTCGTCCGGTCGGCCACTACTTTTATGGAGTCAAGAATTACAAGCCACTGTGGATCTTTTGTTTCTCCTGTCCACTGCATCAGAGGTGCGTGCTGAACACGATGGAAACCTAAGGGTATAGGCACGTCGTCAATCAGTACCGGCAATAGTTTTCCGTTCTCTAGCCCGTAAGACGCTTCGTCCATAACCAGTGCCGACGAAACAGAGCTATGCGACCACAGGACCAGCACCACATCGGCCTCTTGAAGGAGTGCGCCGATCCTTGATTTCCAATTCTCACCGAGGGCGAGATCGACGTCGAGAAGCAACGAGTGTCCTTCGCTAGTTAGAAGGCTGCGCACCACGTCGACTCGACCACTATCCCTTCGGCTGTACGACAAGAATACTTTTGCCATTCACGATCCCTCAGATAGCGGTAGCTCAATCGAACAGATAATTACTCCGCTGCCGCCTTGTCCCCATATCCCAACTGCGCAGTGAGCTTGCCAATCAAATCCGCCGCTGCAATCGGGATGTTTGTGCCCGGGCCGAACACAGCCTTGGCGCCGGACGCGAACAGTTCGTCGTAATCACCCGGCGGGATGACGCCGCCGACGACGATCATGATGTCGTCGCGGCCTTCTTTGGCAAGCGCCGCGCGCAATTCCGGCACCAAGGTCAAGTGTCCGGCGGCCAGCGACGACACGCCGATCACGTGCACATCGTTTTCAACGGCCTGACGCGCGGCTTCGTCCGCGGTGGCAAACAGCGGCCCGATGTCGACGTCAAAGCCCAAGTCCGCGAACGCCGTCGCGATGACCTTCTGGCCGCGGTCGTGGCCGTCTTGGCCGAGCTTTGCAATGAGAATGCGCGGGCGGCGTCCGTCGTTTTTTTCGAACGCCTCAACCAACGTGATCACCTTCGCCACATCGCTGCTCAAGGCCGCCTCCGACCGGTAAACGCCCGAGATCGCGCGGATTTCCGCACGGTGGCGTGTGAACACCTTTTCCATCGCTTCGGACATTTCGCCGACGGTCGCCTTCGCGCGCGCGGCTTTCACACACAGATCGAGTAAATTCGCCGTGCCGCGTGCGCCGTCCGTCAATGCCGCGAGAGCCGCTTGCGTCGTATCCTCGTTGCGCTCCTCGCGCAGGCGCTTGAGCTTGGCAATCTGCTGCTCGCGTACGGACTTGTTGTCGACCTTCAGCAGGTTGATCTCGGCATCCTGCGTGATGCGGAACTTGTTGACGCCTGTGATGGTTTGCCGGCCCGTGTCAATGCGCGCCTGCGTGCGGGCGGCGGCTTCTTCGATGCGCATTTTCGGGACGCCGGCGGCGATCGCCTTCGCCATGCCGCCTAGCTCTTCGACTTCGCGGATGTGCGCCTGCGCCTTCACGGCGAGGTCGTGTGTCAGGCGCTCGATGAAGTGGCTGCCACCCCACGGGTCGATGACGCGCGTGGTGCCGCTTTCCTGCTGCAACAAAAGCTGCGTGTTGCGCGCGATACGCGCTGAAAAGTCGGTCGGCAAGGCGATCGCTTCATCGAGGCCATTGGTGTGCAGCGACTGCGTGTGGCCTTGCGTGGCGGCCATCGCTTCCAGGCACGTGCGCGTGGCGTTGTTGAACACATCCTGTGCGGTGAGTGACCAGCCCGACGTTTGCGAATGCGTGCGCAGCGACAGGGAGCGCTGGTCCTTCGGTGCAAACTCGTCCTTGATCATTTTTGCCCACATCAGACGGGCGGCCCGCATCTTGGCGATTTCCATGAAGTAGTTCATGCCAATCGCCCAGAAGAACGACAATCTGGGAGCAAATGCATCGATGCCAAGGCCTGCGTCGACGCCAGCGCGGACGTACTCGACGCCGTCAGCGAGCGTGTAAGCAAGTTCGAGATCCGCGGTCGCGCCAGCTTCCTGCATGTGGTAGCCGGAAATCGAAATCGAATTGAACTTCGGCATGTACGCCGACGTGTAGGCAAAAATGTCCGACACGATGCGCATCGAAGGCCCGGGCGGATAGATGTAGGTGTTGCGCACCATGAACTCTTTCAGAATGTCGTTCTGAATGGTTCCGGCGAGTTTCGAGGGCGGCACACCCTGCTCTTCGCCCGCAATAATGAACAGTGTGAGAATGGGCAGCACCGCGCCATTCATGGTCATCGACACGGTCATCTCTTGTAGCGGGATGCTGTCGAACAGCGTGCGCATGTCGTAGATTGAATCGATCGCGACGCCCGCCATGCCGACGTCGCCGCGCACGCGCGGATGATCGCTGTCGTAGCCGCGGTGGGTCGCAAGATCAAACGCGATCGACAAACCCTTTTGCCCGGCGGCGATGTTGCGGCGGTAGAAGGCGTTGGAGTCTTCCGCCGTCGAGAAACCGGCGTACTGGCGGATGGTCCACGGCTGCGTGACGTACATCGTCGGGTAGGGGCCGCGCACGAACGGCGCGATGCCCGGCCAGGTGTTGAGGAAGTCGAGGCCTTCGGTGTCCGCGCCCGTGTAAACCGGCTTGACCGGAATGCCTTCGGGTGTGAGCCAGGTTTCCGCGATAGGTGTCTGACCCTCTGGGTCAGGCACCTTGGCTGAGACCGTCGATGCAGTGTCAGACCCGGAGTGTCTGAGACCGGTCGCGGGACCAAACTCAACCTTGGTAAAATCCGGAATCTTCGTCATGCTGATCTTTCGCGCCGCGCCGCTTCGTATTGAGAGCGTTGGGAATACACCAATAAGGACACATTGGCGATGCGGCGAACGTCCCATCAGGGGCCGGTGTGGTTGGCGTAGCGCCCTGCGGTAAGATTTTGGAATGGCTGCTGTTTGGCCCATGATCTAGCGCAGCAAGTGGTCCTGGCTGTCCGTTCGTTCAAGACCTGCCAACTCACCTGGCCAGCCGCTCCTGCAAGCCCCGCAACGTCGCGACAGCATCGGCACCGGCGAACAAGAACTGATCGACGCCAGCGGCTTTAAGTGCCGCTTCGCGCTCGCCCGGGCGGCCAGCCATCAGAACAAGCGTTGCGCCTGCCGCTTTCAGAGCCCTTGCAGTGGCTTCGGCGTGCTCTTCGTTGACGATGTCCGACGAGCAGATGCAGGCGGCACTGGCACCTGACGCTTTGAACGCTTTCGCGGCCGCAGCGGCGTGGGGATAGCCATCACTCATGGCGGCAGCGATGCCGCCCGCGGCGAGGTAGTTCTTGATCCATGTGGAGCGCACGTTGTGGTCGATGACGTCACCGAGGCTCGCGAGGAACACGGTGTAGGGTTTGCCGGACTTGTTCGCATGAGCGTCGGCGGCATCGCGCATCGTTTCGAAGGGTTCCGCGGCGCGCGCGGTCTTGAGGGGTGTCACCTCAGTGGACCAACGAACTGCGGCTGGCGTGCTGCGATCCCATGGCTCCACTGTCACGCCATCGTCGCCCAGCATCGGGAACGCGGATACGCCCGTCAGGTCCATGTGGCCTGTGGCAATGGCTTTGGCGCGGATCTCCGCTGCTTTGGCAATTTCCCCTTGGACGAAGCCCGATTGCAGCACTGCGGCCATGCCGCCCTTGGCCTCGATCTCCTGGAACAGGGCCCATGCCTTCACGGCGAGGTCGTTTGTCAAGTTCTCGATGTACCAACTGCCTCCCGCGGGATCGACGACGCGGCCGAGCGAGGACTCTTCCTGGCAGACGATCTGGATGTTACGGGCGACGCGGCGCGCGAAGGCGTCAGGTTGGCCGAGCGCGCAGGTGAACGGCAGCACGGTAATGGCGTCCGCGCCACCAAGCGCCGCCCCGGTGCAGGCAATGGTCGTCCGCAGAATGTTTGTCCACGGGTCGCGCTTTGCCATCATGCGCCACGACGTGACGGCTGTGATGTGCACGCGGCCAGCGGCAGAGCCAGCGCCGCACGCCTCTGCAACGCGCCAGATGAGCGTGCGAGCGGCACGGAGCTTGGCCATCGTTAGGAACTGGTCGGTGTCAGCGGCGAGCGCGACCGCGACTTCCGGAAGAGCGTCACCCGCTGCAATGCCATGCGCCTCGCAGGCCTTCAGGTAGGCGACAAGTGTGGCGAGCATGGCAGCGAGTTCTTGCGCCTCTGTGGCGCCCGCATTGTGATAGGCGACGCCATCAGCGAGCATGGCAGTGACGCCCGGCATCGCGCGGGTGTGGCTCACGAGCTTACTTGCTTCGGCCAGTGCTTTGTCGAGCGGCATCGAAAGCCCGCCTATGACCGCCAGTGTCCCAAGCGGGTCGGCGTTGAAGTGACCGCGGCGCCTGTCTGGCGCCGTGCCGCGGGATTGCCAGACCGACATCAATGCAGTGGCGGCTTGAGGCGCGCGTTCGCCAGCGATGAGGGCGACAGGGCAAATATCGAGCAGGACTGTGTCGAACGCCGCGGCCAGCGTCTTGTCATCCGCGGCGAGGGCGGAACCGCCCGGAGTGGCGACGTGGATGGCAATGGATGTTGCACCACCTTCGAGGTCATCGACGATGGCGGCGTTAACAGCCTTGGCGTCGCTGCCGGAATGGAATTGGCGAATGTCCCAGCCGAGGCCTTTGACGTGGGCGCTTGTTCCGCGCGTAAAGGGTGCTGCACCCGGCATCGCTGAAGCGCCAGCTGGCGTTGCATCTATCAGCGTGTAGATGGCGTCGATACGCAAGCCGTCGGCTGTTTTCGAGACCATTTTTTTGTCGAAGTCCGCCCCCTTGATCGCCTTATCAACAAGGGCGAGCCAAGCGTCGCGCGTGGCCGGCTCAAACCCATCGGCGAGCTTCGTGACAGTTGGCGTCGTGGTGGCCGGGGCGGTCGTCATGATGTGCGGCTCAATCCTTGCCAGCGGTCTGTCAGCGCTTCTATAGGGGTAAGCCCGCGAGCCCGCACCCCAAAACGGCGGGGCCAGCGCACGGCGCGTCGCCGCATCGCAATCCGCGGACCGTGAAGCCTGCCATGCCCTTGGCCCGTCACAAGTGTTTTATCCAAGACGTCGAAGAGTGCGCGATGCAACCGCGGTTTGCAATGATGTGGTAGGCGTGCAAATACGGGCTTTCTGGTGCCGCTTGCCGAGTCGGCGGGGCGGGCCGGCAAGCCTAAGCCGAGACCATCGAGCGCGGAGTGATAGTCCCATGAGCCAGTCGGTATTACAGGACGGCAAGATTTTCGTCGGCAAGAGCGTGAAGTCCGAATACTTGGAACTGCGGCTGGCCAACCGGCATGGGTTGATCACGGGTGCGACAGGTACGGGCAAGACCGTGACGCTGCAGGGTTTGGCGGAAGGGTTTTCGGCCGCGGGCGTGCCGGTATTTGCCTCCGACATCAAGGGCGACCTGTCCGGCATTGCGGCTGTCGGCGAGCCGAAAGATTTTCTCGTCAAGCGCGCCGCCGAAGTGGGCTTAGGGGCCGACTGGAAGCAGCGCGCGTTCCCGACGATGTTCTGGGACATCTTCGGCGAGCAGGGCCACCCGGTCCGCGCCACCGTGCAGGATATGGGTCCGCTGCTGTTGTCGCGATTGCTCGAACTCAACGAAGTTCAAGAAGGGGTGTTGAACATCGCGTTCCGCGTGGCAGCCGATGAGAAAATGCCGTTGCTCGATCTCAAAGATCTGCGCGCGCTGATGAACAATGTCTCCGAGCGATCAAAGGAGATCGGCGCCAAGTACGGCAACGTGGCAACGACGTCGGTCGGGTCGATCCAGCGCCGGTTCCTCGTCCTTGAAGAGCAGGGCGCGACGCAGTTTTTCGGAGAACCCGCCCTCGACATTATGGATTTTATTCGCACAGCGCCTGATGGCCGCGGTGTGATCAGCATTCTGACTGCCGATAAGCTGATGGAAAAGCCGCGACTTTACGCGACGTTCCTGCTGTGGATGCTGACCAAGCTGTGGCAGACGCTGCCCGAAGTCGGCGATCTGCCTAAGCCCAAGCTTGTGTTCTTCTTTGACGAGGCGCATCTGCTGTTCAGCGAAGCACCGAAGGCATTGCTCGAACGCATCGAGCAGGTGGCGCGCCTGATACGATCCAAAGGCGTTGGCGTCTATTTCATCACGCAGAACCCGATGGACGTTCCCGACACCGTGTCGGCTCAGCTCGGCAACCGCGTTCAGCACGCCCTGCGCGCCTTCACGCCCCAAGAGCAGAAGGCGGTTCGCGCGGCAGCGACCACGTTCCGGAAAAACCCGGAGCTCGATACGGAAAAGGTGATTATGGAATTGAAGGTCGGCGAGGCGCTGGTGTCGATGCTAGAAAACAAGGGTGAGCCGTCGATGGTGCAGCGGACGTTTATCCGCCCGCCGGAAGGCCGGTTGGGTCCCGTGACCGCGGCTGAGCGCCAAAGCGTCATCGAGTACAGCCCTGTGTTTGGTAAATACGAAGAAGCGATTGATCGCGAAAGCGCGCACGAAATGCTGACCCAGAGGACGGAAGCAGCCGTCAAGGAAGCCGGTGCAGGTTCGAGCTGGTCCGACATCATTCTCGGTGGCGGCAGTGCACCTGGCGCTAAAGCCGGCACGCGGCGCGGCCAGCAAGGCATGGGCGAGATGATCGGCAAGGAGCTGCAGCGCTCGGTGTCGCGGACGATTGCCACGACGATCAAGAATATCGTTCTGGGGTCATTGAAGGGGCGGCGGTAGGCCGGTTCGGTGTCAGACACCTCTAAAAGGTGTCTGACACCATCGGCCAGATAAACACCAGATGAACGGCGGCTTCAGGGTCGCGTCAGGCAAACTCCTCCAAGTTCAGGGTCACGAAACCCGAATTGGAGGAACCGCCCGTGAAGCTCTTGATCGCCACCGTCGCTGCCGCTGCGATGATGTCCGTTGCCATGTCCCCCGCGAAGGCCGCAAGTTTCAGCTGCGAAGAGTTGGCGAACAAAGGCGCGGCCGAAGTCCGCATCTGCAACAGCCAATGGCTCGGCAATCTGGACGAGCGCATGGACAGCTGGTACCGCCGGGCGCTCGAGCGGGCCCGTTATTTCGATCAGACATCCACGGTGAAGCAGGCACAGCGCAATTGGCTGTCCAGCCGCGATAGCTGCGGATCAAGCTTCTGGTGCATCCGCCGCGCATACGTGATCCGCATCCGGGAATTGAAGAACTACGTCGAACACGTCTAACGGATTGGTGACAGACACCTTTAAAAAGCGTCTGACACCATTTTCGTCGCAGCGGCCTCAGGCCGTGTCATCTTGCGAGTGCAACAGGCTGGGGTGTTGCGGCCGATGGTGCGGGTAGCGGCTTGGGTCGCCGGCGCGGTGTGTTCAGCAAGCGGCCCCCGGCGGGCGCGGCTTCCGGCAAATCTGATGGAAATGTCTGCCAGGCATCGCCCTGCTGGCCAAGCCGGTAGCCCTCACCGTAAAGCGCGCGCTGATAGGTGGGGTCGAATTTCTCTTTGGCAATCATATTAAATGCTGGCGGTATGGCCAGCGTATTGAACGCGACGTTCGCATCCTTTGCCATCCTATAGATGCGATAGATGTCACCGCGATGCTGCGAAAGCAGGAGTGTACTGATCGATTGCGACGCGATCGCAACCGTCTTTTGCTCGACGGGCTCGTAGCTGGGCGTCATCTTCCCGTTTTGAACAAGGTAGAGCCGCCGGTCTGGCGGCTTGGAGTACAAAGAATCAAAGGCTTTAAAGGGCAGGTTAACCGGCGTGACGTAGATCTGCCGCGTTACGCCACCGTCGACGTGCATTTCGTCGTAGAGTTTGCCATCCACCATCACCTTGATGTTGACCGGCGGGAACAGTCCTGGAATCGCTGCCGATGCCAAGATAACGTCGCGGAACAGCTCCACGGCCTCGGGTGTGTCGTGGATCGCGATCTCGCCCATGTTCCATACGACAGGCCGCTTGGCATCAAGATTGGTGGTGCCGATTGTCAGGACGCGGCCGCGGCGATACTCGGACGCGATCTTGCGCAGGAATTCCCGGTCGACGTAGTGCGCAACGAGCGCCCTGAGCGGCGCCGTATCGGCCAGCGCGTCGCCGCCCAACAGGCCTTTGAGCGGCTGTAGGGTGACAAGTTCGCGGGTCTCGTACTTGGTCCAGATTTCCTTCAGCTGCGGGTCATATGCGGGGCCAAGAAAGGCAAATGGGGCAATAATGGCACCGGCAGAAACCCCGGTGACGTGCTCGAACTCTGGCCTGTTGCCCCGCTCGGTCCAGCCTGCCAGCACGCCGGCTCCGAATGCGCCGTCAGCTCCACCGCCTGATAGCGCCAGAACATCAATTTGCTTGCGCCCATTCACGACAGGAGCGCTGGCACCCATTTCGCCGAGATTTGGCAGTTTCTCGCGGAATTCGCTGCGAATATCGGCCGGAGTCTCGTCGGCCCAAAAGCGGCTGCCTTGAATCTTGGGTATTTTGGCAGCCTCATCGGCGACGGCCGATGGCACGGGATTGCGGATAATCGTGTTCGCGCAGCCAGTGCACACAAGCGCGGCAGATGACGCCATTAGAACTGCGAAAAGTCGCGACACTCGGCACCTTGGGACATGACCGCTACCAGCTTCCGATACCATGAACCCATAGCGTTATGAAACGGTGCAAATCCCGCACCGTGCTGCAAACTTAGATGTGTCAGGCTTGCGACGGGAGCCCCAGCCACGTGATTGAGGCGTCCCGTCATAAATCGATTTTGAGCATTACGGCCCGGTCAACCCATCATCTCATCGACATGGTCCCAGTTGACGAGGTTGTCGAACCAGGCTTCCAGATACTTGGCGCGGGCGTTGCGGTAGTCGATGTAATAGCTGTGCTCCCACACGTCGCAGCCGAGGATCGGTTGGGCGCCGTGCATCAGCGGGTTTTCGCCGTTTGGCGTCTTCATCACGTCGAGCTTGCCGTCGCGGATGGCGAGCCACGCCCAACCTGAGCCGAACTGCGTCATGCCAGCGTTAATAAAGTCGGCTCGCATTTTGTCGAAGCCGCCGTATTCCGTAGCCAATCGCTCCAGCCGGCCCGGGATTTTCTTGCCGCCCCCGTCCGCCCTCATCCACTGCCAGAAATGATTGTGGTTGTAATGCTGACCAACGTTGTTCACGAGGCCCGCGTTCTTGCCGGAAAACGCAGCGATGCAGATGTCTTCGATCGATTTGCCTTCGAGCCCCGAGCCAACAATCAATTTGTTGCCGTTGTCGACGTAGGCGAGGTGATGCTTGTCATGATGGAACTGGAGTGTTTCTGCTGACATGTAAGGCTGCAGGGCGTCGTAGGCATAAGGCAAATCGGGGAGTTTGAAGGTCATGGGCGTCACTCTCTTGTCTGGGGTCAGGCCGGTTTAGCCGTGCTGGGCGCGCGAAACAAGCGTTGCGATGAACCGGGCGGAGTTAGCGGGCCAACTCAATCATGATCTCGTTGCGCTTAAAGACTGGAATGGTCCAGGGCGGGTTGTAGAAGGCAGCGATCGGGCTGCCAGAGACGCTAAGGCTGTTTGCCTTGATGTAAGCTTCCAGGTCGCCTTGGTATTTCGCGATATTCGCATCGGTCGTGCGACCGGAAAAACGTATAACGGCGAACCGGCGATTAGGTTCCGCCACGATCTTGACCTTCGGATTGTTCGGCTTTGGCAGCGTATCGATCGTGAAGGTCTGGGGCATGACGAAGCGAATGCGCCACGAATTCCCGCCGGTCTGTTGTGTCGCCTGCTGTGTCACAGGCGCTGTCATGGCGATTTTCTCGCCGGACTGCTGCGTGACAGGGACTGTCATGGCGATTTTGGCGTTAGGCACGTTGTTGCCAAAAATATAGTCGGCCAGCAGACGGAACCCGGCACCAATAGCCGCGCTGCGGTCGCCCATCGTTTCCACTTCAGCCACCAGCATGGGCGGATAGGACCGGATCTCAATGGCACCAGTTGAACTCTCAACTGTAAAGGGCGGCTCAGCGGTCCGGGCCATGATGGGTGCCAATGAGGGTGTCACGAGAGCCAGCAACGCCGAGGCCGCAATCAAAACCATCCAGCGCCGTCGTGTCATCAGCCAAATCCAGGTGTTTGCAGTGGGTGCAAGATCGGAACGCTGATCGGGTGGCTTTGGTTCTGTATCACGCTCTTGTGAGCGGGCCGTGGCGGTACGGGATCGGGCCCAGAAACGGCATAGGGGCGCACCGACCCTGAGCGGTACGCCCCCGTGGATCACGCCGGGGAAGATAGGTTTTCAGGGTGATGGCAGCATGACGCCTGGCCACTGAACCCCCTCTGAATGCTTTGTTCATCTGGGGTTCATATGACGTAAGCGGCGGCGGCTCGCACTTCGCGGGATTACATTGGGAGTAAACCGGCACCGGCCACAGCTGTGGTACCTTGAAACGGCCCTCATCACGCGCCGAATTAAGGCTGGTGAACGGCTGCGATGGCCGCGCCGTACCCAATTGCAGAACATGCGGTGCGGACAGGGCGGTCCAGACGGACGAATGGTGCGACGGAATTCGCTCTGTCAGCCGTCTAGACCAATGACTGCACTACGTTTGTGACTTTCACGAAGGGCTGCCGCGGCACGCATGAAAAGAGCTTTGGGATATCTGTTTACTCTGGCGGTGCCAGTTGCCGCGATCGCCCTTGGCGTGGCGTGGATGCTTGACTTCGGCAAGTCGGGCCATCAATCGCTGACGTACGATACAACGACGGTGTCCACGGGCCAGATCCGTAAGATCGTTGCCACGTCGGGGCCAGTGCGCGCTCTGGTGACCGTCAGTGTCGGCTCTCAACTGTCCGGGCAGATCGAACTGGTCAAAGTCGACTTCAATAGCGAAGTGAAGCCAGGCGATGTTTTAGCAACGCTCGATGCGCGCACGTATGCGGCGCGCACCGCCCAAGCCAGAGCCGATTTGGCCGTGGCAGAAGCCGCACTCGTCAATCAAACCGCGGCCCTGAAAAAATCAGAAGCCGTTCTCATCTCAGCAGAACGTGCCAACACGCGGCAGAAGTCGCTCGCAGCAAAAGGCTTCTCGGCGCAATCGACGTTGGATAATGCGACCCGCGATCAGGATGTGGCCAAGGCCGATATTGCGGTTGCCAAAGCGCAAATCGAAAGCGCAAAAGCGACGATTGCGCAGCGCAAGGCGGCTCTTGATCAAGCCCAAATCGATTTGGACCGCAGCGAAATCCGGTCGCCAATCAGCGGCACCGTAATTTCGCGCACGGTTGACCCGGGGCAGACGGTGGCGGCCAGCCTGCAAGCGCCTGAGTTGTTCAAGATTGCCCAGGATTTGTCGCGCATCCGTATCGAGGCGCAGGTCAACGAGGCCGATGTCGGCTCCGTGGCGGAGGGCAATCCGGTGGTGTTCAGCGTCGATGCCTATCCCGACCGGGAGTTCAAAGGCCGCGTGACGCAAGTGCGTCTGGCCGCCACAGAGTTGAACAATGTCGTTACATACACCGTGATCATCGAAGCGCTGAATGATGACCGGCGCTTGTTTCCCGGCATGACAGCCAACGTGCAAATTGAAAGCGCCACCCGCGATGGCGTGCTGCGGGTGTCGAACGACGCCTTCCGGTTCCGGCCGCGTACAGACGCAGCTGGGCCGTCGGATCAAGGCGGAGAAGCCGGGAAGCGCTCTGAGCGCTTGTTGGCCAAGATCAAGGATGACGTTCAGCTGACAGCTGAGCAAGAGACTGTTCTGCGGGCGGAAATGAAATCGCTCGGCGACGAAATGCGCCAGAGCGCGCAGCCTGGGTTGGGCGCGCCGTCCTTTGACCCAGCGGTGTTCCGTCAAAAATTAACGGCGCGCATTGATCTGGTGCTGGGGCCGACGCTGACGGATGAGCAGCAGAAGCTCTATGACAAATGGAAACTGGGCCGGGACTCGTCGCGGCCCGGCGCGGTTTGGGTACTGAATGCGAGCGGCCAGCCGGAGCGCAAAAGTGTGCGCACGGGGCTTGCCGACGATAAGTTCACGGAGATCCTGACAGGTGAGTTGAGGGATGGTGACCGGGTTGTGCTCCGGGGACGGGAGGCCAAGCGATGACCGCCGTTGGCGGCGCTGCAGCGATGGCAGGCCCGCCGCTCATTCGCGCCACGGATGTCAGCAAACTCTACAAAATGGGCGATGAAACGGTGAAGGCCCTGAGCGGGGTGTCACTCGATATTGCCGCTGGCGAGTTTGTTGCGATCATGGGGGCGTCAGGTTCGGGCAAATCGACAATGATGAATCTGATTGGCGCGCTCGACGCGCCGACGAGCGGGCAGTTGTCGATCGACGGGCGCGATATCGGGTCCATGGGATCCGATGACCTGGCCGACCTGCGCAATCGCACGATCGGGTTTGTGTTCCAGCAATTCAACCTTCTCGCGCGCACTCCGGCGTTGCGTCAGGTGATGCTCCCCCTGCTCTATGCCAATCCCAAGCCAAGCGACCCGGAGGCCTTGGCAAAAGCGAAACTGGAGCAAGTGGGCCTTGGCGATCGGCTCGATCATTTGCCGCGGCAATTGTCGGGTGGCCAGCAGCAGCGCGTCGCGATTGCGCGGGCACTTGTGAACTCGCCGAAAATTCTACTGGCTGACGAGCCAACCGGCGCGCTCGACACCAAGACGTCTGACGAGATTATGCACGTGTTTGCTGATCTCAACCGGCAAGGGATCACGGTTGTGCTGGTCACGCACGAGCCCGACATCGCGCTGTGGGCCAAACGGCGGATTGTGTTCCGTGATGGTGTGATCGTCGAGGACGTTCGCCAGGATCCCATCAAAGCTGAGGCCGCCCAATGAAACTGTGGGAAAGCGTTCTCGTCGCCCTGACTGCGTTGCGCGCCAACCTGCTGCGGTCGATCCTGACGACGCTTGGCATCGTGATTGGCGTGGCCTCCGTGATCATTCTCGTCGCCGTCGGCAACGGGGCAACGCGGGAAGTCGACCGCCAGATTAATTCGCTCGGCACCAGCATGCTGGTGGTGTTCCCGGATTCCATGCGGGTGGCGGGGCGGTCGAGCGGAGCAGGGACGGCCACACCGCTCTCAGAATCGGATTTGGTGGCGGTCCGCGAGAAAGTTCCCGGCGTTTCGGGGATATCGGGGCAGCTCGATGAGTCCGGCCCCATTGTGCGCGGCAATCTCAATTGGACCACCGTCCTCAGCGGTGTGCATGCGGATTACACGGCCGTCAGAGATTGGCCCGTGGCGGCAGGCCGGGCGTTGACCGCTCAGGATATCCGAACCGGCGGCCGTGTGGCTGTGATTGGCAAAACGGTCGTCAAGCAGCTGTTTGCCGGTGAAGATCCCGTCGGCGCGCAAGTGCGCATCAAGAATGTGCCATTTGAAATTGTTGGGGTGTTGGCAAGTAAAGGCCAATCCAGCATGGGACGCGATCAGGATGACGTCGTGCTGATTCCGATTACGACGGCGCGCAACCGGATTGTTGGAAAGAGCGATATTCAAGTTGAACAGGTTGGCCGCATTTACGTGAAGATCGAAGATGGAGTGGATCTGAAGGAGGCTCAAGAAGAAATCGAGGTTCTTCTTCGCCAGAGGCGCAAATCCAGCCCAGGTGCAGAAGACAATTTCTCCGTGCGCAACCTTGCCGAATTCATGAGAGCGCGTACCGAAGTGCTGTCGACGCTCAGCTATCTATTGGGTGCAACGTCAGCGATCTCACTGATCGTTGGCGGCATTGGCATCATGAACATTATGCTGGTGTCTGTCACCGAGCGCACGCGCGAGATCGGATTGCGCATGGCCGTGGGAGGCCGCCGCCGGGATATTTTGTTGCAATTCCTGGTCGAGGCCGTGGCGCTGTGCCTGTTCGGTGGGTTGATCGGCGTGGCATTGGGCGTCGGCATCGCGGCTGCAATTGCATACGTGGCCAATTGGCCGGTCGCGGTGAACCCATCGGTTCTCGCATTGGCGCTGGCTGCTGCCGCCAGCACGGGCATTATATTCGGGTTCTTCCCGGCCCGGCGCGCCGCAAGCCTGAACCCAATCGACGCGCTGCGCAGCGAATAAAGTTCGCTCCGTCCTGCCGTATACAGCGCGTTTCTATGTCCAATCAGAATGACCGGAATACTAGATTAAATGGATCAGAGATTGTGTCCGCGTTCATGAATTATGGTTTTCTGGCAATCGATGCGGCAAAAAAACCGTGTCAGATTGATTTCGACGTTCTATAAGGGCGCTGTATTGCTGGTTTCTCCCGAAATTGGCTGGTGTACCCCACTTGAATGAGAGGACTTTCGTTTCATGGCCGCTGTCAACGTCGACAAAATGACACTTAAAGAGATCAATGATCTCGAAGCCAAACTCGCCAAGGCGAAGTCGCAGGCGCGCGACAAGGCGAAGTTGGACCTGAGGGACAAGATCGAGCGTCTCGTCGATGGATCGGGCTTTACCGTTGCTGAGATTTTTGGATTTGCCAGCAAAGGCCGCGGCAAGGGCAAATCAGCAGCAAAATATGCCAATCCCGATGATCGCTCGCAGACTTGGACCGGACGCGGGCGCAAGCCGAATTGGCTGGTTGCGCGCCTGAAGAAGGGCGCCGACACCGAAGACTTCGCAATCTGAGTGAAAGGCGCTCTCCGCGCCCATTCAGATTGAACGTGATAGAGAACCGCTGCGATAGAGATCGCGGCGGTTTTTTTATAGGACGGCCGTTGGTTCGAAATTCGGCCAGAAAGCGGCCATTGAGCAGTGTTCATGTGATGTGCCATGAATGCGTTATACGCTTGCTGAGCCTTGCGATCGCAATGTGGGGTCCTATCTTACAGGTGTGGGGGTTAACCATGGAGTCCACAGATGCAAGCTGTTGAAATCCAAGATCATGCCCGCAAGCTTTTTGATGCGCACGGCCCCAAGGCCATCGCTGAGGCGTCACAAAAGGCGAAAGCGCTGGAAGTGAAGGGCGAAGCCGAGCAGGCCAAGGATTGGCGCCGGATCGAAGATGCCCTGAAGCAAATGAATGGGCCCCGCGCTAGCTAATTGAACGGCGCGGCCGGTAAATCCATTCCCATACAAAAAGAGTGAGCGCGTAGGCGCTGCCAAGACAGAGGAAGCTGTCTGCAATAAAGCGTGGCTCGCCCTGAGGCAGGGGTAGCCACGCTGGGGCGTGATGCGCGATCAAACCGAGCAGGACGAACGCCAGCGTAAAAGCTGTGAAAACACACTGAACGAAGCGATTGGAGCGCTGGCGTAATTCGTCGAGCGTGGTATCTTCGCTGTGCATGGAACCCGCCTACGCATTACTGAACTCCCGCGCACACTAGCGAAGCCGTGCTTTGGCGTGAAGCGGGAATTTACGCTTTGGTAACCATGACCAACCGGTTGAGTTCGCGTGCCAGACGTGCGGGGTCTGAGGGAAACTCCGCCGCAATCCACCAATCTTCAAATTGGGACAGTATCGAGCCGACCGATGGGCCGGCCGGAACGCCGAGTGCCAGGACATCCTGGCCGCGCACCGGCAACTCAGGAACCGTCCAGCGGTCGATGAGGCGCAACCGCTCGCGGCGGCCGATGTCTTTTGCCGGTGCGCCGGAGCGCACCCAAGCCAACAGTGCGCCATCGCGGAAGGCATCAGGCCCGTGCCGGTAGAGGGCAGCTTTCGCGTAGCGCTCGGCCACGGCCGGATCAAAGCCGCGGTCGGGCATGGCCATGTGCGAAAGGCGGTCAGTCTCTAATCCTGACAGTCGTAGGCGGTCCCTCAATCGCGTCGCGTCGCCGGGGAGGTGAACGGCCAGCGCCGCTAAGCGCAGGATGGCGTCCGGGACACGGCCGATGGCGTCTTCGATGTCAGCAGCCCGCGCAAATGCTGCCAAATCTGGCTCGCTGCCGAGAACCTGCGCAAGAATGCCGCTTGCGGTCATCGCGGTCATCGTGCGCACTGCGCCTTGTGCCGTCATGAGACGCAGCAGTTCGCTGCGGATGCGCTCCGCCGAAATCTGGTCGAGGCCCGATCGCAGTTCAGTGCAAGCGGCTAGACCGGCCTCGTCAGGTTCGCCGGATGTGTAGTCGGCGGTAAACCGGAAGAACCGGAGAATGCGCAGATAATCTTCGCGGATGCGATCTTGCGGGTGATCGATAAAGCGAATGCGCGGGGCTGCAATGTCAGTGAGCCCACCGAGCGGATCGTGAATGTTCCCGTCGCTGTCGCAGTAGAGCGCGTTGATCGTGAAGTCCCGGCGGCGCGCGTCCTCGGCCCAGTCGTCCGTAAAGGTCACGCGGGCATGGCGGCCATCTGTTTCGACATCGCGGCGCAGCGTCGTCACCTCGAATGGTGTGTGATGGACAACAACTGTGACGGTACCGTGCGCGATGCCAGTCGGCACAGCCTTCAGCCCGGCGGTTTGGGCCAGACGCACGATATCATCCGGCAGCACCGGAGTTGCAATATCGATGTCCTTAACCGGCCGGCCCAATAACGCATTGCGAACGGCGCCACCGACAACGCGCGCGGGCTGGCCTTCGCGTTCGAGCGCTGCCAACACCCGGCGCGTGTCGGAGTGTTGCAGCCATTTGGCATGTGCGAGGGTTTTAGGGCGCGCATCTGTTGTCATTGTGCAAAGAGCCGTTGGTGCATGTTGCGCACAATTCCCGCTGTGGCGCCCCAGATGTATCGTTCGCGGTAGGGCATGGCATAGAAATGGCGTTCGCGGCCAGCGATGTCGCGGGAGTGGCGCTGATGGTTTTCTGGGTTCATCAAGTATGACAGCGGGACTTCAAACACCTCCGCGACCTCGTGTGGGTCGGCCACTGGCAGGAAGGCTGGGTCGATAAGGGCGATAATGGGGGTAATCTCGAACCCGGTACCGGTGCGATAGCGATCAAGCTGGCCAAGCGGTTCAGCCCAGTGCTGGTCAAGTCCAATTTCCTCGGCGGCTTCGCGCAGAGCAGTGGCCAACGGACTTTCATCCCTGGGATCGGCCTTGCCACCAGGGAAAGCAATTTGGCCGGCATGAGCGGCCAAGTGTTCGGTGCGCTGGGTGAAGAGGAGCGTCAGCGGTACGCGCGCGATTACCGGCACCAGCACGGCTGCGGCGCGGGGTTTGACATGGCCATGCCATTCCGCAACGGCATCTGGGTTGAGATCGAAATCGCTCGGTGGGGCAATGTTCGCGCGCGGAGCGGCTTGGTCCCAGGATGCTGCGGGCTTATCCAACGCGCGCTGCGCCAGCATCCGGAACCGGCTGGCGTTGAGATCTGACAGTGTTGTGACAGGATCGGTCTGCATGGCACTAGGATAGCATTCCCCGGCGGCTTGTGATGGTCTGCCAGCGGAACGGCAGTATTTCGCAGGTTCCGCTGCCACTTTTCCCCCTACAACACCATGTTAAAAGACAAATCGCGGCGTTGCGAGCGAGGCTGCGCGAGAGGGCAATAATGAACGTGCAATCAACAACAGCAACCGCATGGCTCACCCGGTGGGCCCTCGCACTGGCGATAGTCGTTGCCTTCAACGTGCCGGGCCCCGCGCGTGCTGACAAGACCGAAGCCCAATTCGCAGCCACGCTGGCCGACGGCGAGCGCAAAGCCTTCCAGACCTACATTGCGGCTCGCGCCTTTCACGAGTTGACGGTTGACGAGTACTGGTCGAGCGTCGATGACAAGAAGGCCGTGCGCAAGCGCAAGAGGGGCGCTGGCGAAGCCATCACGCCGAACGACTATGTAAAAACGTTTCCGCCCGAGTACAGCGGCGTGAAACTGGCGCCGGATGTCGCCAAGCGGTGGGCTGACTATCAGGCCAAGCAAGTTGAGACGGGCCCGCCACCGAAAGAAAGGCCAGGGCTTGCCGATTTTCTGCGCCATGCCAGGGAGCAGTATGGGTTTGTGCCCGACCGTATCGAGGAGCGGGAATTCAAGCGCCGCTATGCCAGCGAAGCCTTGGCTCTGGGTCTAACCAAAGAGCAGGTGGTCCGCGTCTATGCGCTGGAGACCAGCGGGCTGGGGGCCGCCGACATGGTGGCCGGCATCCATCCCATCACGAAGAAGGGCACACCGATCTCAAGCGCAATTGGCTACGCGCAGTTGCTGGCCGCGAATTCGACGAGCGAACTTGTCAAACATGGGCCGAAGTTCATCGAGCGGTTGCAGCGCATGGCTGGCAAGGCGGGCGATCCGGCGCGGGCGGACGCCCTCAATCGCAAGGCGGGCGTCTTGCGCGAAATGCTGGCCGACGCCAGGCGAATTCCTGATGTTTGGAGCCGGCATCAGGCGTTCGGCAACACGCCCAAGGGTTTGGGGATCCACGCGATCAACGTCGATGGCGATATCGGGCCGTGGCTGCAGGTCATCAAGCTGCAGAGTTTGAAGAAGATCGCAGTGACGCGCGGGTATCCGAATTTGAATGGCGCGCAGATCGAGATCATGAACCTGTCCGGGCCGCTGACGGGAATTGAGATGATGTCGGCGGCGGCGAAGGATGCGCCGACTTCAAACTTTTTCGCTCGCGCCGCCTACTGGCGCAACACCATCGTGCGCGGCAAATCCGCGTCGCAATTACTGACCGCGCTCGACGAGCGCATGGACGACAACATGAAGAACTCAGGCGCCGTGCTGTTCTCGCAAGTGTTTGACGAAGTCGCGGCCGAACGGCAAGCGGCGAGGTAGGGGTGGCAAAGTAGGGCGTACAAAAGGTTCGCTGTTGTGCGAACCGTTGTACGCCGAGTTTTTTTCGGCGGGGTGGCGTACAACGGCGCGCCAAGGGGCGAGCATTTTGTACGCCTTACAATTCTGTCTTCACGGCCACTTCACCACGGGCGGCATGGACGACAGAATGCTCTCGACGTTGCCGCCGGTTTTGAGGCCGAACATGGTGCCGCGGTCATAGAGCAGATTGTATTCGACGTAGCGGCCGCGGCGGATCAGCTGTTCTTCGCGGTCGGCATCCGTCCAGGCGGTGGCGTAGTTGCCGCGCACCAGCATCGGGTAGACCTGTGCGAACGCGCGGCCCACATCCTGCGTAAAGGCGAGGGCTGCGTCGAAGCCGCCATCTTCTTCGCTGGGTGTCAGGTAGTCATAGAAGATGCCGCCGATGCCGCGCAGTTCCTTGCGGTGCGGAAGATAGAAATACTCGTCGCACCATTCCTTGTAGCGTTTGTAGTCGGCGATCTTGTGCTTCTCGCAGGCGCCATACATGGCGGCGTGGAAGTAGAGTGTGTCGGCGTCGTCCTGTTTGCGCCGCCGCATCAGGACGGGCGTCAGATCGGCTCCGCCGCCCAGCCACCATTTGGATGTCACCACCATGCGCGTGTTCATGTGAACGGCGGGCACGTTGGGGTTGTGCGGATGGGCAATGAGCGAGATGCCCGACGCCCAGAAGTTGGGGTTCTCCTCAGCGCCGGGGATCTGTTTGCGGAACTCGGGCGCGAACTCGCCGTAGACTGTTGAGGTGTGCACGCCGACTTTTTCAAACACGCGGCCGTGCATCATCGACATGACGCCGCCGCCGAGGTCTTGCTTGGTGTCGCCCGTTGACGGCGCGTGATCAGCCCGGTTCCAGGCGGTGCGGGTAAACCGGCCCGGCGCCATGCCACTGTGCGGGCCGCCTTCGGGGAGGCCGTCTTCCAGTTTTTCCAGGGCCGCGCAAATGTCGTCGCGCAAGCTCTCAAACCACGCGCGGGCCTTGGCCTTATGTGCGTTCAGTGGATCAGGAGTGGTGTCCATACGGGCTTGGTCCAGTCTCGTGTTGTGCTGCGTCATTCTTTTGGCACGATGAGCCTTTACCCGATACAGTGATCCAAGAAAACCGTGAAGCGGTCTGCCCAGGTATTGGCCGGGGCCTGCGACGCGTCCCCTCTCCCCATCGAAGGCGATGGGGAGAGGGAGAATACCGGAAATAGAACGAGCCCCTGCGTGTCGCGCCTATTCAAGTGGTTTGAAGATTACATCGACCCGTTTTCGGGCCGCGGGGACGTGCGCCCGCCCGAAACCTTGCGTGCGTTCTATTGGCACTTCGTCCGTCAAGCCTGGCCAGGGTTTGCTGCGCTGCTGCTGATGGGCTTCATCGGGGCCGTGATCGAGGCCTCACTATTCGCGTTTGTCGGCAATCTGGTCGATCTGATGCGGGCGGCTAAGACGCCCGAAACATTCATCAGCGATCACTGGAACACACTTGTGTTCATGGCGTTCGTAGCGGCGGTCGCCCGGCCGATCGCATCGTTCCTGCACGATCTAATTAAACACCAGATGATCGGCGGGTCGTTCACCACGCTCGTCCGCTGGCAGAGCCATGCGTATGTGCTGCGGCAATCGCTGAGCTTTTTTCAGAACGACTTCGCCGGCCGGGTCGCCAATAAAGTCATCCAGTCGGGCGCGGCGGTGCGCGAAAGCGTGGTGCAGGCGATCGACGCCATCTGGTTCGTCGCGATCTATTGGTTGACCGCGATGGTGCTGTTTGCGCAAGCTGACACGCGCCTGATGGGCCCGCTGATCCTCTGGTTCCTGGCCTACGTCGTGGTGCTGGCGTACTTCGTGCCGCGCGTAAAGGTACGCGCCGTGGCGACCAGCGAAGCGCGCTCCATGCTGACGGGCCGGATTGTCGACAGCTACACCAACATTCTCACCGTGAAGCTGTTTGCCCATACGGAGCGCGAGGACGACTACGCCCGCTCGGCGATGCGCGAGCAGCTCGATAAGCTCCAATCGCAGCTTCGCCTGACGACCTTGATGGAAACGTCGCTGTTCGCCATTAACGGCGTGCTGCTGGTCGGCATGTCGGCTCTGGCGATCTGGCTTTGGAGCGTCAATGCCGTCACCATTGGCGCCATTGCGCTGGTGCTGGGGCTGACCATTCGCATCGTCAACATGTCGGGTTGGGTGATGTGGACCGTTGCCGGAATCTTCGAAAATCTCGGCATCGCGCACGAAAGCATGGAGACGATTTCGCGGCCATGGAGCGTGCTGGATCAGCCGGACGCCAAGCCGTTGACTGTCACCAAGGGCGAGATCCGCTACGACAATGTCGATTTCCACTATGGCCGCGCGCGCACGCTGGATGACAGCCGCACGGGCGGCATCATCGATGGTTTGAGCCTGACCATTGCGCCGGGTGAAAAGGTTGGTTTGGTGGGCCGCTCGGGGGCTGGTAAGTCCACGCTCGTCAGTTTGCTGTTGCGCTTTTACGACTTGGAGCGTGGGCGCATCCTGATCGACGGGCAGGAGATTGCCGGTGTTACGCAGGAAAGCCTGCGCGCGCAGATCGGGCTGGTCACGCAAGATACCTCGCTGCTGCATCGGTCTGTGATGGATAACATCAAGTATGGCCGCCCTGAGGCCGGTCTGGAGGCGGCGAAGCTCGCGGCAGCGCAGGCACAGGCTGAAGTGTTCATTCCGGGACTTGAGGATTTGGCGGGACGCAAGGGATATTCGGCCCATGTCGGTGAGCGCGGCGTGAAGTTGTCCGGCGGGCAACGGCAGCGGATTGCGATTGCGCGGGTGCTTTTGAAGAATGCGCCGATTTTGATTTTGGACGAGGCGACCAGCGCACTTGATTCCGAAGTGGAAGCGGCGATCCAGGACAGTCTGATGGACCTCATGCGCGGTAAAACCGTCATCGCCATTGCGCATCGATTGTCCACCATTGCCGCTATGGACCGGCTCGTCGTCATGGATCAGGGCCACATCATTGAGCAGGGCAGTCACAAAGAGCTGATCAAGCGCGGTGGGCTTTACGCCGATTTGTGGAAGCGCCAGTCGGGCGGGTTTCTGGCCAAGGAAGCGGCGGAGTAGTAGCGTTTCAAGAACCGTCGGTGTGATTGACAAATTTTTAGTTCCAAGGAACAATGCGTCATGTCGAAAGCTGATGAAACTGTCATAATTTTGCGCCCAAAACACCCGCCCACGTCGGCGAGTCGTAGCGACTTGCGCGAAGCAGTTTTGAAGGGACTTCGCAACAAGCGGGATGGCGGAACAGCAACACCGGCAACGCCGAAAAAGCGCAAAAGCAAGTGACCGGGAAGAAGGTCAAACGTCCCGATACCTATGCCCGCAATGTCTTTATTAACTGCCCGTTCGATGATGGGTACATTCGTTTATTTGATGCGGCGGCATTTACCGTTATCGCGTGCGGCTTCGTAGCCCGTTGTGCTCTCGAAATCGACGACGGCAGTGAAGTTCGGATTGAGAAGATCTTCAAGATCATTTCCGAATGCAAGTTTGGCGTGCACGATCTTTCGAGGACAGAGCTAGATGCAGCGCACCTGCTCCCAAGGTTTAACATGCCACTTGAGTTGGGCATCTTCCTCGGTGCAAAGCGGTTTGGTGCCGGTGCGCAACGAAGCAAGTCCGCACTGATCATGGATACCGATAGATTCCGTTATCAGAAGCTCGTGTCGGATATTGCCGGGCAAGATATCCGGGATCACGGTGGTGAGATGGCCCGCGCGATAGGCAACGTGAGGAACTGGCTTGCGTCAACAGACGGGATGGTGCGATTGCCAGGACAGGAAGCCCTCGTGATGGACTATTCCAAGTATCTTACCGATCTGCCTTGGATCTGTGAGGAGATGAGGTTGTCATTGGATGAGCTTACATTCAATGACAAGGTCAACATCATGAACTTGTGGAGTCTTGCGAGCGAAAGTCCCAACTGATCATCGACGATGCGGATGCATGGTTCCTGCGATGACGCTGTATTCTCTCCACTGCGCGAGCCCCAAACGGCGCTAGGTCGATGAATGTTCTCCTACTTCGAAAAACTGATTGACCCGTATCGCGCTGTGCCGCTCGATCCGCCACCGCCGGGATTGTGGGCGTTCTTCTGGCACTACATCCGGCCGGTGTGGCCGGTGGCGGCCGCGATTGCACTGCTGACGGCCAGTATCGCGGCGCTTGAAATGGTCATGCTCGACTACGTCGGCAGCTTCGTCGATCTGATGACGCGTGCCAATCGTGACACATTCTTTGCTGATCACGGTTGGCAGCTGTTTGGCATCGGCGTTTTGGTGATGGTCGTCCTGCCGGTGCTGTCCATTACATGGGAGTTCCTGTTCCATCAGTCGTTGGTTGGCAATTTCCCGATGATGATCCGCTGGCAGGGGCACCGCTATATTTTGCGTCAGTCTCTGTCGTACTTTCAGGATGATTTTGCCGGCCGTTTGGCGACCACGGTTATGCAAACGGCGCTCGCCATTCGCGATAGCTTGGAGAAGCTCATTAACACGATCGTTTATGCGTTCGTGTATGTGTTGAGCGCCCTCATCGTGTTGGCCGCCGCCGATTGGCGATTGGCGCTGCCGTTGGCTGTCTGGGTTATGCTGATTGCCATCACCGCCACCTACTTCATGCCAAAGCTGGGAGAGCTTTCTGAAGCGCAAGCGGACGCCCGCTCGGCGATGACCGGCCGCGTGATCGACAGCTACACCAACATCATGGCGGTCAAGTTGTTCGCGCATACGGCCGCTGAGGACACGTATGCCCTCGCCAGCATGAACGCCTTCATGGAGACAGTCTACAAGCAGATGCGTCTCGTCACGCAGCTCAACATTTGTTTGCGATTGCTCAACTATGCACTCATGGCTCTGACGGTCATCGTCTCCATCCTGTTATGGCGCGCGGAACTCGTCTCGGTCGGCCCAATCGCTGTTGCCGTTGCCTTGGCGTTGCGGCTCGATGCGCTGTCCGATTGGGTGTTGTGGCAAGTGGCGGGGTTGTTTGAGTCCATCGGCATTGTGCGCGACGGGGCCAAGACGTTGACCAAGCCGGTGGCGATCGTCGATGCGCCGGAGGCACAACCGCTGGCCGTCAAGCAGGGCGGTATTACGTTCGAAAACGTGACGTTCCACTATGGCCGATCCAGCGGCGTCATCAACGGGCTCGACCTCAAAATTGCGCCCGGAGAAAAGGTCGGCCTCGTCGGCCGGTCGGGAGCTGGCAAGTCGACACTAGTCAATCTGCTGCTGCGGTTTTTCGAGCCGGAATCCGGCCGCATCATGATCGATGGTCAGGACATCCGCAGCGTGACGCAAGACAGTCTGCGGCGTGCGATTGGCATGGTCACGCGAGACACGTCGCTATTGCATCGTTCGATCGGCGACAATCTGCTGTACGGCCGTCCTGATGCCTCAGCGGCCGATGTGGCACGCGCAACGGAACTGGCCGCGGCCAGTGGCTTCATCGAGGCATTGCGCGATGCGGAGGGCCGCAGTGGTCTCGCTGCCATGGTCGGCGAGCGGGGCGTGAAGCTCTCCGGCGGTCAACGCCAGCGGATTGCGATCGCGCGCGTGTTCTTGAAGGACGCGCCGATCCTGATCCTGGATGAGGCCACCAGTGCACTTGACAGCGAGGTGGAAGCGGCGATCCAGGAGCAGCTGATGAACCTGATGGCTGGAAAAACCGTGATCGCGATTGCGCACCGGCTCTCGACCATCGCCGCCATGGACCGGCTAGTCGTCATGGACCAGGGCCGCATCGTCGAGCAGGGCAGCCACGATGAGTTGATCACTCAGGGCGGACTCTACGCCGGCCTGTGGAAGCGGCAGTCCGGCGGGTTCCTGGCCAAGGACGCAGCGGAGTAGATCGCCCGCCGCGCGGCTTGGAGACAGCGGCCTCGTGCGCGTGCCGCCGGGCGAACCGGTGTTGGTTTTGCCAAGCGCTGACGAGGGCCACCAATTTGAAGTTCTGCCGCGGCAGCCGATGTCTGCCTTGACGCAATTCGTGCCCATTTTGCATTCTTAGATAGAAACACGCGGGTCATTAATCCGCAAAAGTTGTAAAACTGTTCAGAACACTGAGGACTCGAGAATGACTGCATGCGAGTGGAACTAAGACCGTCCGATTATCACACAAATGACATTTAGGATCGTCAGCGTCGGTGGTGTGCGCTTCGCAGTATTGCGATGCCTACTTAGATTCAAATGCGAACGGTTACCAAGCGTCTGGTTCAGCGGCAGGACGTGTTATGTCGAGCGATTGCAACAGCACGCAAGCCGATTTCCATGACTCCCGTTCGGCGCACCTGCACTCATCGCGATTGAGCGGCGCAATTTGCTTGGCCCGTACGTCACTCGACGCTTTGTGCTGTCTCTGCGGCGATTTCGCAGCGGCACGGAATAATACCTGTATTCAACGGTGGCGGAGTTGCAAGACAAATATCGACTAAGGATTGAACCGGGCAGCTCTCGCACTTCGACGGCACCCATTACTCGCTGGCAAACAGCGTGAAGTAAAATGACGGGTGCAAAGCGCAGCATGGACCGACGTACGATCCTTGAAAATCCTTTTCGGCCCGGAGCTGGCCATGCGCCGCCATTTTTGGCGGGACGCGAGAGTGAGCAGGCCCAGTTCAAGCGGTTGCTACAGCAGAACTTCGCCACGTCGAATGTGCTGATTACCGGCTTGAGGGGGATGGGTAAAACGGTCCTGCTCGGCAGCATGCAAGAGTTGGCGGAGAAGGAGGGTTGGATCTGGGTCGGCAATGACCTTTCGGAGTCGTCGTCTCTGTCCGAAGAGCGCTTAGCGTTGAGAATTTTGACCGATGTGTCCCAATCCCTGGCTCGGGTCCTTGCGAATTCCGAAGGTGGTCCAGCGTTTGGCGGTGGCGAAGATCCCGCGCACACCAATTCCCCTTACGCGTTCGAAGTTCTACGCACGATGTACGAACGCTCGCCGGGCTTGCCGAGTGACCGGCTGAGAGCAACTCTTGTTCGATTGGGGTCTCTCGTCAACCGTGCCAAGGCGCGAGGCATCGTCTTTGCATATGACGAGGCACAGTGCCTCAGCGATCACGCGGAACGCAATGAATTTCCGATGTCGATGCTCGTCGAGACTATTGCCACCCTGCAGAAGCGCGATGGCGTGTCTCAGTGCCTGCTGGTCCTGAGCGGCCTGCCGCAGGTTTTCGACGCACTTACGCAAACGCGAACTTACACTGAGCGCATGTTCGAGGTCGTCACGCTTGATCGATTGAGCCGGCAGGATACGCTCAACGCGATCATGCCCCCGCTGATGGGACTTATGCCACCGCTCAATGCCTCGCGGGCTCTGATCAATAAGGTGGTCGATTTCACCAGTGGATACCCTTACCTCATCCAGTTCTTCGGCAAAGAACTTGTCGATCAGTTGATCCGGTATGGCGGCGTGCTACACGAGGATGCGTTTCCCTCACCAGATGTTCTCGACCGGCTCGATGCGAGTTTGTTTGCGGCGCGCTGGAATAAGACGTCCGACAAGCAGCGTGATTTCTTGCGGACCATTGCCTTGAGGCCTGCGGGCGGCCCGGGAGATTTCTCGGCGCAGGACATCGCGGCGCTCAGCGCTGAGGCGGAAAAGCCGAGCAATGCGCAGGCCAGCCAGATGTTGCAGGCACTTTGCGATCGCGGGTTGCTGTATCGCACGCGCCATGGCCGTTACGCGTTCACGGTGCCGATGTCAGAGGCGATGATTCTGCGCAGGACCCAGACCGAAAGAGACATGGCGGCGAGCTGGCAAGCGGAGTTGCCGCCAGTTGTGGCTCCGCCCGCCGTGGATTTGCCAAAGGAGAAGCGCCGTTGGAGTTGGGCGCGTTAGCGGACCAGCGTCCCTATAAATCGCGCTGTTACTGCATGCAAATCAGTTTCATTGCGCGGAATTGTGCCCCAATCTCCGTTCCGGCAAGACAAGCAGTTCTAGCAATTGAAAACTCTTGAAAAAGCCGATGCAGAAGTTCGCATAATCGCATGCAATAAACGCTGTAAATTAAACCCGAGATTGTACGGCTGGTTTTGCTCGTAGTGCGCGAGGCCAGGTTTAAGGTCGTACTGCATTGCATTGGGCCTTATTCACATAATAGACTTAAATGTAGCCTTTGCTGTAGGTGGGCAGCGCGTGGCGTCGCG
The DNA here is from genome assembly GCA_031413815.1 of Hyphomicrobium sp. Taxonomy (GTDB): domain Bacteria; phylum Pseudomonadota; class Alphaproteobacteria; order Rhizobiales; family Hyphomicrobiaceae; genus JAGVSR01. Next base: position 24,425 of record JANOFU010000092.1, on the reverse strand, counting down.
CGCTGTTTTCGGTAGAAGATTTGAATGGCCAAGCAGAATGTTGGCTGCGATGTCCCCGGCAATGGGGCCGCGAACAGAAATGTTTCGGCCCATAAAATAATGATTAGAGCTACAGCATGCGATTAGTATCTGTAAATCCAGACACTTCAGATTGGATGTAAAAAGCCCCGCAAACCTGCTGTTATGAATGTTGATAATCCAGCTGAGTGCTGAGCAGCGCCAAATAAGGAAGTTGTTGAACGCACAAATCAAATTCCAGTAGCGGAATTAGGCGAATGAGTGAAATCCACAACGAACACAAAACCGGGCGCACAACAATGGACAGACGCCAATTCATCGAGAATCCCTACCGGCCCGGCGCCGGGCACATGCCCCCGCTCCTCGCTGGCCGCGCATCCGAGCAGGATCACTTCAAACGGCTGCTTGGCCAGAATTTCGCGACGTCGAACGTCTTGATCACGGGCCTTCGCGGGGTCGGCAAGTCGGTGCTGCTCGAAAGCATGCGGCGGATGGCGGAGCAAGAAGGTTGGATTTGGGTCGGTAATGACTTGTCAGAGTCGTCTACGCTCAGCGAAGAACGCCTCGCAATGCGGATTTTGACGGATGTTTCGGAAGCGCTGTCGCGGACCCTGTGGAGGGATCGCGATGGCCGGTCTTTCGACCGGCAAGTCGATACATCCGAGACAGATAATCCCTATGCCTACGACGCTTTGCGCTCCATGTACGACCGCTCACCGGGCCTGCCAAGTGACAGGTTGAAGTCAACCCTAATCCGTCTTGGGGCACTTGTGACCCGGGCAAAATCTCCAGGGATGGTGTTCGCCTACGATGAAGCTCAATGTATGTGCGACCATGCGGAGCGCGATGAATTTCCGATGTCGATGCTCATAGAGACAATCTCAGCGATGCAGAAGCGCGAGGGCGTGTCCCAATGCCTGCTGGTGTTAAGCGGCCTGCCGCAAGTGTTTGATGCGTTGACTGAAACACGGACGTACACCGAGCGCATGTTCCACGTCATGACATTGGAGCGGTTGAGTCGCCCCGATACATTAGTTGCAATCCTCACACCTCTGAATGAATTAAAGCCGCAAATCAATGCCTCCAAAGCGCTGGTCGACAAAGTGACCGATCTCACCGGGGGCTACCCCTATCTCATTCAGTTCTTTGGCCGCGAAATGGTCGAGCAAATGCTTCGCAATGGCGGAGTGCTTCACGAGAAGGATTTCCCGTCGGTCGATGTACTTGATCGACTTGATGCTGGATTGTTTGCGGCACGGTGGAACAAGACGAGCGACAAACAACGTAACGTCCTGCGATTGATCGCGAAGCGCCCGCAAACGGACACCATCGATTTTTCAGCGCAGGAACTTGCCACACTCAGTGATGGCCACGAGGGCGGGCTGAGCAATGCCCAAGCAAGCCAAATGCTGCAAGCTCTCTGTGAGCGCGGGCTGTTGTATCGCACGCGGCATGGCCGGTATGCATTCACAGTCCCGATGTCTGAAGTCATGATCCTGCGGCGCAGTAAGTCGGAAGAGGACGTCGAAGCAAGCTGGCATCAGGCTGCGGATTCAGCTGTCCCTCCAACCACCAGCACCGATCCCCCGACCGTTCTTCCGGCGGAACCTGGGCCCAAGGTGAAGCGGCGCTGGGGGTGGCTTCGCTAAACGGGCGGCAGACTGTCACCCGCGAAACAGCGCCGGCCGTGAGGGCGTGGCAACTTCTTGCGCAAGGGCACTGGGCCTGCAAACAAGGAGACGGCCATGATCATGCTGGGACACATTTTGAACGCGGCCGCGATGCCGGATTTCTACATCGCCATCTGGCGCGATGGCGAGATCTACATTGAGCCGGTGGAAGCCTGCCCGTTCTCGGGTCCAAAGGCCGATCCGCGCAATTGATCACGCGTTGTGCCTTAATCTGTCGGCTTAGGATATCCATCCGTCTGCCGCAGCGCTTCGCCCAGGACGATGGCGCCCGCAACAGCGATGTTGAGGGAACGCAGTCCGGGTGCCATTGGAATTCTGACCCGCGCATCTGCTGCTGCATGGACGGCCCCGGGTACGCCGGCGCTCTCCCGCCCCATCATCAAAGTGTCACTTGGTTCGAAGCGAAACCCGGTATGCGGCACGCTGCCGTGTGAGGTCAGCAAGACGAGCCGGGACACCGTGCCGCCAGTGCGCCGGGCCAATTCAAAAGCTCCCCAGCTTTCATGCCGTGTCAGATCAACATGCGCGAGGTAGTCGAGACCGGCGCGGCGCAGGGACCGGTCACTAAGATCGAATCCTGCCGGCCCGATGACGTCGACAGCGACCCCTAAGCACGCGGCAAGCCGAAGGATCGTTCCGGTGTTTTGCGGAATGTCCGGTTGATAAAGCGCAATCCGCATGGCGTCGTTGACCGCCTCCCGTTGCAGTGTGGAGTCCCGCGCAGCGCGCGCCGCTGCCGTGCGCCAAATTGCCCCTCGCTCAATCGTCGCGACCGCCTTGAGGGTGCGGCCAAAGGATGCAAGAAACGCGAGCGGAAAACCGCGACCGCCGCCTTGCTGTATAAGGCCTGTGATCCCCTAGTCGAGTCGCAGCGCAGTATCTCAATTGGACCGCGGGAATCGGCGTGAAAAGCTCTACTTTTAATGCGTCTGTATAGGCGCTCGCCCGGCTGCCGGTCGCAAGCTGCTATTACTTTTTTGGAGGACTGCGTGGCAACTGAACTCGAAGAGCCAACCCGCCGGGACTTCCTGGTCACCGCTGGCAACGTGTTTGCCGCTGTCGGGGCCGCGTCTCTCCTATGGCCCTTCATTCAACAGATGAACCCTGACAGCAGCGCGCAGGCCTTGGCGTCGACCGAGGTCGATTTGACGCCTGTCAAGGAAGGCCAAGCCATCACGGCGATGTGGCGCGGCAAGCCGGTATTCATTCGTCACCGCACGAAAGACGAAATTGCCAAGGCGGCCGCCGACGACAAGGCGGCATTGGTCGATTTAAGCGCGCGCAACCTAGGTCTTCCGGAAACCGAACCGGCGCTTGATGCCAATCGCGTCAAGAAGGGTCACGAACAGTGGTTGATCCTCGTTGGCATCTGTACCCATCTGGGCTGCATCCCGAAGGGCCAGTCCATGCAGGATGTGAAGGGCGAGTACGGCGGCTGGTTCTGCCCGTGCCATGGCTCGCACTACGACACCTCCGGCCGCATCCGCAAAGGTCCCGCACCGCGCAACCTTGATGTGCCGCCCTATGAATTCGCCTCCGACACCATGATCAAGATCGGCTAAGGGAACCCTCAGCAATGTCAGCCCACGAGTCGAGCTACAACCCAACAACCCGATGGGGCAAGTGGTGGGACGATCGTCTCCCGGTCGCCCGGATGATGCATGGCCAGTTCGTCGATTTCCCGACGCCGCGCAATCTTAACTACGCCTGGACGTTTGGCGGCATCCTGACGTTCTGCCTCGTCGCGCAGATCGTGACTGGCGTTGTGCTGGCCATGCACTATCAGCCGAGCGCGGCAGAAGCGTTCAACTCGATTGAGCACATCCGCCGCGACGTGAACTATGGCTGGATGATCCGCAACTTCCATGCGGTCGGCGCGTCAATGTTCTTCATCGCCGTCTATATTCACATTTTCCGCGGCCTCTACTACGGCTCGTACAAGGCGCCGCGCGAAGTCCTTTGGATTTTGGGTGTGCTGATCTTCGTTGCCATGATGGCGACGGCGTTTATGGGCTATGCGCTGCCTTGGGGCCAGATGAGCTTCTGGGGCGTGACCGTCATCACCAACCTGTTCTCGGCCCTGGATGGCGTTGTGAGTGGGCTCGGCACTGGCATCACCGAATGGCTTTGGGGCGGTTATGCTGTGACCGGCGTGACACTGAACCGGTTCTTTTCGCTGCACTATCTGCTGCCGTTCGTGATCTTCGGCCTCGTGATCCTTCACATCTGGGCGCTGCACGTCGCAGGCCAGAACAACCCGACCGGGCTTGATGTGAAGACGAAGTCTGACACGGTGCCGATGTATCCTTACGCGGTGGCTAAGGACGCGGTTGGCATGTTTGCCTTCCTATTGCTGTTCGCCTGGTTCGTGTTCTTCCTGCCGGACTATCTCGGCCATGCCGACAATTACACCCCTGCCAATCCGTTGGTCACGCCGCCGCACATCGTGCCCGAGTGGTACTTCCTGCCCTTTTACGCGATCCTGCGCGCTGTCCCATCGAAGCTTGGCGGCGTCATCGCCATGTTTGCAGCGGTACTGGTGCTGCTGTTTGTGCCGTGGCTCGACTCGAGCCGTGTGCGCTCGACGAAGTACCGGCCAATCTATAAGTGGTGCTTCTGGTTCTTCGTCTTCACCTGCGTCGCGCTGGGCTGGCTCGGCTCGAAGCCGGCAGAACAGCCTTACGTGTTCTGGTCGCAGTTCTTCACGTTCGCTTACTTCGCGTTCTTCTTCATCGCCTTGCCGGTTGTCGGGCTGATCGAAACACCGCGGGTCTTGCCGAGATCGATTTCGGAATCGGTGCTCGGACGAAGCAGCGGCGGCGGAGTTGGTGTGCCAGTTGGTGCTGCCGCCGCACCTGAAAAGCGCTGAGGGGAGCTGTCCAATGACAATCAATAAAAAGACGTCCGCTTCCGTGTTGGTCCTGTCAGGATTGCTGCTGTCCGGCGCTGCAACAGCAGCGTCGGCAGCCGGCGCTCACATCGAAATTGAGCGCCAGCAGTGGCCGTTCTCTGGCTTCAAGGGCCAGTATGACAAGGCGCAATTGCAGCGCGGTTTTCAGATCTACGAAGGCGTCTGCGCAAGCTGCCATGGTTTGAGCCGGGTCAACTGGCGCAATCTGGTGCAGCCCGGCGGACCGGAGTTTCCGGAAGACGCCGTAAAGGCGCTCGCTGCGAAGTGGGGCAACCTCATCACCGACGGCCCGAATGATGCGGGCGAGATGTTTGATCGTCCGGCCAAGCTGGCTGATCCGATCCTGGGTCCTTATAAAAACGAGAAGGCGGCCCGCGCGGCTCAGAATGGCGCCTATCCGCCCGATCTGTCGCTCATGGCGAAGGCACGCAACCCGGAATACACAGGCTCGGTCTGGGCTCATCCGCTGTCGATGTTGAACGATATCGTGGCAGGCTACCAAGAAGGTGGCGCGGACTACATCTACGCGCTGATGATGGGCTACAAAGACCCGCCGAGCTATACCCGCGATGCAGCCGGTAAGTTGCACGCCGTCGAAGCGCACGGCGCTGCGAAGGCCGCCGCTGCCGAAAAGCCCAAGGGCAAAGTGGAGCAGTGTGCATCCGTCACTCTGGGTGACGAGGGCAAGCCGGATGTCTGCAACCAGCTTGGCGACGGCATGAGCTACAATGCAGCCTATCCCGGTCATCAGATCGCGATGGTGCAGCCGCTGGCCGATGAGTCAGTCAAATATGCGCTCGGCAAAGACGGCAAGCCCAACGCGCCCGAAACCCTCGACCAGCATTCACGCGATATCGCGGCGTTTTTGTCGTGGGCGGCCGATCCGCATCTCAACACGCGCAAGGCCATCGGCTGGCAGGTCATGCTGTATCTGCTGATCACCACGGTGCTGCTGTATTTCGGCAAGAAGCGCATCTGGTCGCGCATCGGGCACTGATCGGTCTCGCGGCTGCCAAGACACAAAATAAGGCCCTGTTTCCGGGGCCTTTTTCATTTCATTCGATGTGTGTGGCTACGCTTTGCCGAGCGTGCCGAGGTGGCCCATCACCTGATCCATCACGGGCTTTAAGACGGCAGCCACGCCCGGAATTTTCATCACCGTATCAATCGATGACGCGACTCCCGGCAGCGCCGCGCTGATCATCTGCACGAGGGGATGGCGGGCATCAGCAGACAGCGCCATCGCTCCACCCTTCAACTTTTCAAGCTGACCGGCGATGTTCTGGAAGTCCGGCAGCGCCTTCTTGGCGGTCGCCGCGTCCTTCACGCCGCCAATCGACGCCTTCAAAGAGTTCAGGATCGTTGTCGCTTGATTGGTGTACTCGGCAATATTGACCCCGGCCGGAGCCGGAGCAGTGGCCGCAGGTGCGGGGGCCGTCGCGGCCGGCTGAGGAGCCGCCTGCTGTTCAGCACCCTTGTCACTGGGCTTGATGAAGTAGAACAATGCCAGCAGGGCAGCGAAAGCAGGAAGCAAGTACTTCATCATGTTGCCGTTGCTGGACGAGGCCGCATAGCTTGGGTTGGGAGCCGTCTCACGCACAGCCGGGGTTGCCGCCTGCTTGAGGTTGCCAGAAATGCCGTCAAGCAACCCGGACCCGCCAAGCAGATCTGCAAAGCCCGCCGGCATCGCGCTCGCGATATTGTCTTTCTGTCCCATTAGCATGTTCGCCAGACCGCCGGCGTCAAGTCCGGACGATTTCGACTGCTGCGCGAGTGAACCCATGACAACGGGGGCCAGCATGCCGACCAATGATTTGCTCTGATCGCTGCCGATGTCAGCGAACTTGCCAACCGCGCCAGCGAGAGCGCTGGTCGACGATCCGCCCAACAGTGAGCCGAGCAGGCTGTTGCCGTTATCGACCATGCTCTGTTGACCCGAGCCACCGATCAAGTTGCCCAGATTGCCGAGCATGCCGGTGTCGTGCTTGCCGAGGGCACCAAACAGATCCGACGCACCCGATGGTGTCGAGGCCTTACCAACGAGCCCGGCGAGGATGGTCGGCACGATCGCAGCGATGGCTTTACCGGCCAAACCTTGGTTGATGCCGAGACTGCCAGCGATCTTGTTGATGATCATGGGTCCCAGGAATTGCATGGCCATAGAGACGAGATTCATGATGTGTCCTCCAACGCTTTCAGGCGGGGGGTGCCCGAACCGGGTACAGACGATCCTGTAATACCAGTCGCGTCAACACCGATTGTATTTCTATGCTAGGTGACGGCCACGTTCTGGATTGACGTGCGCGGCTCATCGCAGAGACGTGGCACAGCTTCGTGCCTTCAATGAGGACCTGAAAAAGCATGACGAAATCGGTACTTGGGATTGTCGGGGGTAGCGGGTTCTACAACCTGCCTGGTCTGACACACACGCGCTGGGAAGCGATTTCGACGCCGTGGGGTGCGCCCTCGGACGAAATTCTGTTTGCGGAGATCGATGGATTGCCGGTGCGGTTTCTGCCGCGGCACGGTCGGGGCCATCCCATTCCACCATCGGCTATCAACTATCGCGCCAACGTCGATGCCCTAAAGCGAGCGGGCGTCACGGACCTTATTTCGGTGTCCGCCTGCGGGTCGTTGAAGGAAGCGTACGCGCCCGGGCATTTTGTCCTCGTCGATCAGTTCATCGACCGGACATTTGCGCGTGAAAAGTCTTTCTTCGGCACGGGCTGCGTCGCGCACGTGTCGATCGCTGATCCCGTCAGTCCGTTGCTCGTTGATGCCCTTGCAACAGCCGCCAAAGTAGAAGGCGTTGAGCACACGCGCGGCGGCACGTACCTCGTGATGGAAGGGCCGCAGTTTTCGACGCGGGCGGAATCGCATTTGTATCGCAGTTGGGGTTGCGACGTGATCGGCATGACCAATATGCCCGAGGCCAAGCTCGCGCGTGAAGCTGAGATTTGCTACGCCACCGTTGCCATGGTCACGGATTACGACTGCTGGCACGAGGAACATGCGCACGTTGATGTGGCCTCCGTCATCGCTGTGATGAAGGAAAATACTGAAAAAGCGCAGCGGCTGGTGCTGCGGCTGGCGCATGATTTCCCGCGCGAGCATCCCAAGTGTCCGATTGGGTCCGACACGGCGCTGGATGTCGCCATGATCACCGCACCGGACGCGCGCGATCCCGCCATGCTGGCGAAGCTCGATGCTGTCGCTGGCCGGGTGTTGAAATGAAAAGGTGTTAGACACCACTTAAGAGGTGTCTGACACCATTCCTGCTAGCTATTCGGGAAACTGATCAGGATCTTCATCTTGAGAAGCTCGGGAAAAAACGCTTCGAGCGCTTGGCCGAACAGCCACAACACGCCGATTAGCAACACCAGTGCCGGGATGGCCGCAAACACCGCTTTTATGAAGAATCCCATGAGGTGCAGAAACGGAATTTCGAGCCGCCGGACCGTTGTTGGGTCGGCCGTCCCATGATCGCCAGCATAGGTCCCAGGCCGCGCCGCCGGGTAGAGTACAGGTTCGGGCTGAACGGAGGACAAGCCGGACGACATGCCCGTGGTCATTCCCGACGCCTGGGCCTCCCGCTCGCGGGCTTCGCGCAGGCGGGCTTCCTTCTCGCGGCGGACGGTGCGCGGCAGGTCGTCCATTTCATGGTCTGCCGGAATGGGAAAGGTCATGGCCACAAGTCCTTGAAACGGCTATGCGCTTTGGCGGCGCGTTCCGCAGGGGTACGGTGACCGCGCGAATCAGTCGGTGAGTCATCAACATGCTACCCGTTCGATTGGGTTATTGGTAATTTGCGCCACGATTTTGACCGGGAGGTGTCTGTTGAGCGACCTGAAACGTCTTGTCCGGACGATCCCGGATTACCCAAAACCAGGCATCATGTTCCGGGATGTCACCACACTTCTGGGCGACGCCCAGGGGTTTAAGGCGACCATCGCTCAAATGACCGAGCCGTTCCGGACAGTGCCGATCGACGCGGTTGCAGGAATCGAGGCGCGCGGTTTTATTTTGGGTGGCGCCATTGCCGACCGGCTGGGCTGCGGGTTCGTGCCGATCCGTAAGAAGGGTAAGCTGCCGTGGAAGACCATCGGCCAAGAGTACACGCTCGAGTATGGCGTCGATATCATTGAAATCCACGAAGACGCCATTGCGAAAGGTGCGCGCATCCTGATCGTTGATGACCTGATCGCGACGGGCGGCACGGCCGAGGCGGCGGCGAAGCTCATCAAGCGGTCCGGCGGCGAGATTGTCGGAGCAACCTTCATTGTCGATCTGCCCGAATTGGGCGGTGTCAAGCGGCTCGATGCGCAGGGCGTCAGGAGCCATGCGATCATGGCGTTCGAGGGTCACTGAATGGCCGTGGATGGCGATCTAAGACCGGATGAACACGCGCGGGTGATGGCGCTGCTGGCTCAGTGGCGCGTTGATCCAGAGCGATCGTTTGAGTGCCCGCGTTGCGGGCTGGAAGGGTTGGTTGTGGTTGACCGCTCAGCCCGGCCCCATGCCGAGTGGTATACAGTCTCGTGCGCCGGTTGCTCGCTGGAGACGACCATCAACGTCCCGCTGGGCTCGGCCGTTCCCGGAGCGCAGGATTAGCGATGCAGATTGCCGGCAAGGCGTACCGTACGATCTGGCTCAACGGTGATGCGTGGTCCGTTGAGATTATCGATCAAACGAAGTTGCCACACAGCTTTGAAACGGCGACGCTGCGGACTATGGATGACGCCGCTGTTGCCATTCTGTCGATGCAGGTGCGTGGCGCTCCGCTGATCGGTGCGACGGCGGCATACGGACTGTGCCTCGCGCTGCGAACTGACGCCTCCGACACAAGCTTGTTCGCGGCCATTGAATTTCTGGCCAAGCAGCGGCCGACGGCGATCAATTTGCGCTGGGCTTTGGAAGAGATGCGGCGGACGTTGGCGCCACTCCCACCCCCCAAGCGCGTTGCGGCGGCTTACGCCCGCGCCGCCGGAATTGCCGACAATGACGTCGATACGTGCCGCCGGATCGGCGTCCATGGTCTTGATCTCATGAAGGGCATCGCTGCAGAAAAGAAGCCGGGCGCGCCGGTCAACGTGCTGACCCACTGTAACGCCGGTTGGCTCGCGTGCGTCGACTGGGGCACGGCAACGTCGCCCATCTATCATGCCCACAACGCTGGAATTCCGGTCCACGTTTGGGTAGATGAGACGCGCCCGCGCAATCAGGGCGCGGCGCTGACGGCTTACGAACTCGGTGCCCACGGTGTGCCCCATACCATCATCGCAGACAATGCTGGCGGGCACTACATGCAGCATGGTCAGGTTGATCTGTGCATCGTCGGGACCGACCGCGTCACGGCCAATGGCGATGTCGCCAACAAGATTGGTACCTATCTGAAGGCGCTGGCGGCCCACGACACGGGCGTGCCGTTCTATGTCGCGCTGCCGCACTCGACCATTGACTGGACGATGGACGACGGCCGGAAAATCCCAATTGAGGAACGGTCTGGCAATGAAGTCCTGACGATGACGGGGCGTTTACCGGACGGTTCGGTTGCCACGTTGGACATCGCCGCCCCCGGCTCGCACGCCGCCAACCCCGCCTTCGATGTAACGCCCTCCCGCCTCGTCACCGGCTTCATCACGGAGCGGGGCGTTTGCCATGCCACACGCGATGGCTTGCTCAGCCTCTATCCGGAGCGCAAACTGAGGGCATGAGCAAAAGGCGCAAAATCGAAGCCAGTAAGCCCCAGGACAAGGCCGCGCGCAAGGCGGTCATCGAGGCGGCCTTGGCCATGAGCCGGAGCGGCCTGTCGCCGGGCCGCTCTGGCAACGTCTCCTGCCGCTGGGGGGATGGCTTTCTAATCACGCCAACCGGCATGGCCTACGAAGACATCAAACCGGAAGACATCGTGTTCGTCGCCTCTGACGGCCGCGTGCCTGGCAAACAGCGCAAACCATCCAGTGAATGGCAGTTCCATTTATCGGCCTATGATGCCCGCCCCGACATGCATGCCGTTGTTCACACGCACTCCCTGCATGCCACTGCGCTGGCCTGCGCTCACAAGCCGATCCCGGCGTTTCACTACATGGTGGCTGTCGCAGGCGGCAAAGATATCCCGCTCGTGCCATACGCTACGTTCGGCACCATCGAGCTCGCCACCTACGTGGCTGGCGGGTTGGCGGATCGTACGGCCTGCCTGATGGCCAACCATGGCCAGATCGCACTGGGTGAAACACTTGTGGCAGCGCTTGAACTCGCCCACGATGTCGAAGTGTTGGCGCAACAGTACATCAAGGTGCTGACGCTCGGGCCGCCGCACATCCTGCCGGATGCTGAGATGGCAAACATTCTGGAAAGATTTAAATCATACGGACAGAAGGCTCTAGCGCGCCAGAAGGCACAACGCGCGACGGGCTAGCCCGCGCCGATGCCCTTGGCGATGCCGTCAGTGAAGCCCTTCAGCGAGCCGCCAATCGTGATCACCTTGCCGGATTTGGAATCCTGGAACGACACGCTGAGCGTTTTGGCAGCCTTGATCTGCGCCAACACTTTGTCATCCAGCGCCAGAACCGACCGGCAGCCCGCAGCACCACAATCAACCAGCTGGGTCGGAAGTTTCACATTCTCGGCGAGGTCGAGACTGACGCCGGCTGGGATCGAGATCCCGAGCGGCAGCTTGATTTCGAGGAACGCGGTTTTGGGGCTGCGCGCTGCGATCAGTTCAATAATCCGCCGCTTCTTGGCGTCGCGAACCGTCTGCCGCAACGTACAGATGGACTTGTCTTGAACAGTCCGGCACTCGCGCACCCAGTCCGCGAAGGTCTCTGACTTGATCGCTTGCGCCGATGGCAGTGCACCCGTTTCAGTTCGCGCAGCAGTGCTGGGTTTGGCTGCGGATTTTGCGGGTGTGGCCACCTTGCCTGCTGACTTCTTGTCAGCGGACTTTGTGGCCGCCGCTGCCTTGTCCCCCGATTTGGCGACTTCGGCATCCCAAGACGACGGATCTTTAGGTTCGGCACGGCCAACAGTGGCCCCTGCCGCGATCAGAACGAGGGCCAAACCGGCAGCGGTTCCGAGTATCTTGCGTGTGCTTTTGCCCATGGGGTCGCTCCCTTACAAATTCGGATCTGACCCTTGAGTAGCGAACGATTCGGGGCAGGGGTGTGGGCGTAGCCTGGTTCTCACCAGCCAATCGACATGCCGACCGCGCCCGCCACGTTATCGCGCGAGTTTGTGGCTACGCCGCCGCTGACAGCGAGGCCCGGTTGCGGCACCCAATGCAGTTTGGCGGCAAATCCTTGCTCGCCTTCATACTGGCCGACGGCCATGCCGAGCGAAAAGGTTTTGCCGGGCACCAGCGGAATGTTCGACAGCGCAAGCGCCATCGCGACGCCGGCGTCCAAGTCTTCGAGATGCTTGGTGTGCCGCGCGAGCGTAGCGCTGTGTTCGGCCAGGAGTCCATTGTTGGTGCCGAGAATGGCCTGAACACCGGCATCGAGTTTGTCGAAGGTCACGGCGCCGTCTTCGATGTTGGCCGTGCGCACGGCGTTCGCAGCCAGTTTGTCGCTCGTCACGGCACCGTTTTGGATGTTGGCCGTGCCGACCGCATTGCTGGCCAGCTTGGCATTGGTAATGGCGCCGTCCGCGACTTTTGACGTGGTGATTGCCCCGTCTGCGAGATCAGCGGTTGCGACGGAGCCATCCACGATCTTGGAGCTGTCAACCGAGTTTGCGGCGAGTTTGGCGTTGGTCACTGCGCCGTCGTTGATCTTGGCGGTGGTGACGGCGCTATCCTGAAGGGCGGCGGTATCGACCGCGTTGTTGGCGAGTTCATCGGCGCCGATGGCGTTGCTGGCGATGTCACCGGCGGTGATGGAATTGTCGATAATCTTGGAGCTATCGACGGCGTTGGCCGCAAGCTTCGCATTGGTGACCGCGCCATCGGCTATCTTGGCCGTCGTGACAGCGCCATTCTGCAGGGCGGCGGTATCGACCGCGTTGTCGGCCAATTCAGCGGCGGTCACGGCGTTGTCAGCGAGGTCGTCGGCCGTCACGGTGTTGTCAGCGATAACGCCGCCTGCGCCGCCTTGCACGGATCCGGCAGCCAGATCGGCGTTCTGGATGGTGCCGTCCGCGATTTTCGCCGACGTCACCGCACCATCCTGAATGGCGGCCGTATCGACGGCGTTATTCGCCAATTCATCGGCGGTAACCGCGTTGGTGCCGATGTCGGCCGCTGTAATGGAGTTATCGACGATCTTCGAGCTATCGACAGAGTCGGCGGCCAGTTTGGCGCTGGTTACCGCACCGTTGGCAAGCTTCGATGTTGTTACGGCGTCATCGGCTAAGTCCGCAGTGACGATCGAGCCGTCTACGATCTTGGAGCTATCGACGGAATTTGCTGCGAGCTTTGTGTTGGTTACGGCACCGTCTTGGATTGCAGCCGTATCGACCGCGTTATCTGCCAATTCGCTGGCGCCAACCGCATTGGCCCCGATGTCGTCGGACGTGATTGAGTTGTCGAGGATCTTGGCGGAATTGACCGCGCCGTCTGCGATTTTATCTGTTGTTACGGCGTTGTTGGCCAAATCCGCGGTGGCGACAGAACCGTCAACGATCTTGGAACTATCCACAGAATCTGCCGCGAGCTTTGAATTCGTGATCGCCCCATCGGCAACTTTTGCAGTAGTGACGGCCCCGTCGTCAATTTTGGCCGTGGTGACGGCGTTGTCCTGGATCGCAGCGGTATCAACGGCGTTGTCAGCCAATTCGCTGGCGCCTACTGCATTGGCTCCAAGGTCGTCAGACGTGATCGAGTTGTCGAGGATCTTGGCGGAGTTCACTGCCCCATCGGCGATCTTGGCCGTTGTGACGGCACTGTCTTGAATGGCCGCGGTATCGACGGCGTTGTCGGCGAGCTTGTCAGCCGTTACGGCATTGTCTGCGATCTTCGCGGTCGTGACGGCGTTATCCTGGATCGCCGCGGTATCGACGGCGTTGTCGGCGAGTTTGTCGGCGGTCACGGCATTGTCTGCGATTTTCGCGGTCGTGACGGCGTTATCCTGGATCGCTGCGGCATCGACGGCGTTGTCGGCGAGCTTATCGGCGGTTACGGCACTATCCGCGATCTTGGCGGTCGTGACCGCATTATCCTGGATCGCGGCGGTATCGACGGCGTTGTCGGCGAGTTTGTCGGCGGTCACGGCATTGTCAGCGAGATCAGCCGTCGCGACCGAGCCATCGGCAATCTTGGCGCTGGTAACGGAGCTGTCGGCTAAGTCAGCTGTCGCAATGGTTCCATCAGCTATTTTTGCAGATGTGACAGAGTTGTCGGCAAGGTCGGCCGTGACGATCGTGCCATCGGCAATTTTTGCCGAAGTGACGGCGTTCGCCTGGATGGCCGCCGTATCGACGGCGTTGTCCGCGAGTTCGCTCGCCGTAATGGCGTTGGCTGCAATATCGGCGGCCGTGAGCGTGTCGGCGGCCACGTCCGCCCCGGTTATAGTACTGTCGACGATCTTGGCCGATGTGACCGAATTATTGGCCAAGTCGGCTGTCGCAACCGTCCCATCGACAATCTTCGCGCCAGTCACCGAGTTGTTCGCAAGGTCGGCGGTGGCCACTGTCCCATCTACAATCTTCGCGCCGGTCACCGAATTGTTCGCAAGGTCGGCGGTGGCCACCGTCCCATCGACGATTTTTGCGGAAGTGACGGAGCTGTCGGCCAGATCCGCTGTCGCAATCGTCCCGTCAACGATTTTAGCGCTGGTCACCGAATTATCGGCAAGATCGGCAGTGGCGATGGTGCCGTCGGCAATTTTGGCCGAAGTGACGGCGTTCGCCTGAATGGCCGCCGTATCGACGGCGTTGTCCGCCAATTCATCGGAGCCGACGGCATTTGTGCCAATGTCATCGGCGGTGATCGTGTTATCGGCGATCACTCCGCCGGCGCCGCCAGAGACCGACCCTGCGGCGAGATCGGCACCCGTGATCGTGCCATCGGCGATCTTTGCCGACGTGACGGCATCATCCGCAATTTTTACGGTCGTGACTGCGCTATCAGCAAGGTCGGCCGTACCGACGCTGCCATCGGCAATCTTGGCTGAGGTCACGGCATCATTTTGAATGGCCGCCGTATCGACGGCATTGTCGGCCAATTCATCGGAGCCGACGGCATTTGTGCCAATGTCATCGGCGGTGATCGTGTTATCGGCGATCACTCCGCCGGCGCCGCCCGTAACCGCTCCGGCTGCTAAGTCAGTCGTGGCAACCGTGCCATCCGCGATCTTGATGCTTGTCACGGAACTGTCCGCAAGATCTGCCGTTGCGACGGTGCCGTCAGCAATCTTGGCGCTGGTGACAGCGTTGTTCTGGATTGCGGCGGTATCGACGGCATTGTCGGCGAGTTCACTGGCGCCGACTGCGTCTGCAGCGATGTCATCGGCGGTGACCGTGTTGTCGGCGAGGACGCCGCCCGCGCCACCTGTGACCGCTCCGGCTGCGAGGTCTGCGGTGGCCACCGTGCCATCGGCGATTTTAGCGGACGTAACGGCGTTGGCTTGAATTGCGTTGGTATCAACTGCGTTGTCAGCGAGTTCGTCAGCACCGACGGCATTGGTACCAATATCGGCGGCTGACACTGCACCATCGACGATTTTCGCAGAGGTGACCGAGTTATCTGCCAGATCTGCCGTGGCAACAGTTCCGTCTGCGATATCAGCAGACGCAACCGTTCCATCCGCAATCTTGGCCGATGTCACAGAGTTGTCTGCTAGATCAGCACTCGTCACCGTACCATCGACGATCTTTGCGGAGGTTACAGAATTGTCCGCGAGATCCGCAGTGGCCACTGTTCCGTCGGCGATTTTGACGCTCGTCACGGAGCTATCCGCCAAATCTGCGGTTGCCAACGTGCCATCAGCAATTTTCGCGCTTGTGACGGCATCGGTGGCAATGGCTGCCGTATCGACAGCATTGTTGGCCAGTTCACTTGCGCCGACCGCGTCGGCGGCGATGTCGTCGGCTGTGATGGTGTTATCCGCAATGACACCGCCTGCACCACCGGTGACCGCACCGTTTGCGAGATCGGCGGTGGCAACGGTGCCGTCCGCGATTTTTGCAGACGTAACTGCGTTGTCCTGGATTGCCGCTGTATCCACTGCGTTGTTAGCGAGTTCGCTGGCGCCGATTGCGTCTGCCGCGACATCGGCAGCTGTGATGGTGTCGGCAGCAATGTCAGCTCCAGTGACTGTGCCATCCGCGATCTTGGCGGACGTCACGGCATTGTCCTGGATGGCCGCGGTATCAACGGCGTTGTCAGCGAGCTCGTCAGCGCCGACGGCATTGGTACCAATATCGGCGGCTGCCACTGTTCCATCAACGATTTTCGCCGACGTGACTGAGTTATCCGCCAGATCTGCCGTGGCAACAGTTCCGTCTGCGATATCAGCAGACGCAACCGTTCCATCCGCAATCTTGGCCGATGTCACAGAGTTGTCTGCTAGATCAGCAGTCGCCACGGTACCGTCGACGATCTTTGCGGAGGTTACAGAATTGTCTGAGAGGTCTGCGGTCGCGACGGTGCCGTCGGCAATTTTTGCCGAGGTCACGGAACTGTCCGCGAGATCGATGGTGGCAACGGTCCCGTCAGCAATCTTGGCGCTCGTTACGGAGCCGTCTGCCAAGTCCGCTGTTGCCAACGTTCCATCGGCTATTTTGGCTGACGTAACCGAGCTATCGGAGAGGTCTGCGGTCGCAATGGTGCCGTCCAAGATTTCGGATGTGGCCACACCGCCGACCGCGATATCGGCGGCCGTGATGGTGTCGGCGGCAATCTTTGCGCTGGTCACGGCATCGTTCACGATCGCTGCGGTGTCGACCGCATTGTCAGCGAGTTCCGAGGCCGTCACCGCGTTAGCCGCTATATCGGCCGCCGCAATCGTGTCGTCCGTGATATCCGCACTATTGATCGTGCCGTCGATGACGTCATCATCGCCGGTATTGTTGCAATCGCCACCCTGACTGCAATCGATTTGGCCGGCAAGTGCCTTGGATGTCAACGCTACTGCGCCGGCCGTGGCGACCATACAGGCAAGTATAAGTGCTGCAGATCCGGTGGAACCTGACAGACGCTTCTTCAAATCTTGCGGCGCTCGTTTAGACGCTGGCGGGGCCATCGGGCCGGTCCTCAAGCCCCATCGGGGCGACGCGCACAGACGCAATCGACAAGTTTTCTAAAGTCAGTCGTACCTGACTCAGCTGATTCGATCTATTTCAGCGGGCCATAGGACCTATGCCCTGCCCGCGAAGGTGGCCGAAAGGCAACACATCTATTTAACGTTGTAAATGTATCAGTACGCACAGGTTCCGCGTGCGGCTTAATTTTAGGCCTCAGGCGCACCAGCTCCGGCCTTGAAGAAGGGCTCAACGACTCCCTTCAACTTGATGGTGATTGCCTGACCACGCCGGTCCTTGGCTTTGCCGGCCGCGACTTTGATCCAGCCTTCCGACAAGCAATACTCTTCGACGTTGGTTTTTTCGACGCCATTGAAGCGGATGCCGACGTCGCGCTGCAGCAGCTCGGCATTAAAATGCGGGCTCTTGGGATCGGTCGAGAGTCGGTCGGGCAGGGTGTCGGCCATGTCGCTCGGTGTCCTCTCAGTTCGCAAACCGGAAATGCATCACGTCGCCGTCCTTGACGACGTACTCTTTGCCTTCGAGCCGCATCTTGCCAGCATCTTTGCAGCCGGTTTCGCCGTTGTTGGCAACATAGTCGTCATAGGCGATGGTTTCAGCGCGGATGAAGCCCTTCTCGAAGTCGGTGTGAATGACGCCGGCAGCTCCTGGGCCCTTGGTGCCGCGCGTGATCGTCCAGGCGCGCGCTTCTTTGGGGCCGACGGTGAAATAGGTGACGAGATCAAGCAGCGAGTAGCCAGCCCGGATCAGACGGTTGAGGCCCGGCTCGTCAAGCCCCATTTCCTTGAGGAATTCGGCCCGGTCTTCGTCCGGCAGGCCAGCGAATTCGGCTTCGATCTTGGCCGAAATGATGACGACGACGGCCCCTTCTGTTTTGGCGCGCTCCTCGACCTTTTTCGAAAACGCGTTGCCGTGGGCGGCCGAGGCTTCCTCGACGTTGCAAACATAGACAACGGGCTTTGAGGTCAGAAGCTGCAACGCGCGGAACGCTGGCATTTCTTCCGGCGTCATGACGGCGACGCGCGCGGGTTTGCCCTCACGCAGCGGGATCAGCGCCTTGTCCATCACGGTGAACAGAGCCTTCGCCTCTTTATCGCCAGCCTTGGCCTTCTTTTCGATAGGCCCGATGCGCTTTTCCAAGCTGTCCATATCGGCCAGCATCAGTTCGGTCTCGACCACGTCGGCGTCCGACAGCGGATCGATGCGGTTTTCGACGTGCGTGATGTCGTCGTCAACAAAGCAGCGCAGCACGTAAGCCACCGCATCGACTTCGCGGATGTGCGACAGGAACTTATTGCCCAGGCCCTCTCCCTTGGAGGCGCCGCGGACGAGGCCCGCGATATCGACGAACGTGAGCCGGGTCGGGATGATCTGCGCCGAACCTGCGATCTTTGCGAGCGTGTCGAGGCGCTCGTCGGGTACGCCGACTTCGCCGACGTTGGGCTCGATCGTGCAAAACGGATAGTTCGCCGCTTCCGCAGCTGCGGTCTGCGTCAACGCATTGAAAAGCGTCGATTTACCGACGTTTGGCAGGCCGACGATGCCGAGCTTGAAGCCCATGAGTGTGATGATCTCCCGTGTGCAGCCGGAGGGCTACACCGGGAGGCGTTCGGGATCAATGGGAGACGGGGACGCGGGCGAGCGGTCCCAGCTCACGATGCCTTCTTAAACCGGGAAAGCGTCTGCTCCCAGCCAAGCGCATCGCCGACAATGCCGTCGAGGCTGTCGTGCTTCGGGGTCCAGCCGAGCTGGTCGCGGATTTTCGCTGAGCCCGCCACGATGGCCGCTGGATCGCCAGCGCGCGGTGGCGCCAAGCGCACGGCAAATGCTACGCCCGACACGCGCTTGACGGCGTCGATGACTTCGAGAACCGAGAAGCCTGTCGAGTACCCGCAGTTGAACACATCGGATGTGCCGCCCGCGCGCAGATGGCTAAGCGCCGCCGCATGCGCTGAGATCAAATCCGACACATGAATGTAATCGCGGATGCAGGTGCCATCATGCGTTGGGTAGTCCGTGCCGAACACGTCCATATGCGCGCGCTGGCCCAATGCCGTCTCGCACGCGACCTTGATCAAGTGGGTGGCGCGCGGCGTCGATTGGCCCGAACGGCCTTGCGGGTCGGCACCGGCGACATTGAAATAGCGTAGCGCCACATAGCGGAAGTCATGCGCATGGGCTGTGTCGGCCAGCATGATTTCAGTCATAAGTTTCGACCACCCATAAGGTGACACCGGCGCAGGTGTGGCCTGCTCCGTCACCGGGTTTTCCAGCGGGTTGCCATAGACGGCCGCGGTTGAGGAGAATATGAAATGCTTCACACCAACCGCGATGGCGGCTTCCATGAGCGCGCGCGATTTGACGGTGTTGTTATTGTAGTAGCCGAGTGGGTCGGCGACCGATTCCGGCACAACGATCGAACCGGCAAAATGGATGATGGCGTCGACGCTGTACTTTTTCAGGACAGTCTTGACGAGGTCCTGGTCACCCACGTCGCCGACCACCAGGGTGGCAGCAGGGGGGATGGCCCAGCGGAACCCCGTCGACAGGTTGTCGAGGACGATGACGCGCTCACCGGCGTCGAGGAGCGAAAGAACCATGTGGCTGCCGATATAGCCGGCGCCGCCTGTGACGAGGACTGTCATGCTGCTGTTCACACCCCAAAAGAAGCCAATGCGCGGAGAAAAGCGCCCCAACGGTCGATCCTAGGCAGGATGTGGTTTAGGTTGTCTAACCTGACCCCGCCATAATCCGTCCCATAATTCGTCAGTCGGCCCGCGCACTTGAATTCAATTTTCATGCTTGTTCCGTTATCGGAGCGTGTTAACACGCCGGAAAATCCAGGAGATCGACTGCTGATGGCCCCAAAACGCATTCGCAAAGCGGTGTTCCCTGTCGCGGGTCTGGGTACGCGGTTTTTACCTGCCACCAAGGCCATCCCAAAGGAAATGCTGACGGTCGTCGACCGGCCGGTGATCCAGCACGTTGTCGATGAAGCGCGCGCGGCGGGCATTGAGCATTTCGTGTTCGTCACGGGACGCAACAAGTCTGTGATCGAAGACCACTTTGACAACCAGTTCGAACTGGAGCGCACGCTTCAAGATCGGAATAAAACCGCGGAACTGAAAAGTCTAATTGCCGATATGATCCCAGCCGGGCAGGCGAGCTTTACGCGCCAGCAGGCGCCGCTGGGCTTGGGCCATGCCGTCTGGTGTGCGCGCGATATCATCGGCGATGAACCGTTCGCGCTGCTACTGCCCGACATGCTTCATCACGGCAAGACGCCGTGCTTGTCCGACATGATCGAGGCGCATGACGCGACCGGTGGCAATCACATCGCAGTGGCACCCGTGCCGGGCGACCAGACGCATCAGTACGGCATCGTCGGCGTGACGGATGCAAAGGCAAAAGTGAGCACCATCACAAAGATGGTCGAGAAGCCGAAAGCCGGCACTGCACCATCGAACCTGCACATCACCGGCCGCTATATTCTTCAGCCCGAGATCTTCGAATTGCTCGCCGCACAAGAGCGTGGCGCGGGCGGCGAAATCCAACTGACAGATACCATGATCCGCCTCATGCAGGATCCCAAGCAGCCCTTCCACGCCGTCCGCTTTGACGGCACGATTTACGACTGCGGCTCCAAGCTCGGGTTTCTGATGGCCAACATTGCTTATGCTCTTGACCGCGACGATCTGGGACCGGCGTTGCGGGCCGAGTTGAAGAATCTGGTGTGAGGAGGGACCGATCTCCGGTCGCACCACAACGTCATCCCGGCCTCCGGGCCGGGATCCAGTCAGGCCAATGGCCTGGTGAGATGCGAGATTGCGCAAGCGATCCTATATTTTTCCCAGTGACGCATGTCTGGATAGCTACCTATGCTCGTGCTGCTCGCAGCCCTCCAGGCCCCCTAAAGGGACTTCCAAGTGGTCGCGCGGCCATGACGGATGGGAGAGCGGAGCGCGAGGGCAATAGAATTAAAGAAGGGGCGGCGTCAGGTGCTCGACCTTCCCCCTGCGTTACATCCGGCCTCCGAGCTGCGCCACACAGGTCATTCTTGAGAGCGGATTGGTGTGCACGCGCGAGGCATGCACACCAGTCTTTGCAGGCCAATAGATTACATCCTGCTGAACCAGGCATCGACTTCAGCGCGCGCCTTGTCCTTCGCGTAGCCGTAGCGGGCTTGAAGTTTACCTTCCAGCTGCTCACGATTGCCGTTGATTTCGGCGATCTCATCGTCGGTGAGTTTGCCCCACTGCTCTTTGACGCTGCCTGTCAATTGCTTCCAATTTCCCGCGATACGATCCCAATCCATGTCGATCTCCTTCGTTGAGTCAGGTTGACGTTGTCATAGATGCTGCCGGCGTTCCGAAACCAAAGAACCAAAGCGCCGTACCACACGAGTTTCCGATCGAACGTTGCGTGATCGATGTCACGCAACGCTCATGCTTGTCGCCATGCGTTCAACGCATTGGCTAGTCCGAGGGGTGAACATCACCTCATTAATACTTTTTCTCTGGCGTCCGGTCCGATGTGCCACTTGTGGTTTGGCCAGCGTCTGTGCCAGCTGCTCCAGTGGTGCCCGCTCCAGGTGTCCGCTCCGGCGCGACTTCTGGAGTTCTGTCCGAGGTGGCACCGCCTACAGTTGCGCCGCCAGAACTCGCGTCCGCCGTCTTAATCCAGCCCTGATCGCAGGCCTGCAACCATTCCGCCTGCGAAAGCTTCTTGTCGCTGTTGACGTCTGCCTTAGCAAAATCCTTGACGTACGGTTGCGCCTTATCCATCGCCAGATCACCGGACGTTCCGGCGACCGCTTGACCCCAAAGCGTTTCACATTGAGCTTTGGTCAGTTTCATGTCCGCTGGCGTGTTCGCGGCAGCCGGGCTGTCCGCGGCGAAAGCCTGCGTGAAAGAGAGAGTGCCAAATGCAATTGCTGTGGCACATCGCGATAAGGTCTTTGTCATTTGATCCTCCTGAATGTTCTTCTGTTAGCGCTCAGATTGGCAGACTTCCGCCTTCTTCACTCAAGCACACAGGACAGGTGCTCCATGGCCGGATGCACCCGCTCCTCGTATGAGCGGAAAACACAGTTGACGTCTTTTGGTTCCGCGTTTTCCAGCGAGCTCTGAAAGTAATTTGGACGTCATCAAGGTTTCGGGTGACCCGCTTTCCGGCGTGCCCCGGACGACCCGGCGCCACACGGCTCGCAATCGCGCGGCACACAGCGGCCGGGTTTCCGTCCACCCGCATTCCCACCCGGCCTCCGAGCCGGGAGGGAATGCGGTCGATGGCGTCCGATAGAACGTTGAGAAGCAGAGCGCGCGAGCCCGCTTCTGGGGCGGGATCGCCAAGGGCGCGGTCAAGAAAACCACACGCCATACGAAACAGACCGCCAAGCTTGCCGTTGTGCTCGGTGGACTCGTCTGCCGGTGCAATACCAATCGCGCCACGGGCCGTCAGTGCCGACATGACGGAAATTGCGTTCGCCGCAGGCACCGCTCGCTCATCGCGGGCGGCTTCGTCCGTTCCAGCTTTTGATGCCACTTCGCGGTCTGATCTCCAAAGCCCTGGTTCAAAAGAACGATGCGCAATACGGCCCGCAAGGGGGCGCTCCTATTGACGCTCGACACGTTGTCGATTGTATTACTCGCTATGCGGGCTGCGACACTGCAAATCCCCCATTCGAGAGCTTGCCGATTCGAACGGAGTGTGAAGCCGCCGTCAACAGAATGTCAGGATGTGAATGATGACCTCGTGGAAGAAGGCTCTTGGAGGCAACAACAAGGTGACCGGCGGGCAGCCCGAGAGCGCATTGAAAATTGAGGGCGTTTGCTGGGGGCAGGTTACGTTTTCTCAATAAGGCCGTCCGGCGACCACGACAGTTCGATGGGACCGTGCAGTATCGTCATCGCCTTGAAATGACGGCGGGCATTGCGCGGACTACGGCGAGCGAGTGCAGGGCGCGCCTGACCCCAATACGAGTCTGCTCCAATCAGCGAAAGCCCGCCCCATGCCTTCACGCCGATCACTCGCCCAGCCGGGCCGAACGCTGCGAAGCTGCAGTGCGGCACTTCTCGTGCTCCTCGCCAGCGGCTCCATCGCGACCGCGGCCAGCTTCAATTGCAAGCCGTATGTCAAAGCAGGGACGTGCCCCGAGTACTTGATCTGCACGGACAAAGTTCTCCGCCGCGCCGACAATCAAATGGCGTCACTTTATGCGTCGGTACTCAAAGGCGCAGGCGGGTCCGCCGCGCGCGACGCGATCCGGGCCGATCATCGCCAGGCCTCCCAAGAGCGCAACGCCGCCGGTTGCGATGTCCGTTGCTTGGAGGCGTGGCCTCAGCTGGCCAGCGCTAGCAAAAGCGACGGCGAGAAAAGGATCATCGACAAGGGTGGCCTGACAGCGTGCAAGAAAGGCGAGATCCGGGTCGAGCGCCAATGCATGCCGCCGGAAGATGCGTCCGGATTCTGCGGTCCTGGCTACCGTCACGAGGATGGCAACTGCGTGTTCGGCTACAAAGCGCCGGACCCGAATGGCAAGCTGCCATCGTGGCAGATCGAAGCCATCAAGAAGGGTTGTCCGCAAGGCATGGCCTGGAACGCTTCGGAAGGCTGCCACGAGACCGATTGATGTGGCGCGCGGCGTGTGGGTTGGGCTGAACCTTTTGGGAAGCCCAACACGTTGAGTTCGTCCAGCCGTGTTGGACTTCGCCCGTATCAAGTCCGGAGTCAGCCTAACCGACATGCAAAATGTCAACCACCTGGCCCGCAACCCGCCCTTAAACATTTCTTGATACCCCAATCCTCGCGTTTGGCGTGCGGAGGATGGCATGGCGTTTCTCAATCGGATTTTCGGTAAGAAGGCTGCCACACCTAATGGTGCCACCCCGCCGAAGACCCCTCCGCCCAAGCCCGCAAAGTCGATTCATGACCATCGCGAGCCGGCCATTTGGCTCATGCGCACAGATACAGCGACATCGCTCAGCCGTCTCGGCGGCCTGCCGTCGCTGCCCCCTCATATCGAATGGCCGCGGCAGACCGTCGCCGGAACGCCGCTTCATTTTCTGGCGCAAATCGATTTGTCGAGCCTGCCCCGCACACCGTTGGATGGTGGCGCACACGGACCACGGCTGCTACGAGAAGGGTTTTTGTTCTTCTTTGCCGACATCGAAGAAGAAATGCTTTGGAACGAAGGAGATCGCGGCGACGAGTTCGCGGCAACGCGCGTGCTCTATGCGCCAAAGTCAGGTGCTGACCGGCCCCCGCCCACTGATCTCCCAGACATCGGACACGCCTGGGGCCAACCCGGCGGTGAGTATGGACGCGGAAAAACGGTGTTCGATGCGTCCGCTGTCCGCCCCTACGTGATCGACACGTTCGCTGGCGCGCAACTTTACTTCCAAGGAGAGGCGAGCAAGGCCGCCGATCTGCTGACGATCGAGTCCATTGAACGCGCCACGGGCAAATCCGTGCCCGTGTTGGACCCGCAGCAAGTCAATGACAAAGAGGCCCGCAAGCTCCCGGCTGCTGTCGTCGAATATAAGTTCAAGGGCAAGCCAACCCGGCGCGAGGCGCGCTTCAATCGCCACCAGATGGTGGGGGCAGGAACA
>JANOFU010000091.1:0-35033 GCA_031413815.1 Hyphomicrobium sp. | reverse complement strand
ACAGGCGAACCCTTTCGGCCAGCGCCACTTGAAAAGCGCCGCCTCACACTTCTCTTCGGTGCCGTAGCGTTCGTTCAGCTCAGAAAGGCTCAAGCCCTTCTGCATCTGGATCGGATTGCGCCCCATCGTACTCTCCCGCTTGCCCTCAGAAGGTAGACCTATCAGAAGATTGAGTCAGCATGTGGACGTGCGTGGGTAATCAGTCTATTGAGAGCATGAGTTTGAGAAATACGATTTCCGGCTAAGCCAGCAGGCGATCGTAAAGCTTCTTAAGTTTGATCGATTCTGAGTCCCAATTGTACTGCGTCAGCACCGCATGCCGTCCTGACCAAAGCAGGCGGGAAATACTAATCTCAACTGGTCCAACGTCGGGGAGCGGGTCAAAACACCAAAGGCTCTTACCCTGCCTGGATGAAAGTTCAGGGGCAGGTCACGAGCCACCACACGCTGTCGATATCGGCGGCTCAATGCATGTCGGTTTTCTAATCAAGCTTGTCACACACGAGACCAGTAACATGAAAATTGTCACGATTATCGGCGCGCGTCCCCAGTTCATCAAGGCGTCGGCGTTTTCACGGCTGGTTCAAGCCGCTGAAGGTGTCGTTGAGATCATCGTTCACACCGGACAGCACTATGACGAGAACATGTCAGATGTTTTCTTTCGTGAGCTAGAGATTCCAGCGCCGCATCACCGCTTTGCGACCGGCGGACAGAACCACGGCGCCATGACAGGCCGTCAGCTCGAAGCCATTGAGAAGGTGCTATTCGTTGAGCGGCCCGACGTGGTGCTTGTGTATGGGGATACCAATTCGACCCTTGCGGGGGCGCTCGCCGCAGTTAAGCTTCATGTCCCTGTTGCGCATGTCGAGGCGGGCCTACGCTCGCACAATCGGCGGATGCCTGAAGAGATCAACAGAGTTCTGACCGATCACATCTCGGAATGGCTGTTTGTCCCAACCGCCGCAGCCGAACGGGAGTTGGAGCGCGAGGGTGTGGACCCTCGTCATGTCTTCCGGGTCGGTGACGTCATGTACGATGTCGCCCTTTACTTCGGTGAGAAGGCCCGGACGCAGTCGTCGATCCTGCAACGGCTAGGCGTTTCGGCTGGGGAGTATGCCGTGGCGACGTTGCATCGGGCCGAGAACGTCGACGACGTGTTGACGCTTCGGGGTCTAGTGACGGCATTGCTTGCGCTCGCTAAGCGTATGCCGCTGATTCTGCCAGTGCATCCGCGCACGCGGCACCGCCTGGAGGAGTCCGGTGTCGTCTTGGGGCAGGCCCAAGGCATTCGCTTCCTCGATCCGGTTGGCTACCTCGATATGACACGCCTCTTGCAGGGCGCACGCGTCGTTCTCACGGATTCCGGCGGCCTGCAAAAGGAGGCGTTCTTCCATCGGGTACCATGCGTGACGCTGAGAACCGAGACTGAGTGGCAGGAACTGGTAGATATCGGCTGGAACCGCATTCCAGCGACACTTGAACCTCTTGATATTGAGGTTGCGGTAAACGCTGCCCTATCATCGCGGGGACACGAAACCCCGAGCCCTTACGGCGACGGTCGTGCCGCGCACCACATTCTGGACCAACTCCGTACTGGACGTCTGGGCGTCGCATGAGTCACGAGTTGCCGTTCGAAAGCCTACGGGGCAGTCGGCGCATTGGCGCGCTCGGACCGCAACGAGAGGCGGCTTGGACACAGTGTCTCATAGGCCGACAAGAGGCTCCACTCCGAGATCCCCCAATTGAACTCGTCTTGAACAGCCTTCTGACCGTTCCGGCCCATGCGCTCAGCGCGCTGACGCTCTTGCAGGAGGGTGTCGATCGCGGCGGCGATGGCTCTTGGATTTTTCGGATCGACGCAAATGCCGGCCTCGCGTCGTTCCAAAATGTCGCGCCATAGTGGAAAATCCGAGGCAATCACGGGGAGGCCAGCACTCATGTACTCGAACATCTTGTTAGGCAATGCCTCGACATGATTGTCTTCCGGGAGGAATGTGACAATGCCACCCATCGAATCGCTAAGCAACTCGGCGACTTGCTTGCGATCAAGAGTGCCAAGCAGCTGAACCGGTTTGCCAACGACCGCGGAACGGACTTGTCGATCGAAGTCCAGCGGGACGGCAGAGCCCGCCATCTTCAAAGTCACGGGCCGAGGGACGATTCCTATGGCCTCAATCAATTCCAGAACTCCACGCACCTGATTCATGCCGCCGACATAGCAGACCGTATCGGTCTTGCGCGACCAGTCGATGGGCCCGAGCGCCAGCTCACCGAGGATCGGATAGTTCGCCACGATCGTGGTCTTGGCTCCATAGGCTCGGAACGTCGTCTCAATCGACGGCGTCGCGCAGATGATGAGATCGAACCGCCGCGCCGCATAGCGCTCCAGCGCTGCGTAGGATCGCGACACTACCGGCTTTGCGGCAGCCGGCAGATAGGTCTTGGACCTGATCTGCTTGGCGACATCCTCGTGGCTGTCGAAGATTACCACCTTGCCACGCGCCTTGAGCAGCAGCCCGACTGGAATCAACTCGGGATCGTGAAAGTGATAGATATCCGCGTCGAGCTTCGTGGCCGCGGCCAGCCCGCGTCGAGCGGCGCCAGTCATGCGGTTGAGCCGCCCGGCGGGACAGCCGACGTCCATGATCGTGATACCGTCCACAGTCGCCGCGCCCTTGCCGTCTGCGACGACCAGAGTGACGTCATATCCCGACCGTTGCAGCGAGCGGCACTGTTTCAGAAAGATCCGGGTGTCGGTTCGGGTATGTGCCGAGGTGAGGTGGACGACGCGGACGGCATGATGCATGATTACTTACCCCCGGCAGTCATCACACCCTGCCAACAGTGCTTGCCACTGAATCCTTATTGATTTGCCGCTCAAAATCGCCAACGAGAATTTTCCAATATCGAACCATGGTACGTTAGCGACACAATCAGCAAAAGTCCAAAGAGTCCACATATTAAAATAGAAGTTACAAGGTCGGATCCGGTGTGGATCACAAGCATTATGGAAAATGAGCACGAAACTACAAGCCTTTCAGATCGCCTCCGAGTCGATTGATTGAGGAATGAAATTAAGAAAGCAATTCCTGGCCTGCCCCTGGCGTACTCTGACGGGAGTGGAAAGTTTTGAATCGTCACCGTCTTGTGTTCCGGAAACCGTTCTGCAATTTTTGGAGTAGCGGCGACTAACGCGTCGAAGTACGTCGCAGCCAGTCCTTCGAAACCCGTCATGGCCAATCCAGCGCCATTCCTCAACGGGCGAGGAATCCAGTGTTTCGCTTGGATCTGCCGGGGCACGTCCTCATGCACATCATAGACAATTTTGATACCCATCGGCTTGAGCACCAGTCCAAGCGGGATGAGCTCTGGTTCATGGAAGTGAACGACCCGCGGACGTAGCGTACGAATAAGCCTGAACGCTCTGACGGACCCGAACAGGACACGGCCAATACGGCCACCGCTGGGTTTTCCTAGATCATATATGGCCGGGATTGAGTCCGAACCCTCGGCGTCCCCCAAGCCATCGGCAACGGCCAGAGCAACCTGATCCCCAAAGTTCAGCCGCAACGTGGACGATTCTTTCAAAAAGATCCGGGTATCATTGCGAATATGAACTGTACTGAGTTGAAGGACCTTCATCGAAACCAATCTGGATATCCTGCTCGAGGCACTATTGGCACCGGCTCATGCTGACCCAGCGGGCCAATCTGCGCCGCCACCAAGTACCAATGACCTGCCCGCTGCACCGTATTTGCAATGGGACGGCTGAAGTCAACGGGCAGCCTTCGTCTTGTGGCATAATACCGTCCCCATTATGAACTGACGCATTCCAAGATCCAGGGATACGAGGTGATAGAGGTCAATCGGCCTGCCTCGCCGATAATGCGTTTCCACGCCGCACATACGGCCGCTTCGATGGCGTCGTAGTCGTCGAGCAGGCGATGCGAAATGAACTTTTCTTTCAGGTACAGCCACAGGCGCTCGACAGGATTGAGTTCCGGCGAGCATGGCGGCAGCGGCTCCAGCGTAATATGGGCCGGCACTTTCAGATCTTTGGCACCGTGCCATCCGGCCTGATCCAGCGCCATGAGCACATGCTCATCTGCGCCGATCGTCCCGGCGAACGTGTCGAGATAGATCTGCATCGCCCCGGTCGACACCTCCGGCATGATGAGCGCGAATGAGTTGTCCGTTCCCGGCTCGACGGCACCGAAGATGTAGGCGAACGTGTAGAGCTGATCGGCGCGTCCGGGCGGACGCTTGCCCCTGGTGCACCAGCGATGACAGACACGGCCCTTTTGCCCGACACGGGCCTCATCCTGGAAGAACAGACAGATTTTCTTGCCCGGATGTGTATCGCCAACCGCCTTCAGGCGTTCAGTGAGCCCCCTTAAAAGCGGCCTGAGCCGCTTCGTCCTTCTCGGGGTGATGTGGACGCGCCTTCTGCCGCGAGAAGCCGAGCCGCTTGATGAGCTGGCTCATGCCGTTCGGGTGATAGCTCACCTTGAAGCGCTTCAAGCTGATCGCGCAAAGATCTTCGAGCGTGTAGGCGGAGATGCCATCGGTCTCGGGATCGGGCCCCGAGAAAATAATCGCACCGAGTTCTTTCTCCTGGGAGGCATCGAGCTTGCGCGGACGGCCAGGCTTCTCGCGATCATAGAAGCCGTCGAGACCCTCGGCATTGTAGCGCTTGGCGGCGTCTCCGAGGGCTTGGCGCTCCATCCCGACAACCCGCGCGGCATCGGTGAAGCTCATGCCGTCAAGCGCATTGGCCGCTCGCGGGGATGTCTCCGTTCGCGCCAGAGCACGCAGCCCCGCCGCCGTATAGAGATCGGTTCGAATGCTGGTCTTCTTGCCTTCCATCGTGAGCCCTCCGAATCATCGATCGGCTGGCTCTCCATGAATCACGCCCAACACGACCTGGGAATCCCACGAGCCAGTCTTATTTGGGAGCGGTATAAGTGGCACAGAGAGAAGGACACGGGGTTTAGCGGATGTTTTGAGCGGGCGCCTGTCGGGCATCATGCCGAAGAGCCTGCCATGTTCTGATGTGTGGTCTGGGTGGAAGTGCTCAGATTGCAGGCGTTAAAATCCGTCTTTGGCTTGCGTGTATCCTTGGTCGTACGCAGCGGCATAGGCCGCAGGGAGACTTCTGAGTGCAGCCGCAATAACATCGAGCAGATAGCCAAGCCCTTTGGGAGTTACATAAAGCGTCGCGTTATCGTCTCTGCCCAAGGAGCCGAGGCTGAGGCATTCGGTTTCACCAAAAAGGTCGAGCAGTTTGCGGATTATTTTGTGGTCGTCGGGGTCATACATACGAGCAATGCTGACGGAGTTACTCCCACAATTCAAGCTTTGCTTGAAGGCACGGCAAACACATGGCCGCTCCGCTGCCAGGATCGCCCTTAGTAGTGACCGCCTATCTAGGCGGCGGGCCATCGTTTAGTTCGTCTCCGTTAATCGCGCTGCTTCCATACTTCCTGCCATCCGTTGAATTCACTGGGACGGACGCCGTAGCGGGCGAAATTGCCTTCGTGCAGGCTTAGCACTTCCGTCTCGGCCGCTTCGATGAACCTTTTTCGGTCGGCTTCGAGAACTTCGGTTTGGGCATAGGCTGCAATATGTGCTGCAGCGTCTTTCTGGTTCATGCGGCCTCGGATCGCCTCAGCCACGACATCGCGCAGCGCGTTGCGGTAGCGCAGGCGGAAGGGATCGGGCTCGCCTAAAGTCTGTCGCACAGCCACATAACGCGACGAGGACTTCTCATAGGCCCAGAGGAACACGTCTTTGATGAGATCGATCCTGTTCAGCTCGTACACGCCAAGCAGGCCGCGCTTGTAGGTCTGATCGGGTACGGCGATGAAGGAGAGCGGCGCGAAGTTGTGCCGGATCAACGGGATGTTCAGGGCAAGCCGTGAAACGCATTTGTTCACGTCGATGAATGGCTGAAGGTAGGGCAGTTGGATCATCACGAAGAATGCCGCTTCAAAGGGGTCCTTGATGGCCGAAGCGGTTGCCAGTAGCTGGTTGAAACATTCGTCGATCATCTGTGGAATTTCGGGCGGCATATTGACCGAGCCGCCGACTGCGACGCCTTCATGGCGCAGCCGGCCGGCCGCACTTTGGTCTTCGAGCAGGTTATCTGTGAGTAGCGCGTGTAGGTTGAGGAAGGTGTGCCGGTTGAAGCCAATCTGGCCCACTGACCGGACTAGGAACTCTATCGCGGCTTTGTGGTTGAGGATCATCTGCGCATCGCGCGGCGTCTTTTCCTCGGCCGCCTCTCCCAATTCGATCAGGCGCTGCGTATCGAGCAGCGAGTAGGTATTGCCTTCCAGCCTGCTAGAATTCCAGGATAGATCGATCAACAGCCTGCTCAGAATCTGCAGCGCATAGGTGCCAGCAGCGTCCTGCGTTACAGCAGTGCGACCCAGGTCATGAAGCCGCGCTTTCTCGGCGGCGCTGAGATAGTTCGTCTGATTGGGCCGGTAGTCGTCGAGAAATGCGCGGTTGTAGGCGACCGGCGTGCGAGAGGCTGGCGGCGCGCTGACCAGGCGCAGGATCTTGCTACCAACTCGCGAGATCGGCACGAACATATCTCCCTGAACCGAAGGCTGGTCTATCTGTGGTGGTGCGGAAGTGGCGCTGTGATAACGGGTTGCCCGGCCCTGGTGTGC
This sequence comes from Hyphomicrobium sp., assembly GCA_031413815.1. Lineage (GTDB taxonomy): Bacteria > Pseudomonadota > Alphaproteobacteria > Rhizobiales > Hyphomicrobiaceae > JAGVSR01. Next base: position 28,356 of record JANOFU010000091.1, on the reverse strand, counting down.
CTTGGTTATCCGGCCCTGCTCGATAAGCGCGTCTAGCCGACGCTGTAGTGTGCGCCGATTAAGGTCTAGACCCGAGCGAGTTTCAATCTCCTCCGCCAGGAGTCCGCCCGAATTGGCAATCACTTGCTCAATCGTCAGCAACTGCGCGTCAATTCCCTGCTTGCTTGCCATTTTCCACGACACTTCCTACTCTTTCGCGACAGTTTATCCTGAAATCTGTCGCGAATGCAGTATCGCGACACTTTTTTGTCGCGATACGCCAGGACTGTCGGGCAGCGCAGAGTAAATTAGTTCGATAAGCCTCGCCGAATCTTGACGCAAGCCTGCAACACTGTTACAAAATTGGCTCATGCACCGTGGGATGTGCCTCAAGCTCGACGTTCCATTGTTCCAGAATGTCGAGAAGTTGGATTGAGGTTTGTCCGTATAGGTGCACCACTCACTTTAGTCTACGCACCGGAGTGTCTTTGGGTCATCCGGTCCATTTCTGATGCGACCACCGGCCATCCCCCGGCCTCCCAAGGTAATCCCCCATGACCGCACCCGTCATTCAATTGCATAAGGGTGACCTGCCCGCAGGCGTCACGTTCGGCTCAAGTGTCGCCGTCGATAGCGAAACTCTCGGCCTCAATCCCCATCGTGACCGGCTCTGTCTCGTCCAGCTGTCGGCCGGGGATGGCACGGCACACATGGTTCAAATTGATCGCAACGCGTCCAAAGCGCCAAATCTTGTGGCCCTGCTGTCCGATCCGAAGGTTCTGAAGATCTTCCATTTCGCCCGCTTCGATGTGGCTGTTCTGCAAAAGCACCTCGGAGTCGCAACCACGCCCGTGTACTGCACCAAAATCGTCTCCAAGCTGGTGCGGACTTACACTGATCGCCATGGACTGAAGGACTTGGCCGCTGAGTTGCTGGGCATGGAGATGTCCAAGCAGCAGCAGAGTTCCGATTGGGGCGCTGACGACCTGACACAGCAACAGCTGGCCTATGCCGCCTCCGACGTGCTGCACCTTCACGCCATGAAGGCCAAGTTGGACGTCATGCTCGACCGCGAAGGCCGCCGGGACTATGCCGAAGCCGCGTTCCGCTTCCTGCCCGTTCGTGCCCGTCTCGACCTCGCGGGCTTCGCAGACGACGATATCTTTGATCACTGACGCCCGCGGCGGGACCCTGCAAACGGCCATCGTATTGACCAGACTACGATTCTTGCACCGCTGAGGCGGCCGGGTAGCTTGCACTCAGTCCCAATCTCACCCAAATTCCAAGCGAATGTACTGACGGGCACAGTTGTTGTGTTCACAGGGGGCGATTGCCACCACCATGGCCAGCACAACCGACCTTGATCGTTCCCAGCCGGGCACGCGAGCATCCGGCGCGGGCATTGTCGTGGGCGGCGATCGATCGAAGCATTTTAAGACCGCGCGGCGCCACTCGTTTTTTGTCCGCGGACTTCGCCTCGCTCTCCCGCTCGCGAGCGTAGGCGTCATCGGCATTTATGCACAGTCGCTGATGGGCCAGTCCGGGTTCTCCTCAGGCTTACCGCCGATTCCAATGCCGCGCATCACCGCGCACGATCTGACGATGCACAACCCGCACTACGAGGGCTTCAACAAGGACGGCGGCACGTTCGCGGTCGCGGCCAAGACAGCGCAGCGTGAACTCGGCAAAGGCAATGTCGTCAAACTCAATGGCATCACCGGCGAGATGATCGATGCCAACAAATCAAAGACCAACCTCACGGCCGTGCGCGGCACGTTCGATAGCACCAACAGTGTTTTGGAGCTGTTCGAGAAAATTGACATTGATGGCGACAGCGGCATGAGGGCAACCCTGACCCGCGCAACAGTTCTGACCAAAGACGGCATTGTGACTTCGAAAGAGCCGGTTCTCGTCGAGTTTGCGGCCGGAACGATCGAAGCCAAGGAAATGTCGCTGCGCCAGAAAGCGAAGGAAGTGACCTTCGTCAACGCGGTGCACGCCCGGCTGAAACCGCCAACACCGTCTGCAACAGACGTCGCGGAGCCTGCGCAACAAGCGCAAAAGCTGTTCGGTGGCTCCAGTGAGCCGGTCGATATCGTGGCCAGCCGCCTCGACATCAACGATGGCAAAAAAACTGCGATCTTCACAGGCAACGTCCGCGCGAGCCAGGCCGGCGCCGCTCTCCAAACGCCCGAAATGACGGTCATTTATGAGGGCGACGCGGTCGCAGGCGCGGCGGGCGGCGCACCACCAGCCAACGCCGCTTCGCAAGGCACCAGCGGCGGCAAAGTGCAGCGCATCTTGGCCAAGGGTCCCGTTGTCATGACGCGGGGGCCCCTCGAGCAGGTCACCAGCCAGTCTGCTGACTTCGATGCTCTGAATGAAGCCGCTGTCCTCGCCGGCAACGTTGTCATGTCAGCAGGCCCCGAACGGCGTGCGACTGGCGACCAGGTTAATTTCGATCAACGGGCCGATACGGCTCTGCTCACGGGCACCGTCATCGTCACTCAGGGTCAAAATATTCTCAAAGGCCGGCGGCTGTTCGTTGATCGCAAATCTGGCCGCACGCAATTGAACTCGCCGGGTGGTGGCAGGATCAGCGCGCATTTTGTGCAGAATGCTGCGACCAAGAAGGCGCCCGCTGATAGCAGCACTGCAGGTAATCCAACGGGCGTTACATTCAAGACCAATCCGGGCGCGCCACTGGATATCGAAGCCAATCAGCTCGACGTCAACGATGGGGCCAAGGTAGCAACGTTTACCGGCGACGTCCGCGCCAAGCAGGGCGACTTTGTGATGAGTTCTGCCGAACTTCAGGCCCACTACACGGGCGCCGCGAACTTAGCCGATGTCGGCGGCACGGGGGCGGCTCCAGCCGCCGCAAAGAGCAACGAACCCAGTACCGAGCTATCGAAAGTCCGGGCCAACACCAAGGTCGTCATGACCTCGACGGATGGCCGCAAGGTGACCGGGGATTGGGCGGAGTTTGATACCAAGAGCAACACGGCCGTCGTCGGCGGCGATGTCGAATTGCATCAAGGCAAGTCCGTGGTCCGCGGCACACGGCTGCTCATTGACATGACAACCGGCAAGTCCACGATCGATACCGCGCCGGCCCTGACGGCGGCAAAACCCGCCGGTGGCGGCTGGGTGACGGAGGCGGGCAGCGAGGCGCAAACCAAGCCAAACAAAGGCCGGCCCAGTGCGATCTTCTTTCGTGATGAACTCCAGAAAGGCCTAGATAAGAAAAAGGCTCCATTAGCAGGTGCGCCGGATGGCTGGACTTCTGAGACATCTCCAAATCCGAAGGCTGGCAACAATTGAACGTGATATCCAGGCCTCAACCCGGCCACCCTGCGGTTGCGCAACGAGAATGATCCTGTGAAGCTTCCAAGTCTGTCAGGTCTGCTTGGCCGGTCTGAAAAAGCCGGCACACCGCGAACGCAAGGCCGCCCGGCGAACGGTGCGACTGCGCCGGTGCCGAACAACGGCTCCTATCACGACACCGAAATGGTGGACCCCTCGATTGGCGGCGATGGCTGGCTGACAGTCGTCGAAGTTCAAAAGAGCTATAAGAAGCGCAAAGTCGTCAAGGGCGTCAGCCTGGCCGTCGGCCGCGGCGAGTCTGTCGGACTGCTCGGACCCAACGGCGCCGGCAAAACGACCGTATTCTACATGATCACCGGCCTCGTTCCCGCCGACACGGGCCGTATCACCATCGACGGCCGCGACGTCACCAAGCTGCCCATGTACCGCCGCGCCCGGCTCGGCATCGGCTACCTGCCTCAGGAAGCCTCAATCTTTCGCGGACTGACGGTCGAGCAGAACATTATGGCCGTGCTCGAGCTGGTCGAACCCATTAAAAAGAATCGCAAGGAGCAACTCGACAGCCTGCTGGAAGAATTCCACATCACGCGGCTGCGCAAGTCGCCCTCGATCGCATTGTCGGGCGGCGAACGCCGGCGCTGCGAAATTGCCCGGGCGCTCGCCTCCCGTCCGTCGTTCATCTTGTTGGACGAACCGTTCGCCGGTATCGACCCGATCGCCGTCGGCGACATTCAGCAGTTGGTCCGTCATCTGACCGACCGCGGAATTGGTGTGTTAATCACTGACCACAACGTGCGCGAGACATTGAGCCTCATCGACCGGGCTTACATCATCTATGATGGTCAAGTTCTAACACACGGTAAGCCTTCGGAAGTCATAGCCAACGAAGACGTCCGCAAGGTCTACTTGGGGGATATGTTCGTTAACGGGCGTTGATTAAACCTTGGCACTGACGAATGCGCACAGTGCGTTAAGGTTAGGGTTATGGCGCTGACAGCAAGACTAGAACTGAGACACGGCCAGCAGCTGGTGATGACACCCCAGCTGCAGCAGGCTATTCGTCTGTTGCAACTGTCCAACGTCGAACTGACCCAGTTCGTTGAAACCGAGCTTGAGCGCAACCCGCTTCTGGAACGTGAAGATAACGCGGGCGAACCAGTCGCGCGCGAGACCGACGAGCCCGCATCGCACGACGGCGATAGCGACAATGACGGCGGCGAGGCGTCAGCGCCGGACGAGTGGCTCGATTTGGAGAAAACCGTCGTCAACGCGGCTGAAACCCTCGACACCGACCACGAGAATGTCTTCCCCGATACAGCACGCGCCGACATGCCCGATGCCAATGCAGCGGGGTGGGCGGCCGCCACCATGCGCTCCGGCTCATTCGACGGCGAGGAGTCGAACCTCGAAGAATTCGCAACCAGCGACGTCTCGCTGCGTCAGCATCTCGCCAATCAACTGCCGCTTGCCCTGACCTCCCCTGCTGACCGGCTCATTGGCAATTACCTCATCGATATGGTCGATGAAGCAGGTTACGTCCGCGTCGATCTGCATGAGCTGGCGATGAAACTCGGCGCGCCCGTTGAAATGGTCGAGCGCATTTTGGCGGCACTTCAAACATTCGATCCTCCGGGGGTATTCGCGCGGAATTTATCGGAATGCTTGGCGCTCCAGCTCAAGGAGCAGAACCGGTTTGACCCGCAAATCGCGGTGTTCCTGGATCATCTTCACTTGCTGGCTCAACACAATCTTGCGGGATTGAGAAAAGCCGTCGGCTGCGACGCCGATGACCTCACCGACATGATTTCGGAGATCAAGCGGCTCAATCCCAAACCCGGCTTAAAGTTCGGCTCGACGCCGATGCAGCCTGTCGTGCCTGATATTCTTCTTCGGACCGCCTCCGATGGCAGCTGGCACATCGAGCTCAACAGCGAGACGTTGCCGCGCGTACTCGTCAACCGGCAGTACTATGCCCGGGTCTCAAAGAGCGCGCGCAACGACAAAGACAAGGGCTACTTGCTCGAGTGCTTCCAGACCGCCAACTGGCTGGTGAAAAGCCTTGATCAGCGTGCGCGCACGATCCTGCGCGTCGCAGAGGAAATCGTTCGCCAGCAGGACGCCTTCTTCACCCACGGTGTGCAGTACTTGCGCCCGATGAACCTGAAAACCGTCGCGGAAGCCATCTCGATGCACGAATCGACGGTGTCTCGCGTCACATCCAACAAATACGTTTCGACGCCGCGTGGCATTCTGGAGTTGAAGTATTTCTTCACGTCCTCGATCGCATCGGCATCGTACGACGGTGAGGCGCACTCTTCTGAGTCCGTTCGCCATCGCATCCGCCTGATGATCGACGCGGAAGGCGCCAGCGCCATCCTCTCCGACGACATGATCGTCGATATGCTGAAGCGCGATGGCGTCGACATCGCCCGCCGGACCGTCGCCAAATACCGCGAGGCCATGCGCATCCCGTCGTCCGTTCAGCGCCGGCGCGAAAAGCGCACCCTAGAACGCCTCGAACGGATTGCGTAAACAGCGTTCAAACTTGACCTTTTGCGCAGGGACCAGGGGGCTTAGGAGCACTTTTGTGCACCGCCGCAAGTTGCTGATACGTGTTCAACGTTGACAGAGTCTGCGACGCATTTTAGCCTCCAGAAGTCACCGCGTTCGCCGGAAAGTGGCGTCTAACAGTCAGAAATCGCTTGTCGTTTCGTAACTTACAGGCGCGCGTTAAGTGAAATCGTGGCGTTGGCAACAGGGCTGTCCAGCAACTGTTGCACTGCGGTACCATCGTGACTTCGCGCCGCGGATGCAGCAAATGTCAAAGCACAATCGCCTCGTGCATTGTATACCCGCCACTGCAAAGCCATGTCTCAGCCATACGCGGTTCCGGCGTGGGTGTGTTGAAATGCAACTGGTGCAAAAATTGAACGGACGACGACGGCCGCAGCCACATACAACGGCCATGCAATCCGCTAAGATTGCGCCGGTTGCGGATCTGATCGGAACATAGGACCCGGTGGGACAATGACCTCATGGATCTAGCTGATATTCTGGCTCCCGGTGCCGTGATTCCATCGCTTCACGTGACCTGCAAGAAGCAGGCGCTACAGGAGCTGGCGCAACGGGCCGCTGACCTCACGAAGATTGACCAGCGCGAAATTTACGAAGCGCTCCTGCAGCGCGAACGGCTCGGATCGACGGGCCTTGGCCGCGGGATCGCGATCCCTCACGTCAAGTTTAAGGGCCTCAAAACGATCTCGTGCCTGTTTGCACGGCTCGACACGCCAATCGAGTTCGACAGCCACGATGGCGAGCCGGTTGATCTTGTGTTCTTGCTGCTGGCCCCGGAACATGCGAGCGGCGATCATCTGAAAGCTTTGGCGCGAATTTCACGGCTCGTGCGCGAACCGTCGACGCTTGAGCAATTAAGAGCGGCAACCGATGCCGACAGTTTGCGCCGCGTTCTGTCAACGCCCGCAACGTCCCACGCCGCTTAGAATCTTTTCCCAGATCTAGGCCAGGCCGTTCAGGGCGACAAGGCCGCCAGCGCCCACCAAAATTCGCCACCAGCCGAATAGCGAAAATCCGTGCTTGCTGACGAAATCGAGCAGGAACCGCACAACGATCACGCCGGTGACAAAGGCCGCAGCAAAACCAATAGCGATGGACGTTGCATCGTCTGGTTTTATCACATCCCAATTCTTGTAGAGATCGTAAGCGAACGCGCCGGCCATGGTGGGCATGGCGAGGAAAAAGCTGAATTCGGCGGCGGCACGCTTGTCTGCGCCGAGCAGCAATGCCCCAACAATGGTTGAGCCGGATCGCGAGACACCTGGGATCATAGCCAACGTCTGACAGAGACCGATCTTCAGCGCCAGCGATGGCGGAAAATCCATGACGTCGTGATAGCGCGCGGTGAGCGATAGGCGATCCACCAAAAGCAAGATCACGCCACCGGCGATCAACATCCAACAGATCAGATGTGGTGTTTCAAAGAGCACGCCCTTGATGAAGGAATGCAAAAACGCGCCCGCAATCGCAGCTGGCAGAAATGCCAATAAGATCCCGGCCACGAAGCGGCGCGCACGCGCATCGCTGGGCAAGGCCAAAGCAATGTTCAGTAGCTTGGCAAAATACACGGTGACAATCGCCAGGATTGCACCGAGCTGAATCAGAACTTCGAAGGAATGGCCCGGCGACTTCGCTCCAAGAAAGTGGCCCGCCAGAAGAATATGCCCTGTCGAGGACACCGGCAGATACTCGGTCAATCCCTCGATAAACCCCAGCAGTGCGGCTTGCCACGTTTCCATTCGCGCCTTCTCGTTGGGCCCGTTCGAACTCAACCGGTCTTACAACGGACCGGCACCAGTTGTCTTCCGGCCAACCCTGCTGTGGTTTGGCGAATTGCGGCAAGCTCTACTAGCGCGAATCCGTCCCAATGCTGTAGCAATGTCACACTCTAGGGACGGGGCTGTGACGCCGCGAATGTCTCCGCAGAACGCCGACAGGATCGACGCGATGAACCGGCTCATTCACTTCCGCCTTTGTCCGCGCTCGCGCTCCATCCGGCTGGCGTTGGCGGAACTCGATGTGCCGGCAGACCTGGAAGACGAGCGGCCATGGGAGTGGCGGCCTGAGTTTCTCGCCCTTAATCCGGCCGGGGAGTTGCCTGTACTCATACTGCCCGGCCTACCGCCCCTGTGCGGCACCTATGCCATCGCGGAATACTTGGACGAAGCAACTCTTGGCGACACGGTTCGCGAATGCAAATCGGAACTGTTTCCAGGATCGGCCGAGACCCGCGCCGAAGTGCGCCGGCTGACCGACTGGTTCCACAACAAGCTTCACGCAGAAGCCACCGAACCACTTCTCGATGCCAAGATCTATGGCCGCCTGAAATCCGATGGGGCGCGCGCACCCGACCTATCCAACCTACGCGCAGCACAAGCCAATCTGCGGCACCATCTGCGCTACATCAATCACCTCGCCCATCAGCGCGGCTGGCTGGCTGGTGCCGAGATGAGCTTTGCTGATCTGGCGGCTGCGGCTCATATATCGGCAATCGATTATCTCGGCGACGTGCCTTGGGACGAGGTTCCGGCAGCAAAGTCGTGGTACATGCGGATCAAGTCGCGGCCATCGTTTCGTGCGATCCTAGCCGACCGGCTACCTGGAACGCCGCCGCATCCCGTTTATGCGGAGCTCGACTTCTAGTGGTGTGCTCCATGAGCAGAGATTGACCGGCCAACGATGGGCCATGCTTCTACCCTCGTATCTGAGTTGCGCCAGGACGCCTTGGCGTTGGGATTCGACGCCTTTGGCGTGACGCGCACCACGGACGCTGGTCAAACAGCGGAGCGGCTCCATGCGTTTCTGGCCGATGGGCGGCACGGCGATATGGCGTGGATGGCGACAACCGTCAAACGGCGAGCCGATCCCAATGCCCTCTGGCCCGAAGCGCGCAGTGCCATCATGGTGGGGCTAAGTTATGCCCCTGAGACCGATCCGCTCATCATCCTTGAGCAGCCCGATCGTGCAGCCATTTCAGTCTACGCCCATGGCAAAGACTACCACGATCTCTTGAAGACTAAGCTGAAGCAACTGGCTGGCCGCGTCGCCGAGCGGACCGCGTCTGACGTCAAAGTATTCGTTGATACAGCCCCTTTAATGGAGAAACCTCTGGCGGCGAAGGCCGGGCTTGGCTGGCAAGGCAAGCACACCAATCTTGTGTCGCGCGAGCACGGCTCGTGGCTGTTCCTCGGCGCGATCCTGACCACAGCGGAACTTGTCGCCGACGCGCCGGAAATCGACCACTGTGGGAGTTGCCAGCGCTGCCTCGATATCTGCCCGACCAAGGCGTTTCCGGCGCCCTACCAGCTCGATGCGCGCCGCTGCATCGCCTACCTGACAATTGAACACAAAGGCCACATCGCGCGTGAGTTCCGCCGCCCGATGGGCAATCGCGTGTTCGGCTGCGACGACTGCCTCGCTGTTTGCCCTTGGAACAAATTTGCGGAAGCCTCAAGTGACGCGAAATTCTCCGCGGACGCCGATGCAGCCAATCCGCCTCTTCACGAGCTTTTAGCTATTGATGACGCCGCGTTTCGCGAGCGCTTCGCTGGAACGCCGGTGAAACGAACAGGCCGCAACCGCGTCGTACGCAATGCGCTGATTGCCGCTGGCAATTCGGGCAATCGCGCCTACGTCACACGCGCGCGCGAACTGCTTGACGATCCCTCACCCATAGTGCGAGCCATGGCGGTGTGGGCGCTGTGGCAATTGGACGATTGCGAACGCATGTCCATTGAGCGCGAACAGCGCTTGGCCAATGAAGTGGATGACGGCGTGCGCGACGAATGGTTGGCTGGGGATCGCGGATGAGCGAGTTGGTTTGTTTTGGATTTGGCTACAGCGCGGCGCACCTCGCAGCGCGACTATCAACACGAGGCTGGCGCATCAGTGGCACGTCAACATCGGACGCAGGCTGCGCCCGGATCACAGCCGCAGGCCATAGCGCATTCCGTTTTGACGGCACTCAACCGGGCGATGGCATCGGCCGCGCCTTGCAAGGTGCCACACATGTTGTCATCTCCGCTCCTCCTGGGACCGGCAACGATCCCGTGTTGCGCCATCACGCCCAAGACCTTGCTGCGTCAAGCGTCGAGTGGATCGGCTACCTGTCAACGATCGGTGTTTATGGCGACTGCCAAGGCGCCTGGGTCGACGAGAGGACAGCTCCCAATCCGACGTCCGAGCGCTCAATCCGCCGACTTGCCGCCGAGCGGGAGTGGCTCGCCTTCGCCAAGCGCACGGGCAAACGCGTCGAGCTATTCCGCCTCGCTGGCATCTATGGACCAGGCCGCAGCGCGATCGACAACGTGCGCGACGGCACCGCGCGGCGCATCGTCAAGCCAGGGCAAGTGTTTAACCGCATCCACGTGGCGGACATCGCAACAGTGCTTGAAGCTGCCATTGCGCAACCGTTCCGCCACGACACGTACAACGTCACCGACGATGAACCGGGCCCGCCCCAAGATGTCGTGGCCTACGCCGCTCAGTTGCTCGGTGTCCCAATCCCGCCCGATGTTCCCTACAAAGCCGCCAATCTGTCGCCCATGGGCCGCAGCTTCTATGACGAGAACAAGCGCGTGCGAAACGATCGCATCAAAACCGCGCTTGGCGTGACACTCCAGTTCCCGACCTATCGCGAGGGGCTGCGAGGGATTTTGGGTGAGTTCGTCTGAAGCACTGCCGGCCGTAATCCCTTGCGGCGAAATCATGGCGGGACGCAGCTCTCGCTTCGACGGAACGCATCCCTTCCGTTCACACCCGGTTCAGCTGACATCCGCTTTGTTGCCTGAATTCCATTCGATGGTAACCGTCTGTTTGTAGGGGTGCCGTTATGATATCGCCGCAGGTTGGGTTGTGTGGCCGGGCCGCTGTTGCGGCGTCGGCCCTTATTTTATGTTTCTCGGGTCCCGTACTGGCTGAAGACACGGCAGATTCCATCGCGGAGAAGTTTGCGGTCGCGGCCGAAGACAGCCAGAAGTCCATCGACGTGACGCGCCAAAAGTCTGACGAAGCCGACATGCTGGATCGCGCCCGCCAGGAAGCGGAGGCACGCGCCATTCAGCAGCGAAAGCTCGAAGAATGGCGCAAGAAACTCGGCCCTAAGATCGAAGGTGACGAGCAGGCCAAGGCCGCTGCCGCCGCTCAGCGCAAGCGCGAAGCCGAGCAGAAGGCCGCGGCTGAGAAAGCCAAGTCGGACGACGACAAGCGCACCAAGGATGCCGCGGACGTGCAGCGCCGTCTCGAAGATGACCGTAAGGCGGCAGAGGCGAAGGCAGACGCTGACCGCAAAGCCGCCGCCGCAAAGGCCGATGATGAGCGGCGCACGCGCGAGGCGGCAGACGAGCAACGCAAGCGCGACGACGAGCGCACGGCCGCTGAAGCCAAAGCCACAGAAGATCGCCGCGTGAAAGACGCTGCTGACGCCAGCCGCCGCCGCGATCAAGACCGCAAGGCTGCCGCCGCGAAGGCCGACGAAGACCGAAAGGCCGCACAGGCAAGAGCCGAACAGGAGGCCCGCACCCGCGAAGCCGCCGACACGCAACGCCGCCTCGAAGACGAACGCCGCGCCGCCGATGCCAAGGCCGAAGAAAACCGCCGCGCCTACGAGGCCGCAGAATCCAAGCGCCGCCAGGAAGCGGAGCGCGAGGCTGAAGCCCGCCGCTTGGCCGAACGCCTTAACCGCGCCAACGCAGACCGTGAACGCGCCGCCGCAGACCGCGCCCGGCCACCTGTTGAGCCGCGCATGGGATTGGGCCGCTCACAGCAGCCCGATCAGCCGAGTGTTGATGACGGCTACCCGGAAGTCGTAGGCCCAGAGGGCGTTCCCGGTATCGCGGACGACAAGAGTTTGAAGGACGACTGGAACAGTGAGAATGGTGCGACGCAGTACGGCCACCGGCACGCGACGCCGCCGGACACCCGCTACACCGTGCTATTAGTGATGGAGCCGGGCCGCCGCGGCATTCGCCGCTTCAACAAGAAGGCCGATCCCGTCATCTGTTTTGGCGATCAGTGCTTCGTCAGCACCGGCTCCGACAAGATTGCAACAGCCATGCCGATGCGCCGCGCGCTCGGCGGCGGCAACACGTTCGGAAAGCGTGCAGGAGCTTGCCGCAATATGCTGAAGTGCGTGTTCCGTGGCGTCGATCTGGCTCAGCTCCCAGCGGTCATCCAGCCGGTCGATTTGAAAATCCTGATCCACGACCGCCGCGAGCCGACCAAAGTTGAACCCGACATGGGCTGCCGCGCGAAGACCGGCCGCGTCTGGTGCGCGCATACGATCGTCACCCGCTCCTATCGCGCCTGGATCATCCCCGAACACCTTGCTGCCAAAGCAGGACCCGGCGGCCTCGCGGCAGCACTTGCCGGAGGCCTAGTCCCGCGCGGTGCAAGAGAAGCCGCGTTGCGGGATTAGACAAAGCAACGCCCTTTCGAAGCGGCAGAATTCTGAGAGTTCGGTTTAATCCTTGTTCCGCCCCCGCATCCCCAGAGTCCGCAACCGCAGCGCATTGAGCTTGATGAAGCCCTGGGCGTCTTTCTGGTCGTAAGCGCCGTGATCGTCTTCGAAGGTGACAAGCATCGAAGAATACAGTGACTTCGGGCTCTCGCGGCCAATCACGATGACGTTACCCTTATAGAGTTCGAGCGTGACTTCGCCTTCGACGTGTTCTTGGCTCTTGTCGATCAAGGCCTGCAGCATCTCGCGCTCTGGCGCGAACCAGAAGCCGTTATAGATCAGTGCCGCATAGCGCGGCATGATCTCGTCCTTCAAGTGCATGGCGCCACGGTCGAGCGTGACGCTTTCGATAGCGCGATGAGCGGCCAGCAAAATGGTGCCGCCGGGCGTTTCGTAGACGCCACGCGATTTCATGCCGACAAACCGGTTCTCCACGAGATCGAGCCGGCCGACGCCGTTGTCGCGCCCCAGGTCGTTCAACGTCTTCAGCAGCGTGGCAGGCGACAGCGCTTTGCCATTTATGGATACCGCGTCGCCTTTGTTAAAGCCGATTTTGATGGTCGTCACCTTGTCGGGTGCATTCATCGGCGAGATGGTGCGCTGATAGACAATCTCTGGCGCTTTCTGGGCGGGATCTTCGAGCACTTTGCCTTCGGATGAGGAGTGCAGCAGGTTGGCGTCGACCGAGAACGGGCTCTCACCTTCCTTGTCCTTGGCGACCGGAATTTGATTCTTGCGCGCGAACTCAATCAAATCCTCGCGGCCCTTGAACGCCCACTCCCGCCACGGTGCGATGATCTTGATGCCGGGCTCGAGCGCGTAGTAGCCAAGCTCGAACCGCACCTGGTCATTGCCCTTGCCGGTGGCGCCGTGACAGACAGCGTCGGCGCCGGTTTTGCGCGCGATCTCGATCTGCTTCTTGGCGATCAGCGGCCGCGCGATTGACGTGCCGAGCAGATAGACACCTTCATAAACGGCGTTGGCGCGGAACATCGGGAACACAAAATCGCGGACGAATTCTTCGCGCAGGTCTTCAATGAAGATGTTCTCGTCCTTGATGCCGAGCATCAGCGCTTTCTTGCGCGCCGGTTCCAGCTCTTCGCCCTGCCCCAGATCGGCGGTGAAGGTGACGACTTCGCAGTCATACGTCTCCTGCAGCCATTTCAGGATGATCGAAGTGTCGAGACCGCCCGAATACGCGAGCACGACCTTCTTGATCTCGCGCTTGGTGCCGGGCGAACCCTCGTTGTTGCCTGCCTTCGCGGCCATCGTCACAACCCTTTTTGTCAGAGATTGTCTGGAAGAAGCGCCGCACTATAGGCACGCGCTCCGGGCCTTCAAGTCTCCGTGGTAGCGCAGGTTTGGTGCCCAAAAGGCATGGAGGACGGCCTCGGTACCGGTGTCCCGCCTGTCACTGTGGCACTTGCGGTTGCAGCGGTTTTGCCGGTTTTGAACAATAAATCATCAATTCGCCCCCTTTTCAGGGCCTCGTTTGGGGTATTCACGAGGTGAACATTGATTGATCCGACCGGCAAAGGGAGATGCGCCGTGGCACGCCTAGGCATTCTGACAGCAGGAATGATGTTCGCCGCAGCGATTGCGGTGACGTGTGCAATTCAAGCGCAGGCTCAAACGCCCGACGTGACGGTTCCGGCTGAGACTGCGGAACCTACGCCCAACGTGTCATCGGGAGCGTCGAACGTCGTAATCCCCGAAGCGAAGGCGCCGGTTGCACCAGCAGCTGCCGAAGTTGCAAAGCCCGCTGTGGTCAAGAAGGCCATTGCCGATAAACCCAAAGCCAAGGTGGCCAAGCCTGAGACAGAAGAGGTTGTCACGAGCGGAACTCCGGCGGCAAAATCCGAAGTTCTGCCGTGGGCGGCGCCACCATCCGCAGAGACCGCCGCTGCCACACCGGACAAGCCGAATAAGGATGGCAAAGACAAGAAGGCGGACGCGGCTGCCAAAGTCGTCTTGACATGCCAAGAGCAAGCGGAGGACGGCTGCCGCGCGATGCCGAAATGCGCTTGGGTGGCCGATATCGCGCAGCCCGATGGGTCGCGAACTCCGGCGCGCTGCGCGGAGAAGACGGTGTTTAAGCCGCCGTCCAAGGATAAGAAGAAGACGCAAGCTGCCGTGGCGAAACCTAAGCCCGATGCAATTCCGGATGCGCCGTCAGGGGCCGCTGCGACACAGCCCCAGGCTGCACCCGCAGCGCCCGAATCCCCAGCAAAACCAGCTGAAAAAGCTGCTGATGCAGTGAAGCCCGCCGCAGTTCCGGTGACTGTATCGCCGCCGGTTGAAGCTGTGGTGAAAGTACCGGCTGCAACTGTTCCGGCCGTCGTGCCGCCGGTCAAACCTCAGTAACGGGGTCCAAGGCCTGCTTAGTACGTCGTCGTGTTGGCAAGCCATGGGAACATGGCGGCCGTGCCAAACGGCAGTGCGCCAACCATGCGCATGAGATTGGCCGGTGCAAAGACCTGGGCCGACGCATATCCACCAACGGAATGATAACTTGAGAATGGCGTGCCCATGGCGTTGGCCGCCGTGTTCATGGCATCGAGTGCCGCCGTGTTCGCCTCGGCTGCCGGCCACGCGACTGTGCGCGGTACACCGGACGCCATCATGCCGTACGCCATCGGCCATGAAGCCGGCGTGGCCGACATCGGCATCATGTTCCAGAAGGCAATTATCGGATCGAACACGGCGTCCATGGGCGAGGCTTGCGGTTGGGCGGGCGGAGCAAACGCGGCGAACCACGCGGTCATTGGATTGACGTCCGCAGATGGCTGCGATGTGCGATAGGCGGACCGCGGCGGGCGTGGCGGCTGATACCAGACATCGGCACTGTCGGCGACGGCCGCCTCAGGTTCGGCGGCGGTGCGGGCGACATCCGACCAGAACTCCAGCGCGCCGTTCGAGGCTTCGGCGTACATCGCGAGCCAAGTCTTGGCGTAGCCGAAAGAGGCGTCGGCGCAGCTGCGGGCAAATTGAGTCTGCTGATGGGAGTCAAACATTGCTGGCCGGCCTTTCTGAAGCAGAAGCTCCATTTTTGTGCACTGCACAATATACTCTCGCAGGCGGGCGTTAACAAACGCTTTTCGCCAATCCGGATTGGACAGTCTGTGCAGGAGTTTAGGCTATTTCGGCGGGGGGTTGCTCAGGATCTGCACCACGGCCTCCCGCGTTGCGGCCAGCCAACAGCCAGTAGGTAAAGCCCGCAACAAATCCGGTCGTTAGGAAGGCCCTGAAGGCGTAATCGTTGAGAATTGTCGTCTGACCCGCCTCACCCGAGTATTGGACGAGGAACCCCGCGAACGCGATGGCAATGCCCGCCAGCGCGTAAAAGACCCAGTTGCGGATTGCCTGCCATTCTCCGAGCACGGCCACCAGAAACGCAAAAGACGCAGCAAAAACAGCAGATTGCGTCGCGGCCATCAGCGCCAAAACGGCCGCGCCTTGAACCTTGTCTGTTTCGCTGGCGAGATCTGCGGGCGTGACGACAAAGAGAACTTGCACCAGCCCGGCGACCAGGCAGGCGATCACGAAACCGAACAGGACGCGAAGCAATGCGCGGATCATGCCGTTCGTCCCGGGCCATTTATCGATACCAGGAGTGTAGGGGCTCAGGGCGTTGATGTTCAAGAGAAAAGGTCAAATGCGCGCGCCAGCCCTTACCGGCCTCACACGCTCCGCCCGGCCACCAGCCAATACACCAGACCGCCTGCGAAACCGGCCGTAGCCAGCACCTGCCAGACGGTGGCGGGCGGGGCGGCGAGCACTTCGGAGGAGGCGGCCCGGGCGAGGAGCGGCATGAGGCCGAGCGCTAAGCCGCCGCCCACCATGTAATAAAGCCACGACCTGATGCGCGCGACCTCGCCGATGAGGATCACAGCGAGGGCTGGCAGCATTGTGACGGTGGCGAGGAGCGGAAGACCTTTGGCGAACAGTTCGTAATAGGCCTCTATCGTTTCGAGACCGGCCTCTTTGCCGTGCATGGCGTGGGTGACTTTTTCCAGCCCGAGCGTGACGACGACAACGAGCGAAACGGCGGCGGCCAGCAGAAATGCAATGGGAACCAGAAACAGCCGGCCAATTGTTAGCAGCATGTCCAGCTAGCCCGTCACTGCTTCGCTTCGCTCACTGGCGCGGAGCTTAACGGATTCGGATTTCAACTGGCCGCACGCCGCCAAAATATCGCGGCCGCGCGGCGTACGCACAGGGCTGGCGTAGCCCGCGGCATTGACGACGTCGGCAAATTTCTCAATCGTCGCCCAGTCGGAGCACTCATATGCGGTGCCCGGCCACGGATTGAAGGGAATGAGATTGATCTTGGCGTGGATGCCGGCGAGCAGCCGCACCAGAGCGCGCGCGTCGGCGATGCTGTCATTAATACCCTTCAGCATGACGTATTCGAACGTGATGCGGCGCGCGTTGGACGCGCCGGGGTAGTTGCGGCACGCGTCCAGCAGGTCTTTCAGCGGATACTTCTTGTTGATCGGCACCAACTCGTCGCGGAGTTCATCGCGCACGGCATGCAGCGAGATCGCGAGCATAGTGTTGGTTTCACGGCCCCAGCGGCCGATTTCAGGAACGACGCCGGATGTCGACAGCGTAATTCGGCGCCTGGAGAGCGACAGCCCTTCGCCATCGGCCGTAACGTCCATGGCGTCGCGGACATTCTCGAAATTGTACAGCGGCTCGCCCATGCCCATGAGCA
Source organism: Hyphomicrobium sp. (assembly GCA_031413815.1). Lineage (GTDB taxonomy): Bacteria > Pseudomonadota > Alphaproteobacteria > Rhizobiales > Hyphomicrobiaceae > JAGVSR01. The sequence continues at coordinate 11,302 of JANOFU010000091.1, read as the reverse complement.
CGATGTTGGTAATCTTGCGATCACTATCAGGCAGTTGCGCAGCGTTGCTTGGTATTTCAGCTCCCGGCCAATCGCCGATGCGATCGCGCGCCAGCAAAATCTGGCCAACGATTTCCTGCGCTTCAAGATTGCGAACGAGTTTTTGCGTTCCGGTATGGCAGAACGAGCAAGTGAGGGTGCATCCGACTTGCGAAGAAATGCACAGCGTACCGCGATCCTCTTCGGGGATATAGACGCACTCGATCTCGGGAGCGCGGACTTCATGGCCGCGCTTAGGCAACCGAAGCAGCCACTTACGGGTGCCATCAACCGAAAGTTGCTCAGCGACGATTTCGGGGCGGTCGAGGGTGAATGCTGCCGCTAGAGTGGCTCGCAACTCTTTCGAGACATCCGTCATTTGATCGAATGACGTCACGCCGGACACGTAGAGCCAGCGCCACAGCTGATTGACCCGCATGCGCAGGTTCTTTTCGGGCACGCCGATGCTCGACAAGGCCGTGCTGAGTTGCGCGCGGGTCAACCCGGCCAAGGAGCTCTTGGCGGTTCCAGCCGGAGCCTGTGTGGCCGCCGGTACAGAGGATGTGTCAAGTACGAGAACCATCGTGTGGTGTATCTATCCGGTTCGGATGCGGGACGAAAGGGTGCCAGCCGTCGCGTCTCAGCGATTTTTTTTGCAGATGCTTAGGGCAGGTTCGAAAGAACGTGGCGAGGCAAGACCAAATTCGGGGCAGTTCAGAGCCCCTAGTCGACTGAGCAGCAGTAAACTAACATTCCCCAAATGGTTCAACGGGGTCGGGCCATCATGTTGGTTCGGGAACCAGGTTTACACTGATGAATCGTCCGGTTTGGCCGCAATGGCTGATCGTTGTGCAAAGGAGTAGCGTCATGAGGTCGAGTTCGAAGGGTTTGATCGCGACGGCAGCCGTCCTGGCGCTTGGAGGCGCTGCGTTTGCTGAGGCTATGACCAAAGTGGGGGATGGCGAGGGGCAGGTCGATATCGTCGCCTGGCCGGGGTACATCGAACGCGGTGCGACCGACAAAAACTATGACTGGGTGACCAGCTTCGAGAAGGACACGGGCTGCAAGGTCAACGTCAAGACAGCTGCCACCTCCGACGAAATGGTCACGCTGATGAACCAGGGTGGGTTTGATCTCGTGACGGCCTCGGGCGATGCGTCGTTGCGATTGATCGCCGGCAAGAAAGTCCAGCCCGTCAACATCGATCTCGTCCCAAGCTGGAAATCGGTCGATGACCGTCTGAAGGACGCACCCTGGCACACGGTCGATGGCGTGCACTATGGCGTGCCGTTCCAGTGGGGCCCAAATGTGCTGGCCTACAACACCAACGTGTTCAAGGAAGCCCCCAAGAGCTGGTCGGTGGTGTTCGAAGAACAGACCCTGCCTGATGGCAAGAGCAACAAAGGCCGCGTTCAGGCGTTTGATGGTGCCATCTACATCGCCGACGCAGCGGTCTATCTGATGAAGAAGAAGCCTGAGCTGGGGATCAAGAACCCCTATGAGCTGAACAAAGAGCAGTACGATGCCGTGATCGCTCTGCTGCAGGGCCAGCGTGCGCTTGTGGGCCGCTATTGGCACGACGCCATGGTGCAGGTCGACGACTTCAAGAATGAAGGCGTCGTGGCATCGGGCACGTGGCCGTTCCAGGTCAATCTGTTAAAGGGTGAAAAGAAGCCAATCGCATCCACGGTGCCAGAAGAGGGCGTCACGGGTTGGGCCGATACGACCATGATGCACGCCGAATCGAAGCATCCCAACTGCGCGTACAAGTGGCTTGAGCATTCGATCAATCCGAAGCTGCAAGGCGATCTCGCTGCGTGGTTCGGTGCGGTTCCTGCTGTGCCCGGCGCGTGCAAAGGCAACGCCTTGTTGACCGATGAAGGCTGCACGAACCACGGCATGGCGAACTTCGACAAGATCTGGTTCTGGCGCACACCAACCGCGAAATGCGAAAAGGAAAGCGCGTGCGTTCCTTATTCGACGTGGGCGAAAGACTACATCGCCGTGATGGGCAAGTAATAGCGCATTAGTTGAACGGCCCGGACCAAAGTCCGGGCCGTCTCTCTATTCACGGCTCCTCCATGTCCCAAGCTGTCCGATTTGAGAACGTGTCGCGCCGGTTTGGCGAGGTGCGAGCTGCTGATCACGTGACGCTTGATATCGCACCCGGTGAATTTTTTGCCATGCTCGGTCCGTCCGGCTCCGGCAAGACCACGTGCCTGCGCCTGATCGCTGGCTTTGAGCAACCCGATGAGGGTCACATTGAGATTTTCGGACAGCGCGTCGACGGCGTTCCGCCCTACAAGCGCGACGTCAACACGGTGTTTCAGGACTATGCGCTGTTCCCGCATATGACCGTTGGCGAGAATGTCGCCTACGGCTTGATGATCAAAGGTGCCGGCCAAGCCGAGCGCGAGGCAAAAGCCAAAGACGCACTGGCAATGGTGAAGCTACCCGGCTACGAGGTGCGCCGCACAAGTCAACTGTCGGGCGGACAGAGGCAGCGCGTGGCCCTGGCGCGAGCGCTGGTCAACGGGCCGAAAGTGTTGCTGCTCGATGAGCCGCTCGGCGCGCTCGATCTCAAGTTGCGAGAACAAATGCAAGAGGAACTGAAGACCCTGCAGAAGGATCTTGGCATAACTTTTGTGTTTGTCACCCATGACCAGGGCGAAGCGCTGTCAATGGCCAATCGCGTGGCGATTTTCAATGAGGGCCGCATTGTTCAAGTCGGCAGCCCGGAAGACGTCTACGAGCGGCCGCAGTCGCGGTTCGTTGCAGATTTTGTCGGGTCGTCGAACGTGCTGCCGCCGGCATTCGCTGCGGCCCATGGTGGGGTCGCCCGATGGACGAGCCTCCGGCCGGAACGAATTGGCGTTGGCTCCGTAAGTGAGCAGGTGCCCGACGGATTTGCCAGTGCCGATGGCACAGTGACGTCAATCAATTATCAGGGGCCGGTCACGCGGTTGGCCGTCATGGTTGGCGAGGTGCGAATCATGGCGGAGGTGCCCGCTTCCGCCACAACTGCGAGGCTCGGCGACGGCGTGCGGCTCGTATGGCCAAAGCCGGCTATGCGCGCCATGGACGGCGATGCATGAGCGCGGCGTCCACACGGCCACTGGGTGACGGGGTCCTAACGCGGATCTCCGACTACTTTTTTGCCAATCCCAAGACATTCACGCTATTGCTCTTGATCCCCCCGCTGCTGTGGATCGGCATCGTGTACGTCGGCTCGCTGTTTGCGCTGCTGTTGCAGAGCTTTTATTCGCTCGATGATTTCTCAGGGCTGGTGGTTCGCGAGTTTACATTGTCGACCTACGCGCAGCTTCTCGAAGAAGCGAATATTCAGGTCATCCTGCGCACGTTGACGATGGCCGCGCTGGTGACGATCGCCTGCGCGATCATTGCGTTTCCGATTGCCTACTATGCGGCCCGCTACGCGCGGGGTTGGACGAAAGCACTGTTCTATCTGGCTGTGATGATGCCGCTGTGGTCGAGCTATCTGGTCAAGGTCTATGCTTGGAAGCTGATCCTCGCCAAAGAAGGCATCCTGACGTGGATGGCATCAAGCCTGCATCTCATGTGGCTACTGGATGGGATGCTCGCCTTGCCCATCATCGGCGGGCCGTCTCTGTCGTTCAGCTACATCGGCACGTTCCTGGTGTTCGTCTACATCTGGATCCCGTTCATGATCCTGCCGATTCAAGCAGCCCTTGAGCGGGTTCCCGCGGCCTACTTGGAAGCCTCGGCCGATCTGGGTGCCGAACCTCGCCAGACGTTTTGGACCGTAATTTTTCCATTGGCACTGCCAGGCATCGTTGCGGGATCGATTTTCACATTTTCGCTGACACTCGGCGATTACATCATTCCCCAGATCGTCGGCAACTCGCGGCTGATGATTGGGCAAGCAGTCTACACGCTGCAAGGGACCGCTGGAAACATTCCATTGGCTGCAGCCTTCACCGTTGTACCGATGCTGATCATGGCGGTTTATCTGTGGGTGGCGAAACGCATGGGGGCGTTCGATGTCCTCTGATGCCAACAGATCTGCGCCGCTCGGCTTGCGTGTCTCAGCAGTTGCCGGACTGTTGTTCCTGCATCTGCCATTGGCGCTAATCTTCCTCTATGCCTTCACCACTGAGGACCGGACGTTTGCGTTCCCGCCGCCAGGCTACACCACGAAGTGGTTTGGCATCGCCTGGTCGGAACGGCCGGATATCTGGCCGCCGCTGTACTTGTCGCTGAAGGTGGCGGCGGTGGCGACGGCCTTGGCGCTCATTCTCGGCACGCTGGCTGCCGCCGCGCTATCGCGTACGTCCTTTTTTGGGCGCGAGACGATCTCGCTGTTGTTCGTGCTGCCGATTGCATTGCCCGGCATCATCACCGGAATATCACTGCGGTCGGCATTCGATATTATGGGCCTCGACTTCTCTATTTGGACCATCATCTTGGGCCACGCAACATTCTGCATTGTCGTCGTTTACAACAACGCCATCGCGCGGTTCCGGCGGCTGCCTGGAAATTTGGTCGAAGCCTCGATGGATCTTGGTGCCGATGGGTTCCAAACGTTCCGCTATGTCGTGCTCCCGCAAATCGGCAGCGCACTTTTGGCAGGAGGCATGTTGGCGTTCGCGCTGTCCTTCGATGAGGTGATCGTGACGACATTCACAGCGGGTCAACAATCCACGTTGCCGATCTGGATGTTGTCCGAGCTCATTCGCCCGCGCCAACGGCCCGTGACCAACGTCGTCGCCGTGTTTGTTTTTCTCGTCACTCTGTTGCCCATTCTCGCCGCCTACTACCTGACGCGCGAGGGTGAGCACACCGCAGGCTCTTCGAAATAGCACCATAGACCGCCAAGGGAGACCACTATGCTTGAGACCCAGATGCTGATCGGCTCGAACTTCGTTGCAGGAACTGAGGAGGCAGTCCCCATCATCAATCCGCGCACGGGTGTCACCATTGTATCAATCCCTGAGGCCTCAAAAGCCCAAGTAGAAGCGGCCGTCGATGCCGCTGAGAAAGCTTTCAAAACTTGGTCGCGCACCACGCCTGGTGAGCGGGCAAACTATCTGCTCAAGCTCGCGGATGCCATCGACAAGGATGCCGAAGCGTTCGCGCGCGTCGAGGCGCAGAACTGTGGCAAGCCGTATATCCGGATGCTTCAAGACGAAATGCCGATTGGGGCTGATTGCTTCCGCTATTTCGCAGGTGCCGTTCGCACGATGCACGGCACGGTCACCGGCGAATACCTGACGGGCTACACCTCGATGATCCGCCGCGATCCGATTGGTGTCGTCGGGTCGATCGCGCCGTGGAACTATCCGCTGATGATGGCGATCTGGAAACTCGCGCCAGCGCTGGCCGGCGGCAATACGATCGTGCTGAAGCCATCAGAAATGACTCCGCTGTCGACGTTGAAACTTGCGAAGACGATGGCGGAGATTTTCCCTGAGGGCGTGGTCAATATCGTCCATGGCCGTGGTCATACTGTCGGGCAGGCGCTGATCTCTCACCCTAAAGTAGCGATGGTATCAGTGACTGGCAGCATCGGTACGGGCCGGAAGGTGATCGAGGCAGCCGCTCCAACGCTTCGACGCACGCATCTGGAGTTGGGCGGTAAAGCACCGGTGATCGTGTTCGATGATGCCGACATTGCCTCCGTGGTCGAAGGTGTGAAGACCTTCGGCTATTATAATTCGGGGCAGGACTGCACGGCGGCTTGCCGGATCTATGCCGACAAAAAAGTCTACGACAACGTCGTCGCCGACTTGTCCGCTGCCGTAAAGACCATCAAGTACGATCTCGCCAATGATGATGAGAACGAGATTGGCCCCGTGATCTCGGCGTTGCAGCGCGAACGGGTGCGCGGGTTTATCGACCGGGCCAAGTCAGCGGGACACATCGAAGTCACCGCCGGCGGCAAGGACGCGGGCGGCTCGGGCTTCTACTTTGAGCCGACGGTGGTGGCGAACGCCGGTCACGCCGACGAAATCGTTCAAAAGGAAGTGTTTGGGCCCGTTGTGTCGGTGACCCGGTTTAATGATCCGGAAGATGCGATCACGTGGGCCAACGAGTCCGAGTACGGTCTTGCGTCGTCGGTTTGGACCAAGGATGTTTCGAAAGCGATGTCGACGGCAGCGCGCCTTCAGTACGGCGCGACGTGGGTCAACACGCACTTCATCTTCCTCAATGAGATGCCGCATGGCGGCATGAAGTCATCGGGCTACGGCAAAGACCTGTCGATATACGCGCTGGAGGACTACACAATCGTGCGGCATGTGATGGTCAAGCTGTAGAGGCTGGGACGCGCCGCCTCACCCGCTTGACCAAACCGGGGAGCGGCTTTCTCAGGCGGTCAGCGCTGGCTGATGGCTGCGCCGCCGAGTGTCGTCTGCGCGCGCCGGTTCTGCGACCAGCACGAGATGTCATCGCACACGGCGACCGGGCGTTCCTTGCCATATGAGATGGTGCGGATGCGGGCCGCGCTGATGCCAGCGGATACAAGGGCCGCGCGGACTGCGGTTGCGCGCCGGGCACCAAGGGCGATGTTATATTCACGCGTGCCGCGTTCGTCGGCATGACCTTCAATCGATACGGTATGCTGGCCATACTGTTGCAGCCAGCGCGCCTGATCGGTGATGATCTGGCGGGCTTCCGGTGTTAGGTCGGAACTGTCAGACGAGAAGTAAACGGTATCGCGACCGGTTGATTTGAAGTCTTCGGGCGAGCCGGGAGCGCCGCGGCCATAGCCCTTACCGCTGCCATATCCGTCGCCGTTGGAACCCAGCAAGCTCGGTGATCCGGCTTCGGTGGTCTTGTTGGCGCACCCGCCAACGAGTGCCGCCACAAGAAGGGCGGACAGGCAGGCGGCCTTGGGCAGGCCTGCAATCTTCGAACGGTCATTACGCGTCATCAAACATCCTCACGCGACGTTACTTTTCTCGACCAATGCGCCCAGGATGGTTAACAAGGAGTGAAGTCCGAAGGCCGCGCTTTGTATTTCCTGGTAGAACATTCATCTGCTGTGAGGGAGCATTGCGGCGAAGCGAGGGTGCGATTCGAGCATGATTTTGAAGATTGCGTGTCAGATGGACCCGATTGAGCGAATTGATATTCGTGGGGATTCCACATTTGCCATCCTGCTCGAAGCTCAGAAGCGTGGGCACGACATCTTTTACTATACGCCTCAAAGCCTTGCGCTTCACGGATCACGGCTGTTGGCGCGCGGGTCCAGCCTGAAGGTGACGGACAAGGCTGGCGACCACTATTCGGTCGCAAATTCCCGCGTCGAAGATTTAGCCACGCGGGACGTGGTGTTGCTGCGCCAAGATCCGCCGTTCGACATGGCCTACATCACGTCGACGCATTTGCTGGAGCGCATTCATCCCGCAACACTGGTCGTCAACGATCCGGCCCACGTGCGCAACGCACCCGAGAAGATCTGGGTACTCGATTTTCTCGATCTGATGCCGCCGACGCTTGTGACGCGATCGCTCGAAGACGTGCAGGCATTCCGCGCCGAATACAACGATATCATCCTGAAGCCGCTGTATGGCAACGGCGGTGCCAGCATCTTCCGGCTGAAGCCGGAGGACAACAATCTCGGCTCTCTCGTTGAGCTGTTCCAAACCGTGTTCCGCGAGCCGTTCATGGTGCAGCAGTACCGGCCGGAGGTCATCAAAGGCGACAAGCGCATCATTCTCGTCGACGGCGAAATCGCAGGCGCGATCAATCGCGTGCCAGCGGCAGGCGAAACGCGCTCGAACTTGCATGTTGGCGGCACCGCCAGACCGACGGAGCTTACCAAACGAGAGCGCGAGATCTGCGAGCGGCTCAGGCCGGAGCTCAAGCGGCGCGGATTGATCTTCACCGGCATCGACGTCATCGGCGAGTATCTCACTGAGATCAACATCACCTCGCCGACCGGCATCCGCCAAGTCAAAGCCTTCGGCGGCAACGACATCGCCGCCATGATCTGGGATGCGATCGAGGCGCGGGTCGCCGCCCGTGTGACGCATTCCGCACCGGAGTAGCCGGGACGGCATCAAAAAGTGTTACCTATCCTCCCGGTTAGAAGTGTTACCCATCAATCCGGTTGCACAATTCACGCGACCTGAGTGTTCCGCAGCTTGCCGCGGCGGGTATCTGAGACAACGTGCGAAACTCTAAAAATGTCTGAAGGACTACCATGACGCAAGAAGCCATATTCCTACCGGTTTGTCTGTTGGTGTTTCTGACGATTGCCGTCCTGACGCTGGTTCCGTTCATTCGCATCCGCGCCATGAAGACGGGCCGAGCGCATGTGAAGGATTTCCGCTACGGCGAAAGTGCGACTGTGCCGGGCGACGTGTCGCTCCCCAATCGCGACTACATGAATTTACTTGAGCTGCCGGTGCTGTTTTATGTGGTGGTGCTCGCGGTCTATGCGACCAAGCAGGTCGATGCACTTTACATTTCTCTTGCCTGGGGATTTTTCGCTGCGCGTCTGCTGCACAGTGCCGTCCACCTGACTTACAACAACGTCAAGCACCGGTTCATGGCGTTCGGGCTCGGTCTCGCGTTCCTGCTGACAATGTGGATTCGTTTTGGGATGAGTATTCTGGCGGCGAGCTGACTGAGACGGGCACTGCGCCATCCTAGGAATTGGTGAGCTTGTGTATTTTATCTGACACGCAGGTTGCAGTAGCAGCGCTTGCGGGCCCGTCGGCCAAAGATTCGCCGCGACTGCCGTGCTATCCGGATTTGGTCATCTGCAGGCGGATCAGACTATGGCATCCACCACCACGCTGCGGCAGCGGTTTGAAGACCTCGTCAAGAAAGCCGAGGCGGAGGTTGCGGCCGATCCGGCCACCTACCGCTGGAAACTGGCCGCACTTGCGGCACTTGGATATGCCGTCATCTTTGGCTTGCTGGCGACGCTGATCGGTATCCTGGGCGGCACCGTCTTCATAGCTCTGTCGAGCACGGCGCTCTTTGTCCTCCTGCTCAAGAACAAACTGTTCCTGCTGCTTCTGGTGCCGATCTGGGTGCTCTTGTCACGCAACAAAGACGAGATCGGGCAAACGCTCGCCAAAGAAATCCCTCAGGTGCTGACACTACCTGGCACCTGGTACTTCATCCCCGATGTCAGCGACTACCGGGCCGTCGCCAAGAAGATCAAGGCTGTGGGACAGGCGATGGTGGTGTGAGTGGGGAGTGGATGACCATTCCGCTCTTTCCCGTCATGGCCGCGTCCCAGAGGGATCGTGCCGGAGGCACGACAGGCGGCCATCCAGACAAGTGTCCTTTAGACCCGTGAGAAGCGTCCTTGCTCTGTTGGCTGCTCTCTATTCGCATCGGCGTCTGGCCCAATGTCGTTCTAAGACTACGTCCCGGCGCATTCAAGAGCAGCAAACGGGGAGTCTGCCGAGGATCCAGACATGCCGATAGCTCGGCTGGATGTGAGTGCGAGCAAGGGGCCTTATCCTTTTTCCATGGACGCTTGCCTGGATGGCCGCCTGCCGCCCTCCGGTGCGGTCGCGCCGCGACGCGGCCATGACGGGATAAAAAGAGACGTGATCTCAAACCCGAGACGTCGGTACACAATGTGCGACGGATTCCACCTGCCTCATACGTCTTATCTCTGGATCACTCCGGGGGTGTGGGATGTACGGGCAAATTTCGACGGTGGCGTTTGTTGGGGTTGAAGCACGTGCGGTGGAGGTGCAGGTGCGCATCACGCCGGGGCAACCGGCCTTTGCCGTTGTCGGGCTGCCGGATAAGGCGGTCGCCGAGAGCCGGGAGCGGGTGCGCAATGCCCTTCATGCTGTGGGATTGGGTTTGCCGTTCAAACACTTGACGGTCAACCTCGCGCCCGCCGATCTGCCCAAAGAGGGCAGCCACTACGATCTCGCAATCGCTTTGGGATTGATGGTCGCGATGGGCGCGATCGCGCCCGATGCTATTGCTGGGTTCGCAGCCATCGGCGAATTGGCGCTCGATGGCTCGATCCGCGCAGTGCCAGGCGCACTTCCCGCTGCCATCGGCGCCAATGCCATGGGCAAGGGGCTGATCTGCCCAGCCGAATGCGGACCGGAAGCGGCGTGGGCAGGCGAGGACGTTGACGTACTGGCACCGCCGCACATTCTGTCACTGGTCAATCACTTCAAGGGTTTGCAAACGCTCGCGCGGCCGAAACCCAATCTTGACCTCGGCAAAGGCATCTCGCTCGATTTGAAGGACGTGCGCGGGCAGGAAAGCGCCAAGCGTGCGCTCGAATTGGCGGCAGCTGGAGGGCACAATCTGCTGATGGTCGGTCCGCCGGGATCGGGCAAATCGATGCTCGCCGCGCGGTTGCCCTCGATCTTGCCGCCGCTGTCTCCTGAAGAAATGCTTGAAGTCTCGATGGTGCATTCGCTAGCCGGCGAGTTGATGGGCGGCAAGCTGTGCGTCGACCGGCCGTTCCGCACGCCGCATCATTCAGCCAGCATGCCAGCCTTGGTCGGCGGTGGATCGCGGCCCAAACCGGGAGAGGCAAGCCTCGCACATCTGGGCGTGCTGTTTCTGGATGAGTTGCCGGAATTCCAGCCGAACGTGCTCGATGCGCTTCGACAGCCGCTGGAGACCGGCGAGATTGTCGTCGCGCGCGCCAACCATCGCATTTTGTATCCCGCGCGCTTTCAACTGATCGCTGCCATGAACCCGTGCAAGTGCGGTGGTGGATCGCCGGGTGAGAGTTGCCGCCGGGGTCCGCGCTGTGCGGCGGACTATCAGGGGCGCGTGTCGGGCCCGTTCATGGACCGCATCGATCTGCAGATTGAAGTGCCCGCTGTGAGTGCGGCCGATCTCGTGTTCCCGCCACCGATTGAGGGTAGTGACGAAGTGCGCGTCCGCGTGATCGCGGCTCGCGAGCGTCAGCGCGCGCGGTTTCAAGCGGCGGGCGTCAAAGGCGTGCGAAGGAACGCAGAGCTGCAGGGCCAGCTTCTCGATCAAATGGCGACGCCAGATGAGGCGGGAATGACGCTGCTCCGTCAGGCGGCGGGAACGCTGAAGCTGTCGGCGCGCGGGTTTCATCGCGTGTTGAAAGTGGCGCGGACGCTGGCAGATCTGGATGCGAGCGATGGCGTCGGCCGACTGCATATCGCCGAGGCGCTAAGCTATCGAGGGGAGGTGATGCGGGAACGGCAGATGGTGTAGGTGGGTTCAGGGTGTTGGGTGTTGGGTGTTCGGTATTGGGTGTTGGGTGTGGGAGGGTTCACTATGCTAGAGTCTTATAAGGATCTAAAGGTTTGGCAACAGGCGATGG
>JANOFU010000090.1:0-10048 GCA_031413815.1 Hyphomicrobium sp. | reverse complement strand
CCATCACCGCCGTCATGCGAAAACTCATCGTCATACTCAATGCCGTGCTCAGAGACGGCAAACCCTGCAACCAACAACGCCACGCTTGACACAGCAGACGGTAGATAACTTCGGCTTATTGCATAGAAGAAATTGCCGGTTAACGCGGCCGCGATGGTGAACCGTTCAAGTGATTGCGCAGCGGGGTCAGGCACGTCGCGGGGTGTTTTGCGGATGAGGGATGATCAGAACTGCCTGACCCCGTTCATGCGCCGGAGACGCGGCCGATACTGCCCCCTCTAAAACGGCTTCACGACCACCAGGATTACGATCAAAATCATCAGCACCGTCGGCACTTCGTTGACGATGCGCCAGTGGCGGGCGGGTTTGTCGTTCTGGTCTTGGCCAAAGCGGCGGACGGCACCCGCGAAATAGCCATGGGCGCCAGACAGCGCAATCACGAGGGCGAACTTGGCGAGGAACCACGGTGCTGCGAGATGCCCGCCCTGATAGGCAAGCCACAGGCCCAACACCCAGGAGATCAGCATCGCTGGGGTCATGATGACCTTCAGCAGCCGGTACTCCATGACTTTGAAAGTTTCGGACTGTTCCGAACCGGGTGCGGCATCGCAGTGGTAGATGAATAACCGCGGCAGGTAGAGCAGCCCGGCCATCCACGAAATGACCGCCACGACATGGAGGGATTTCAGCCAGGGATAGGCCGCCTGGCCGAACAGCAGGACGATGGCGGCTATCAGAACGATGGTGCCCACCAGAGCAAGACCGGCGCGCTTGCCAGCCAGGTCCCCGTCCAGGGCATTTTGATCGGTGGTCATGCGGACCGCCGTTTGCGGATGACGTCCATCAAGCGGCCGACATGCTCAGGTGGCGTTTCCGGAACGATGCCGTGGCCAAGATTGAAAATAAACGGCAGGCCCGCCATGGCGTCGAGCGTGTCCTCTATCCGGCGGTCCAGAGCAGCCCCCCCGGCGACCAGCAATAGCGGGTCGAGATTGCCCTGCACAACGACGCGGGCGTCGCGAGCCAACCGCGCCATTTCACTCAACGGCAGGGCTGTATCGCAGCCCAGACCCTGAACACGCGTCGCGGCCGCATAGCGCTGCGCATTGGGACCGGCTCCGCGGGGAAACCCGATGATGGGCACGTTTGGATGCCGTTTCGACATCTCTGCCGCGATTCTGGCGGTCGGGGCAACGACCCATTTTTCGAATTCGTCATCGGGTAAGTTTCCCGCCCAACTGTCAAAAATTTGCAGCACGTCGGCGCCTGCCCGGACTTGTCCGTCGAGATAGTCGATCGACGTGTTGACCAGGATATCGATGAGCGCGGCAAAGCCTTGCGGGTCGCGGTAGGCGAAGCGGCGGGTTTCGGCTTGATCGGATGATCCTGCGCCGCCAACAACGTAGGTTGCCACTGTCCACGGCGCGCCGCAGAAGCCAATGAGCGCGGTTTCCTTGGGTAAATCCTGCCGCAAGCGCGCGACTGTTTCACAGACGCGAGCAAACTTCGCCGATGTTTTCGACGGGTTCAGCCGCTTGATCTCATCGGCCTTGCGGATCGGATCGAGCTTGGGACCTTCGCCTTCGAGGAAGCGCACCTCTTGGCCCAACGCATCCGGCACCACCAGAATATCGGAAAACAAAATCGCGGCGTCAAAGCCGTAGCGCCGGATCGGCTGCAGCGTCACTTCAGCGGCGTGTTCAGGCGAATAGCACAAATCCAGGAAGCTGCCAGCTTTGGCGCGGGTCGCGCGATACTCGGGCAGATAGCGGCCCGCTTGCCGCATCAGCCACACGGGCGGCGGGTTGAGCGATTGGCCTTTGAAGACATCGAGAAAGCGACGGTGAGCGGTGAGCGTCTTGGCGTCCGGTGCTGCGGTATTCATCGTGACCTAACTAATTTATAGATGAGTCTTCTAAAGGTTATTGTTATGACTCTTACCGCAGGGGATTGCGGGAATACCGCCTTCGTCCCCACTGTGTCCCAAGCTTACGGCATGACGTTTTCGAGCGCCGCAAGATCTCGTGGCTGAACCATACCCCGACTACTAGGCGCGAATTGCACCACCGGAGTCAATGGTTTGGCGTGCTGACGGTTTCTGCAACCCGTCGCAGCAGCCTGGGGACAACACGCGATAGGGCCTGGAGAGCTCGGCAATCCCCAGAATGCCTGAGACTGTGAGAAAGACTATCCGCCCGATGCCGAATGTGGGTATCACGGTGGACAAGCATGCGGAGCTCTGGTCAAACCGGCTGGACCCGGATCCTGCACTGGATAACTGGTAGATTTGTCCACAGATGGCCCAGACCACACCAAGCTATTATCACCTGCACTTGGTGTCAGATTCGACCGGCGAAACGCTGACCGCGATTGCGAAGGCTGCGGCGGTCCAATACGCCAACGTGCGGCCGATCGAGCATATGCATCCTTTGGTACGAACGCCGCGGCAGCTCAAGCGCGTGCTGCAGGAAATCGAGCAGGCACCGGGCATCGTGTTGTATACGGTCGTTAATCGCGATCTGGCCGCAGAAATCGAACTGCGCTGCCGCGAGATCAAAGTGCCGGCCCACGCGGTGCTGCAGCCGATCATGCAGGTGTTCGAATCTTATCTCGGCACCGCGCAGACGCCGACGGTCGCCGGCCAGCACGTGCTTGATGCGGAATACTTCAAGCGGATCGATGCGCTGAATTTCTCGATGGCTCACGACGATGGCCGGTTGCCGGAGGATTTGAACGCGGCCGACATCATTCTGTTGGGCATCTCGCGAACGTCTAAAACGCCGACGAGCATTTATCTGGCGCAGCGCGGCTACAAGACGGCGAATTTGCCGTTGGTGCCGTCGATTCCGTTGCCGGATGCGCTGACCGGGCCGCACACAGCGTTTGTTGTGTGTCTTGTGGCGAGCGCAGACCGCATCGCAGAAGTGCGCCGCAATCGCGCGCTTCTGATGTCAGATCGCAATCTCAACGACTATGTCGATCGCGCACAGATTGCCGAAGAAATCACCTATTCGCGCCGGATCTGCGCGCAGAACGGTTGGCCAGTGATTGATGTGACGAGAAAGTCGATTGAAGAAACGGCGGCGACCATCATTCAGTTGATTCATGACCGGCAAGCCGGGTTCGCAGCAGGTGGTGAGGCTGTCAATGGCTGATGCGGTTTCCAAGACACGGCTGATTCTTGCGTCAGGCAGCCAGGCGCGCCGCGCCATGCTGATGGCGGCGGGTCTGGTGTTTGAGATCATGCCAGCGGACGTGGATGAACCCGCGATCCGCGAGGCGTTGCGTGCTGAGGATGTGGAGTGCGAGCCTGCGGACGTGGCCGAAGTTTTAGCGTGCGCAAAAGCCGCCCATGTGAGCCGCGCGCATCCGGATGCGGTGGTGATCGGATCAGATCAAATCCTGAATTTCGGTTCGAAGATCTACACCAAATCCTTGAATTTGGATTCGGCGCGCGCCGTGTTGACGGAGTTGCGCGGCAAGACCCACCAGTTGCACTCATGCGCCGCCATCGCTGTAGGCGGCGAGGTGGTGTGGACACACGTCGAGACGACAGATCTTACAATGTGCGCCGTTTCAGACGAGTTCCTGGACGTTTATCTGGAGACGGCTGGCAACGATGTGCTGGGTTGCGTCGGCGCTTATCAGATCGAAGGGCTGGGCATCCAACTGTTCGAACGGATTGAGGGCGACTACTTCACGATTCTCGGTCTTCCGTTGTTGCCGCTGCTGGCGGAATTGCGTGCGCGCAAGGTCCTCGACACATGAAGCGTGCCTGCGTCATTGGCTGGCCAATCGAGCAGTCGCGGTCGCCTCTCATTCATGGCTATTGGCTGCGCCGGTACGGAATAGAGGGCGCTTACACCAAGGAAGCGGTGGCACCCGACAGCGTGCGCGGGTTTCTGACGTCGCTGGACATGCGCGGATTGTCGGGCTGCAACGTCACGCTTCCACACAAGGAAGTGGCGTTTTCTGTTGCGGCCGATAAGGACCCGTCGGCAATCGCGGTGGGCGCGGCCAATACCGTGTGGCTGGAGAACGGCCGGCTGTGCGCGGCCAACACCGACACCTATGGGTTCATGACACATCTAACGCGAACCGCGCCGCAATGGGCGCATCGGGATGCGCCGGTGTCAATTCTGGGTGCGGGTGGGGCTGCTCGGGCTATTGTTTACGGCTTTCTGGAAGCTGGCGCTGGCGAAGTCCGCGTCTTCAATCGCTCGCTTGGCCGGGCTGAGGATTTGGCCCGCCACTTTGGCCCGCGGGTTCGAGCGTGCTCGTGGGAAACGCGGTCGGAACTCTCGAAGGACGCCGCAGTCCTGGTCAATACGACAACGGCCGGCATGAACGGCCAAGGCGGTCTTGGGATCGATATTGCCGGGTTCCATCGTGACGTTGTGGTGGCGGATATCGTCTATGTGCCGCTCGAAACCGGGCTGCTGGGCGATGCGCGAAACTATGGACTGCAGACAGTCGATGGGCTCGGGATGCTGCTGCATCAGGCCGTGCCCGGCTTTGACAAATGGTTCGGTGTCACGCCGGAAGTGACCGATGAATTGGTGGCGAGACTTCGCGCCGATATCGAAGGACCAGGCTCATGATTATCGTGGGTTTAACTGGCTCCATCGGCATGGGCAAGTCGACGGCGGCGAAACGGTTCACCGAACGCGGGATTGCAGTGTTCGATGCGGATGCCGAAGTGCATCGGCTTTATGCGGGTCCGGCGGTGGCAGTGATTGAGGCAGCGTTTCCCGGAACGACGGCTGCG
This sequence comes from Hyphomicrobium sp., assembly GCA_031413815.1. Lineage (GTDB taxonomy): Bacteria > Pseudomonadota > Alphaproteobacteria > Rhizobiales > Hyphomicrobiaceae > JAGVSR01. The sequence goes on along the minus strand of JANOFU010000090.1, from coordinate 5,280 downwards.
AGTGGGGTTGATCGGAGTAAGCTGTCGGTGGCGCTGGCCGCAGACCCATCGGGGTTTGCCCGGTTGGAGGCGATTGTGCATCCGTTGGTGCGGGATGCTGAGCACCGGTTTCTTGCGGTGCAAATGGCTGCGGATGCCGCGGTGGCTGTACTGGAAATTCCACTGTTGTATGAGTCAAGCTTTGACGCCAAAGTCGATGTGGTCGTTGTTGTCAGCGCGTCAGCGGATGTTCAGCGCCGGCGGGTGCTGGACAGGCCCGGCATGACGGCGGCCAAGATGGATGCGCTCATGCAGCGGCAGATGCCGGACGCAGAAAAGCGCCGCCGGGCGCATTTTGTTGTGGACACCAATGGGTCTGTGGCCAGCTGCGCCGCCCAAGTCGATGCTATTATCGGAGCGTTCGAGGGCCGTCGGGCGCGCGCGTACGAGGCGCATTGGGCGTGATGTCCGCTTTGATGACAAGGATCGCCCATGCGCCGCGAAATCGTTCTGGATACCGAAACGACAGGCCTTGATCCCAAGAAAGGCGACCGGCTGATCGAAATCGGCTGCGTCGAACTCGTCAATCGCATTCCGACCGGCGTCGAGTTTCACCGGTTCGTCAATCCAGAGCGCGACGTGCCAGCGGAAGCCGAAGCCGTGCACGGCATTTCGACGGCTTCCCTCAAGGGTAAGCCGCTGTTTGGTGCCATCGCCGCAGACTTTCTTGAATTCATTGGTGACGATCCCTTGATCATTCACAACGCCAACTTCGATGTTGGTTTTCTGAACGCTGAACTGGAGCGCGCGGCGCTTGGGCGCATCACCATGGATCGTGTCGTCGATACGTTGATGCTGGCGCGGCGCAAGCATCCAGGAGGTCCCAATAGTCTTGACGCGTTGTGCAAGCGCTATGGGATCGACACGTCACAGCGGACCAAACATGGTGCGTTGGTCGACTCGCTGTTGCTGGCCGAAGTTTATGTCGAGTTGCTGGGTGAGCGTCAGGCGACGCTTGTGCTGGCCAAATCGGGGTCGCCGTCAGGGAATGAGCGCGGGTCGCGGTCGCGCAAAGCCGCCGTCCGTCCTGTTCCACTTTCCCTACGGTTGACGGCCGAACAAGAGATCGCACACGCGGCGTTCGTTGAGACACTGGGACCGTCAGCGGTTTGGTTGCGCTATGGCGCCACAACTGATGACACCTGAAGCTTACTGCTTCTCAGCCGTCTGCGCCATTTCTTGCTGGCGGCGCATGTAGAGCGCGGTGAAATCGATCGGGTCGAGCAACAGCGGCGGGAAGCCGCCTTCGCGCGTGATGTCGGCTGCCAAGCGCCGCAAGAACGGAAAAATCAGCGACGGGCAGTTGATCAGCAGAAACGGCTCGAGCGCTTGCGGCGGGATGTTCTGCAACCGGAACAGCCCGGCATAAACGAGTTCCAAAACGTAGATCGGGGTCGTCTTGTTTTCTGCCCGTGCCGTGAATTCAATGGCACTTTCGTAGACGTCCGGTCCCATTCGCTGCGCTTGCACATTCACCTCAAGCGACAAGCTGGGCGTTTCACCCGGGTCGGCCATCAGCTTGCCGACGTTGGGGTTTTCAAACGAGAGATCCTTGATGTACTGGCCAATGACCTGAGCCTGGATGGCGGGCTGCGCGCCTTCGGAAGGCCGTCCGGGTTTGCCGTTGGGAATATTTGCGTCGGTCATTGAAGATCTTTCATCCGGACAGAGTGCAAGCACACACGTGAGCCGCGCTGGCTATCACGAGGGCGCACGCGTCGCAAATGACCTGATTGCGGCCGGGCTAACTTGAGTTCGGCCAACGGGGATCTTTCGTCTGTTCATCCAGCCGCTCGAACTCACCGTCAATCACGGTGCCTGAGCTGCTGGGCTTTGATCTCGATGGCCGCGGCGCTCCCGGCTCTGCCGCCGGGCGGCCCGGTTGCCGGACTGACGTAAAAATCGCTCCGGACACGGCTAGGCGGCGTGCGATGAACCGGCGAACGACTGCCCGCACGGGCGGGATTAGCAGCAAGATGCCCGTTGTGTCGGTGATCAGCCCAGGCGCCACGAGGAATGCGCCTGCAACGAGCAAAAGCATGCCATCGGCCACGGGTTCGACAGGTGGCCGGCCACTTTGCAAATCCTCTTGGACGCGCCGCCAAACAGCAAAACCTTGCTGGCGCAGCAGAACAGAGCCGAGCAGCGCTGTCACAATCACGAGCCCGATCGTTGGCCAAAACCCGAAGCTCTGCCCAAATTTGATCAGCAGCGCGATTTCCAGTAGCGGCACGGCGACAAACAGAAGGAACAGAACGATGGGCATTATGCGATGTCCGCTCAGAATCATGCCCCAAGGCAACGGTCCGGGAGCCGGTCTCGCCGTCTATTGACCCAGTTGGCTTCACCCCTATTGTGGCCTAAGCTAACCTCAGATAACAAACGGGAAATTGAAGGCCGCAGCGCAGCAAACAGGCAAAATCCGCCGGGCTGGCCTGTTACCGTCATCCAACTGAACCTATATCAATGCAGTCGGCCCGAGTTGGGCTCTCTGCTGGGAACTCGCCACACATGGAAGGCCAGATCGACCTTTTCACGTTGTTGTCTTTGATTGTCGCCCTCGTCGCGATTGTGAAGCTCAGAAGCGTGCTGGGCCGCAAGACGGGTGATGATGATGCGCGCATTGAACGGCGCAATCGGGAACTCGAAGCCCGCAACCAGCAGAGCACCGGCGCTACGGTGTCCGATAAGGTTGTGTCGCTGCCGCGCCGTGAGCGCGAAGAGCCGGCCGCCGAAGTGCCCACAGCTGTGTCTGGTGCCGACGCCGAGGCGCGGTTGAGTGCGGCCGCTGGCGGCAATGCGGTGATCGCCAGCGGGCTCAAAGAGATCGTCGCTTTGGATCGCGATTTCGACCCGGAAGGATTCCTGCGCGGCGCGCGTCAAGCCTATGAAATGATTGTTACGGCGTTTGCCGAGGGCAACAGGAAGTCGCTGCGCGATCTTCTCAGCAAGGATGTCTACGAAGGCTTTGCCGAGTCGATTGCCGAGCGCGAGCAGCGCGGCGAGCAAATCGACCAGAAGTTTGTCGGCATCAATAAGGCTGATATTCTCGAAGCCGAGATGAAGAACGGCGTGGCCAACATCACCATCCGGTTCTTGAGCCAGTTGATCTCCGCGACGCGCGATAAGGCCGGCACCGTGATCAATGGCGACCCCACGGTATTGAAGAATGTGACCGACATCTGGACGTTCAGCCGCGATATCTCGACGCCGAAGGCGCGGCTCAACCCCAACTGGCGGCTGATTGCAACGCAGGACGCGCACTAACCCCACTCCCCATGCTGGCCGGCTGACATGACGACCGCCGATGTGACATTTCAGCCGGTCGCCTTTGCGGACCTGCCCGGTTGGGCGGAGGACGATCACTTGGCTGCGCTGCACACGATGCGGCGGTCGTGTGGGCCGGTGATCGACAACGCAGGTGATGCACGCGTGCCGGTTGCTCCGGAACTGCTGACAGTCTGCGCAGAGGCGCGCGCACTGCCCGAGTCTACATTGACGGCGGCGCGTGCAAGGGCGTTCTTCGAAACGTGGTTTCAACCACATAAAGTCGTCCACTCCGATCCAACGGGCCTGCTGACAGGCTACTACGAACCTGTGGTCGACGGCTCGAGGACGCGGACAGATACGTTCCACGTGCCCGTGCTGCGGCGGCCGCCGGACCTCGTCAATCTCGTCGCGGAATCGCAGCGCGCGGCGATGGCGCATGCCCTGACTCATGCCCGGCAAACGGCGAACGGGCAGGAACCTTATGCAACGCGCGCCGAGATCGAGGGCGGCGCACTGGATGATCAAGGCTTGGAGCTGTTGTACCTCGCAGATCCCGTCGTTTCGTTCTTCATGCACATTCAAGGGTCTGGCCGCATCCGGTTCGCGGACGGATCGATGGTGCGTGTCACTTATCACGGTAAAAATGGACACCCCTACACGTCGGTCGGGCGATACCTTATTGATGCTGGATTGTTTCCCGCCGATCAGATGTCACTTGAGGCGCTGAAGGTGTGGTTGCGCGCCGACCCGGCGACGGGTGCCGCAGCCATGCACCAGAACAAGTCATACGTGTTCTTCCGCGAGTTGACCGGCGAAGAGGCGAGTGGCCCGTTGGGCGTTCTCGAAATTCCACTCAGCGAAGGCCGCAGCCTTGCGGTGGATACGCGCTATCACGCTACAGGCACGCCGGTGTATGTCACAGCTCCTGAGCTCACACACGCCACGGGACCCGGCGGGTTTCATCGCTTGATGATAGCGCAAGATGTCGGATCAGCCATCCGCGGGCCGGAGCGGGGCGATATTTATTTCGGGTCGGGCGATGACGCGGGGAAGCTCGCGGGCGTCACAAAACATCGCGGAAATTTCTTTGCGCTGCTGCCGCGAGCCGTGCCGTGAAAAAGCCGGAGCCCGTCCGCCCTTCCAAGAAACGTGGCCTGACGGACGATGACATCAAGCTTTGGGAACATACGGCGCAATCGTTGAAGCCGCTGTCACGATCAAAGTCGCGGGTGCGTGATGCGGTGGGGGAGCCGGAAGTTGAACTGGACGTTGCTGGTCCGCGCAAATCTGAAAAGCAGAAGTTCGAACCTCCTGTAGAGGCCAAACATAAGACCGCTGGTAAAACACCTTTGGCGCGCGTGGCCGTGATGCAGGCCCCTGCACCGCCGCCCGTCGCGGACTTCGACCGGCGCAACCACAAGAAGCTGCGCAAGGGCCGGATCGAACTTGATGGACGCATCGATCTCCACGGCATGCGCCAAGGCGAAGCGCACGTGGCACTGCGCCGGTTTCTGCTGAGTTCGCACGCCAAGGGCAAGCGGTGGGTGCTGGTGATTACGGGCAAGGGAGAACCCGCGCGCGGCAAGTCTCGTGAGCCGTTCGATTATTCATCACAGACCGAGCGAGGGATCTTGAAACGCAGCGTTCCCATGTGGCTGGAAGAGCCCGGCGTGCGCGCGATTGTGATCAGTTTCACCGACGCGGCCATCGAACATGGCGGCACGGGTGCGCTGTATGTGCATTTGCGGAAGGCAGAGCGGGGGTAGCAATACCCCTCTATCCGCGTTCCCGGCCAAGCGCGGAGAGCAGTGGCCGGTGTGTCGTCCAGATTTGTTTTCCGCGCGAGCCGGGATCTTTAAGTGGCGAAATTGTGCAAATCAGATACGTGTTTGATCGCTTTGGGTAAATATACCCGCTCGCGCGGACAATTCATCGTTTCATATCCGCAGGAACAGTGGCCGCTTGGCCGGG
>JANOFU010000089.1:0-11104 GCA_031413815.1 Hyphomicrobium sp. | reverse complement strand
GAGGGGGCGCTGCTTAAGAGGCGTCTCAACGGTGTGGACCGGGAGGCAGGTTCTATAGGAGGGCTTCACGCAAGCTCTTTTATGGAAGGCTCAGGTCGTCCACCCGGTGCAAGTCCGGGTTGCGGGGAAACCGCGTAACGGGCAGCCTTATGCCCAAAATCCTGTCGCGGGGCGGCTCGCGTCGCTTCTCTACCACCACGGATTGCCCGAGCGGTCCCGGCCGCCCCGCACCCCTCAGCCGTCGAACCTCCGGATCGCAAGATCGCGGGGCACGGAAGCTATGAGTGCGCCGAACGGGGTCTGGCACTGAAACTCAACTCTCTTCGGCGAGGCTGCCCGCACATGCCTGACCCTGCGTCACGGCTCGGCCGGCACGAATGACAGAGATATCGAAAAAGAAACTGCCGCAAAACTACAACCCAAAATAGAAAATCAGAGTCACGTCAGTATGTTACAGATTATAACTCAGAGAGTCAGGGGGATGACCAGGGAATTTGATCCCCAGTTACGTCACATTGCAGCCGGTTCTGGGCCACACGAATCAGACAGATTCAACTCATGCTTGAATCTGCTCGTTCTTCCCACTTGTGCCGGCCCGTGGCGATTGCGCTGGCCGGCGCTTTCTTGGCCATCGCGCCTACTGCCCAAACGGTTGTCGCGAAGCCACAGCCCGAGACCGTTCAAGGTCAGGCCATCGTCATTGATGGTGACACTCTCGAGATCGATGGGGAGAGGGTCCGCCTCGAAGGCATCGACGCCCCGGAAGCCTCGCAAACGTGCGGACGCCGCCTCATCGGCTGGTGGAACTGCGGGTCAGCCGCATCCAAAGCCTTGGAACACCTCGTCGAGGGCCGCCGAATTGAGTGCAGAAGCCAGGGCGTTGACCGCTACGACCGGCTGCTTGGCATCTGCTACGCTGGCGGCGAAGACATCAACGCCGCCATGGTCCGGCAAGGCTTGGCGTGGGCGTTCGTAAAGTACTCGAAAACCTACGCCGCCGTAGAGGCCGAGGCTCGCGACGCGCGCGCCGGGATTTGGCAAGGTGACGCAGAACCCGCTTGGATTTACAGGGAAAAACGCTGGCAAACTGCCGAAACCGCAGCGCCCGATGGCTGCGCCATCAAAGGCAATATCACCGGCAACGGCCAGATCTACCACATGCCGTGGAGCCCCTGGTACGGCAAGGTTAAGGTCGATGCGGCCCGAGGCGAGCGCTGGTTTTGCTCGGAGTCAGACGCCCAGACAGCCGGTTGGCGACCGGCAGCATCGCCGTGACCCTCTCGCGTATTCCAGGCGCTTGTGGTAGGTTTGCGCGCTAGTTAGGTCGCACACAGCTTGTCGTCCAATCTATCGTCCGAGAGCCTGGAGCCCGCATGATCGCCAAGTCTTCCATTGCGGCCATCTTAGGTGGTGCATTTTTAGTTGCGGCGTTTGCAAGTCCCGTATTGGCCGGATCGACGTGGGACAGCCTGAAGGGCGACGTGATCGGCACGCGCATTGCGAAAGACGCCACAGGCATTATCGCGCTCAAGGCCCCCTACCGCCCCGAAAACAATATGTCGGTGCCGCTCACAGCAGACGTCACGCTGCCAGCCGGCGAAAACATCAAGTCGGTCAGCTTCATTGTCGACAAGAACCCTTCGCCCGTCGCCGCAAAGTTCGACATGGCGGGCGCACGCAACACGGCCTCGCTGACCACCAACATCCGGCTCAACGAACAGTCGGACGTGCACATCGTCGTCGAGACTTCGAATGGTGAGGTCTACCTCGCCGGGCAGCTTGTGAAATTCGCCGGCGGTCAGGCCTCGTGCTCCGCGCCGCCATCGGGCGACCCTGCAGAAATCAAAGCCAATATGGGAAAAATGAACTTCGCTCTCACGGGACCCAAAGCAACGGGATCCCATCAGGTCCAGCGCGCGAAGATTGATCTCAACCACCCCAATCACACCGGCATGGTGCTCGATCAGATCACGTTGCTCTACGTTCAGCTGCTGATGGTCGACAAGATCGAAGTGCGCCAGGGCGACGAGCTCGTCTACACGATGACCGGCAGCATTACGCTGGCGCAAAACCCAACAGTTGCGTTTGATTTCGTCACCAATGGTGCAACGGAATTGAACGTCGAGGCGACCGACACCAGCGGCGCCAAGTGGACACACAAATTCCCACTTAGCCCGGCCAGCTGACAGGCCACGCGTCTAGGTCTCAAACACATGATCAAAAAAAGGCGCCCCGGTTGGAGGCGCCAATTTCAATTTGGGGTTTGCGTGACCCGGGCAGCTTAGGCCGCGATGGCCGTGCCGCTGGTCAGCTTGAGGCTGACGTCTTCGATTTCAGTCAGGTACTCGGTCCAGGCGGCTTTGTCTTCCGCGGTCTGGGCCGGGTCGGCGATTGATTCTTTCAGGTCGGCCGTCGCGACGCCGAGAGCATAGATCAGCGTCTCGACTTCGATGTCATTGAGTTCAATCTTTGGCATGCTCACGTCTCCTCGTGCGTCGGGTCAATCCCCGGTATAGCCCAGCTTGTTCAAGCCGAAGCCACACCGCACGCCACTCTAGATAAGTGACTCGCGGCCTCGGGCCCACGCGCGACTCAATAAATATTTTCAATGTGTCACTGCCGCACCGGACTGAATAAAAGTGCGAACACCTATGTGATTGAAATGCCGGTGCATTCTTTATTGCAGCCGGTCATGCCAACTCCAGCCTGAGCGTTTTGCCGAGGGCTTTGGCGGCACGCTTCAACGTTGCGAGCGTAACGCTGTCGTTGTCAGGGTCGAGCAGGCGGTCGAGCTGTGCCCGCGTCGTCTCCATCTCCGCCGCCATGGCGGACTTGGTGAGCCCCTTCTTCTTCATGGCATCGGCGATCTGCGCGGCAATGACTTTCTTGGTGGCGGCGAGCGACGCCTCCTCGAGCAGACCATCCTCGGCCAGAAAGGCTTCGAAGCTCGAGCCGTGGTGCTTCTTCCGGGTCATGGCGTCATCTCCTTGAGGCGCTTGAGCGCGAGGTCGATCTCGGCCGGCGGCGTCTTTCGCGTCTTCTTGATAAACCCATTGAGCAGCACGATCGTCCCGTCGTCGAATGCGAAGATGACGCGAGCGATCCGTCCGCCGGGAAGCGACGAGCGCACCTCCCACAAACCCTTTCCGAGCGAGCGACACAGTGGCAGCCCGAGTGGCCAGCCCTGCTGCACCGCAAGGATGTCGGAACCGATCTCGCGCCGCTCGTCCCTGTGGAGATCCTTCAACCATTCGCGCACGGGCTCGGCGCCGGCGCTGTTGGCATAGAAGACGACGGGTAGACGGTTCGGTCGCCTTGCCATGCATCCCCATTATGTATCAAGATTGATACAGTCCTGCAAGCCACAATGGCGCCGTGCGCCACCATCGGTCTGTCGGCGGTGTGATGGGAATTCAAGCAATCATCATGATAGCAAATGGCGCGCCATACAGGATAAAAGTGCGAACACTTTTGCGATTGAAATTGCGATGTAAAACTTGCTGTGCTTGTCGATCGGCCGCGAGACGACTATCTGGTCGCCGGACGCGATAGGGCTTGGACCAGACGGAACGGCCGAGGTGGAACAAAGTGAGACTGGGCCAATACTTGTCGTAGCCAGAAGTCATTCACTGCACGACTGTGTGTTCGCAGTGGGTAGAGTTGCAGACATCCGGCGCAATTTGCTCTACCGAAGTCTTAGACGAGACACCATTTTTGACGGGCGGACGAGACGGATCTTTAACGGCTTGGCGGTTATGACAGCAACCTGGATCTTCGTGGGTTGGATCGCATGAGCAACTATGATTTCTGGATCAATTGGTTCCGCAAGGAGACGCCGAGGCTGTCAGGTGCGTCCGAAGCAAAATCAATTGGCGCGCCGGGTTATGATACCCAACGTTTCCAGCGCGTGCTGAACGGTGGAGCCGCTCGGTCAACCGTTCAAAATCTCGGCCTCGTCAAATCACTTTCGCCCGCGCAGCGGATGATCAACTGGCTCAAGACACAGCCAGCGGACGTTGTTGATGCGGCGGCCCAGAACTTGAATTGGGATCGGGCCGAGGAGGTCGTGCTTTGGTTGCTCAGTCAACCGAGCACGGACGCAGCGACCGCCGTCAAACTCTTCATGAGAGCGGAGCCTGCGTGCTACGTTGATAGCAAAGCCAAGGACCCGTCATACGAAGCTGCGGAATTCGACGAAAGCGTGGCGTTGACTTTCGCAGCGAATTGGACAGCCAATCGCTATGCACGTGGCGGTGTCGGGTATGATCCAAGCGAAGTCTGCCCGTACGGATCAAGCGATATCTTCTTCATCAACGAATTGAATGAAGACATCGCGAAACACGGAGCAAACGGCATCTATCCGCTCCCGCCTTTGCCTGGTTTAGCGGGGCCGTTCAAAGGCCCCAAGCCGCATGAACTCGAAGTCTACTTGAAGGCCCAAGGTCGCGGCGAACTCTTCTTTGTGCGGTACTTGTTTGCAGGCTTGGGTACGTGGATGCTGGATGATGACATCAACGAAGCGGACTTCGACGAGTGGATGCGCAAGAACGGATTGAGAGCTGAGTAAAGCTTGTCTCAGCAAGGTCGGCGGCGGTTGAGAGCAAGCGCGAAGTCAGCCCCGGTTTTCCCCATCCGAACTGCAAGGGTTCGCTGGAATGTTCGGAAAAATGCTGAAACGCCTCTCTGGCGGTAGCAATCCCGGCATGGCACATGAAGAGCCTCCCAGCCTCATCATCGCTCGACGCGAACGCTTGATCGGCGACGATGGATGGTTCGAAGCGAAGAGCTGGATCGGTGGGGTACCAAAGCTTGGCGGCCAATCGTGGCCTCGGGCGAACAACAACAAGCCCCTGCATTTCCTGGCCCAGCTCGATCTGTCCGAGATCGAGGCTGCAGGGCGGGGGCGAACGGCATTACCAACTGAAGGTGCTTTCGCCTTCTTCGTAGGTTTCGTGGCTGACGATCGGCTGAGCGGGCGGATCCTTCACGTGAAATCGCCCGACACAAGCGCGACGACCGTGCCACTCGATCTTGGCAGCGTCGAGGACATCGGCTGCGACCCGTTCGTCGATACGGAAAATCTATACGGACCCAGACATTTTCCCTTCTGGCCGGTGGAATTCCGACAACTTCCGGCCATACCGCGTGCAAGTGTCGATGACGAAGAAGCCATGGAGCGGGTTCTGCGGCTGCAGACAGAGGCGATCAATCAGCTGTACCAACGGCGCACCTATAGCTTCAAAGCGTCCTACGAGTCTGAGAAATCCGCTTTGGGAGAAGCGCCGCTCTTTTGGCTCGCCGCGTTGATGTTCGCTGAACGCGTTCCAAGGATGCGAGCAAAGGTTGCAGCACAACGCACACGTGGCGAAGGCTACGTGAAAACATCCCGGGCGCGGCTCGATGCGCTTGAGAAAGGATTGCCGCCACCCGTTGGACAAGGTCCGTTTGGCGACCTGGCCAAAGAGCGGGCGAACTCGGAAAACTGGATGGCGACTGGCCGAAAATCGATCGCCGAAGCTGATGCGCACGCAGCCGCCGTCGATGCCTATGTGGCAAAGGTTGCCGAGATCGTAAAGCCGACAGATCCATGGGAATTGATCTCGTCGGAGGACATTGCCGGCCTCGGCGGATTGTTCGGAGAAGCGCACAGTCGCGAGTTCAAGTCTTTCTCTCGTTACATCCTGCCAACAGATTGGCGTGAATATGCGACGGACGCCATCAAACTAATGGCGGCTGGTCCCAAAGAAGCCTACGCACGACTTCCCGCCGGCTGGCGCGACCTCATCAACACACGCTATCGGCTGCCGATAGACTATCCTCACCTGATGTTCGGCGTCGGCGCGAATATTCAGGGCAATGAGATGTTCGAGCACCCCGAGATGCGAATGGTGCTCCAAATCGGCTTCGACGACATGATGTATTGGCCGTTTGGAGATAACGGCGCCTACCATTTCTGGATGCCTGTCGATGCGCTCCGCACTGGCGATGTGTCAAAGGCAAGGATTACCTTCGAGTCACATTGATGCGCCTCATGCGGCAGGAATGATCCGATCGCGGATTGAGCGGACGGCACCATGCCTGACGCCGCGCCAGCGTGCGTCACACGACAATGTGCAAGCTATCATCTTGATATCTAGCTTTGGCGCACCCGGCAGGATTCGAACCTGCGACCTTTGGATTCGGAATCCAACGCTCTATCCAGCTGAGCTACGGGTGCGTGGGCCAACTTGGCGGCCGTTCTGACCGGCTGTGGGGTAGATACCTCATTCAGCGGGCGGCGGCAAATAACCCCCGCCATTTGGGATGCTGATATGATCGGCCCTTCATGACCGCCCATCGCGAGAGAGACCCATCCAGCCATGAGACCCGCCCGCCCCGGAGAGGTTGCGTTCGACCTGCCTGACACCTTCGATGCCCAGCTATACTTTATCGGCCAGATCAGGACCCCGTGGGCCACCCTTGACCAGTGTCCCAAGAACACGGCCGCCCGGCGCGGCGTAGAGGCCACCATTGAACTCGACGACCGGTATGCCCGGGGTCTGAAGGACATCAGCCTGATGTCCCACTTGATACTTCTGTACTGGCTCGACCGGTCGGCCAGAAATCTCATCATTCAAGCGCCGAGCCACGCGCCTGAGCCTCGTGGAGTGTTTGCCCTGCGCTCGCCAGTCCGGCCAAATCCGATCGGGCATGCGGTTGTGGAGCTTGTGTCGGTGTCAGGACCGCGGCTCACGATCCGCAACATCGACTGTGTCGATGGCACGCCGCTGATCGACATCAAGCCGTACTTTTCGTCGACCGACAGCTTTCCCACCGCGCGGCGGCCCTGATGTCAGACAGGGGAAGATTTCGGTTTACGCTTATCCGGCCCCTGCCTGAGCGTTTGCCGGTGTGCGCTAGGCGAAGCGTCAAACCACCGACCTGCGGCTCGCGTGAAGGCGGAGAGTTCAGAGTAGCCCAGAAGGAGAGCAATTTCGGTCAATGGCAGGTCTGTATCGCGAAGGTATCCGGTCGCAAATTCCAGCCTCGTTTCGTTGAGCACGGCCTCAAACGACGTGTCCTCAGCCGACAACTTCGACTGCAGTGTACGCGGCGCCATGCCGAGTTCGGCCGCAACGGCATCGAGAGAGATTTGACCTGTGGTGAGCCGGTCGCCGATCACCCGCCGCACCTGTTCAACGATTTCCGGTGGGCCGGCCAAGTCCTGAAGCATGCGCTCACACAATTGCTGCAACACGCCAAAGATGTGCTTGTCGGGGGAGGCGTTCGCGCGGCTGAGATCGCGGACATCGACAATCAGCGACACGTTTTGAGTGTTATAAGTGATGGGGCAGCCGAAGACCCGGTGCATGCCCGCGGCGCATGGCAATTCGCGATGGGGCAATTCAACCGCGACCGGGATCCAACCCGGCCCGGCGACCTTACGAAGCCGGAGCGTGGTCGCGGCAGCCGAAAACAGAACGTACTGGATTGTCGATTGGGTGGCAGACCGAGGCATGATCCAGTTCAAAGACGCGGTATCCTGCGCTTGAGTGAATTCAACATGCGTCGGGTGAATGATCAACGATATGTATCGGGAAACGGCTTGCATCGCCTCGTCAAGAGTGCGCGCGTTGGTCAGCATATAGCCCCAGGCACCCGTCGATCCGGTGCGGATCTCTTCGGCCCAGTGCAGCCCAAGGCAGGGGTCGTTTGCCGCCGCCGCGGCAAGCTCAAATATGGCGCCAACCTCGTCGAGGGATACGTCGGTTGTCGCGGGGTTAAATCCCTCCGGGTCAATCGAAGCGGCCTTCAGAATGCTGGCCAGTGAAACGCCCCGGGTCGCGAGGAACTGCTCAAATCCCTCAAAAATGGCTGCCCTAATCGTGGGCGAGTGATCTGTCATGCGACGAGGCCCCGCGCATTCCATGCCGTTTCAGATTGATCTGCTTCCCAAAAATGGAAACGCCGGTCTTGAGTGTACGGTCAAATGATCTGGCCAACGGTCAAGCGCGAAAATCTTCTCTGCCGTAGAAGTGGGGTCACAAACAAAGGGGTGTCCCGCTTTGGTGGGGGGCACCCACGACAAAGCAGAACACCCGCCGGATCATGAGGCAAGAGATGATTAAGATACCGCGGAAGTATATCGCGTCCGACAGCACCATTCACCTGTTGCATCGGGCAGGCCAGTGCGCCGAAGATCTATTTGCCAAGTCAATTGGCGACGTAGCTCTGACCGCACGTCAGTTTATCGTGCTGTCACTCGTGGCTGATCACGATGACCCGAGCCAAACCTTCATCTGCGACAAGTCCGGCATCGACCGCTCGACACTCGCCGACATCGTACGCAGGTTGGTGGCGCGGGGCCTCTTGAGCCGCCGCCGCACACGGCAGGATGCCCGGATGTATGCCATTCGCCTGACCGACGAAGGCCAGAAGGCACTCGATAAGGCCATTCCGGTTGCGCGCGAGGTGGACAACACACTGTTGAAGCTGTTGACCCCGTCCCAGCGGGAAGACTTTGAAGCTGGCCTGCGCCGGTTGGTGGAATCAGTCAGCCTCGCCGAGGCCGCTTAATCAGTACTTGCGTCGGCTTTGTCACCGCGCCGTAGACGCACTCTAATCTCGAGAAAATCGGGCGGGATCTAGGAATAGTGGTTCCGCCCACGTTTTTGGGGCCGGCCCTGTTTTTTACTCCGGCCCACTCATCGCATCTGCTCGCCAGCGTGTGAAAAGGTCATGCAAGTTATGACCGCAATCCCGGAACCGCCTATAATGCGGCTCCATGAGCACCACACAAAGCCAAGATCCCGAACGTTCGAACCGCGTGTCAACTGTTCCGGATGGCGACCCCACGCCCATCGTCAAGGGCAGCCACGTCTATTTGATCGACGGGTCCGGCTACATCTTTCGCGCGTTTCATGCCCTGCCGCCGCTGACCCGGGCATCCGACGGCCTGCCCGTCGGAGCGGTCAGCGGGTTCTGCAACATGCTGTGGAAGCTGTTGCAGGAAAGCAAAGCGTCGGAAGCGCCCACTCACATCGCCGTGATCTTTGATGCCGGGCGAGAAACGTTCCGCAACAAAATCTACGACAAGTACAAAGCCAACCGGCCGCCCGCACCCGAAGAGCTGATCCCGCAGTTTCCGCTGATCCGCGATGCGGTGAAAGCATTCAATGTCGCCTCCATCGAGCAGGACGGCTACGAGGCCGATGACTTGATCGCGACCTACGCCAAGGATGTGGTGGCACTCGGCGGCGATGTCACGATCATCTCGTCGGATAAGGATCTCATGCAGCTCGTGCGGCCGGGCGTTGCCATGTACGACGGCATGAAGAGCAAAAAGATTGGCCGCGACGAAGTGATTGAAAAGTTCGGCGTCCCGCCCGACAAAGTGGTCGACGTGCAGGCGCTGGCTGGCGACAGCGTTGACAACGTGCCGGGCGTGCCTGGTATCGGGGTCAAAACGGGCGCGGAACTCATCATTGAATACGGCGATCTGGATACGCTGCTGGCGCGCGCTGGAGAGATCAAACAGCCCAAGCGCCGGGAAAAACTGATCGAGTTTGCAGATCAAGCCCGCATTTCCCGCGAGCTCGTGCGGCTCAAAGACGACGTGCCGGATACAACGCCTGTCGAAGCATTCGGCGTGCGCGATCCCGAACCGGCCGTGCTGATCGGCTTTCTACGGCAGATGGAGTTCAGCACGCTCACCAAGAGAATCTCGGAAAAGTTGGGGGTCGAAGCTCAATTACCGGCGGCAAAGCCAGCCGGATCAAACCTGACGCCGGCGTTGGAATCAGAGGCGGTGCTCGACCATTCGGGACTGTCTGCTGAAGCGGGAACTCCGGCAGCGGGTGCGGCCCTCATCTCTGCCCGGCTTGCCAAGATCCCATTCGACCGGTCGAAGTACGAAACGATCGCGTCGATTTCTGATCTCGAAACTTGGATCGCAGCGTGTCGCGAAGCAGGCCGGTTTGCATTCGATACTGAGACGACAGGCCTTAATGCGATGACCGTGGGACTAGTCGGATTTTCACTTGCCACGACGCCGGGCAAGGCCTGCTACGTGCCAGTTGGCCATGCCGAAGCCGGAGGTGATTTATTTGGAGGCGGCGCTGGGCTGCTGCCTGGACAAATTCCGATGCGTGCAGCCCTTGATGCTTTGAAGCCCCTGCTCGAAGACAAGACCGTGTTGAAGATTGGGCAGAACATTAAGTTTGACGCGCTTATACTCGCCCAGCACGGCATCGCAGTATCTCCGATCGACGACACGATGCTGATGTCCTATGCGCTCGATGGTGGCCGCGGCGGTCACGGCATGGACGACTTGGCCGAGCGCCATTTGGGGCACACGTGCATCCCGTTCGAGAAGGTCATTGAACATGCACCTGGTGCCAAGAAGTCGGATAAGACCTTTGCTGGAATCCCGATCGACAAGGCGACGGAGTACGCTGCGGAAGACGCCGATGTAACCCTGCGCCTGTGGCTCAAGCTAAAGCCGCGGCTGTCCGCCGAGCGCATGACTACGGTTTATGAGACATTGGAGCGGCCACTTGCGCCGGTCATCGTGCACATGGAGCGCGCAGGGATCAAGGTCGACAAATCCATCCTGTCCCGGCTGTCGAGCACTTTTGCGCAGCGGGCGGCGCGCTTGGAAGAAGAGGTTTACGAACTCGCCGGCCATAAGTTCAACCTCGCGTCGCCCAAGCAGCTCGGGGAATTCCTGTTCGACACGCTTAAACTGCCAGGCGGCAAGAAAACGAAAACGGGGCAATGGGAAACGCGCGCTGGGCTGTTGGATGATCTGGCTGGCAACGAAGAGTTGCCGGACGATGCCCGCAAGCTCATTAACACAATGCTTGAGTGGCGGCAGCTGACCAAACTGCGCTCGACCTACACCGATGCCTTGCCGGTTTTTATTGGTAAAACGTCAGGCCGCATTCACACCAGCTATGCGATGGCTGCCACCACAACCGGCCGGCTGGCGTCGTCCGATCCCAACTTGCAGAACATTCCCGTACGCACCAAGGAAGGCCGCGAGATACGCACCGCTTTTATTGCCGAGGCAGGCCATACGCTTGTGTCGGCTGACTACAGCCAGATCGAGTTGCGGGTGCTCGCG
>JANOFU010000088.1:0-39008 GCA_031413815.1 Hyphomicrobium sp. | reverse complement strand
GAGGGGGCGCTGCTTAAGAGGCGTCTCAACGGTGTGGACCGGGAGGCAGGTTCTATAGGAGGGCTTCACGCAAGCTCTTTTATGGAAGGCTCAGGTCGTCCACCCGGTGCAAGTCCGGGTTGCGGGGAAACCGCGTAACGGTCAGCCTCAGGCCCAAAATCCTGTTGCGGGGCGGCTCGCGTCGCTTCTCTACCACCACGGATTGCCCGAGCGGCCCCGGCCGCCCCGCACCCCTCAGCCGTCTCTCTCCGGATCGCAAGATCGCGGAGTGCGGCAGCAGTGAAAAGAGGGTTCAGGGTGTCGGGTGTAGGGTTCTTGAGGACCGGGCAGTATGACGACATGTAACTTACACACCCCCCGGCACCCTGAACCCCACACCCACTCTTTCCCGTCATGGCCGCGTCGCCTCCGCTCCGCCCTCACAATCGATCGTCATCCCGGCGCGACCACTTGGAAGTCCCTTTAGGGGTCGCGACAGCGATGCGAGCGGCGCGAGCACAGGCCGGGACCCAGACAAGCGTCAATCAGAAAAGGAAAAGGCACCGTGCTCGCTCTCACATCTCACCCAGCCATCGAACGGGGTCAGGCACTGCAAATCACCCCTTATCTGGACGACCACCCGTGACGTGTCTGACCCCGCCGCGCCATCCGATTGCTGTGCTCAAGGGCGCGGAGATGACCGGGTACGGTGTGACCGGATTCGACCTTTACCGTCGCCGCAAAGACTGTCCGAGTTTGGCAAAATCGGATAAGCGCTCCGCATCGAGATCGCCGCGCGCGACGGCCGCCCGCACCGCGCACGCGGGCTCCGTCTGATGTTGGCAATTGCCAAACTTGCAGTGAACGGCCAGAGCCTCGATGTCATCAAAATTGGGCGCGATCGTTTCCGTTGGGCTCCACACTTCCAGCCCGCGCATGCCGGGCGTATCAATAATCGCTCCGCCTTGCGGCCGCAGAAACAACTGGCGGAATGTTGTCGTGTGCCGTCCGCGGCGATCGTGCCCGCGAACCTCCCCTGTCGCCTGTGCCTCGCGGCCCAACAGCTGGTTGGTCAACGTGGATTTGCCGACGCCCGACGAGCCCACGAGCACGATTGTGCGGTTGCCGGCGAAATAGCCTTCCAGATCGCGGCGACTGGCGTGATCACGGGCACTGAGGATATGCACCGGAACGCCCGGCGCAACGGCTGCAATCTGGTCCGTCGTCTCACGGATCTCATGCGGAAGATCCGCCTTGTTGGCGATAATGACGGGAGACGCCCCACTCTCACGCACCAATGCCAGATAGCGCTCCACACGCTGCACATTGAAGTCGCCATCGAGCGCTGTGACGATGAACACCACATCGACGTTCGCAGCCAGCAGCTGCGGGCGCTGTTCACCGGCGGCCTTGCGGATGATTGCGCTGGTGCGGGGGAGGATGGCTTCAATGATCGCCGGGCCATCACCAGCCGTCAGACGTATGCCGGCAAAATCGCCGACTCCCGGCAGGTCCGAACGCTGCCCGGCTTCATTGCGCATGCGGCCCGTGATCTCTGCCGCCAACTCTGCCACCTCCATCGCAACCTGGAAGTGCGTGCGATGTTCACCCACCACCCGGCCCGGCACCAGCCCTTCGCTGGCATAGGGCCCGAAGTCCCGCTGCCGCTCCGCCGTCCATCCCAAGGCCGTCAGCGTTGTGGCCTGTCGTGTGGGGCGTGTCATGTCTCAGGGTCCATCGTCACACCATACCATTCAGGCGGTCTCCTCAACCATGCTGTGACATGCCACGGCGCGCGACCCGGCGGGTGCAAAATCGCCAGCGCTTGGTGTCAGACACCACGGTTGGGCGTCTGGCGTGTCTGCCGCCCTCACGTTCCCGCAGCGGACCCTCCCAAGCTTTGCTACAATGATCTCCCAGCAGTCAAAGGGCTCTCGATTCGTGGCTGATCTGACATCCAACAAACCGCTCGTCAACACGCCGGAGTTTTCCGTTTCGGACCTCTCCAACGCCATCAAGCGCGCACTGGAAGACGGGTTTGGGCATGTGCGCCTGCGCGGCGAAATCTCAGGCTACCGCGGGCCGCACTCGTCAGGCCACTGCTACTTCGGCCTCAAAGACGATAAGTCAAAGATCGATGCTGTCATTTGGAAGGGCGTTTGGGGACGCCTCAAGGTCAAACCCAATGAAGGCATGGAGGTCGTCGTCACCGGCAAGATCTCGTCGTTCCCCGGCTCGTCAAAATATCAAATCGTCATCGAAGCGCTCGAACCGGCGGGGGCTGGCGCACTCATGGCGCTGCTCGAGGAGCGCAAGAAAAAATTCGCGTCCGAAGGACTGTTTGAAGAAGCCCGCAAGAAAAAGCTGCCCTTCCTGCCGCGCGTCGTGGGTATCATCACGTCTCCGACGGGCGCTGTGATCCGTGATATGATAGCTGGCTTCCGCGAGCGCTTTCCAACCCGCGTCATCATCTGGGCCGTGCGGGTGCAGGGCGAAACAAGTGCGGCGGAAGTGGCGAACGCTATCCGCGGCTTCAACGCCATCGAGCCCGGCGGACCCATCCCCCGTCCCGACGTGCTGATCGTTGCCCGCGGCGGCGGCAGCCTCGAAGACCTGTGGGGCTTCAACGACGAAATCGTCGTGCGCGCCGTTGCGGACAGCCGCATTCCGCTGATCTCCGCCGTCGGCCACGAAACCGATTGGACGCTCATCGATCTCGTGGCGGACGCGCGCGCGCCGACACCGACGAAAGCCGCCGAATGGGCGGTTCCGAAATATTCCGAACTCATCGCGCAGTCAAACGAACTCGGCGCACGCTTGCGGATCGCCAGCCGCCGCCAGCTGGAGAACGCGCGCGCCCATCTCAAAGCCGCCAGCCGCGGCCTGCCGCGTGCCGAAGATTTGATCGCCCTGCCGCGCCAGCGCTTTGATGCCGCGAGCAGCCGTCTGGGCCTCGCGCTGCTGGCCAATGCCCGCACGCATGCCATGCGGCATGCCAAGATTTCCGCGCGGTTGTCTCCTCGCCTTCTCGCAGGCCGCATCGAGCGGGCCGATCGCCGTCTCACGGAAGGCTGGCACCGCGGCCGCACCGCGCTGACCCGGATTGCCAGCGACCGGCGCACGCGACTCGAACGCACCGGCGGCCGGTTGCGGCCCGAAGCGCTTCTCAATCGCATAGAAGCCAAGCGTCAGGCGCTCGACAGCCAAACCAAGCTGTTGCAGTCGCTCAGCTACCAAAGCGTATTGGCACGCGGCTACGCCGTCGTTCGCGATGATACTGGCGCGATGGTGCGCAAGGCAGCGTCGCTGTCAGCGGGCAACCGGCTCGAAATCGAGTTCTCTGATGGCCGCATACCCGCCGAGGTCACCGGTGCAACTGCAGCCCCGGCCGGTGGTGTGCCTGCCGCATTGAAGCCAAAACGTGGGTCCGGGCAGGGAACGTTGTTTTAAGCCGCAGAGCTGGCGGCGGCAATTCCGCTGCCGGGTCTTGACGCCGCGCCTGCGAACGGCAATCTCAGTGTTCGAGTGACAGCCATCCGCCTGAGGAGCATCATGAACCGGTTTGAAAAGCTGTTCGGCGGCCAGGCGGAGGCCCGGGTGCGTTACAAGGACGGCGACTTTCAGGTGCTGTCGTCCGGCGACTATGTTCGCTGCGCGGTGACCGGCGAACGCATCGCACTGCCCGACCTGCGCTATTGGAACGTGGCACGGCAAGAGCCCTACGCGTCGGCCGAAATCTCCCTGAAGCGACACATCGGCCTGACGCGCAAGGGCTGACACCGTCTACGTTGTGACTGCCGTCTATGGCGTCACCGCTGCGTCTGATTGCTGGCCATACTTCTGAAGAACAGCCCGCGCCCGGTCCGTGACTGAATCGGCCATCGCAGCATGACCTTCGGCGGTGGGATGGAACGCGCCCGAATACGTCGCCGCCAGAAGGATCTGAAATTTCTGCAAACTCTGCAACGCAAGAGCCGCTCGCGTCGCGACCGACGCTGCGGCATGGAAGTTGCCGGTCATGAACGCATCGTTGGGCGTGCGGAACCAGCGCTGGCGAGGCGCGTAAGCTTTGAAGTCTGCCGGATTGTATGGTGTCCAATTGCCATCGACCTTGCGCGGAATGCGCAGATCATCGGCAACTGAGAATGCACTGTCCGTGAACCCCGCGCAGACGCCGCGACCCACGAAGGCGGTGCGATGGGCATCGGCGAAACTCCAGCTGTGGGCCTTGGCGCTTTTGACCATGACGCGCTGCAGCTTGTCGGCGAGCACCGAGCTGTCGCGGGCACGCTTCTGGCTGAGACTGAGGTCCTTATAGACGTCCATTCCTGCACTGCCGTCGGGGCAAACCTTGCGGCCGTCACCGACCAGCGCCAGCGGCGGATAAGCCGTCAACACGATGCGGTCGCTCTCTTCCCACGGCATATGCAGGATGCCATGCAGCGCGCGGTTCAACGCTTTGTATCGCTCGTCCAATCGCGTCAGCAGGTTCTGCGATTGCATGTTGCCATGCACCTGGCCAAACCAGCCACCCAGCGTCTTCGTCAGGCTCTGATCGGCCAGCACCGCATTCGCTACAAGCCGCGCGAAGCCAATGTCATTGCCGCCAATTGACACTAGCATCAGATCAATCTTGCGGGCGTTGTCCTTGGCGCACTTGCGCAGCACAAGCCCACCTTGAAGTTCCGGAATGACACCTCGCATGTGGTAGGCTTCGGGCATGTCGATTTGAGCCGCATCGTCCGTGCCGCACTGCACATCGGCGAGGGCCGAAATCTGCGACAGATCCGGCGGGTTTGGCACCCATTCGTTGCCCTTGTAACGCAAGAACAGCCCGAAGGTCACTTCAGCGCCCGAGCAGGCCATGCCAGCAAACGTCACGGCGCGGTGGGGATCTTCGACCGCCAGCTGCAGTGCCGCGCGTAATTGATGCGAATAGAGCGAGCGGTGACATGCTTGGTCGATCCATTGCGCATTTTCGGATTGGAACCCGCTGTCGCCGATCCGCTTCCACGACCCGATGCGCGCGGGCAACCCTGCAATCAATGGATCTTTGTCAGCCTTGCCGTACTCGGCTGACCGCTCGCGCGACAGTCGCACTGGAACATCGGGGTTGCCTTCACCCGAACCGAAGCTGTCGCCGACGGCTGCCACAAGAATATCCCGGACTTTGACCTCGGCCTTCGCGACTTCGCGTCCGCCAATTTCAACACTGAGGTTAAGTCCGTTGGGATAGGGAACGTCGAAACTGACCTCCTCATCGCACTTTTGCCTCAGAGACGCACCCCGGCCATTGCCGATCGGGGCCGTCAACCAGGTGCAATCGACACCCGCATCGACGGCGCCCTGAAGCATGACCAGCACCTCATGGCTGTCCGGATTGACGTAATCGCCTTTGCTACTGCACTCGTAGCGATTGGTGCGGGCGTTCCAGCAAATATCCTTGAACATTGTCGCGGCCCAGCCATCGGTGTGGCGTTCGCTGAGCGCGCGCTCCGCCGACAACACAGGGCTCTTGCGCTGGTTGTCATCGAGCGCCAAATACGTAGCGCGATGCACGTCGGAATGTTTGGGGTCCTTGAACAGACGGAATGGATTGGCGACGCGCCAGGATATCGACGCGGTGACCGGCGCAGAGGCATCCGGACTGACCGGAACGACGGCGTCTTGCGCACCTGCTGGGACGGACGCCATGCCCATTAGTAGAACAGCCGCAACACCTGGACGACACAAACCCGACCGACGCATGCCCTCAACTCCTGCTGCTTCTTCCAAACCAAGACGATTGAGACGTGACGAGCTAAATGCGTCCGCGCATTCGCGCCAGCCACAATGCCGTAACCCGCGTGATGGGGGAGATATCCGCGATCTGCCGGAGGGGATCATACCCGGGACGCCGCAGCGCGCGCAAATAAGGCCGCGCCAGGGCAAGGCTCAAAGCTGACTGACGCAACGCCGCAGGTGCGCGGTTGAGTTGCAGAGTTGTTTCAGGAAGTCGACGCTCTGCGTCAGTTAGAAGTGTATTGACCGCCGTTCTGATGACGCTATTCCGTGCGGTGTCATCCAGCTCAGAAAGCCAACTGTCAGAGAATCGGGAAGACGGAAGTGGCAGCCGTCCTTTTGCCATCAACAGTGGCAAGCGCCGCAACAATTTCACACGTGCCAACGTCTGACCCGCGTTGTGCAGTGTCGCGCGTGACACTTCTGTATCAGGAACGGCCATGCACTGCGCCTGCAGTGTCAACCGCGCGACACCGATGCCAGACAGGTAAGAATTGAATGCCGCCTCGCTTGGCATGGGATCGGCATAGAGTTCAGCGGCATGCGCATCGAGGGGTTGCAAGAGCGTCACGGCCGGCCAGGAGTTTCGCGCGGCCGCGTCGATGAGCGCGTCAGCAATCGGATGGCCGCTGCCCGAACCCTGTTCAATCGCTTCGCGCCACCACTGTAGCCGGATTTCCCCAAGGTTGGGGTCAGTCACCGCCAAAGGAATGCGTGAGACGTCGCCGAAGTAAGCTGCCAGCGTGATTAAATCGGCGCGCTGTGCGAGTGGCGACAGCAGAGCCACCAGATAGTCGTCATAGGCGTGTTCACGGGCTGCGGACCGAACCGCTTCAAAGGTGTCACCCGTACTGTGGCCTTTCGCAGCCGCCATGCTAGTCGACCGCAATCAAAGCAGCGGCGACCGGGCGGCCCTCGGCGAGCAGCACATTGTAGGTCCGTGCAGCTGCGCCCGTGTCCATGATCTCAAGCCCGACGCCCGCGACTTTGAAGGCGTCACACACCGCCTGCCTGGGAAATGCTGGTATGCGGCCTGTGCCAAACAAGACAAAGCCAACGGCGCTGCCTTCGGCGAGGACACGTTGAAGAAAGGCATCATCAACGGCCGTCGCATCAGCCACATCCCAGGCTTCCACTCCGGATGGCAAGCACAAGATCGACCCGCGATGGCTCATTCCGGCGAAGCGAAACCCGCCGTTGCCGTAGGCCTCGATGGGCGGCCGTCCAGGAAAGCGAGCCTGAGGACTGGACATCACTCACCCTCTCGCGCTGTCAGCAGTTTGGCGGCCCTATGCCTTTGCCGCCTTGACCTCAGAGCCAACCACTGTTTCACGCTTGATGCCGAGGTATTCCAGTACCGGCGCCGCGATAAAAATCGATGAGTACGTCCCGATCAACACGCCGAACAGCATGGCAAACACGAAGTTGCGGATCACCGCGCCACCCAGGATGTATAGAGCCAGCAACACGGCAATCGTCGTGACACCGGTAAGGATCGTGCGCGACAGAGTTTCGTTAATCGATAGATTGAGCAACTCGGTGAGATCCATACGCTTAAACTTGCGCAAGTTTTCCCGGATGCGGTCGGACACCACAACGGTGTCGTTAACGGAGTACCCCAGAATGGTCAGCAATGCCGCCACAATTGACAGGTCAAACTCCATTTGGAATAGCGAAAAAATCCCAGCCGTCACCAGCACGTCGTGGGCCAGCGCCAGAACGGTGCCGGCGGCGAACTGCCATTCGAACCGGAGCCAAACGTACGTCATGATCGCGAGAATGGAGGCCAGCACCGCAATGATGCCACTACGGCGCAGCTCGCTCGAAACGGCGGGGCCGACGAGTTCAACGCGGCGCTGTTCATAGCCATCGCCGATCGCCACCAGCACCTTTTTCAATGCCGTTTGTTGAGCCTCATCGCCGCCCGGTTGTTCTTCAATTCGGATTAGGGCGTCCGCAGGTGTGCCGAAGCTTTGAATCTGGACGTCGCCGAGCTCAAGCGCTCCGATCTTCGCGCGCATCCCGGCAATATCTGCGTCACCCGCCTTGGCGCGGATCTCAACCAGCGACCCACCTTTGAAGTCGACGCCGTAATTGAAGCCCTTGGTCGCGATCAGAGCCAGTGCCAGCGCCATCGCTATCAGCGAGCCGAAGAAACACACGCTCTTGAAGCGCATGAAATTCAAGCGCGTGCCGTGCGGGAAGAAGTCGATGCCCTTGAAATCGGGGACCAGGAACATGGAGAACTTTCCTCGTTAGATCGGAACGTCGAGACTGCGCGTCTTGGACTTGGCGTTCTTGAGCCACATCGAAACGAGCAGGCGCGTAATGGTGACGGCTGCAAACACCGATGTGATGATGCCGAGCGACAGAGTGACAGCAAACCCGCGAATGGGGCCGGAGCCGAGCCAGAACATGATCACAGCCGCCGCCAGTGTCGTCAGCTGGCTATCGAGAATGGTCACAAACGCGCGCTGAAATCCGGCGTCTATGGCCGCAATGGTGGTTTTTCCGGCACGTAACTCTTCGCGGATGCGCTCGTAGATCAACACGTTGGCGTCAACTGCCATGGCGATCGTGAGAACGAAGCCTGCGATGCCCGGCAACGTCAGCGTGGTGCCGATGGCCGACATCAACGCGACAATCAGAATGCCGTGAACCAAGAGCCCTATGACGGCATAGACGCCGAAGGTGCCGTAGGCTAGGACGGTCATGATCGCTGTCGCACTGAGGCCGATCAGGCCTGCGGTCTTGCCGGACTGAACGCTGTCAGCGCCCAGGGATGGGCCGACGGTGCGCTTTTCAACAATCGTCAACTTGGCGGGCAGAGCGCCTGACCGAAGCTGAATGGCGAGGTTGTTCGCCGTCTCAACCGTGAAACTGCCCGAGATCTGACCGGACCCGCCGAGGATTGCCTCGCGAATGACGGGCGCGGAGATCACTTTGTCATCGAGCAAGATTGCGAACGGCCGGCCCACATTGTCCTTGGTGAACGTGCCAAACTTGCGGGCGCCCGCTTGATTGAAGCGGAACGAAATGACCGGCTCATTGGTGCGTTGATCGAAGCTCGGTTGTGCGTCGACGAGATCATCGCCCTGCACCACAGCAGTCTCAGCGAGCACATACCCCGCCTCGCTGCGGGCTTCGTCGCGCTCGGCGCTCTCGAAGATCTTGTAACCGAGCGGCATGCGCGTCTGCTTGGCTTCTTCGGGCCCGACAGTTGGATGTACCGCGTGGAAGGTCAGCTTAGCCGTCTGACCGATCAACTTCTCAAGTTGCTCGGTATCTTTGAGGCCTGGAAACTGGATGAGAATGCGGTCCTTACCCTGACGCACCACGGTCGACTCCGACGTTCCCAGCGCATTGATGCGCCGGTTGATCGTTTCGATCGAGGCCTCCAATGCGGTCGCCAACCGCGCCGTAAAGCCCTGGTCCGTTGGAGTGACAGTCAGTGTCGCCGCATCTCCGGCCTTGGCCACCTCGATATCGTTGCCGGAGGTTCCGAGGATCGCATTGCCAATGGGCTGGATTAGCTTCTTCAGTTCAACCAGCGCCTTGTCAGCATCTTCCGGCTTGACCAGCGTCACCTGCACCGACTTGCCCTGAACACCGATGCCGGAGAACCCGATCTTGGCATCGCGCAAAGTGCGCCGGGCGTCGTCCTTGACGCTGCCGAGCCAGTCCTTGCGGACTTGATCTTGGTCAATCGCCAGCAGCAAATGCGCGCCGCCCTGCAAGTCGAGGCCGAGCGGCATTTGACGCTTGGGCAGGAAGCCCGGCATGGTTGCCAGGGTGTCCTTCGACAAGAAATTGGGCATCGCAAACAACAGCCCCGCCAAGCATGTCAGCAGAATGGCGATGATTTTCCAGCGTTCGAAATGCAGCATAAGGGGCCAACCTCTCTGGCCATAATGTCGTGGTGAGCCGCGCGGGCAAGTCGCGCTGGCGCTTGTTAGCTTGAGGACGTGTCCTTCACCGGCTCGCCCTTGGAGCGAACGTCAATGAGGGTCGAGCGCAAGATCCGCACGCGCAGCGTATCGGACAGCTCGACTTCGACTTCGTCGGAATTCTCCGTTACCTTCGTGACCTTGCCGATCATGCCACCGGACGTGATGACCGTATCGCCCCGGCGCACCTTCTCGATCATCTCACGGTGCTGAGCGGCGCGCTGCGACTGCGGGCGGATGACGAGAAAGTAGAAGATCCCAACCATGAGCAGCATGGGGATCAACAGGCTCGTCATAGGGTCACCCGTGGGAGCTGCACCCTGGGCAAATGCCGGATCGATAAACATGAAACGCCGTGTCCTTCCGTTCTGGAAAACCGCAAAGGGCTCCCGTGCAGGGCGTCCTCAACCCTGCGGAGCCCAGTGCCGCAAATTCGGCGCGACTATAGTGCCGCGGGCCCGCAATGCAACCGGATCGCGGCTGGTGACCCAAGTCCAATCGGTTATAGAAGGCCTCGCAGCGCCCGATTGGCGCACCTGACCCCTTTAAGTGGTATCTCCCATGCCAGATCGCGACCTCCAAAGCCAAATCGAGCGCTTGACGGCGGCTGTCGAGCGATTGGCCCCGAAGGTCGCCCCAGCGCCGGATTTCAGCCGGGCGGACGCCTTTGTCTGGCAACCGCAGCCGGGTCTGTTGGAACCGGTTGCCATCGTCAACCGCGTGCCCCTCGGTCTACTCAAAGGGATCGACCGGGTCACAGACCAGCTTCGGGCCAACACTGAGCGTTTCGCCAAGGGGCTGCCCGCCAACAACGCCCTGCTCTGGGGCGCACGCGGCATGGGCAAGTCAAGCCTCGTCAAAGCAGTGCATGCGGAGGTAGCAGGTCCACATGGACTACTGAAGCTCATAGAAATCCACCGTGATGACATCGCCACACTGCCGGCCTGTCTCGCGCACTTGCGCGCGAGCCCGCACCACTTCATCGTGTTCTGCGACGACCTGTCGTTCGACAAGGACGACACCAGCTACAAATCTCTTAAGGCCGTTCTCGAAGGCGGCATCGAAGGCCGCCCTGCGAACGTGCTGTTCTACGCGACCTCCAACCGGCGCCACCTGATGCCGCGCGAGATGATGGAGAACGAACGCTCAACCGCCATCAATCCTGCTGAGGCGGTTGAAGAGAAAGTCTCCCTCTCGGATCGCTTCGGACTATGGCTCGGCTTTCACAACTGCAGCCAAGACGATTACCTCGCCATGGTGCGCGGCTACGCCCGCCACTTCCGTCTCCACATGGCCGATGATGTGCTCGTCCGCGACGCACTGGAGTGGAGCATCACGCGCGGCGCGCGATCGGGGCGTGTGGCGTGGCAGTTCATTCAAGATTTGGCGGGAGAATTAGAGCAGCAGCTTTGAGCGCGAACCCGCTCTCAGGAGCCGCTTTGAGGCACGCTGCTAACGTGGCGGACGTGTTCTTCGGCCCACTCACCAGAAACACTGCATAACTTGCAAGTTCCTGCCCGTCGTACACCCGCTTCAAGGGTGCGAGAGCCACGACGTTTTCGAAGGCTTGACTGAGCAGCGCGGCCGGCCGCCGCCGCACTAATTCGACGGCAATAGCCGGCTCCAGCGCTACGTCCATGGGTAAGCATGGCAGGTTTTCATAGCGGATCCGTTCGTTAATCTGCGCAACAGGCGTGCGCCCGCGCAAGGCGTATGCAAGCTGCCCTGTCGTTGAATAATTCGCGGTTGCGACCCAGCCCGCACCCTTGGCTATGCGCAGTTGGTTGATCTGATCAGCCAGTCCGTCCCACCCGCGCAATTGATCGGTTGGATCTTTCCGCACCAGTTGGGACGCAAGTGGTTGAACGGCATGCACGTAAATGAACGTGGACATCATGAGGCCAAGCGCAACAGCCCCAACCAGCACCCGCGAGCGGCGGGCGTCACCGGCGATGGTACCAAGTGCAATCGCCGCACAGATCGCCAATGCCGGATAAAGCGGTGCCAGCCAATTGGCCTGCACACGGTCATGGAGAGCGTGAAGCAGAAAATAAAGAAGCATCGGCAGCACGGAGGCCGCCACCAGCACATGCGATGGATGGCGATCCCTTAGAGCCGTCCTCGTGACGTGCCAAAGCCCTGCAATGGCCAAGCCAGCAATCACCGGGCTGGCGAGCGCGAAGAACGCGCCGGCCATTTCTGCAAGATAGAAGACGCCAATGTCCACTTTGCGGGCAACCCGGCCGAACTGCTTGGCAAACGACACCCACTCGTGCTGGGCATTCCAATAAACGACCGGCGCTGCGATCATCGCGGCAATCGCGCCACCGGCCCACAGCTGCCACGATAGAAACCACCGGCGGTTGGCGGGAACGGCAATCAACCACAGCAGGATGGTCACGCCCATGAACAAATTTGTGTACTTTGACTGCAGCCCGAGGCCAGCGCAGACGCCAACCCCTAACCACCACCAAGCATTCTGGGACCGGTGCAGCTCCGCGAGCGCCCACAGCGTCAGGCCTGCAAACAACACCGAGGGCGTGTCCGGCGTCATGACGACACCGCCAACAGCCAGCAACGGCATGGCAAGCATTAGCCAAACCGTTCGCTTTGCAACATCCGTATCGAACAGAATTGCCGCGGTTCGCCACAGGGCGACAGCGCCGAGGAGTGGCGCCAACACCCCTATCAGACGCACGCCTAGTGTGGAGTCGCCGCCGATGGCCCGTCCCGCATTGATGAACCACGCGACCATTGGCGGATGATCGAGATACGACAGCGACGGTGTTCCGATGGACCACAGCCAGTAATAGGCTTCGTCGTCCGCCAGCCCAGCGCTTGATGCAACGGCGAACCTCGCGCACGCCATCGCCACCAGCGCCGCAACGAGAATAATCGGGGTATACGATATCGTGCGCGCCGGAAATTGAGTGCTCAATGGGGCCTCACGCCCGCCGCCAAGTCACGATCGACGTTGCCGCGTAATTGAACACCGCGCCCATCAGCGCGCCCGCGGTTCCCGCAATCCACCAATTGGTTTGATCCCCATACATCAGATGCGCGACGCCGACGTTAGCCAGCGTGCCGACACTGCACACCGCGTAGAACGATAGCAATCCCTTCAGCGCGCCGAGACCCTTCAAACGGCGATCCCGGTAGGTCAGTTGATTGTTGAGGAAAAAGTTCCACGTCATCGCGGCATACGAGGCGGCCGCCTGCGCCGACGTGAACACCAACGCACCTAAAGCCAATCCCGCCTTCAGCGCCAAAAGGTGAACCACGACACCGGAGGCTCCCACAAAGGCAAACAGAATGAACCGGATTGATAGAGCATCGCCCGTGGCTTTGGCGAGGATGAGGCTGAGATACTCGATCACCACGAGTTCATCGAGCTTGGACTGACCTGACCGGCGCGCGCGGAATTCGAATGGCAGTTCGACAACCCTGAGACCCGTCTTTTGCGTTGCGAGGATATCCAAAAGGATCTTAAAGCCTTGTGTCGATAGCTTCGGCGCAATGGCATCAACCGCTTCGCGCCGGATCATAAAGAACCCGCTGAGCGGATCCGTCGCCCGGATCTTAAGCAGCCGCTTGCAGATGGCCGTCGCCCAGGCGCTGCCCTTCTGCCGGAGCGCGTTCAGGCCCGATGGAGGTGTTTGTCCGTCAGCATATCGGGTGCCAATGACGAGATCTGCACCCTTTGCAATTTCACCAAACATTCGCGCTAGCAATGCTTCGTCGTGCTGCAGATCGCCGTCCATCACAGCAACAACACCAGCCGTCGAGGCCAACATACCTTCTATGGTGGCGCCGGATAATCCTCGCCGTCCAATCCGGCGTATGCAGCGGATCCGGTGATCACCCGCTGCGAGTTGGCGAACGGCCGCCGCAGTGCCGTCCGGGCTGTCGTCATCGACGAAGATGACTTCCCAAGCGATGTCCGGCATGGCCCGATCCAGAGCCTTGACCAGTTCAGCCGCATTGCCAGCTTCATTGAACGTCGGGACAATGACCGACAGCTGCGGAGCTGGCCGTTGGGCCAGCATCCATTCTGCCGCAAAAGGCTCGACTTCCAGGACCTCACTACCGGCCAGCCGCATGCTTGGATGGGTCCCTTCTCTTGTCTGCTAAGTCGCGAGCAGAGGCCGTCGCGGAGCCTCAGCGATCGTGATGAAAGTCCAGTGGATTAGCCAGACGGTCATCGCCATAAAGATTCCGGCGAAGAGAACGTCGGAGAAAAAGTGCGCGCCTTGCGCCATCCGCACAAAGCCCGCGCCCGCACCCGCCACAATGCCAGCTGCAATGAGGGCGCGGGAGCGCCGTGGCCATAGCACCGCGCCTGCAAAGAACATGGCGAACATGGACGAGGCCTCGCCGCTGACGAACGAGCAATTTTTGTTGCACTCGTAGGATCGAACCAGAGGCGGAGTGAATGCCTTCGTGCCGCCCAGTTCGACGACCTCGCGCGGACGGGCCCTGCCCGAGTGATCCTTGAGGGTCAAGTTGGCAACCACACCAGGACCCATCCACAGGCAAGTCGCCAGAAATAGCCATTGAACAAATGCCAATCCGAGCCATCTGTTGGTCTTGCGCCGCGTCATGATGAGACCGCCAATAGCCATCACCGCGCACAGTCCGTAGGACCAGCGAAACACTTCACGGAACGCCGACGTGACGGGAGACGGTTTGCCGACAAACTGGCGGTCGCCGAGATACATCAGGCGTGCGATATCGAGATCGAGTGCCGGATAAACCATAAAAAGAGCAGCGGCTGATATCGCGACACCCACGATGGTCCCTGCTGCACCGAGCCGCTCACCAGACGCAATACGCGCTGCGTCCAAACCTAACTGGATCGCCATTTCTCGCCCCCGTCCCACCACGGACTAGGTTTGACGGTATCGGGACTACGAGACAGGTTCCTATCGGTTCGGTTGCAGTTTCGTGACGCCGCAGAACTCTGTGGCTACTGCAAACAGCAAACAGCCCCGCGAGGAACCCCGCCGGGCTATCGATGTGTGGCAATTGAGTCGCGTTTACAGCTTCTCGAGGAACGGCGTTGGATCGACCGGCTTCTGGCCCTGGCGCACTTCGAAGTGCAGCTGCGGCTGATCCACTTGACCCGTCTTGCCGGCTTTTGCAATCACCTGCCCGCGCTTGACTTTGTCGCCTCGCTTGACCAACAGCTCGTCACCGTGGGCATACGCCGTGACCATCCCATTGTCGTGACGCAGCAGCACGAGGTTGCCGTAGCCTTTAAGTTCACTGCCCGCGTAAGCAACCGTGCCGCTTTCGGCCGCGTGAACCTCTGTCCCCATGGGAACGGCGAGATTGACGCCATCATTGTGCGTGCCGTCGGGCCGTGGGCCAAACGGGGCGATCACTTTGCCCTTCACGGGCCAACGCAACTTGCCCGCGTCTGCAACGGAGCCGGAGCCCTGAGCCGAAGCCGACGGCGCATCCGTTGCTGTTCCGGACGTCTTCAACTCAGCGACTTTTTGTTCAGCCATTGGGTCGGGTGCAGTTCGACCCGAATTCAGGATCGTCGGCTGAGCAGGGGCCACACCGTTTTCAGCAGCCGGGGACACCCTGATGGGTGCTGTGATTGCGGGCGCTGCAACCGGCGCCGGAGCCTCGGCCACGACCGGCGCAGAAAGGTTCGAGCCTGGAATCTTCAACACTGCACCGGGCTTCACGCGGCGCACATCGGTGATGCCGTTGTAGCGCTGCAAGTCGGCCAGCTTGACCTTGTTCTGACGCGCGATGCCATAGAGCGACTCGCCGGTCTTGACAGTGTGAGCGCCCGTCCAATCGGCCGGCGCTTCGGCCGCGACGATGGCAGGCGCTTCCAATCTTTCAGGCGTTTTCGCGGCCATCTTGCCGGACGGCAACGACAGCTTCTGGCCCGGCTTCAGCGCCGGGCTCGTCAATCCATTGGTCGTCATCAGTTCGTTGAGCGAGACCTTGTGGCGCTTCGACAGGCCAAACAGCGTATCGCCGGGGCGCACCTCAATCTGTTCGCCGGTGGCGGCGGCTTCGGTGACCGGAGACGTGTTGGCCGGCTGGAACGGCGTAGCGGCACCGGGCGCTTGATACCGTGATGCAGCTGGTGCCGCATAGACCGGCGCGGGAACAGGATTTTGAAAGACCGGATCAGGAAGCGCCGTCATCTTCACGGCGCTGTCGCGGTTCGGCGCGGGCGGGAAGTAGGCCCCACCCTCCGAAGATGCACCGGCCACTGCCGTGTTGTCGCCACCGGTATTGGAGCCGACGCGCATCGGCTCACTCGGCGCCGGGATCCCCCCGGTCGAGTTGCCCGTGAGACTTGCTGAGGGAAAATCGAATCGCGCGATATCCGCGCTGCATCCGCTAAGGCCCAGAGCTGCCAATGCAGCAAGAAACCCTTTGAAATTGCCTGAAATGGCAAAATCCGACTGACCGTTACGCAGGAGACTAGACATGGTACGCACCTCACAACCCACGATCAATTAACCTTTTTCCGGTTAACAAGGCCTTAAGCCCCACGCAGGTTTCCGCCCCTCTTGTTTGACGAACTGCCAAGAATTCTGCCGCGCCCGTTCTTTGGAATTTACAAACCCCAAATGGCCTGACCGGCAAGACGGTGATCCCAGCGTGCCGATGAGGCGGGCGGCGCGACACCGCTCCAACGTTGTTCAGTACGCTTTGATTGTGCTGCGATCGGGGAAGAATTGCGCCGGAACCGCGGCTTGCCTTCGCAGAACTAGCCTGCGCCTTTTTTAGCAGCATGCGGGGCGGCTTTGAACCCGGCGGCAAGCGCTTCGCGCGTCGAGTGATGCGTCAGATTCATCGACAAGGGCGTGATGGAGATCATCTGGTCGGCAATCGCGCGCAAGTCTGTGCCGGCCGCGGGATTCTGACGGCGGCGCTCGAACGCAAACCAAAAGTAAGGATCGCCCCACGGATCTTGACGCTGGTCAATCGACAATCCGCCCTGATCTCGGCGGCCCTGTTCGGTGATGGCGATGCCAGCAACGTCGCCCGGCACACAGTCGGGGAAGTTGACATTCATCAAGATGCCCGGTTCCCACGCCGTACTCAGCAACCGGTCAACAATGGCGGGGCCGTGCTCCAATGGTGTTGTCCAGTGCTGAAGGCCGTCCGGGTCCCACCCGATCGTCAAGCTCATCGCGATCGACCGGATACCGATCAGTGTGCCTTCCATTGCACCCGCAATGGTGCCGGAGTACGCGACGTCTTCCGCCAAATTTGCGCCGTGATTGACGCCCGACAAAACGAGATCCGGCGGGTGGTCCTTCAAGACATGCCGCACACCCATGATCACACAATCTGCCGGTGTGCCGCGCACGGCAAAGGCACGTTCGCCGATTTCCCGGTAACGCAATGGCACTTGCAGCGTCAGCGCGTGCGAAGCACCCGACTGGTTCATTTCCGGCGCAACGATCCACACGTCGTCGGTCAACGCTTTGGCGATGTTGTGCAACACGGTCAGCCCGTGTGCCCCTGCCCCGTCATCGTTGGTGATCAGAATGCGCATAGTGGATTCCGGAATGTGATGTCGGGGCTGGTGTCAGACACCTCTAAATGGTGTCTGACACCAGTCATTTAATCGTTGTCAGCCCACCCATATACGGCTGCAAGGGTTCCGGGATCATGACACTGCCATCGGCCTGCTGATAGTTTTCCAGCACCGCCACCAGCGTGCGGCCGACCGCAAGCCCGGAGCCATTGAGGGTGTGGACATAGACCGGCTTGCCGCCTTCCTTGGGACGGTAACGTGCGTCCATGCGGCGCGCCTGGAAATCCCCGCACACCGAGCAGCTGGAAATCTCGCGATAGGCGTCCTGGCCCGGCAACCACACTTCAATGTCGTAGGTTTTCTGCGAGGCAAAGCCCATATCGCCCGTGCACAAGAGCATGGTTCGGAACGGCAGACCGAGGCGCTTCAAAACTTCTTCGGCACACGATGTCATGCGCTCGTGTTCAGCGAGCGACGTTTCCGGCGTGGTGATTGACACAAGTTCGACCTTCGAGAACTGATGCTGCCGGATCATGCCGCGGGTATCTTTGCCAGCGGCACCGGCTTCCGAGCGGAAGCACGGCGTCCACGCCGTCATGCGCATTGGCAGTTGGGTCTCGTCGAGGATGGACTCGCGCACGATGTTGGTCAGCGATACTTCGGCGGTGGGGATGAGCCAGAATCGACCCTCTGACTGATAACGCTTGTAAAGCGCTTTCATGTCCTCCCGAAGTCTTTCGCGGCTCGACTCGCTTGGAGCAACGACGTTGTCGACCCATTCTAACACTCGATCAATACCGAGCGTGTTGAGGTTCGTTTGAAATAAATCATTTTCGAACTTCGGTAGATTGCCCGTGCCATACGCCGCATGATCCTTCACCAGCAGCGGCGGATTGTGTTCGACGTAACCGCCGAGCTTTTCCGTGGCCGGAGCCGTATGCAAATCCAGCATGAACGAGCCAATCGCCCGCTCCAACCTCGCCAGGGCGCCCTTCAACACCACAAACCGCGCACCGGAAATCTTCTGCGCCGCTTCAAAATCCATCATCCCCAACGCTTCGCCGATTTCGAAGTGCTGCTTGGGTGCGAAGTCAAACTTGCCCGGCGTGCCGACCTTGCGGACTTCGGTGTTGCCCTTTTCGTCGGCTCCTAATGGTACGTCGTCACGCGGCAAATTCGGGATGACCGCCAGCTCCCGCTCGATGTCAGCATCGATCTGACGCTCGCCCTCTTCGCCGTTGGCAATCTCCTCTTTCAACGCGGCCACTTCGGCCATCAGCCTTGCCGCCGTCGCCTCGTCCTTGGCGCCCTTGGCTTTTCCGATCTCTTTCGACGCCGCGTTGCGCCGCCCCTGCGCTTCCTGCAACTTGGTCAGGATCGCGCGCCGCTGATCATCGAGCGCAATCAGGCTGGCGGCCGAAAACTGGTCCGCAATGCCCCGCCGCGTCATCGCGCCGTTAAATGCCTCAGCGTTGTCTCTGATCCACTTGATATCGTGCACGGGATGGCCTCTAGAATTAAAGTCGTCTCTGATGGTTCGTATAGGCTTTGAGACTGCTGCGGTCCAGAACGGGAATCGTCGAAAGCCAAAACCAACCAGCAGGAAGTGACTGCTCCACGATCAATCGATTGTAAGAGGATACTTGACACTACGTCGACAAACCTGCTACAAATATTGGGTTGGCTCGTGGCTGGCAAGGATGCTTTTGTAAGTATGGACATCTGTCCAAATGATTCAATCCTTTCGAAGCCGCGCGCTGAAGAGGTTTTGGGAGCGCGACGACGCTTCAAAGTTGCCGCCAGACCGCATCCAGCGCATCGAGATCTTGCTGGATCGGCTTGAGGCGGCAGTCGAGCCTGAGGGTATGAACCTTCCGGGCTTTGGCTTCCACCAACTGTCGGGTCAGTCGAAAGGCCGTTTTGCGGTTTCGGTGTCGGCGAATTGGCGCATAACATTCGCCTGGAGTGGGCAAGATGCCATCGATGTCGACTTCGAGGACTACCACTAAGCGGTCGCCAAACCGTTGCCCAACCCATCCGGGCGCGATGCTCCGGGAGATTGTGCTTCCCGCGATGCCAATCTCGAAAACAGAGTTCGCCAAAGCCCTCGGAATTTCGCGTCAGGCTCTCTATGACCTTTTGGCTGAGAAGCAGCCCGTGACTCCACTCATGGCCGTGCGCCTCGGTCTGGTGTTCAACCATGCCCCGGCATCCTGGCTCAACATGCAGACCGCCTATGACCTCTGGCACGCAGAACGCAAAATCGACAAGACGACGGTAAAGCCGCTTAAACTGGCGAGTTGACGCCATCATCTTTCGCAGCCGCCGCAGCCTGCTTCTTCTCCACCCGCTCCACGGCAAAGATCGACAGCTCATACAAGAGCACCGTCGGCACCGCCATGATCAGCATGGACAGCGCGTCCGGCGGCGTCAAAACGGCGGCCACCGCGAATATTCCGACAATCGCAAACCTACGTCCTGACCGCAGCGTCTGCGATGTCATGAGACCTGCCCGCGCCAGCAGCGTCAGGACCACTGGCAGTTGGAAGCAAATGCCAAAGCCGAAGATCAGCGTCATGATCAGCGACAGGTACTCCGACACCTTCGGTAGCAATTCAATGCGCGCCATGCCGCCGCCGGCCGATAATGCCGACAACCCGATCGAGTATTTGATCAAGAACGGCATGGCGACGAAGTAAACAAGAGCGGCTCCCAGTAGGAAGAACACCGGAGTTGCGAGCAGATACGGCAAAAACGCCTGCCGCTCGTTCTTGTAAAGCCCGGGTGCTGCAAACTTATAAATCTGGGTCGCAACCACGGGAAATGACAAGAACGCCGCGCCGAACATGGCGAGTTTCAAGTATGTGAAAATTTCCTCCAGGAAGTCCGTCGCGATCAGCCGCACATCGTCCGTGCCCGACACCCACACATACGGCCACACCAAAATCTGATAGATATGCCGGGCGAACCCGAAGCATAGAACGAACATTACAAGAAAGGCGATGACGGCGTAGATCAGCCGCTGGCGCAGCTCGACCAGGTGATCCATCAACGGCGCCTTTGAGGCGTCGAGGTCCTCGTCAGGCTTGTCCTTATCGTCTGGATTTGGCAGCCGTTCTTGCATCTGCGCTACGCCCCGGACTTAGCAGGCGGCAGAGCAAGGGGCGTAGCGGCGTCCGCGGTCGCGATGGACGCGGCGGCCTTTTCGGAATCAACTTTCGCTTTCGCGATGTCGTCCTCAGCCGCGCGTGCCGCTTCGCGCGTCGTCCGCTCCATATCCTCGCGCACACCGTCGAGTTCCTTGCGCAAACTCTCCATCTCGGCTTCGCGCATCGCGTCATCAAAGTGACGGCGGAACTCATTCGCTTGGCGGCGCACCATGCCAGCGTATTTTCCGAGAGTGTTGAAGAATACGGGCAGGTCTTTCGGGCCAATAAAGATCAGCGCCACGACGGCGAGAATGAGAAGCTCGCTCCAGCTGATTTCGAACATGGCCTATCCCGGAACACTCCGCCCCCTACGACTGTACAAACGCCGCTGGGCTGGGCGGCAGCCGCGGCGGCGAACGGTGGCAGCCTGCACCGGCTGAGTCAGCCAGCCTTTGTCGTGTCACGCCGCGCAGCTTCAGCTTGGCGGCCATCGTGATCAATCGCCTTGGACCCTTCCGGCTTGGTCTCCGCCGTTTCGTCTTCGGCCATGCCCTTTCTGAAGCTCTTGATGCCCTTGGCGACATCGCCCATGAGTGTCGAAATTTTCCCGCTGCCAAACAGCAGGATCACGACCACCAACAGCAGCAACAAATGGGTCGTACTTAAGCCCATGGGAACGGCACTCCTTCGAAGTTCTGACACAGGCTTGGCTGGTCGGACACCGCCAGTTCGCCGAATTTGTAAACTGCAGCGACGCTGTCCCGCAAATTTAGTGCCACTATCGCAGACTCCCCAAATGGGGGCAAGCCGAGCGGAGCGCAAGCCGCGGGGCCGGTATCGTTACCAAACACTCAGTTCTCTGCCGGAGTATCCGCAAACACCAATGTCCGCGCTGGGTCGATCTCGACGCCGACGTCCCGCCCCCTGGCGAAGATCTCGCCCTGGTGTATTCGCACCCGCAATGCCGCTTCGAACCCCTGAACGCCAATTTCGAGGAGCGCTATGTCGCCCAGGAACTTGGCGTGCAGAACGCGCCCCGGCAGCCCGCGCCCCGGTTCGACAAGCCGGATGCCACGTTCGCGAATGCACAGGATGGCTGACGCCCCATCCGGCACGTCACGCGCGCCAATCCGCCCGATCGGCGTCGCGATCTCACCGCCGGACACGCGATAGACAATCTCGTTGATTTCGGAAAACAGCCGCGCGACGAACAGTTCATTGGGATGCGCGTAAAGGTCTTGCGCCTTGCCCGCCTGAATGAGCCGGCCATCGCGCATCACGGCAACCCGGTCGCCCAGCCGCATCGCCTCTTCGGGATGATGTGTCACGATCATGCATGTCGCCCGCGTTTCACGCAGCAGCGCCAGCGTCTCTTCCTGCATGCTATCGCGCAGCTGCACATCAAGCCCAGAGAACGGCTCATCCATCAGCACGACCGACGGCCGCGGAACAATGGCGCGCGCTAAGGCCACACGTTGCTGCTGGCCACCGGAGAGAGTGTGTGGAAACGCGTTCACGTAACTTTGCAGCCCGACGCGCGCCAGCATGACATGTGCTTCGCGCTGAGCGTCGGCCTTGGGCAGGCCCTTCAGACCGAAGGCCACGTTCTGCAAAACCGTCAGATGCGGAAACAGGGCGAAGTCCTGAAACATTAGGCCAACGCTGCGCTTCTCCGGCGGAACAAAGCGCGCGGGACCCGCCACCTCTTGATCATTGATAAGGACCCGGCCGGCGGACGGCTTTTCAATGCCGGCCGCAACGCGCAACAATGTGGTCTTACCGCAGCCCGAAGGCCCCAACAGGCAAACGACTTCGCCTGGCTCGATGTCGAGCGAGAATCCTCTGAGGGCGCAATGGCCGTCGTAGCGCCGTCCGACATCCTCAAACGTGAGGCTCGCGGCGAACATGGCCGCGGCACGGCCCCGCACGACTGGAACGATGGGCGCGACGATCGTCTCCGAACCTAGATTTTTGGACTGCCCATCCTTCACGCCCGCAACACACCCTTTCCGCCATAGGCCACTCAGGCCGATGACGACTCCGGAGTATCGGGGTTGCCGTCTTCGGGCAAGTCGAGAGGCATTTCAGCCTGAACGACGCCCTCATCGTCCTCGTCATCGGCTTCGAGAGGCAGCTCGTCCGGCATTAGGGCCGCGACGTCTGTCGGTTCTGGCACCATGAAGCCCGGCGGCAGATTGCTGTCCAGCAGCCCTTGAGCTTTGAGATCGGCCAAACCTGGCAAATCCTTGATGCTGTCGAGATTGAAGTGCTGCAGAAAAATATCGGTCGTCCCATAGGTTATCGGCTTGCCGGGCGCACGGCGGCGGCCGCGCGGGCGCACCCACGACGTCTCCAGCAGGATATCGAGCGTCCCCGGCGACGTTGATACGCCCCGGATTTCCTCGATCTCCGCCCGCGTCACGGGCTGGTGATAGGCGATGATCGCCAGCATTTCGAGCGCGGCCTTCGACAGCCGCCGCTCTTCTCTGGCGTGCTTCTCCAGCAAATACGACATATCTTCAGCTGTGCGCAGCGCCCACTTGCCGGACACGCGGACCACATTGACGCCCCGTTGCGCGTACTGCTCGCGCAGATCGGCTAGCAACAGTCCGACGTCCGTGCCCTCGGGCAGGTTCTGCGCCAGAGTGCGCTCATCCAGCGGTTCCGTGGCCGCAAACAACAGCGCTTCGATAATCCGTATGAACCTGTGCCGGTCGGCGCTGCGAATATCGACGGGCTCGGGTGCAAAACCTATTTGTGCGTCCGCCAGAGCAGCCGCCAGTTCGCGCGCTTCCGCACCAACGGCATCGTCCAGATAATCGTCGTCGAGGTTCTCGTTATGCGACACGAGCTTCAGGCGTGGCGGCACCATTTTTTTCTTCCCGTCTTTGTCCTGCACGTCACCAACGCCCTTCACCGATACGCGACACATTTAGCCAATGCGCTGCCATACGGCACCGTCTTCCCGCTTGCGCATGAAAATTGGCGAGAACGGAGCGTCTTGCCGCAACTCAAGCATGCCTTCGCGCGCCATCTCTAATGTCGCGCCGAACGAACTTGCGACCACCGTGCGCGCATCTTCACCCTTCGGCAGATAGTGCTCGAGGAACATGTCGAGCTGCACCCAGCCGCCGATGCTTTTGCCGACCAGCATTTCGAGGCGGCTGCGCGCGTCTTTGATGGACCAGACTTTGCGCATCTTGACGACATGCACCACTTTGACGTTGCGGCGGCGCTGATCGGCGTAGGCCCTAAGAAGATCGTACACTTCGGCCGTCCATTGCGTGTCGCGAACGGTTTTGACGCCCTCGGGCATGCCGCGGGCAAACACATCGCGGCCAAGCCGGTTGCGGTTCATCAACTGAGCGATGGCGTTGCGCATGGCATCGAGCCGCGCCAGCCGGAAGGCAAGCTGCTGGGCCAGGTCCTCGGCAGAGGCTTCGCCCGTCTCGCTTTTTTCCTTTGGCAGAAGTAGCCGCGACTTCAAGAATGCGAGCCACGCTGCCATCACGAGATAGTCGGCTGCGATCTCGAGCTTAAAGTTCTGCGCGTCGGCGATATACTTGAGATACTGCTCAACGAGAGCAAGGATCGAAATCTGGGAGATATCGACTTTCTGCGTGCGGGCCAGTGCCAGCAGCAAATCAAGTGGGCCTTCAAAGCCGGCAACGTCCACAATCAACGCTTCGGAGGCCGCCGGCGCGAGTTCGCCGTCGGGAAGCTGCCATGCTTCCGGCGCATCTTGCGGGTCTGTGGCCTCGTTGGTCATGCTTTCGTGTCAGGTCCAAAACAGAAACGTGGCGGGGCCAAATAGCCCACAGCTTTCCGTCAACTTACACTGATTCAGAGGCGCGGGTGTGGCTCTCAATAACAAGCGCCAGTGACGCCTCCGCCCTTGCCAAATCAAACGGTTTGCTGGATTGCAGCAGCCGCAAAGCCGATTCGGCGCGCCGCAGTGCGTCGCCCGCGAGGACGGGAACGCCCGCCGCGGCTTGCGCCATCTCAGTCAGATCGCCGTTGCAATGCAGGGCCACATCGCTGCCCGCCCGAATGACCGCTTCAGCGCGCTCGCGGATGGTCCCGGTCAACGCGTGCATGCTGAGATCATCACTCATCAACAAGCCGTCGAATCCGATCTCGCCACGCATCACATCGCGCGTGACTTTCAGGGACGTACTTGCCGGGGCATCTGGATCAATGCCCGTGAACACCACGTGTGCCGTCATCGCGGCTGGCATGTCGCTGAGCGCTTTGAAGGCGGCGAAATCGGTCGCTGACAGATCCGCGTGTGACGTAGTGACCACCGGCAAATCCAGGTGGCTGTCTTTCGTGGCGCGGCCATGACCCGGAATGTGCTTGATGACCGGCAGCACGCCACCCGCCAGAAAACCCTCCGCAACGGCGCGACCAAGGGCTGCCACCTGTTCGGGTGACGTGCCATAGGCGCGATCGCCAATAATGGCGTGTGATCCTTCAACAGGAACATCGAGCACCGGCGCACAATCCGTGTTGATGCCCAATTCGATCAAGTCTTGGGCCACGAGGCGCGCTGCATCGAAAGCCGCCTGACACACCTTACTTGGATTTTGCGCGTAGAGCGCAGCATAGGCCGCGGCAGGCGGCAATGCGCGGCCAAGCGGTGGCCGCAATCGCTGAACACGGCCGCCCTCCTGATCGATCAGAACGAGCACCTCGTCAGATCCAATCGCAACTTTTGCATCGGCGACGAGCGCGCGAATCTGATGATGGCTGACGCAGTTTCGCAAAAACAAGATGATGCCGATCGGGCGCATCTCGCTCAGAAACCGCGTCTCATCGGGCAACAGGGTGGCCCCGGCCAGTCCAGTGATCAAGGCAGAGCGCATCGCAACTCCAAGTGCTTTTTTGCTCCATATATGCGAAAGGCCGCGGAGGTTCCCCGCGGCCTTTGTTCCAGATCAATATCGAGCTTAGTAAGCCGTGATCCAACAGCTGGTATATCCTTGGGACTTAAGCTCGCTGCAGACTGTCGTAGCGGCATCCTTTGAGCCCGGCGGACCAACGACGAGGCGGTGATACTTGCCCTTGTCGCCGAGGTTGGCTTCCTGCACGTCGGGCGTCTTGTTTTGCAGGGCCGAACCGTATTTCTGCTGCATATCCGCAAACTGTTTCAGAGAGTCCATGCGGCTGCTGTCAGACGCGGGCACTGACGCGAGCACCGCCACATAGCCCGCACCGGTGGCAGCTATCACCGGTACGGTGACCTTCTTCAGCTTCGCAGGGGCGGCCGCCGGCGCGGCATCCGTCGCCTCGTTCAGCGCTTCAAGTTTCGCGACCTTGACGGGCTTCACAGGTGCCTTGTCAGCGCCACCAGGAGCGGCCGCGTTCGCTGCTGTGACGGCCAGCGATTGTGTGGTCGTTGGCACCGCTGCAGGCGCGGCGGCTGGTTCCGCCTTCGCGATTACGACCGGCTTCTGCGGCTCCGCAGGTGGCGTCACAACTACGGGCTTTGCCTGCTGAACGGGCGGTGGCGTGTCGGTCTTGGGAGCGGCGCCCGCGGCCGCAGCTGCGGCGGCCGGAGCGGGGGTTTGCGTTGCCGCTGCCGGGCCCGTGACATCAACGAGGGTCATGCCAGGAACCGGCACTGTCGCGGTGACAGATGGTGCGGAGGGTGGAATGATGGACCCATCGCGGCCGACGACCAACGTCGGTACTTTCTTGGCACCGCTGGCATCAACTTCGGACGAACTCGAGCCGTCGTTCAAGCGGCCAAGGATTTTGCTATCGGTGTGGGCGAATTGCTTGCCGCCTGGATCGGACGGCTTCACTTTGCTCGGCGTTGACGCGCTCTTGACCACAGGTGTCGGGCCGCTGGCGTCCGCGCCAAGTAAGGATTGATAGGCGTAAGCCAACCCACCACCGGCAACGATCGCGCCAACGAGTGCGGCAGCAATCATCATGCTCTTACGGCGGCGTGGCGGATCTTCGAATTCGTAGCCAGCTTCCTCGTCGGCATAACCCGCTTCGAGAGCCCCGCCTTCGACGTGCCCGGCGTCATAGCCACCTTGGGCAAGCGAGGCATCCTGGGTATAGCCCGCTTGATGGCCCCAATCACTGTAGCCCGGCTGTTGACCGGCCACCGGCTGGGCATAGTCGTTGGTGTACTGCTGTTGCGGCGGCGCGCGCGAGGCCGGCGGCATGTAGCTCGAAAGGTCGTAGGAGCGGGGATCATGTTGCTGGATGGCCTGTGGCCACTGATCGTAGTCGGGGCCCCGCAAATCGGGCCGTTGGGCATGGGCAGCAGGAGCAGCCTGGCGGGGGTCAGCAGGCGGCGCATAGCCTTGCTGCGGTTGGGCATAACCTGCGCCATAGCCCTGCTGAGGCGGCTGCTGTGCAACATAAGGATCGTGT
The DNA here is from genome assembly GCA_031413815.1 of Hyphomicrobium sp. Lineage (GTDB taxonomy): Bacteria > Pseudomonadota > Alphaproteobacteria > Rhizobiales > Hyphomicrobiaceae > JAGVSR01. The sequence continues at coordinate 12,243 of JANOFU010000088.1, read as the reverse complement.
TGAGGCGCATACCCGGGCTGAGCGCGCTGCGGTTGCGGCACGGCTTGAGCTGCCGGCTGCGAGTAATAGTAGCCTTGAGCCTGATGGCCATAAGGATCGGCCGCCGGAGCGACCGGGCGCTGCGCCGGAGCGGGCGCTGGTGCGTACCCTTGTGGGACCGGTCTTGCCTGACCCGGCTGGGCTGGGGGTTGCGGAGCATGCGCCCAATACTGGGCATCTTGTTCGGCAGTGCCACGCTGCGCGGGCCAACCCCCCGGCGGCGCCTGTGGACTATCTGTCCGTGCCATATCGCGTATCCTTCACTCAACGAGGCCCCGCCGGCCTCACTCGAATCATGAGTCTACCGCATAGATTCCGGCGCCTCGACACCGAGAACACCAAGACCTGAGGATATCACCGCTCGCGTCGCAGCGACCAAAGCGCATCGCGCAACTGTCAGATCCCCGTCATTAGGCTGGATAAATCGCAATTGTGGCAAATCGTTGCCGCGCGTCCATAAACTATGAAAAGCAGAAGCTAAATCATAGAGATAGAAGGCGAGCCTGTGGGGTTCATGGGCGCTGGCCGCGCCCGCAACCATCTTGGGGAAAAGCGCCATCTTACGGATCAGTTCCAGTTCCGCCGGATCGGTCAGGGCGGACAATTTGGCCTGGCCAAGAACCGGGGCTGACAGATCGAGCCCGGGCAATTGCTCAGCCACGTTGCGAAACACGCTTGCAGCGCGGGCATGCGCGTACTGCACGTAGAACACCGCGTTGTCCTTCGACTGTTCGGTCACCTTGGCAAAGTCGAAGTCGAGCGGCTCAAGCTCCTTGCGATAGAGCATCATAAAGCGCACGGGGTCGCGCCCGACTTCATCCACGACATCGCGCAGGGTGACGAAGGTCCCTGCCCGCTTCGACATCTTAAACGGCTCGCCATTCTTGAACAGCTTCACGAGTTGCACAACCCGGATATCGAAATCCGTCGTGCCGCCAGCGACTCTCCAGTTCTTCACATCAGGCGTGCCGCCCGTGAAGGCCGCCACCGCAAACAGCATGCGCGAGATGTACCCGATGTGGTCCGCGCCAAACACGTTGATCAAGTCGCCATAGCCGCGCTGTAGCTTGTCGTAGTGGTAGGCGATGTCGCCGGCGAAGTAAGTGTAGCTCCCGTCCGACTTTTGCAGTGCACGGTCTTGGTCGTCGCCAAATTGCGTCGACTTGAACAGGACCTGTTCGCGGTCCTCCCATTCAGCGTCGTCATGGCCGAGCGGCTTTTCCAACCGGCCCTCGTAGATCAGCCCCTTGGCGCGCAACGCATCGATGGCGGCCTTGACCTTATTGACCGGCCCACGGGTCAGAGAGGCTTCTGACACAAAGATATCATGGCGAATGTTGAGGGCCGTGAGATCCTCTTTGATCATCGCCAGCATCGCCGCAATCGCTTCGTTGCGGATGGGCGCCAGCCACTCGGCTTCCGGTTTTCCGATGAACGTGTTGCCGTACTTTTTCGCCAGTGCCTGACCGATAGGCTTTAGATACTCGCCGGGATAAAACCCTTCCGGAATCTCAATCGTCTCTCCCAACGCCTCGCGATAGCGCAGGTGCGCAGACCGGGCCAGCACATCGACCTGCCCGCCGGCATCGTTGATGTAGTACTCGCGCGTGACATCAAAGCCGGCAAAGGCCAGCAGGTTTGCCAGCGCATCGCCAAACACAGCGCCTCGGCAATGGCCGACATGCATGGGCCCGGTCGGATTGGCCGACACATACTCGACGTTGACTTTGCCTTGTCCTGGCGTGCCGCGGCCATAGGATGGGCCCTGCTGCAAGATCAAATTCACGAGGCCTTGCCAAAACACGGGCGTCATCGTGATGTTGATAAAGCCGGGCCCGGCCACATCGACGCGCGCAATCTCGTCGTCCTTCTCAAGAAATATCTTGAGAGCGTCGGCAATCTCACGCGGCTTTTGTTTGGCCGCCTTGGACAGCACCATGGCCGCATTGGTGGCGAGATCGCCGTGGGCCGGATCGCGCGGCGTCTCTGCCTCGATGTTCGACACATCAAGATCAGACGGCAGTTGCCCGGCGGCTTTCATCGCTTGCAGCGCAGCCTGGATCTTGGCTTCGACATGCGCAAACACGTTCATGAAAAATTCCTTAGGTGTCTGGAACCCGGCGGGCTCACCGGACAGCATCGTTGTGGCGGAGCAGCGCGCCTATCGCAATTCCGGAGTGGCGTCAAACAGCCGCCGGTGCTCGGCGAGCGCATAGCGGTCGGTCTGCCCGGCCAGATAGTCGGCCGCCAGCCGGGCCTGACGGCGATCATCGAGCCCGCGCATCAGGCTCGCCCAGGCATCTGGCATTGCGCCGGGATCGGTCCCATCGGCATACCGCCCGAACAAGTCAGACACGATCCCTTCAGCGTCCGCCATGACGCGGGCCACACGCGGATGCCGGTAAACCTTGTCAAACAGGAACCCGCGCAACTGCTCGAGGTCTGCTGCCGTACCCGCGGAAAACGCGACGGCCGCGTGGTTGGCAGAGCGAAGATCGTCGGGTGAGCGCGGTGCCAGCGCCCGCAACCGGTTGCGGCTTTCGCCGACCACATCGCCGATCATGCGCGTGATCATGCGGCGCGTGACTTCGAAGATCGCGCGGCCATCGAGAGGCATGTCGCTCGCATGTGCCGTGTCGCGTGCGAACGGGCCCACAAACGGCACATCACTTAGAGACGTGAGCGACAGCAACCTAGCCCGCAATCCATCATCGACATCGTGGGACAGGTACGCGATGTCATCGGCAAGAGCTGCTACTTGCGCTTCGCCGCCGGCCCAGCGTGATGGCTCCAGCCCCTGCCAGCCATCGAACCGGCGGATCACTTTGAGAACCGCCGCGCCTTTGATGACATCAACTGGCCCATTGTGCTTGGCCAAGCCTTCGAGCGTTTCCCACGTCAGATTGAGGCCATCAAACGTGCGATACTTGCGCTCAAGACTGATCACGACGCGCAGGCTTTGCGCATTGTGATCAAAGCCGCCGTGGTCCTTCATAGCGGCGTTGAGCGCCCGCTCACCGGCATGGCCAAACGGCGAATGACCCAAATCGTGAGCCAGTGCCAACGCTTCCGCCAGATCCTCATCGAGCCGCAGTTGCCGTGCGATCGTCCGCGCGATTTGCGCGACTTCGAGGCTGTGCGTCAGGCGCGTCCGGTAGTGATCGCCCTCGTGGTAAATGAACACCTGCGTCTTGTGCGTCAGGCGGCGGAAGGCCGTTGAATGCAAAACCCGGTCCCGGTCGCGCTGGAACGGGCTGCGCGTCGGACACTCGGGCTCAGCATGGAACCGTCCGCGCGAGGCCACCGCGCTGGCCGCATAGGCCGCCAACACGCGTTCCCCCGGCGCCAGCTCCTCGCCGTAGCCGCCGGGAGACCCAATCAATTGAAGCGGTATGGTCATGGATCTTGTTCTTGAGTCGCTCGCAGCCAGGCCCCAGAGCTTGCCAGAACCCGGTGCAATGGCCGCCGATTTGACTTCTCCAGCCGCATTCCTATGCTCTTGTGAGCGAAATCGCGCCTGGCAGCAATCTTTGCTCCGATGCGCCGTCACATAGCAAGGTCCCCTCATGCCGGCCGACGTCACTACAGCTCCCGTCATTGTCACCGAGCGGGCCGCGCATCGTATTTCGGAGATCGTGGCTGGCGAAGCTCCCGGCACCATGCTGCGCGTCTCGGTGGAAGGCGGCGGCTGTTCAGGCTTCCAATACAAGTTCGACCTAACCGGAGACCGCGCGGCGGACGATGTCGTGCTCGAACGATCGGGAGCTCAGGTCTTGATCGACCCCGTCTCGCTCGAATACTTGGCCGGATCGCAAATCGATTTCGTCGACGACATCATCGGCGCCGCCTTCAAGATCAACAATCCGAACGCCACGTCATCATGCGGCTGCGGCACCAGTTTTTCGATGTAGCTGTAAATCCATCTCCTCGTCCTTACCGGGAGAGGGTTAGGGTGAGGGGCAGCCGATTGTACCGGAGCGATCGATGCCGAAGGTCACATTTGGCTCAGCCCTTCAGCGGCATGTCCAGGTGCCCGCGCTGGCCGTTAATGCGAAAACCGTGCGCGCCGCGCTTGAGGCTGTGTTCCGCGATCATCCGCTGATGCGCGGCTACGTGCTGGACGACCAATCCCATCTACGCAAACACATGCTGGTGTTCGTCGACGGCGTGGCGATTAAAGACCGCAAAATGCTCGCCGAGCCCGTAACACCACACAGTGATATCCTCGTTGTGCAGTCCCTATCCGGCGGATAAGACTATCCCCTCTCCCCGTTGAGTGCAGAAACGGGGAGAGGGAGGTGTTCAATGTCCCTCAAGGTCCTCGCGGCGACGCGCAAAGGTCTGTTCACGCTGGCCCGCACCGGCAAGGCAGCCGCGCCGTGGGTGATCGAGCGCAGCGATTTCCTTGCCGACAATGTCTCCGTCGTGCTCCACGACAGGCGCTCCGGCAAACTTTACGCCGCCCTCGATCACGGCCACTTCGGCGTCAAGATGCACGTCAGCGACGGCCCCGGGGCGGCTTGGACCGAGCAGCCGGCCCCCGCCTATCCGCCCAAGCCCGAGACCTGCGAAGACAAGGACATGTGGGGCGTTCCACTGCCGTGGAGCACGGTGCGCGTGTGGGGCCTGGAGACCGGCGGCCCCAAGGAACGCGGCGTGCTGTGGTGCGGCACCATCCCCGGCGGACTGTTCCGCTCGCACGATCACGGCGCGAGCTGGCAGATGGTCAGCGCGCTGTGGAATGATCCCAAACGCACTCAATGGATGGGCGGCGGCGCGGATTTACCGGGCATCCATTCGATCTGCGTTGACCCGCGTGACACCAATACCATCCGCATCGGCGTCTCGACCGGCGGCATCTGGGAAACGCGCGACGCTGGGCGCACCTGGATCAACGACAACACCGGCATGTGGCAGGACCACGCGCCCGAAGAGCACCGCCTGAACCCCAACGGCCAGGACGCGCACCGCCTCGTGCAATGCCCCGGCCAACCCGATCGCATGTGGATCCAGCATCACAACGGCATCTTCCGCTCCGATGACGCGGGCAAAGTCTGGCACGAATGCGCGGCGAAGCCCTCGTCTTTCGGCTTCGCGGTCGCCGTGCACCCGCAGGACGGCGACACGGCCTGGTTCATTCCCGAAATCAAAGACGAAAAGCGCATCCCATCTGACGGCCATTTCGTGGTCACGCGCACGCGCGACGGCGGGAAAACGTTCGACGTCTTGCACAAGGGGCTGCCCAAGGAGCCGTCCTACGACATCGTCTACCGCCACGCCCTCGACATCAGCGCCGACGGCAACAGCCTCGCCATGGGCTCGACCACCGGCGGACTGTGGGTCTCCGACGACCAAGGCGACACCTGGACCGCCGCTGCCGCGCGCTTGCCGCCGGTCTATGCGGTGCGGTGGATGGAGGGGTGATGCTTCTCCCTCGCCCCGTCCTTACGGGGAGAGGGCTGGGGTGAGGGGCAATCCGCTCCGGCGTGACGTGCCGCGACTTCGACTTTTGCAACCACCCCTTCACCTGGCACGGCCCCAATCCATGATGCAAAGCGATGCTATAGGACCCGGCAAGTCCAATCGTGACGCACGGAGCCGGTCACGATGATGCTTCCGTGATGGTGGTGCCGTTTGCTTCGGCCAAAATCTGCGCGCTTCATGCACGGCCCTTTAGCGCAATGACCAAAGGCCTTCATCCGATGCTCGCCGGCCCTCCACAGCATCGTATGAGCGCTCGCCGCGCTGCCAAGCATTTGCCCGACCGTTAGAATTGCAAGCATAACGGCTACTTTTTTCATTTTTCGCTTCTCCGTTGTGATGCTCAATCGAGTATGAGACGGGACTGGTCGGGATCAAGCCCGGACGTAGGATGGGTGTAGTCTACATGACCACGTGCCGGTTGTGTTGCCCCCGGAGGTCGTTCGGAGGAATCCCAACATCGTTGTAGACCCTTACAGTCGAACTCGCGGCGTTGGGTTTCAGCCGCGTGATGTGGAGAGAGACCACCAGCGGCGCGGCGGTCACTACCAACCCTACGGCTGCGGGGCACGTGTCAGCGCCGAATCTACCAACGCTGCCGCGCGCCTCTCAGAACTTCTTGAATACGTTTCTGATGAGCACGTCGATATGGTGCATGACAGACGGGCCTCCGATTTCCAGTGAGTTAGGATGTCCGGCTGCGTTTCTCAAATCCAAGCAATTCTGAAGCTGGTCCTTCACATTCTTGCCGATCACTGAGATCGCCGCCAATCGATCTAGAAACTCCGATTCTTTCATGCGCCCAAGATCATCCGCTGTCTTGGCAGACTTCCACTTGGGATTGAGGCGCAAGGCCTCAGCGTTGAAATCCACCAAATGGTTGGTGACAACGAAAGTTTGCAGGATATGCACGGCTGCCAGCCAAGACATCACGACGGCAGAGCGATGCAACTCCGCTTCGTAACACTTGACGGCCTCCCCGACGAAGGCGCGGGTACCAGCATTAGTGATCAACGATAGTGCTTCACGAAGTTCTCCAGCGACCTGCACAGCTGCCGGGCTCACCATCGAGACACCAATGTTGCGAAGATGCTGCTTACCTGCGTTGGTGATCTGCCAGCCGCTACCGTCGTTAATCGCGTATCCGCTCGACTTGGCAAGAGTGTCTGACAGGTTCCAAGAATCGGGAATCTTCAACCCAGCCTCGCGAGCCCGACCCTTCATTTCTTTGACCTGAAGGGCTTTGGGTTCGCTAGCCAGAATCATGAGGGCCTTTTCGAGCCTACTGACTTCCTTCTGGTGAAGCCAAAAGGTGAGTTCACTTAATTTGAGCAAGAACCTGCTCCAGGTTTCTGCGCTCGTCGTTTGAGAGTGCGAAGAGCATATTCTGCGCGTCCACTAAGTGAAGCCGCCGGTTGTCCACGAGCGTGGCAAGCGTCTTCGTGTGATTTCCAGGCATATTTGAGTTGAAGAACGATGGCGCGCCCCTCATTTCATTCAACATTTCCTTCCGACTAAAGCGCTCCTTCTTCTTCACGAAAACAAGGTGGGCACAAGCAGCAATGGTTAGCTCAGAAGCGCTGCTCGCGTTCATGGAGACCGCGATGGTGTTGCTTGAATGATCGTAGCTATTAGACGCGAGCTGCGGCGCTGGCGTCTTCGATTGTTCGATCTGAATTGGCGCATGCGGGCCTTGAAGATCGGCGTGAGATTCCACCATATCGATCATCCTTGCCACTGTCGGCATGATCACCTTCTCAAGAGTAGCGGCCCCACCCTCATATTCAATTTCTGCGGCACCGAGCTTCACACGGAGCCGCGTCTTACCCTCAACAATGTCAGAACCTTCCATCACAACCTCGCTTCGACGCTCTTCAGCTGATCATCGGGCACGCTGAAGACGTCCTTGGCCGTTTCGTTGACGAAACCCGCGTTAAGCAATCGGCCCATTGCTGTGGCGGTTTGGACTGAATAGTCCACTTTCCATTGCTTCGCTTCCTTCGCGCACTCTAACCAATCGGACCGAGCGAACCTTTCCTTGCGTTGGTACAGGCAGAGATGCACGGCCGCTGCCACCAGCAAATCGCGGCAAGATTTGACGTTCAATCTTGCTGCAACGGTTGTGATTGTTCCCTCGCGTTGCGGCTCAGCTAGTTCGCCGCCATGAAACGGTCTCGTGGAACGCACTTCGACCGTTGTGCCAAGCCTGATCGCGACCCACTGGAGCACTCTCGCCTGCATTTCTTTGTCTTCCAGAGCACTTAACTTGGCCAGAACGGATGACATTGCCTCAAGTTCAGGGTCTGTTTCAGGATCAACCATCTATAACCCCTCGTAGTCTCGAAAAACTCAGCACGCATTATCCTTAGCTGAAGAAGATATGGTTAACAAGCCGATATAACAGTAATAGAAGCAATTTAATCGGATTTAACCCGCGCTTGGCAATCGAACTTTATACTTGAACAAAACAAGAACTGTGATTAATATATGCATTTTACTAGAAAAGCATAGTAATTAAATCTTATAGTATATTGATTTTGTTATGAGTTTTTAAAACCACAGTCACAGCAGTAGCATCCGTATTTGAACCGCTACGATTTCCGTGGCATCGCATATTATAATGCGTTTTCGGAAGGAGTATCGGCGTTTGTTTTCCAGTCTGGTGAGGGGTCGGCGACTGTCGTGTAGCCAAAACCAACCGCCAGATATAACGAAATGTCATCTGTTCTAACGGTTTAAGGAGCGGAAGATGTACCGGTCCATGCAGGGAACCAGAGGGTCATGACGGTGATATCCCCAAAAACAATGCGTCTTGAGCGGGAGTCGTGGAGCGAGCAACAAATTCGTCTCGGTGGACTGGGTCCAGCCAGACTCACCAAGGGCACCTTCAACCACGCCAGACAATTTACGTCCGCTATCGGTGGCTTAATAATCATTTAAGAGATCGCACAACGTGCGTTCGCACTCCTGGGGCGAAAGAAGTCCACACTTTGACCTCCTGACCATCGCAGTCACACTCAGTCCCACCCCCACTTCCCTTCTCACCCCGTCAGTGCCAAAACTCCCCCATGAAAATCACCACCTGGAACATCAACGGCGTCAAGGCGCGGATCGAGACGGCGCTGACGTACCTGCGCGAACAGTCCCCTGACGTCATTTGCTTTCAGGAAATCAAAAGCGTCGACGAAGGCTTCCCGGCGGAAGCGTTCCAGGATCTCGGCTACCGGGTTGAGACCCACGGCCAGAAGGGCTTCAACGGCGTCGCGATCCTGTCGAAACTCCCGCTTGAGGACGTGACGCGCGGGCTGCCCGGCGATGACAGCGATGAGCAATCGCGGTTCATCGAAGCGATTGTGTCCGGCCCCTCGGGCTCAGTGCGCGTTGGGTGCCTCTACTTGCCCAACGGCAATCCGCTCGGCACCGAAAAATTCTCCTACAAGCTCGCCTGGATGGCCCGCCTGGAAGCGCACGCAAAACATCGGCTCGAAGATGAGATGCCGTTCGTGCTGGCCGGCGACTACAACGTCATCCCGCAGCCGCAAGACGCCAAGCGGCCCACCGCGTGGGTCAACGATGCGCTGTTCCAACCCGAAAGCCGCGGCACATTTCAGGCGCTGTCCAACCTCGGGTTCATCGACGCAATCCGCGCCTGTCATCCCGAACCCGGAATCTATACGTTTTGGGATTATCAGGCGGGAGCCTGGAACAAGGACGATGGCATCCGCATCGACCACCTGATGCTGTCGCCGCAAGCCGCGGACCGCCTTACATCAGCGGGCGTCGACAAATTCACGCGCGGCTGGGACAAACCGTCCGATCACGCGCCGGTGTGGGTGGAACTGGGTTGACCGTTGTCAGACCCGTCAATGCCGAAGCCGTGCCTCACGACTGTCCGATTGAGGTTTTTTGGTCCCTCTCCCACCGGGAGAGGGCAGGTTCGCCACGAGTTAGCGGCCTTGCTAACTCGTCCTCGGCGAACCGGGTGAGGGGTTTCAGTGTCTCATTGCTGGGACTTTAACCCCTCACCCTGACCCTCTCCCGACGGGAGAGGGAATCATGTCGTTGCTCACCAACCTGAGCGTTTTCGGTAATTCAAACATGATGTCGCGTCTGTCAGTGAAGGTCCGAACCGGACAGCCGTGAAGCTTGTCTTCGACACGACGGGTCTGACCCCACAGCGACCTCAACGCTCTTGCGGACCATCTCGCGTCACGCCCGCGTCCCGCAGCGTTGGCGTGGTCACGCCATACGTGAACCCCAACGCCGGACGGCCTGGAGCAACGGGAAGTCCAGCCTCGATCTCAGGATTTGGCTGCAGCGGGCCACCATCCAGCATCTTGATCGGCCCAACGGGTTCGCCGTTCTGGCACGTGCGTTCAGGCGCAGCGGTCAGCAGACCGAGCCCCGACCCATCACGCGTCTCCGGCTTGCGACCATAGCGGTTGCCCCACTCGGCGACGATGCCGGTCGCCTGCTTGCGGATGCCCTCGCCCGACCCGCAATAGATGTTCTGGTAGATGTCTTCGATCCACAGCCGCTCGTAAACAGGCGCGTTCTCGACAGCAATCGCAATGAGCGCCAGCGCGCGCGGCTTATCGGGCTGCATGTACTTGCCGCGCCACAATAGATCGGCCAGGAACGCCTGCGCACCGGCGTGACCGCGCTCGCTCAGCACCGACAGCCAATGACGGCCCAGCGCTTCGTCGGCTTCGACGCCCTCGCCGCGCAATTGCAGCTTGGCGATTTCGAACTGCGCGTCTTCGTCGTTGAACGTGGTCGAGGCATTGCGAAGGTAGAACACGGCCTGATCGAGATTGGCCTTCAAGCCGATTTCCGGCAGGCCCTGGCGCACATAGCTCGCCAACGCCGTCAACGCCTTGCCGACATAGCGGGCGTGCGGATCATCATCCGGGTCCGCGTCGGCATATTCGTCGGCGATGCGCTGAAACAGCATGTAGGCTTTGGCGTGGTCGGTGTGCGCGCCGTTGTTGTCGGAATAAATCCGCGCCAAGTAATACTCGGCCATGAATTCTTTAGCAGCGGCGGCCTCTTCGAGCGCGGGGATCGCGATCTCATAGTAGCCGCCCTGATAGGCGCTCATGCCTTGCTTCAGCGCGTCGCGCGGTGAGGAGAACTTGATGGTTCCCGCCATCGCCGCGCTGGCCGCGAACAGCGCTAGCACCGCAATCGATGCGGCGGCGCCCCTCATGTGTGCTCTAGATATCGGCATAGCAGATCACTTCCGCCTTTCCGCCCGCATGCGTGACCGCACCGTACCGGGCGGGGCCAACTTGATCGGCAAACTTCCGGATCGCTCCGCTCTGGTAAGCATTCGGCGGGGCCTTCCAGGTTTTTCTGCGGCGATCCAGCTCGTCGCTGGGAACTTCCAGATCGAGTGTGCCATTTTCGGCATCAATCGAGATCATGTCGCCATTCTCGATGAGCCCGATTGGACCGCCGACAGCCGCTTCCGGACCGACGTGACCGATGCAGAACCCGCGTGTGGCACCTGAGAACCGGCCAACGGTGATGAGTGCCACCTTGTCGCCGGCGCCCTGGCCGTAGAGTGCGGCCGTCGTGGACAGCATTTCGCGCATGCCGGGACCACCTTTAGGACCCTCGTAGCGAATGATCAGCACGTCGCCGTCTTTGTAGTCGCGGTTGGATACAGCACCGAAGGCATCTTCTTCGCAGTCGAACACGCGCGCTGGTCCGCGGAACTGCAGCGTCTTCATGCCAGCAACCTTGACGATCGCGCCTTCAGGAGCGAGCGAGCCGCGCAGCCCGACCACGCCGCCTGTTGGCGAGATTGGATTGGACACCGGGTAAATGACCTTCTGGTCTTTATTGAAAACCACCTTCTCGAGGTTCTCAGCCATCGTCCGGCCGGTGACCGTCAGGCAATCGCCGTTGAGGTGGCCGCCTTCGAGCAGCGCCTTCAAGATCTGCGGAATGCCGCCGATGTCGTACACGTCTTTGGCGACGTACGTCCCGCCGGGCTTCAAGTCACCGATGTAGGGCGTCCGCTTGAAAATCTCGGCAACGTCAAACAGATCGAACTCGATGCCACACTCGTGCGCCATGGCCGGCAGATGCAACGCAGCGTTGGTCGATCCGCCCGTGGCGGCAACTGTGACCGCCGCGTTCTCAAACGCAGCGCGTGTTGCGATATCGCGAGGCCTGATGCCATCGGCGATCAACCGCATGACGGCCTTGCCGCTGGCGACCGCATAGGTGTCGCGGTCCAAGTAGGGGGCTGGTGCGCCGGCGGATCCAGGCAACGCCAGGCCAATCGCTTCCGACACCATCGCCATGGTGTTTGCTGTAAACTGACCTCCGCACGCGCCCGCGCTCGGGCATGCGCCGCATTCCAGTTCGTGCAGATCTGCGTCGCTCATCTTGCCGGCGGAGTGCATGCCGACGCCTTCGAACACATCGACAACGGTGACGTCGCGGCCTTTGAACTTGCCGGGCAAAATCGAGCCGCCATACATGAACACGCTCGCCACGTTGAGGCGCAGCATGGCCATCATGGTGCCCGGCAGGCTCTTGTCGCAGCCGGCGAGGCCGACGAGCGCGTCATAGCTGTGGCCGCGCACGGTGAGTTCGATCGAATCCGCAATGCATTCGCGCGACACGAGGCTCGACTTCATGCCCTGGTGGCCCATGGCAATGCCATCTGTAACGGAGATCGTGCAGAATTCGCGCGGCGTGCCGCCCGAC